>JAJWFY010000069.1:0-8232 GCA_021615735.1 Segatella copri | reverse complement strand
TCCCCGGCGTCCGCAAGGCCTGTCCCTGTTTCGACACCCGCAAATGGCTCAAGGAAATCCATTTCCACATCTGAAACTCCTTGACTCCCTAAACTTCCTTACTCAAGTTTCGCAAGTGGTTTAAGTACGGGCTGAAGGCCCAAAAGCTCTTAGCCCAGGGCATCGCCCTGGGTTTTTTATGGTCGCAAACCTGGCGCCCTGTAAGGGCAAAAGCTTTACATATCGCAACTGATTTACCATTTTTATTATGTGTATTTTAAAGCTTTTGCCCTTACAGGGCGCATTCTGACTGACATCATACCCAGGGTGATGCCCTGGGCTAAGAGCTTCTGCCCCTTCAGGGCGTGCTGGTTGCGAGGGTTTGCATACTGTGCTTCGGGCGGAGAACATTGGCTCAGGGCATGCTGATTCTATAAGTTTCTGACCTTATAGGCGGTCTAAAAAGGCTGTTGTCTTAACTCCTTTAACTCCTTAACTCCTTAACTCCCTTAACTCCCTTAACTTCCTTACATTTTTGCTTTTATCATGCCTCCCGCTCGTGAGAGTCGGAGGTTTTTTTATCAAAATTAAGCCAATCTTTTTGCATATATCACATGAAAACATTATCTTTGCATAAGATAAGCTGCACTCGGCAATTTGAAAGTAAACCTTTCATTGCGCTCATTTGCATTATCTTTGCATTATTAATCAAGGAGAACCAGACATGACAGACATCAGCAACAGAAAGCTGCCGACAGGCATTCAATCGTTCAAAGAAATCAGAGAAGAAGGTTATCTTTATGTAGACAAGAGCGACCTCATCTGGCATTTGGCGAATCATGGCAAAAAGTACAACTACCTGAGCCGTCCCCGCCGATTCGGCAAGTCAATTCTTATCAATACACTACAGATGTACTTCGAAGGGAGAAAAGAACTCTTCGAGGGACTGAAAATCATGCAGTTAGAGAAAGAATGGAAACAATATCTTGTCATCCGTCTCGATATGAGTCTGGCAGGAGCCGAACCGAAAAGAGTGTGGAGTTATCTTGACAATGTTTTTCACAACCTTGAATCGGAATATAACATTGCTGTGCGGCAGGATAGCTCTCTTGCCGTAAGATTCCAAAACATCATTGAAGGGGGATACAACAAAACCGGCAACAAGGTAGTCATTCTCATCGACGAATACGATTCACCGCTGCAACATTCATGGAAGACAGAACATCACAAAGCCTGCACCGAAGTCTATCGCGATGTCTTTGCGGTACTGAAGGCGTGCGACGAATACGAGAAGTTTGTCTTCATCACGGGCATCACAAAGTTCACGCAGATTTCACTTTTCTCCGTGCTCAACAATTTGACCAACATCAGTTTCCTGCCAGAATATGCAGCCATCTGTGGCATCACAGAGGAAGAAATACTAACAAACTTCAAGCCAGAGTTGGAGAAAATGGGCGAAGTCAACAACTGGACACTTCAGGAAACTCACGACAAGCTGAAAGCCTACTATGATGGCTACCATTTCAGCCGCCGCAATATGACAGACATCTACAACCCCTATAGCCTGATCAACGCATTGAGCACACAAGAGCTCAGCAATTACTGGGCAGCATCAGGGGCCACTTCGCTGATACCGAAATTTGTCGACAACATGGAGCTTCGATTGAAGAACTTCGAGAATTGCCGTATCATGCGAAACACCTTAGAGACATCCGATGTCAGTGCAGGAGGTGCCGAGCTGTTCCTTTACCAGTCAGGCTACCTCACCATCAAGAAATACGACGAGTTTGGCTATACCCTTGGCTTCCCCAACGACGAGGTGAAACAAGCCCTTTACGACCAAGTTCTCCCATCCCTCGCCCTCCGTTCTGAGAGCGACCTCCAATCACTCCAAGCCAACCTGTACGCCCAATTAGGGACAGGCGAGACAAACGAGGCAATGAAGACCCTGAAGGCCTTGATAGCCGACGTGCCGTACAGCAATAAGAAACTTGCCTCCATGGACATGGAAGAGCGTTATCGTCTCATTATCAGTACCATCCTCAATGCCATTGGACTAAAGGTAGAAGTAGAGAAAATGATTTCCACAGGTAGAATCGACATGACAGTACAGACCTCCCGTTATATCTACGTAATAGAACTGAAATTGCGAAACAACGGAGGCAAGTCTGCTGCCACTCATCAGATTTTCGACCGCCAGTATTTGGAACCTTTCCTTGCAGACAGCCGTCAGGTCATCGGATTAGGCCTTGAGCTCGACGATAAAGGCAAAGGCCTCATAGATTGGCAAGAAGTCCAGCAGTAATTCCTGCATCAACAAGCACCCATCAAGCATCGAGCACCCAGCAAGCAAGTATCAAGCAAACACCCTGCATCAGCAAACAGCCAGCATCGTGCAAACTGCAATGAGCAAGCACCCAGCAAGCAGCCCGTAAGCGATTTGTATCCATGCGGTCGCATACCGCAAAATGCAGCTCTGCTGCTGGCGAAGACCTCTGATGGTCCGCCAACCTTATAGCGAAGCGGTTTGAGCACCGAGTAGGGCGGTTGGCACATCCCCTGTCCCCTGAGGGGAAAGGGGCTTGGGGAAAGCGGTGGAGCCCTCTTTAATGGTAAAGAGGGACGGGGTGATTTTAGACCCCCCCTTATTATGGCTAAAAGAGGACAGGTTGATTTTCTAAATAAAATCCCCCTCTTTTAAGAAAAAATATTATTTTGTCATAGCCAAAAACTATGACAAAATAACATTAGAATAATAAAACATTCTCTTCCGCAGCCATACCCAAGTCCTCCCTTTCCGGCAGCCTGTATCTCAGGTCCCTGTCCTGGATGAAGATATGGTTGAGCGTGTACTCCAGCGACTCGAGCGTCTTCTCTCTCCTCTCCCCTTTCAGTTCACACTCCCAGACGGTGATGCAGTGCCACCCCATCCTTGCCAGCTGTTTCTGTTCCTCCCGGTCTCTCTCCCTGTTGCGTGAGATTTTCCTCTCCCAGAACTCCGTATTCGTCTTCGGCACCCTGTAGTATTTGCATCCTTCGTGACCGTGCCAGAAGCAACCATTCACAAAGATGCACGTATGGTATTTGCGCAATACGATATCTGGGTGTCCAGGCAGCCTCGGGTTATTCACCCTGTACCTGAACCCCCTGCTCCACAAGTATTTCCGCACCATCATCTCCGGCTTCGTATCCTTGCTCTTAACGGCCGCCATATTCTTGTGCCGCTGCTCTATGGTCAAATGGTCTGACATTGGATATAAATCTTACGATACAAAATTATGTTCTATATTCCTTCAGTATTTCTGCTGTTGTAAACAGAGGTTCTCCAGGAACATAACTCTTAAACTTCGTCAGATGGGAAGTCCTGTAATTTAAATATTTGCGCTGCAAAGATACATTTTTTCAAGGATAAAAACAAGAGAACAACACACTTTTTCCGAGGACAACAAATGTTAAATCATACACTTTTTCGATGATAAGAAGGAAAAATCATCCTCCAAAAACCTTAATGACACTTAATGACACCCCCTAATGACACCTGAATCAACAGGAAATGCATTTTTGAATATAAATATACCAAACTTTTATCCCATTTTTCTTTATTATTTCATGATATTTTCTTATTTTTGCAGCAAAACAAAAATAAGAAATATGACACAAGAAGAACAATATAAAAGTTTTATCAAGTATTGCACAAAAGCTGGCAAAAGTATTAGCAACTATAGCGATTTTAAGCGTATAAATGAGACTATTGCCAAAATCAAAGGAGTTGAAAAATATGATATCTACTCTTGCGTACATACAAAAGAGTTGCAAGATATGATAGACTTACTTTATGAAAATGAGGAATTCAAAGCATATAATACTAAAGGCGGTAATCAATATTCTAACGCCTTAGAAACATACTTAAAATTCCTTCATGCTAAAGAGATTTTTGCTGATGAAACAAAGCCAAAGTATTCTCCAATTCTTTCTTTACAACAGATTTATTATGGTGCTCCCGGCACTGGTAAATCAAAGGCTATCAAGGATTTGACTTTCGGAGAAAGCGTGATTCGCACTACATTCCATCCCGATTCAGACTACGCCTCTTTTGTAGGTACTTATAAACCTATTACAGAAGAAGTTGATCTCCGAGATTGCTATGGGAAAAAGGTCATTGATGACGATACAGAGGAAGTCGTAAAGGAAGAAAGAATTGCTTACAAATTCATTCCTCAGGCTTTTTTAGAAGCCTATGTGAAAGCATGGAAGAAACTTGGTAGAAAAAAGGAAGGAAATAGCGATAAAAACTATAATAGAATCCACCCAGCACTTCTCGATACTCCAGAAATTTTTACTAAGAATAAGGCATCAAAAAAGCAATATCTTATTATCGAAGAAATAAACCGAGGCAATTGTGCCCAAATCTTTGGTGATCTGTTCCAATTGCTCGACCGCAACGAATATGGTTTTTCTGATTATCCTATCGTTGCAGATAAGGATATGCAGAAGTATCTCGAAAAGGAATTTGAAGGATGGGAGATTACGAATAAAGACGAAATCAACCAGCTCTATGGCGAAGCCAATATGGTAAACCTCATCATGAAGGGAGAGCGCCTTGTTCTGCCTTCAAACCTCTATATTTGGGCAACAATGAATACCAGCGACCAGAGCCTCTTCCCTATCGACTCTGCCTTTAAGCGCCGCTGGGATTGGAAGTATGTGTCTATCAGCGAAGGTCGTGACAAAACGACAAACACTCCTCTCAACTGGTATATCAACACGGGTGATAAGCAGTATGACTGGTGGTCATTTATCAGCAAGGTTAACTACCTGATTGGCTCACTTACCAATTCAGAAGACAAGAAACTCGGCTATTTCTTCTGCAAGGCAAAGGGTGGAGAAATCGATGCCGATTTATTCGTAAGCAAGGTTATCTTCTATCTCTGGAACGATGTGTTCAAAGACTATGGTTTCGATGATAAGGACTTTCAGGATGAAGAAGGCAAGATTCTGTCTTTCGACCGATTCTATGAGGATAAGAATGGCAAAACTAACGTTGATATAGCTATCGTTGAGCAGTTCTTGGAGAATTTGGGAGTAGAGGAATACTATTCTGATGAAAGAGAGGAATTCATAAATGCTAATGAAGATGAAGAGGATGAAGATTCTGGTAATTCAAACATATCAAGTCCTACTTTAAAAAGGGAAAAATACTCAATAAATAATAGTGGAGCATATGGTAAATGTGCAGTTCCTTATGAAGCTATTAAGCTATACTCATTAAGGCACCCAACTTTACCTGCCTCAACCATCATTAAAATATGGTCATCACTAAATATCAAACACATACCTCATCTTATAGAAAGTGAACAGGACTTCGAAAAACGTGGGCAGCACACCCAAGATGCAAAATTTAGAGATAAGGCTAAAAAATTAACTATAAATAATGAAATAGTTTATATCTCTAATCAATTTAATCCTGTGCGCATTAAAGAGTTTATCCAAAAGGTAAATGCACAAGATTGGGGTATTAACATTGAGGAAATAGAAAAATAAAGAGATTATGAGAATCCTCATAGAAGAACATCAGTATCAGGCTGAACAGATTAGGGATGTCCTGCACGGCATTGATGCCATGCAGGACATTGACGGCAACGTCAGCATCAACTACGTTGGGTATTACTACAATACCCAGCTCAACGATTGCGTCTTTATTTTGCCGAAAGTACTGCTTGAAGACACCCCAGAAGGCGAAAGAGTATTCGGCAAATACGCCCCAGAAGCCATCGTCAACCTGAACCAGAACAACCCACTTTCTCAACAGGAGAAAGACTTCATCTATGAGTTCTCTGTCTGGATTTACCGCACCATCGAGGTTTACAACAATACCACCAGAAACGGCATTGTCTATCACCAGAAAATAGCGTGCCTCGGTAAAAGTAACAGACAAATCAACAACACATTCCTCGATATTCTGCTGGCACTTATCGACTTCAACAAGCATAACCAGGATTTCATCTTCTTCATCCTGAAGAACATCCATTCCGGTTACAACCGCATTCATTGGTCTAAGACCATATCCACCACAAGAGCCATAGTCTGCAAAAACAGTCCTGTTTATACGAATCCTATCAACAGGAAGAAGCAGATAAACTTCGATGAAGAATTACTGATTATTTTCTTTTCCATCCTAAACTATATCAGCGAAAGATATGGTTTCACCAATCATATCAACTGCAATTTCCAGTTGATAACAGGCTATCGTTTCAAGACTTATCTGGATGGATTAGGAAAGACCAGACTCCTCCAGATAAAATATAAGTATTTTTCTGATAAAGCATTATATCTCTGGCAGTTGTGCTATGATTTCTTTGACAATGCCAATCGCATGAACATCCAGCAGGAACGCAAGGAGTATCTTCTGGTTAAGAGTTTCAATATCGTTTTCGAAGCCATTATTGATGAACTTCTGGGAGAAAAGAACATCCCAGCTGGTCTGAAAGAACAGGCAGATGGTAAACGTATAGACCATTTGTACACCTACCAGAACCTGATTACAAGTAAAAATCAGGAGCCTGTTTATTACATCGGTGACAGCAAATATTACAAGTTAGGTCATGGCATCGGAAAGGAATCTGTATATAAGCAGTTTACATACGCCAGAAACATCATCCAGTGGAACCTGAACCTCTTTATGAACGACGATAAGGACGATGAAGAACTGCAATACGACAAGCGTAATTTTGGCAACGTTCCGAAGCTTCGTGACGATTTGACGGAAGGCTACAACATCATTCCGAACTTCTTCATCAGCGCAAAGATGGCTGAGAATCTCTCTTTCTCAGACCAGATTTCGTCAACCAACAGGGAGCAGAAGTGCTTCAACACCCAGCATTTCAACAACCGCCTGTTCGACCGCGACACCCTTCTCGTCTTCCATTACGATGTAAACTTCCTCTATGTTGTATCTCTGTATGCCCGTCATAATGAGCACCAGAAATTCTCGTGGAAGAACAGAGTTCGCAAGATGTTCAGGGATGAAATCCAGAAAATGCTGGATGAAAGATATGAGTTCTATCGCCTCACGCCAAAAGAAGGTACCCAAGTAGAAGAATTCGTCAGCAGGCATTTCAGAAAGCTTATCGGCAAGATATTCTTACCAACGAAATCCTATGATTATCTGATACTTGCTCTCGAAAAGAACGATTCTGACGAGAAGCAAAAAGAAGAGATAATAGACGTTATCAAGGAGAAATTCCATATAGAGAAATTCGCTTTATCGGATAATGTAGGGAATGACTAACAGGTACTCAAGTCAGGCGTTAAGGAAATACACAACCCGTTAGGTGTTCTTTGCTGACATCTGACGGGCTTGACTTTTCCCTTTTACCTTTTAAATAATGCTTCTTACGTCCAAAATTCGGAGTCGCCAGTGGGTTGCATCTCACCTCCACAACGGGGGCATGTGTGGTGATCACAGAGGTGTATGCAGTCGGAACCGCAACGGAGGCAGAGTCTGCCTACAAGGGAGTTGAAGCTGGGGGCGGCATCTCCTATGACGCCGCCTACGACAAGGGGGACTATGTTGTGGCAGTCGGGGCAGGTCATGGCTTCTATGTGTTGGCCCATGAAGCCACGGCCTTCATATATGTCCGTGGCGTAGCCGCATTTCTTGCATTTATATTTGCTTTTTCTTGACATAATAATGATTTTCTCGAAAACCCACCAGGATTCCCTTAAACCTTAAGTTTTTTCTAAAATCACCCCGTCCTTCTTTACCATTAAAGAGGGCTCCACCTCTCATCTCGGTCTTCTCCCCTCAGGGAAGAAGAGGAAACCGCTCCTTCTCGTCGCTCGTAACCATTTCATTCTATGGTTGGCGGACCATCAGAGGTCTTCGCCAGCAGCAAAGCTGCGGTTTTTTGTGCGGGGATGAACCCGCTTTCACTCAAGGACTTGGTTGCGGGTTGCTTGACCGATGCTCGATGCTGGCTGGCTGCTTGCTCGATACTGGGTGCTTGCTTGATGCTTGATGCTTGCTGAGTGCTCACTCGATGCTCGATGCTTGCTTGCTGGGGCTGGGTATTGCTGCCAAGGGTTATTTGGAGAGTTTCTCGGTCAACATGTTCTTGAGGAAGAGGGTGTTGCCGAGGATGTAACGACGCCACATGCGGCGGGGCTCTTTCAGGAGACGGTAGAGCCATTCGAGACCGTGGTTCTGCCACCATAAGGGGGCACGCGCTACGGTGCCGGCAAAGAAGTCGAAGA
>JAJWFY010000068.1:0-8388 GCA_021615735.1 Segatella copri | reverse complement strand
GGTTAAAAATATAATTATTGAAGTTGTCTATTATCATCTGCAAAGATAATGCAAACGAGCGCAGAATATCAAGTTTGCTTGAATATTTTGCCGAGTGCAGTTTATCTTCTGCAAAGATAATGTAAATAAGAGAACTAACAGATTTGCTTTTCCAGTTTTTTATGCAAAAGCAACAAACACAAACGTAAAAGAAACAAAAGAGCCAAAGATAACACTCTATCCTTGGCTCTTACCTTATTATATTTTAGTAGTAATTACTTGATGAAATGAATTTCAGTAATTACTTTCTCTTCTTTGAATGCGCAGCTTTCTTGGCTGCAGGTTTAACAACCTTCTTGTCGGCACTCTTTACTGCAGCTGCATCTTCTTTCTGTTCGTCTGCTGGCTCTGCCTTAACCTCTGGCTTTACGATGCTAACCAGCTCAAGATCGAACACCAAAGTAGAGTATGGAGGAATCTGGCCAGCCTGACGCTCGCCGTAAGCCAACTCGTAAGGAATGTAAAGCTGCCACTTACTGCCCACAGGCATCAGAGTAAGCGCCTCTGTCCAACCCTTAATCAAGCCATTGGCACGGAACTTGTCAGTCTTGCTGCCACCATGCTTGGATGTAGCATCAAAAATGGTACCATCAATCAGACGACCCTCGTAGATAACTTCTACCTCATCGCTAGCCTTAGGCACCTCGCCATGACCTTCGGTAATCACCTTATACTGCAAACCGCTAGGCAACACCTTTACACCAGGTTTCTTGGCATTAGCGGCAAGGAACTTCTCACCGGCACCAGCCAAAGCTTCCTTTTGGAAATCGGCAGCAGCCTTAGAGGTAAAGAACGTAGTATCATTAGCCAAAGCTGCGATAAAACCATTCTGGAACATAGCATGGCTGATAGAATCGCCTGTGCTCTTCAACTCTTCCTTTGTGCCAGGATATACACGCTTCTCAACCAGTTTGGCAACCTCCATACCTGCAGAATAAGCTACGGTCTTAGGATTGATACCCATGGCAAGCGCATCCTTGTAACCACGAAGGAAATTCTCCATATAGGCAGTATCTACCTGAAAACTCTGCTGGATATAAGGAATCAGACCACGAGTGGCATTCATACCAGCTACATAACTCAAAGAATCGGCTGATGATTTCAACTCAACAAGAGTAGCCGCCTTTTTCACCTTCTTCTTGCTTGCAGCACTAGCTGTAAACAAAGAAGCACCCGCCACGAGGACGAGTGCTGTCATTAATATTTTCTTCATTTATAAGTCCTCTATAAAAATGAGTTCCCACAAAAATTACTTGCCACCTACTGAAATCAACTCAATCTTGAAGATCAATACAGAGAATGGCTTGATCTGACCCTGCTCGCGCTCACCGTAAGCCAACTGCTGAGGAATGTAAACCTCCCAAACAGAACCTGCTGGCATGTGAACCAAAGCCTCAGTCCAACCCTTGATAACCTGGTTAGCACGGAGATCTACAGCCTGACCACGCTTGAAAGAAGAATCGAATACCTTGCCGTCGATTGTCTTACCCTCGTAGTTAACCTTAACCATAGAAGTATCCTTTGGCATAGGGCCGTTACCCTCCTTGATTACCTTGTACTGAACACCTGAAGGCAGAGTAACAACTCCTGGCTTCTTCTTGTTGGCAGCGAGGAACTTCTCACCAGCAACCTTGTTAGGACCATATTCCTTCTCCATGTTCTTAGCCTTGATAGCCATCATCTTAGCCTGAGCTATCTGAGCAGCCTGCTCAACAGTCATCAAGCCCTTCTTGCCAGTAGTACCTGTGATGAAACCAGCCATGAAGTTCTTCAGAGAGATAGACTTTGTAGAATCCTCACCGAATACCTCATGGTTGATACCCTTAACCATCTGGTTGCTGATCTGCTGACCAATCTGAATACCTGCGTAGTAAGCAGCCTTCTTCTTGTCGTCACCAGCATTGGCACCATCGTTAAGACCCTTGATGAAATCATCCATGTAAGCAGTATCAACGCCCATGCGCTCTACCATAAACTCCTTCAGACCCTGAGTCTGAGACATACCCATAGCATAACTCATAGTATCTACATCAGTCTTGAGATCTGCCTTAGGAGTAGAATTGCCACAACCTACGAATGTAGCAGCAGCACAAGCCACGAGGGCTCCGAAAAATAACTTTTTCATTTCTTTATTTATATTTTAAATCTTTATTTTATCTATTATATTCCAGGATTGCCTTTACTTTGTTTAAGTATCTCTGCAAACAGATTACTTAACGGCAACGAGTTCAACATCGAAAATCAATACTGAGAATGGAGGGATAGATGCACCTGCACCACGCTCGCCATAACCCAACTGGTAAGGGATGAAGAAACGGAACTTGGCACCCTCGGTCATGAGCTGAAGACCCTCTGTCCAACCAGCGATAACCTGGTTCAATGGGAAGGTAGCAGTCTGACCACGGTCATAAGAACTGTCAAACTTAGTACCGTCGATAAGCGTTCCCTCGTAGTGGCACTCTACCTGATCGGTAGCCTTAGGAGCCTTGCCATTACCCTCGCGCAAAACCTGATACTGCAAACCGCTCTTAGTAGTGATGATACCATCCTTCTTGCCGTTCTCGGCGAGGAACTTCTCACCAGCTTCCTTAGCAACCTTGCCCTTCTCGGCAGCAGCAGCCTGAGCCTTAGCCTCCTGCTCTGCAAAGAAGTTCTGTACCAACTCCTGAGCCTCCTGCTCGCCGAGCTGAAGCTTACCGGCGATGGCATCCTTTACAGCCTGTGCAAAATCATCAATATTCAAACTCTCTGCACCCATAGAAGCCAACTGGCGACCGATGCCGATGCCCAAAGCATAACTTACTTTATCCATAAAATTTATTTATAATAATGTATTAATAATCTTAAAATGTACTTTTTGTCCTTAAAACGAGTGCAAAGATAACATTTTTCTCGCTTAAAACGATGTTATTTGCAGAAAAATTGCTAAATTTGTGCATTCTTAATAAAAAGATTAAGAAAATATGAATAATTAAAACGTGATAAGATGAAGAAACTCGTATTTTTAACCGGTGCAGGCATGTCTGTGGAGAGTGGTTTCAAAACTTTCCGTGGCAATGATGGATTATGGGAAAACTATCCTGTAGAACAGATAGCTACCCATGAGGGATGGGAAGCTGACCCTACCCTAGTAACAAACTTCTACAATATGTTGCGCCATAAACTCTATGCTGCGCAACCTAACGAGGGGCACAAACTTATCAAGGAACTGGAAAAAGACTTCGATGTGACGGTAATCACCCAGAATGTAGATAATCTGCATGAAAAGGCAGGTTCCAAGAATGTAATCCATCTGCATGGCGAACTGTCAAAGGTTTGCTCATCCCGCGACCCTTACGACTATCGCTACATCAAGGAATTACCAGAGGACGACTGCGAGGTAAAGCCAGGTACCGAAGCTGGAGATGGAAGCCTGTTGCGCCCATTTATCGTTTTCTTCGGCGAAAGCGTTCCGATGATTGAGCCGGCAGCCGAAGCTGTACAGCAAGCCGATATCTTCGTCATTATCGGAACCTCACTCAACGTTTACCCTGCTGCAGGTCTGATTTCGTATACCAAGCCTCATATTCCTATCTATCTGATAGACCCGGGTGCTGTAAACACCAATGGATATTACAAGATAGAGCACATCATGAAAGGGGCTTCAGATGGTATGAAGGAACTGAAGGAAATATTGGAAAAGTAAATACATTCAGAATACATAAACAACAAAAGCAAACGGGGAAGCATCCATTGATACTTCTCCGTTTGCTTTCGTTACTTTTATTTCTTTCTATCAATAATATTCTGTATTATACAGCCACAGATGTTCTGACTCCCATACGGGCCTCGGCGACATTAACCACATAATCACCCAGTTTTTCGCACTCCTGAATGATATCCATATACAATGTACCTACACCATAGGTATAAAGATGGTTATCCACATCATCCAGGTTCTGGTTTCTCAACTGAGTACGATAATTATTAATCTCAGTCTCGACATTGTACGTATGGTTCAGATTGATAGAATGGCGTTCATGAGCAAACATATAGTTCATCTGAGTCAGCGCCTCATCTACCAACTTAAACATCTGATGAATGTTTTCACTCTGCTTGGCAGTAAACTCCTCCTTGTTTTCACCCTTGCGCTTAATGGTGCGGGCAAGATTGAAGCAACTGTCACCAATACTCTCAATCTCGGAAATCTCACGCAACATCGCACGGATCTTCGCCTTGGTATCATCACTCAGATGAGCATCACTCACCTGATCAAGATACTTGGCAATCTCAATCTCCATATTATCAGAAATACCCTCATACTTCTCAATACGCTCATAGAGCTTGTCGAAAGTCTTGGAATCCTGAGTTTCCAGCAATTCTCTCACCATACCAAACATACGGTGGATACGCTCGCCAAAACTGCCGATTTCCTGCTGTGCCTCGAAGACAGAAAGTTCTGGTGTCTTCATGATGCCAGCCTGGATAAAGCGCAAACGGAAATCTTCATCCTCCTTATCTGCCTTAGGCTTGATAAGTTTGCAGACAACTTTTTCCAACTGTGGGATAAACCAAATCAGAACGCCCGTGTTGCAAACATTGAAACAGGTATGGAACATCGCCAGGACAATTGGCAACAACTTTGTCTTCTGTGCCGCAGACATACCACCATCAGGATCATACCCCACGATAGAGCAAACGAAATCTACAAATGGATAGAACAGGCAGAGAACCCAGATTACACCAAAGACATTGAATACCAAATGAGCCAGGGCTGCACGACGAGCCTGGGCATTGGCACCCAAAGCGGCAAGATTGGCAGTAGCGGTAGTTCCGATATTCTCACCCATCACCAAGGCTATGCCCAGATAGATAGGAAGTACACCCGTAGAACAGAGTAAGATAGTTATAGCCATCACAGCCGCCGAACTCTGTACGATACAGGTTATAAGTGTACCTATCAGGAGGAAGACTACAATCGTGAAATGACTCTTTGTATCAAAAGAACCAAAGAAATCGATAACCGCCGGATTATGTTCCAGATCGAGAGCCTTACCCGCACTACTCAACAGAACGAGCGAGAAGAAGAGGAAAGCGATACCAAAAAGGAAATCTCCGAAATAACGGCGCTTCTTACTATAAATCAGCATAATACCGAGGAAGAACGCAGGGAATACGACAATCGTTAAATCTACATTATAACCCAACGACATAATCCATGCCGTAAACGTAGTACCAATGTTGGCACCCATAATAACGGAAATTGCTTGGGCTAAGGTCAGCAAACCTGCATTTACAAAAGAAACCGTCATAACGGTAGTTGCTGAGGAGCTCTGAACGGCACAGGTAATAAAGGTACCTGTAAGCATTCCCGTAAATCGGTTGGTTGTCATAGCGCCCAAAATGTGGCGCAACTGAGATCCTGCCATCTTCTGCAAGGCCTCACTCATCACCTTCATACCATAGATGAGCAAAGCTAAAGAACCGAGAATCTGAAAAAAAATCACAAGATATTGACTTGTATCCATATTCATTTGTATTTGTGGAAATGTTTGTTACGTTTCGGTTGCAAATATAATAAGAATTTCCGTTATTACGAAATATTTGTTACCGATATTTCAAGTTGTAACAGTATTGTAACATCCAAGCCCCCCTAAACACAATTTTGGAAGAACTACATTTACAAACAGACAAAAAGAATCAATAAGCTATATTCTGCTCTGAAATACGAAAAATGAAGACATATTATGGTCTGTTTTGCCTCATATTTAATAAAAAACGAAAAAAGATGCCAAGAAACTTTGTTTTCTCCTTTTTTTTTTGTTTCTTTGCCTTATAAAACTAATAATAGTCATAATTTATGGGAAAAGGTAAAAAAGGTGGCAAAAGAATGAATAAAGCGCAACTCACTGAGATGCTGCAGGAATTCTTTGCCGAAAGACCGGGCGAAACGCTCAGCTTTAAAGAGATATTCCGTTCCCTCCGTCTCACGACGCATCCGCTCAAGATGCTGGCGATTGACATTATGGAGGAAATGGCATGGGATGACTACCTGGCTAAGGTAAGTGATAATTCTTATCGCCTGAATCAAAGCATACAGGTGATGGAAGGTAAATTCGTTAGAAAGGCAAATGGCAAAAACTCTGTTATCCCTGATGATAGCGAGAAGCCTATTTTCGTTTCTGAACGTAATTCGATGGGAGCACTTAATGGCGACAGGGTGGAATTCACCTTCCTGGCTCGCCGTAAGAACCACATCAAGGAGGCACAGGTCAACAAAATCCTTGAACGCGCTAAAGATACCTTCGTAGGACGTCTGAAAGTGGATAAGGATCTGGCCTACCTCGTGACACCTGGCGATGTCTTTGCTCACAACATCATCATTCCTAGAAGAAAGGTGAAGGGCGGAAAGACCGATGACAAGGCGGTGGTTCGCATTATTGAGTGGCCGGATGGAGAAAACAAGAGTCCTATTGGCGAGGTTGTTGACATTCTTGGTCAGATGGGTGATAATGATGTTGAGATGAATTCTATCCTTGCTCAATATGGATTACCTTATAAGTATCCAAAGAATGTAGAAGATGCTGCCAATAAGATTTCGGGCGAAATCACAGAACAGGATTACAAAGAACGAGAGGACTTCCGAAAGGTATTCACCTGCACCATCGACCCGAAGGATGCCAAGGACTTTGATGATGCCCTCAGTATTCAGAGATTGGAGAATGGAAACTGGCAGGTAGGTGTTCATATTGCAGATGTGTCACATTACGTCACAGAGGGCAGTATCATCGACAAGGAAGCCGTGAAACGTGCAACATCTGTATATCTTGTAGATCGCACCATTCCGATGCTCCCAGAGCGTCTCTGTAACTTTATCTGCTCGCTTCGTCCTAATGAGGAAAAACTTGCATACAGCGTCATCTTCGAACTCGACAGCAATGCCGAAGTCAAGAACTATCGCATCGTTCATACCGTCATAGAGAGCGACCGCAGATATAAATATGAAGAGGTACAGGAACTCCTCGAAGCAAATGGTGTGGTTGATGGTACTGGCGAACCTGCTCCAGCCGAAACCAAGGAACATCCTTATCAGGGAGAAAACGCACTTCAGCTCATTACGCTTGACAGACTGGCTAAGAAACTGCGTGCCGCAAGATTCAAAAATGGTGCTGTTAAGTTCGACCGCGAAGAGTTACATTTCGATGTTGACGAAAAGGGTAAACCAGTAAGCTGCTACTACAAGCGCTCTAAGGATGCCAATAAACTCGTAGAGGAATTCATGCTTCTCGCCAACCGTACGGTGGCAGAAAGTATCGGAAAGGTAAAGAAAGGAAAGAAGCCAAAGACGCTTCCTTATCGTATTCATGACAATCCAGACCCACAGAAGTTGGAAACCTTGCGTGAATTCGTTGTGAAGTTTGGTTATAAGATGAAAACAGAGGGTACGAAGGGTGCTACAGCAAGAAGTCTCAACAAGTTGATGTCTGATTGCGAAGGAAAACCAGAGAATAATCTCATCCAGATGGTTGCACTCCGTGCTATGATGAAAGCAAAGTACTCTGTTCACAACATCGGACACTTTGGACTGGCTTTCGAATACTATACCCACTTCACCTCACCTATCCGCCGTTATCCGGATACGATGGTTCATCGCTTGCTTACCAAGTACGCAGATGGCGGCAGAAGTGCCAACGAGAAACATTACGAAGAACTCTGTGAGCATTGCTCTGAAATGGAACAGATTGCACAGAATGCAGAACGAGACAGTATCAAATATAAGATGGTAGAATTCATGGGAGATAAACTCGGCGAAGAATTCGATGCCCACATAAGTGGTATTACTTCTTACGGAATTTATGCTACCATAGACGAAAACCATTGTGAAGGAATGATTCCGATGCGCGACATCGCTGACGATTATTACGACTTCGACGAAAAGAACTTCTGTTTGATTGGTCGTCGTCACCATAATAAATATCAATTAGGAGATGCTATCCGCATAAAAGTGGCGCAAGCCAACCTGGAGAAGAAACAACTAGATTTCGCCCTAGCCGGCGATTCTGCTCCTGTACGCAAGGAAAAGCCTGCGGCTAATACTTCTTCCAGCAAAGCGAAGAAGTCTAAGCAGAAGACGCGTAATCACCATAAAAACAAATAATATCAAATTGGGCTGACCTTATTGGTCAGCCTTTTTTATTTTGAATCCATACACATTTACAAAATCCAGGACCGAATAGGTAAAAAGATAAAAGGAACTGCGCCCATCTATCTGTGGGAAAAAGCTGGGCGATAAGAAAGCAGAACTGTAGGAAAACAAAAAAGCCCCGACTACTTTCGTAATCGAGGCTTCTGAAATTGAAAGGAGGCGGC
>JAJWFY010000067.1:0-8399 GCA_021615735.1 Segatella copri | reverse complement strand
GTGTTCTTTTTCAGCATTTCACTCATTGCCTTTGCTCCTTCATCTCCAATCTTGTTTCCTGTCATTTATTCTTCTTTTCTCTCTTTTTTCTCTTTTAATTTCTTTCTTCTTCCTCACATTCCAGATTCAGTGATGTCAATTTTTTGTTCAATTTAAGCATTTCACTCATTCCTTTTGTTCTTTCAACTCCGATGTTATTGCCTGTAATTCATTAATCATTTCTCTCTTTTCTTTCTTTTTTTTACTTTTCTTTTTTACTTTTCTTTTTCAATCTTTTTCAATTCCTTCTCAAATCTCCTGCGATACATTTCTCCCGCTATGGTCAGACCGAAGGGGAAGGCTAACCAGATGCCTAGAATGCCCAAGCCGCAAGGGAAACCCAGGGTGTAGCCCAGCGGCAGGGAGATGACGAAATAGGCGATGAAGGCATAGAGCACCATCGGCTTTACACAGGCGATGCCACGCAGCGCATTGGCAAAGGTATACTGCAGTCCGTCGCCAAACTGATATACCATCAACAGGATAATCAGCGTAGCCACATACGCCTGCACCTCCACATTATCATTAAACCAGCCACCTATCTGATGGCGAAGCAGGAACACCGGCAAACCCATACACAGCGAGAACAGCAGGTTCAGCCGGAACCCGTCGTAGGCATTGCGGCGAACTGCTCCGTAGTCCTTCTGTCCCATAAAATGACTCACGCGGATAGCCAGCGCTGCCGCCATGCCCGAAAGCACGAGATAGAAGAGCTGCGAGAGGGTAATCATCACCTGATGAGCCGCCAGCGGAATGGTTCCCAGCCAGCCCACCATCACACAGCTCAGCGTGAAGGCAGCCGACTCCATGCCCAGCTGCAGCGCCACAGGCCAGCCCAACCGGTTCATCTCCCTGAAGTCAGCCTTGGTCAGAGAACTGTGCAGAATATCGCGCCTGTATTCCCCGAAATTCTTGCCCGTCATCAGCATGCCCACCATCGCCAGCGCCATCAGAATGCGGCTCACCAGCGTCGAAATACCGGCTCCCAGCAAACCCAGTTCCGGGAACCCCGCCACACCATAAATCAGTACCCAGTTGCCCAGAATATTGATTACGTTGCCGCCAATCATCGCCCACATCGCCACCTTGGTCTGTCCGAGTCCGTCAAGAAATTGCTTCATCGTGAAGAAGATGCCCATGAAGAGCACCGAGGCAAGGTTTACCAGAAAGTAAGGACGGATGAGCGAGAGCAGCTCTTCAGGCTGTCCGATGCGCCCCAGATTCAGGTAGAGCACAACGAGGGCGAGGGTGAAGATGATGCCCGTCAGCATGTTGGCACAGAAGGCATTGCGCACTTTCTGTCCGATGCAGTCGGTCCGTTCCTCGCCGTAGAGCCGTCCGATGATAGGAGTGAGTCCGTAGGTGAATCCCATATAGGATACGAAAACGAGACCGAAGATATTGTTCACCAGTCCGGCAGCCGCCAGTTCGGGTGTACTGTGATGACCAATCATCAGCGTATCAGCAAATCCCAGGATGATGGTACCCAGCTGTCCGATGATGATAGGAATGCCGATAGCCAGCAGTTCCCGGTAGTGATGTTTCCTGTTCGTTGTTATTGATGTCGTATGATTATTCATATTTGCTTTTAATTACTAATCTATTTCCTTTATTCTGCTTAAGAGCATGCAAAGTTACGGCTTTATTCACTAACTACCAAATTTTTCTCCCCTTTTTTTTAGAGGACCAGCGATGGAATCGCTGGTCCCCAGCCTTTTTACCCTTTTACCTTTAAATGTATGAACTTCCTTCCTCTTTCTGTCCATACGAGGTAGGTGTGGGTGTAGGCGGTGCCCAGTTTCTCCTGTGCCCCATCGCAGTGAGGGTCGGGGTGGGTAGAGTAGCGGGTGCGGCTCTTCGCCAGGCCCATGTGGGCATAATCGGCATAGAGCAGATACTGGCCGCTCTGGTAGTACTGGATATGAAGGGCACAGAGCTGGCGGTTCAACTCCTGTGCCGTGATACCCAGCTCCTTTGCTATCTGCGTGGTGGTATAGCAGGAAACTGAGTTGAGAACATTGTCGGTGTAGAGCGCCTTCGGCAGAAGATGATCCACCTGATTCTCCAACTGGATGATGTTCTCACCGTTCTTGGCGATGCAAACCACCTGTTCGTCTACCACACCGTTCAGCCGACGAATCTCCGTATCCTGTTCTCCGATGAGTTTCTTCTGCTGATCAATCTGCACTTGCTGGTTTTTCAGCAGATTCTCCTTCTCCTTGAGTGTAGCTCTGAGAATCTCTTCAGCATGCCGAATCGTCTCTTCATCACTCTCGCCCTGCTTTACCGGAATATAACCGCCCGTCTTGCGAATCTGTGGCAGCACCTCGGAAGTAACCCAGTTTTTGAACTTCACCGCCGTTGGAAGCTTGGACCCGAGCACCAAAGCATAGAATCCGCTCTCGTTAACGAAAGTCATCTGACACCAGCGATTTGCTGCAGCTCCATCCTTCTTTTTGCCAGTCACTACCCATACGTCGTGTTTCACGACGCAAGGGTCATCAACATGTCGCTGGATGGCATCACGCTGGTTTTTATACCCCAGCACATCACAGACATCTTTCGCACAGAACAAGGGTTCTCCATCTTCATCGGTTAAGGTGCGAATCTTACCGAATTCAGGGTTTTCGAACACGACAGCATTACCCGCTGTCTTTTCATTCTTCATCTCTTCTTTTTTTGTTTTATAATTTCTTTCCATGATATAAAAATGTTAAATTGAATGTTGAGTGTTGAATGTTGAATGTTGAATTATTAGTGTTGAGTGTTGAATGTTGAATTATTAGTGTTGAGTGTTGAATGTTGAATGTTGATTTTTTGCCTAACGGACTCAAGGGCGCTAGCCTAATTCAACATTCAACACTCAACATTCAACATTACAAAATCGTTCCCCAAATGCTCTCCTCCCTGTCTCTCGCAGCGGTAATGGCATTGATGAGGCGGTGGAGCCAGATGCGGGAGTTCACAACCATGCCTTTTACACGGTTCTCACCCACCAGGATGCAGCCCTGCGTATCATCGGGATAATTGCCGGCATGAATGCGGATGCCCTCAAAATTGGGGACACCCAACAGCAGCGGCAACCACATCTGAAACCTCGGCGATTTGCTGATTACCAGCGGATAAGTGCCCTCAGGTATCGCCGTCTTGCCCTTCATCTTCTGCGCCTTCTTGCCCGATATACGCCCCAACCGCACATTCTCCTCGGCAGGACTTAGCTCCACACCCAGAAGGTTGCGCCAGCACGGCTCCAGCGTATCACAGAAATACGAGTCCGCATTCAGCTTCTCCGCAGGCACCTCGCACACCGTCTTCAGCCCCCTGCACTTGTTCACACTCTCAATCGTGCGCTTCTTCACATCCTCATCCTTCAGGATGTAAAGGCGACCTATCGTGTAGGTCTTCTTCTTCGCTATACGTTTTAAAACTATCTGCATAAGTAAAAATAAATTTAAGATTTAATAACCATACCGTCGTGGCGGTACTTAAGCTTCTCAAAACTGTCACAACTGTCACAACTGTCACGCTTGCCCGTATACTGATACGCCCGCCTGATGTAATTCCGGTGCAGCCACTGCCTGATCATCATATCGGTACCCTTCGCATCCAAACCATGCTCCAGCCGGATGGCAAGCAACTGCGCAGCCGTAAAGCTATCGGGCAGAATCTGTAAAAGATTCTGAGGTCCACGCTTCGAACTCTTCTGTGCCGTAAAGTTCTCCTTCGCAATCATGTCGCCGAAGAACCGCATCTTGCAGTACAGGTCATACTGCTCGCTCCAGCGGATAAACTCGTCAATCTCCGGCTCCCACTTGCAACCATTGGCTACATACAGCACACACGCCTTCAGATAAGCGATGACGTTGGCACGGAACGAGAGATTCTCAAACGTCCTGTCCTGCGACAGCCGGGCAAACTCAGCATTCTCATCCTTCAGTTTGAGGGCAAGCTGAAACGCCTCCTTACACTCAATCAGACCCGTTACTTTGTTCAGATTTTCGATGTAAGGCCGTAGCGCCTCGCGGTACGATTCATCATAGGTTCCGTAAACAGGCATATCCTCGCCGATTTCCCTTTCGGGGATGGTGCAGAAGTTGATACGGCTGATAGGACCATCGGTAAGAACCTTAGAGAAGTAACGCTGACCCTTCTGGATGGTGGTAGATGCATTCCAGTTGAACCGGATGGTAACACGCTCTGTAACACTCATCGTTCCTACGCGTGTCTGTCCATATTTATTACCCGGGTCTGCTGCAAGACACATGATACGGAACTGCTGGCTTCCGCTGCCCTTGAGCGCATCAAACTGGTCTAGCTCATTGAGCGAAGTATAGAGGAAATGTTCCTGCGCTTCGGCCGTTCTCATCACGAAAGCCGGGTTCGTCATATCCGCATCAATCTCCTGGATAATCAGGTTTTCAGGTCTCTTGCGCTTATCCTTGTTGGCACCCTTGCGCAGCATCTCATCCTTCCACGCCTTTTCGCGCTTCAGGTTTTCAGCATCCCTCAGCCTGATATCCTCCATAATGAAATCGATGGGCCTGTTCACGCTGCTCTTACCCGCTCCGGTACCCGCAAGCAGCAGCGTCATCAGTCTCGCCTCGTGCTCCACGTTGTCAATATACCGGAATCTCGTCTTCCAGAGATGCGTAGCCAGCGGCGGGAAGATGGCGTGCGCCACAGCCGGCTTATAAATTTCCGGCGTCCTCGATATCAGCAGCTCCACCAGTTTCGGCAGTTTCTTCGGCATCTCCGGTGGGTCAGGATAATCCTCATCAGCCCTATTACCTGTTAACTGTAAACTATTAACTTGTTGATTCGCCTTCTGCTCCGCCATCGCATTCACCCTCATCACTTCCCTCGACATCGGCTTCGTATTGTCAGCATATTTCGCATAGAAGTCGTGAATCAGCTGATGGCAGTCGTTCTCCTGATAGTAGCTCGGCATTTTCACCCTCACCACCTTCATCAGTTCCTCTTCCTCCATCACCCTCGAAGCACCGGCGCTCATGATAGCCAGCAGCGAAGAGTGTCTCGACCCCACGGTATCAATCTCCATACCCCCGAGTCCGGCAGCCTGCGTAAAGAGGTCAAACGCAATCAGATTCTTCTCCCTGGCTCCCAGTCCGCCAGCATCCTGATTGCCTCCAGAATCCCCGATATGAGGAGCATCAGCACCATGGCTATCACCAGGTTGGGCAGGCTGAACAGCAGAGCCAGCAGAAACAGCAGGATTGCCGTCGTTGCCCGATAGTCTATTATTTTCATTATTCTTACCATTGCTATTAATTTTTAACTGTAAACTATTAACTTTCCCTCTTCCGTCCACGGTCAGTCCGCGGTCCAGATACGCCTGCCTTCGCATCAGAATCTCCTTCTCGCTCAGCACGGCGCACCACATCTTCGACCTGTAGATTTCCGAGTCCTTATCCGTAAGATAAATCATTCTCTCGGGTGTGATACAGCTCTCGTCATACGGCACCCCCAGCGCCTCGCAATACGCCTTCTGCGTCTCCTCGATGGTCATTCCCACCGGCAGTCTGATACCGATGTGCAGCTTCTTCCGGGCACTGTAGCAGAGGTGCAGCAGCGAGCCGTTCCAGATGCTGTCAGAGCAGTTCAGCTCCCTTGCCTTCTCGATAGCCTTGTCTACATACTCCCTGTCATCCACGTCGATGATAGTCTGGAACATGAAGCTCTCGGGCTGGGCATTCTCCTGTCTGCGCACATTGTTCTTGAAGATGCCGTAGTGGGGACAGAAGAAAGGCAGTTCGCTCTTCAGCCTGTCCTGCGCCTTCTTCACCGCCTCTGCATCGTTGGCATTCACCTTCGGTATAGGCAGTTCGCCCCTGATCTGCTGAATCATCTTCCTGATTTCCGGCGATGCAATCACCTTGTCATACACCGCCATACTGTTGGAAAACACCTTCCCCTTATTGCCCTTGCGATAAGGGTTCAGTGCAATTACATGTTGTGTTTCTGTCATGTTATTTCGTTAATAAAAGATTGGTTTGTGGGGTAATCCCCTCTTCCGTTTTCACCACTCTCAGCCGTCTGTAAGGAGGAGGACTGAACACATACGCTTTCACTTCCATCATTTTAAATAATTTAGAAGATTGGGGGCTCCCACCATGGTTGATGTGCAGATACACAAAAGCCCCCGAAACTCAGACCGCATTGGTTCTGAATTCCGGGGGCAAAGGTAAGGCAAATTTCTCGCTTCTACCTAGTACGTACTATGTACGCGTACTAGTACTACCTGCCAGATTAACCTCTGATAGCAGGCATCACTTTTTCGAGGAAGGGAATCGTTTTCTTCTGATCCATTCCTCGGTTGTAGGCGGCTCTCATCGAGTTCGGATTAGGACCCCAATAATTGCCGAATACGCTCCATATATTATCGATTTTCAACTCTGTACCTATCTGGTTGGCAAGGATGGCAGCTTCGGATGATGACAGTCCTGATGGCATGAAATTTTCGGTTACCAAGCCTATCTCTATCAGGTTGTTCTTTATCCTCTGAGCCTTTTCCGTTTTCAGCTCAGCCGGCATCTCAGCATTTCTGCATGAGTTTTGCTCACAGGCATTGCTGCCGTAATAATTCTCCACATGCTCGAAGTACGAGCTACCAGCGTTCATGATGATCATTCTTTGTCCAGACATTTCTCATCCTCCTTTCCCTGATAGTTGTTCATGTGCTCGATATATTGTCCACCATTCATCTGTATGGTATTGTTGATAACGATGGTGAAGTGCTTTATTACGAAGCGAATAAATTTCCTATAAAAAAAAGTTTCATCTTCTTTTGTTGTCTTTAGGTTGATTAATTGTTTCCTCCTCATTTTAGCAGAGGGCGTGTGTTTGCGCTAACGTTTTTAGCGTAAGCCGCTGGAGAACTGCCGAGCGCCTACTATCGTAAGGTGTGGGGGCGGGTAAGGTTATGTTTGCATTCTTTTTGTTGATTATTTAATGTTAATACTTGGCTTCAGATGTTAGCATCTTAACCATTATCTGCTAGTTGTTTATTGTCGTTATGACTTGAATTTATCATCTTCTCTGACTCTTTTAAAACAATATTCTGCTTTTGAACCGAAAACCTTTTTAAAATTTTCTATGGATTCTGAGCATTTCACTTTCTTGTTTTTCAGGTCCTCAATCTTCTTTTTTTTCAGGGTCTTATCCATCTCATCATCTTTTTCAAGAGCTTCCAGATTATCTTCATAATTTTCTTCAAATTTATTGAGATAATAAGCAATATACAACCCCAACTTATCCTTCGTATCAGCAGTTATGGACGTTTCTTTGTCGCATAACCGATTAAATGTATTATGCCCCATTCCGAACTTCTTTTCAATGTGGGTAGAGCTAATCAATTTGGAACGCTTCAGCTCGCTTAAGAAATCTCCTAAGCTTACTGTCTCCCCTGTCCTTATATAGGCAAGGTCTTCTGTGGTGATGTATATTTTACCTTTCATCTGAAACGAATTTCCTACAAAGGTAAAATGAATAAATCATACCACCAAATGGCTATGGACGTGCTTAAGACTTCCGGTTTTTAACTAAAAACGGGGAATTATTTATAATCTTTAACAGGCTAAAGGCTAAATAATGCGAATAAAACGCATAATAGTCCATTTTATGCTATCCTGACCCCTTCCTTTTCTACGTTCCTGACGAAGGGTGTATTCCTATACTTTTCCCATTCCTGGGCGGTATACATCACGGGGTTGATTTCCTCGCCCAGTTCCCATCCGAGTTCGGTCAGTGGGTAGGTGATGTTGTCATAATCGTCAGCCATGAGTTTCTCCTTATCCAATATGATAAGGATATCCCAGTCACTATCCTCCCTGGCGGTACCTCTGGCTTGCGAGCCGAAAAGTATCGCCTTCCCGCTAGCCGGCAAGTTCTTCGCCAGGCATTCACGGATAGCAGCCAAAATATGTTCCTTAACATTCATAACTTATAAATGTATCCTCCGTTATTTGAATAATTTTCGGGCATCAGGAAGTTCGGCTCCTGAAGCTTCTGCCGCACGGAGTTCTTTAAAAGCCTGTGTCAGACTTTCCTTCACCACCAATCTCTGTCTCCTTGCTTCTGCATCTACATCTGTTAATGTTGCCATAATCTTCTCCTTTAATTAAATATCTCCCACAAAATTACACTTTTTCTCTGAAAGCGCCAAATTATATCTGATAAATATACGCAAAAAGAGCTTTTTAAAAAAGTAAGGCCATTCCCCTCACACATCCCTGCAATTCCCTCCACGCATCCCTGCCATTCCCTTCACGCCCCCTGCAATTCCCCTCACGCCCTGTTTTACTCTAATTGAGCAAGCTTTGAGCGTATTTTTTAACGTTAAT
>JAJWFY010000033.1:0-36098 GCA_021615735.1 Segatella copri | reverse complement strand
AGCTTTAATTATTCACTTTTTTACTTATTTTATTATGGATAGAGATGAAGCTATAGCTAGAGGATTGAGGGTGCATGAAACCCAGCACTCCATGAAACGCAGAAGCCCATGGCATGATTACCATGGAAGGGGTACTTATATGCTGACGCTTGTGGTGGAGGGACGCATGCCTCTGCTGGGGAAACTGTGGGGACGGGTGGATGCCCGTCCTGGGGATGGTGATGCGCCGAAAGTGATGCTTTCTGAACTGGGGATTGCCATCGCGAAGGAGGAGATTCCGAAGATTCATAAATATTACCCCCAGGTGGAGATTTGGAGGGTTTGCATCATGCCTGATCATATTCACCTGATTGTGAGGGTGAAGGAGGACTTGAGAGGGGGACAAGCGATGGAATCGCTTGGAACGGAGGCTCGAGGGGGACAGGCTTCGGCTCTGGCTAAAGGGGCTAACCAGGCTCTGGCTGGAGAGAATGAGGCGGGCTCGATTGGGATGACGGCGAAAAGAGAGAAAGAGATGGGTTCGCTGGGAATGGTGATAAAGGGGTTTAAGATGGGATGCAACAAGGCTTACTGGAGGATTTATGGGATGAATACGACAGCAAGAAAGGGGCTCTTTGAATTGGGGTATAATGACAAGGTTCTGCTACATGAGAGACAACTGGAGGGATGGAAGAAATACTTGGATGATAACCCGAGAAGACTGATGGTGAAGAGGATGAACCCGGGGCTTTTTACCGTGATGCTGAATAAAGAGGTGGCGGGTCGCAGATGCCAGATGGTGGGAAACTGTTTCTTGCTCGATATTCCTGATAAGGTGGCGGTCGTTGTACATCGCCGGTATTCTGAGGGGGATTTGAGGCGCTTGCGCGAGGAATGGCTGGCTTGCGGAGAACGTGGTGGCGTGCTGGTGAGTGCTGCTATCTCGACTAAGGAGAAGGAGGTTTTGCGCGAGGCTATGAACCGGGGGTACCGTATTGTGCTCTTGAGGGAGAACGGGTTCCCAAGGTTGTATAAGCCTTGCGGGGAGAGCTTTTATGCCTGCTCTGAGGGGCTGCTGCTGCAAATTAGCCCCTGGGATTACCATATGGAGAAGAAGACTATTACCAGGGAACAATGCCTGGAACTGAATGAGATGGCGGAAAGGATTGCGGAATGGAGATAGGGAAAATGGAAGCGCTTGGAGAGGAGGCTGGGTGGAGGGACAAGGGACAAGCGATGGAATCGCTTGGAACGGAGGCGAGAGGGGGAATCAGGATGCGACTTAGGCTAAACCAGACGTAAAAAATACGAAGAAACTGACAAGAAATAAAATGTTTTTTTATTTTTCACCAAATAAAAACAAAATCTCTCTCTTTTTTATATCCATTCCTTATTATTTTACAATAATATTTTGTTAATTAAGATGTTTTTATTACTTTTGTATCTGTAAAGCATCGTTTACCCTTGCTAACTATAAAATAATAACAAAAATGAAGCAACAGAAATTTGTTTTTTATAGATATAGCTTCCAGGAAGATCCTGATACTATACCTGAAAAGAGAGTAGCTGAAGAAAAAATCAGCACACATTTTGGTAACCTATTCCATGTCGGAGAGAAGTTAACCATGTATATGAAAAAAGGTAAGGCTGACGTCAGTTTGCGGAATGATACCTTTGCCGTATGCAAAGATATTATCGTGTTTAGACTCAACGATGACAAAGATCTGAAAAGAACCTTGCCAACAGGTACCACAACCAACGCTGTTGATGACTATGCTGAAACTATAGAACAATCATTTCCCCATTGCCTAATCATCTTTATCAATCAGCCAGGATTGCATTATGTAGCCATAGAGAAAAAAGCAGGTGCGTTCTATGGAAAAATAGACAAGATAACCAAGATTCTAAAGCAGAACTTCGATCGTATGATCAAGCATCTTGGCTATATGGTCAACTTTGAAGAAATATATATGCAAGCAAAAGCATGGGATGTTGTAAAAAGAAAATGCAGAGAAAACAACGACTATGTAATCCAGGTTTGCCTGACGGCTAAACGTGATAAAGAAAACACTAATCATTCAGATTATACCCGCAACAGCAATATCAATGGCTTTATAGAAGATGGCATGGAGAATGATGCAAAAGAGGTGTTTGCCGGATACAAATACGATAAAAATGCTAGCGACCAGAGCATAAGAAATAAGTATTCTATATCAATCAGTTTATAGAAAACAATGAGTGTGAGATAAAAGTAAAGTTGAGCAAAAGCGGTATCATATGCCTCAACGAAGAAGTAGTGCCTATGTACTTTCTCCCAGAGAGAGCTATAGAGAATTTCCAGATAGGTTCTTCTATAAGTGAAACCGAAGATGTATCCACTCTAGAAGAATGGCTCAAGAATAGTATAAATGACATAAAGAGAACTACAGATGCAACAACGCCTCCTAAAAAACTCTCAAGACCTCGTAAGTAATTCTTTCAGGGATCATATCATCTTAAAAGTGATTGAGAAGAGTTGTAAGCAATATGAGAGCCGCATGAATACCATGCGGTTCTCAACCATCGAATTTTTCGTAGAAGTAGTAAATATGATAGACGATATCAGGGAGCACTCTGTAGATTATGACTTTGAGAATGCTTTCGACAATCTTTTCTGTCGCCTACGTGAATACGACTCTAGCGCAAATAATGCCGATGCAAGAATAGCCACGAGTGTAAGTATAACATGGGTAGCCTATCTGCTTTTCCTATGTTATGACAAAAAAGACGACTACGACCATTGGGCACATCGTCTGACTGGGAATCTTAAATCACATGATATAAATTATCGTCAGATTCTCGAAGATATTAATTCAAAACTTCCAGAACATCAGCACGAAGAAATCAAAATCTACATACTGGGCTATATAGATAACCCCGACAAATGGTTGTCGCAACTGATTGAAGATACCATTAAGTATGAGGGTATGAACAGAAAACTCATCCAAGACTTGAAACCATTTTTCTATACAGGCGAAGACCAACTGGCTCATATCATTGCCTATATAAAAGAGGTAAAAGCCACCAGTTCTGATCCTGCAATAGCCAGAATTACTGCAAAATATATCCAAGGAAAAAAGATTTCTGACAATAATAAATCCATCAAAGGTCCTCTGTGGGAGATACTTCACGAACATGAATTGTATAAGACCAAGAAAGACAATTGGAACAAGGCAATAAACAATGCTATGAAACTATAAACTTTCATCTTGCTTGTTGGAGCCGATTATATTCCACGTATTTCCGCCAAAATCTCCCGATTTTCCGCACAATTTCCCCGTTTTTCCGCTCATTTTCCTCGATAAGATAGAAAATCTGAGCGGAAAAACGATGTTTTCTCCTATAAAAACTGAAAAACACAAATTCATCAGAGTTCATTCCCCTTATTTTCCTCGATTCTTTCCTTTTCCATTCCTTTTCATTCCTTTTCATTCCTCAGCTTGGCGAAAGAAGATTTTTTCGGCCATGAGCATTTCCTTTTTTCCTATCTTTGCACCCGTCATCTGATAACAAGATGACTACCCATCAGGCGAGTTGCAAATCACAAAATGGGGAATGATGGTACTAGAAAAGATGACGGGGAAACCTCTTCGAACGTCATCGTACCAGAGAGGCTTATTTAATACTCAAAAAAAATGAATATAGTATTAAATGGCAATATGAACGAAAGTTCAGGTAAGGCCGGAAAGGGATTCTACCCAAACACAGAATTGGGTATCGACCTCAAGTTGATGACTAAGGAGCAAGGGCGCATGGACGTTGGCGAGTATCTGGATGGAGCCATTACGCACGACGGCGAAGACCACTTCACCTTTGTGCAGAATGACCAGGAGAAGAAACTGCAGAAGGTGGTGCAGAGAAATCCGCACGTGTATGAAGGAAAGTACATCAACGTGAACCGGAAGAAAGACGGTACGCTCTACCCTACCTTCAACCGCCCGCAGTTCTCAGAGCGCTTCACCTTCCAGGACTTCTGCCAGGGAGCCGCCGACGAGCTGCGCATCATTAGCGGCAAGAGTGATGACAGATAAACGGAGTTGAGGCTTTCTAGAGGAAATGGGGACTTCGGGGAGGGCGGTAACAGGATTAAAACTGAAGTGATTTTCGGGCAAGCGTTCCAGTTGTTCCAGTTGTTCCAATTATTCCAAATAGGTTATCATAGGACAATATCCCTTTATAAAGACTCTATAACTACTTAATATATAGATAGTTATATATATAAGAAGGTGGAATGGAACGCTCAAAAAATTAATTGGAACAACTGGAACTGGAACGCTCCTCCCAACTCCACTTCTCTCTAAAAAGCTCATAATCAATAAATTAAGAAGAAATGAAGACAAAAAAAATGAAGTATAATATCACAATTTCAACCGCTCCGACGATGCCAAAGCTGGGAAAAGGCACCGAATGTGTACAACTTTTGCTCTCTCAGGTATCAAAAGACATGCATGAGCCCTTAGTTCCGATGCTCTTTCCGATACTCGGAGCGCAGGTAAGTGAGGCGAAATTTCAATATCCCGACCTCAGTTGGAAGGAATTATGTGGCATGATGGCCAATCTCGTGGCCGATTCGGGCTGTAATAAGGGACAACTGTCCAATATCGTGGAAGCTATCTGTCACAACTTCCGTGAACATGATGAGAAGGAACTTAATAAGCTTGTGGAATGGCAAAGACAGATGAAAACGAAGTCTGCCAACAAGGAGAAACCGGCACGCCCGGATGTGAGTTTCTGGTTTCCACCCTCAGATGTCACCAACGCCGCTTTCATCCAGAATGCCATGGGATGCGAGAAGTTGGGCGAGAGAACGCAATACCTCAATCTGCCCGAGGTGGAGATGGCGGACCGGATGTGTGGCGGACATAAGCAGATATCTCAGATGTTGCGCAATATCTACGACCGCCAGCGAGCCGGAGCTCTGAGAGCAACGGCAGACGGCATAACAGGTAATCCGGTTCTGCGCGCCAATCTCACGCTCTCTTCTACCCCATTTGCAGCCCGCAAGTTTTACAAGAACGAGCTCTTCAATGGTACTTTCGGCCGAATGGTATTCTCTTATAAGGCGCGTCAGGCGCGAGTGGGAAAGATTCCAAGACAGGGTGAATATGATGCCGGTTTCTTTGAAAAGCTGGATGAGTATTTGGTGAAACTCAGCATCTGTAAGGGACGGTTTATTATCAAGCCTCTGAACTTGCTTACCGACCGTCTGGCGGCAGATATGGCTACGCTTGCTGACTTGACGGATGATGATGTGCTGTGGGATATCTCGAAGCGCTCCATCGTGTCGGCATGGAAGGCGGGCTGCCTGCTCTGGGTGCTGAACGACCAGACTTGGACGAAGGCGATGGGTGAGCTTGTGGAGTGGCTGGTTTATCATGATATCTGGAGCAAGATGCAGCTATTCGCCGACCTGCTGAACCAGGATGCTGACTCGGTAAGCGAGGCGCAGCGAAGAGGACCTAAGAACCTGCTTGACGACCTGCCAAACCCTTTCAACGAGGCGCAGCTGGAATCGCTCCGCTTGCAGCTGGGGAAATCGAAAGATGGCACGAAGGGGCAAATCAGAAAATGGGTGTTCCGCAAGTTTATCACCTTTTCGGCAGAAACGGGGCTTTATACTAAGACTGAGGAGTACTTGACAGGAAGCGGGACGAGCGATGGAATCGCTCGGAACGGGGGCAAGAGTGGCGGCTCTGGAAGAAAGAAGAAAGAGGCTGATGACGGGCAGAAAGAGGCTGCTGATGCTGGACAAAAAGAGGCTACTGATGACGGGCAGAAGGAGATGGCTGCTGATGCTAAGAAAAAGAAAGGGAAAGGGATATGATGGAGAAATATGAGATACAGAAACTGCGCGAACTTCCGATAGAGAAGGTTGCGAAAGAGATGGGGATGAAGGTGGAGCACCATAAGGCGCTCTGCCCCTTCCATGACGACCACCACGCCAGCCTTACGTTCAACAAGACCAAGAACAGCTGCAGATGCTATGTCTGCATGAGGAGTTCTATCGGCACCATCGACCTGGCGATGCGATACCTGGGGAAGGATTTCCCGTCGGCTTGCCGATGGCTCGCTGGGGAACATCAGATTCAGCTGGAGGAGGATTCTTCTTCGGAGAAAAGCTCTTCCTTTAGGGGCTCTTCGGGCAGAGGGGCTTCTTCGGATTCTTCATCCGATGGTTCTTCTTCGGGTGATAATTCGGGGAAATCTTCCTTCGATGCAAGTAGGTATGTTAGGTTCTTCGAACATCCCTGGCTCAATCAGGCAGCTCGGAGATTTCTCTTCGAGGAGAGGAAGATTGACTGGAGAGTGGTGAACTGGTGCCGACTGACTTCATGGACGGATAAGAAGGGCATCAACTGGCTGCAGATTCCTTACTTCGATACCGATGGGCGGCTTATCGGAATCCAGAACAGGAATCTGGATTACAAGAAGAAAAAATCTTCATCGGAAGGTGGTTCTTCTGAGGGGAATGTTTCTTCTGAAGAAAAAAATCCGGGCGAAGAAAAGGAGCAGGATGCTCCCCGCTTCCGGTTCCCTTACGGCGCAAGATGCAGCATCTATAACCTGCCGGTTGTGAAGAGACTGAAACCGGGCGAGAGGCTGTTTATTACGGAGGGATGTAGCGATTGCTGGGCGATGCTTTCTGCCGGACATAAGGCGATAGCCATCCCTTCTGCCACGCTCCTCAAACCCGAGGATAAGCAGCTGCTGACGGATATCGGAAGACTGTATCAGGTGGAATTCCACATGTTTCCCGATCAGGATGTGCCGGGCGAAAGCCTCTTCATGCAACTCAGGGAGATGCTCCCCCAACTGGTTCACCACCAGTTGCCACCGGGCTGCAAGGATTTCAGCGAATACTATCTTTTAGGGGCTGCTGCAACTTCCGGGAGCAAGGAGCCGAAGAACAAATGATTAAAAAATTAAGATTATGGAAGATTTTATAAACCGCACGTATACGAAGAAGGAACTGGGACTGATGTACTTTCCCGAGAGTATGCCACGCACGGCCGTAAATCATCTCATGAGTTGGATTCGCCGTTGCCAGCCGCTCTGGGATGAATTGCAGCAGATGGGATATGAAAAGACTTGCAAGTCGTTCACGCCCAAGCAGGTGAAGGCTATTATCGATAACCTCGGGGAACCGGGATAAAATGTTCCGCTATCGCATGGTATCGCATGTTATCGCACACCTGATAAATCGGGATTTTGTATCTTTGCATCGTGATTCAGAAAGCGCGCAAAATCACTTGCCCAGTTGGAGAAAAATATCTCCCTAATTGGGAAAATAAAAAAGTAATGAAAACAAGACTCCAAGCCTCGAAACGAGTCGTTTCGCTAGCGAAACTTAGCAGGGGGCAGAAAAAAAATCATGAACCAGAACATGAAGGCATTCATCCGGTATCTCATCGTGGCAATCTGCTCAGCCATCGTCACCTTCCTATCCAGCTCCTGCACGGCAGGACTCGTAATCGGAAAGAACCAGCGGCAACATCAGGAGAACAACATCTCCACCAAAGTAGATTCTACCTACTACGTGCCAACCATCACCATCAAGTAGTTTAGAGTTAATAGTTTATAGTATTCACCATTAAAATTTTTTGAGATTATGGCAATTAATTTGAAAGCAAAGGAGACCCTTATCCAAGTAGGCGAAATGAAGGGTCAGTACAGATTCATCCTCGGTACCGAACTTTACAACAAGCTCTCAGAGAGCAAGGTTATCAAGGAGGCTGCTATCAGAAGCGGCGTTAGCGTGGGCGTGATGCAGGTTTGCTGGGATGCAGCAGGCGAGGTTATCAAGGCGTGGTGTACCGAAGGCCATTCCGTAGCCGTTCCGGGATTGGGAACCATGCGATTCGGCGTAAGAGCCAAGAGTGTGCCTACCGTAGGCGAAGTGGCTACCAGTCTGATTACAAACCGCCGTGTTATCTTCACCCCAAGCGTTGACATCAAGCGCGAGCTGCAGGAAACCTCCATCCAGATTACCTGTTACGACCGCAACGGCAAGGTGGTGAAAAACGTTACCTCCGACGATAAGGGCGATGTGGAAGACCCAGACAATAACCCAGGTGGTGGCGGCGGTTCGGATAACACCCCGGGCGGCGGAAATACTGAAGGCGGCGGAACCACCGGCGGTAATGAGGGAGACGGTTTGGAGTAAGCGAACTCCCCGAAAAACCGAACAAGCCCCCCTGATTTTACCATAATAAAAAAGAGCCCCTAATGCAAGGAAACGAGCATCGGGGGCTTTTATTTTGATATCAAAAATCCTTAGTAAGGAAAAAGGAGCGGAAGAACGAAGGTCATCACAACGCCGATGATAATCTGCAGAGGCAAACCTACCTTCACGTAATCCATAAACGTATAGCCACCCGCCTTCATCACCAGCGCATTAGGAGGCGTGGAGAACGGAGAGGCAAAGCACATGCTGGCGCCCAACGTAACCGCAAAGAGGAAGGAATAAGGACTCACACCTACCTGCTGGGCCGCCACCAGGGCGATAGGAGCCATCAGCACAGCCGTAGCTGTATTGCTGATAAACATCGTCATCAGAGAAGTGGTGAAGTAGATACCTGCCAAGAGAGCTGTAGGTCCCATCGAACCCAAACTCTCTACCAACCCCTGAGAAACCAAGGCAGAAGCACCCGTCTTCTCAAGCGCCGTAGACATCGGCATCATGGCGGCTATCAGCACGATGCTCTCCCAGTTGATGGTCTTGTAAGCCGCCTCCACATTCCGGAAACAACCGGCAAAGACGGTCAGCAGTCCGGCGATGATGACCGCCGTGACCGGAGCCACAGGAATGAAATCGAACACCATCATCGCTATCATCAGCAGCATGATGGCAGCCGCCACAGGCGCCTTATAATCCAAGAGCACCTTGTCGGCAGTCTTCTCTGGCTGGTCGATAACCACCCAGTTGCTCGTATCGGTAGCCAGATGAGCCAGATTGGTCCATTCGCCCTGCACCAGGAGCATATCGCCCACATGCAGCTTGGTGGCTATCAGATTGTCGGTAATATATTCATCGCCCCGCTTTACGCCCAGCACGTTGATGCCGAATCGCTTGCGCAGATTAGCCTCGCCTATGCGCAGACCGGCAAAATTAGACGTAGGCATCACCACGATTTCGGTCAGTCCCAGGTCGTAGAAATCAATCTTCACATCCTTCATCTTCCTGAGGCCGTAATCGCTGGCAAAGCGTTTCATCTTCTCCTCCTCACCTATTATATATAAGGTATCGTGAACCTGAATGGTGCTGCTGCTCTTCGCCATGTTCTGGCTCACATCCTTCACCAGTCCCAGTCGTGATTTCTTCTCGTTTCTTATCTCGATGATACTCACGCCATATTTCTTCTGGATGCTCAGATCCTTCAGGGTTTTGCCCACGATATCCATCTGCTCGCCATTCTCGTCGAGGGCGGCAGAAGGGCGGCGGCTAGGCACGATGTAGCGATGCAGATTATCGAGCAGCTGATATTCGTCTACCAGGTCATCAAGCGATTTGCCCTGCTTCTTTTTCTTACCGCTCTGCTTTTTGCTGAGGAAGATTTTGCTGAGCGGCATGAGCACGATGATGCCGATGGCGATGACGATGATGCCCACAGGGAAGAAGCTGAAGAAGGCAAGCGGCTGATAACCGCCCTCGGTCAATACTTCATCGATAACCAGGTTGGGCGGCGTACCGATGAGAGTAAGCATTCCGCCCAGACTTCCGGCAAAGGCGAGCGGCATGAGAAAACGCGACGACTGCATGCCCGAGCCCGCAGCTATGCTCATGATAATAGGCATCATGAGGGCCACCGTTCCGGTATTGCTCACGAAGGCGCCGATAAAGGAGGTTACGAGCATTACGAGCAGGAAGGTAACGGTTTCGTTGCCGCGCGAAAGCGCCATGAGCTTATTGCCCGTAAGCTTGGCAAGTCCGGTCTGCATGATAGCTCCACCCACCACGAAGAGTCCTATCATCATGATGACGATGGGCGAAGAGAAGCCCGCCAGCGCCTCGGCAGGTGTCAGAATACCCAGAACCAGGAGTGCAGCCAGGGCGGTAAGCGCCACGATGTCGGCCCTCACCCTGCCCCAGATGAACAGGGCTACCGTAATAACCAATATGATAAGTGTTGTTGTCATGTTTTGAAAATTTTTATGTTATAATTACTGTATTCATTCTCTCACCTGCTGCGGCGTCATTCCGGTATGTTTCTTGAAATAGCGGCAGAAGAAGCTGGCATCAGCAAAATGATATTCCCATGCCATCTCCTTGATGCTCTGGGCGGAGCGCTTGAGCTGCATCTTCAGCTGGAGCACCACATACTGGTCGATGATGATTTTGGGTGTATGACCCGTTACCTGTCTCACGATATTCGAAAGATACTTGGAGGTGATGTTCATCTGCTCGGCATAATAGTTGACATCTCTCGATTTCTTGTAATCACGTTCCATGAGCATCATAAAGCGGTTGAAGAGTTCCCTCACCCTGTAAGATTTCACCTCGTCGGGGCAGTTCTGCGGATTGCGTTGCAGATATTCGTGGAACCCTATGAAGAAGGCCTTGAGCTGATAGAGTACCAGCTGCGAGATACAGGTACAGTCGTGCTGCTCGAAATAGAGTCTGAGGAGAGCAAACATGCTGTCGATGATATGAGTAACCACAGGCGAATCCTGCCGGCATCGGTCCTCGCGCAGAGCAGAATAAACCGTCTGTTCGAGTTGCAGACTGGCTTCGCGCAGCAGAGACGGATTATATTTCAGCATCTCCACTTCGAAGGCAGAAGTATTCATGGCGGCACAGGCATCCCCCTCGCAGGAAGCAGAAGGCTCCATCTTCTTCACCTCTACCACATCATTCGGAAACAGGGTGATGACGGCTCCCTCATAGAGATCCCAATCCTTATAATTCACATTCAGCACGGCCCTGCCCTTGCGGCAAAGGAGAATGGCTCCATAGGTCAATACCTGCGGACCCTCCTGCCACTCGCTCAAATCGGAGCAGAAAAGACTGGCCTCCTGATAACTGTTCAGTTCTGATAATTCTATCATAAATACCTTTTATTCGCTTTTTGCGTGCAAATATACGGAAATAATGTGAGAAAAAAGAACTTTTGTTCCGAAAAAATCCATGCGGCACGAAAAATTTAAAACGGATATTCGCCAAAATCGCCGTACCTTTGCACCCGAATTCATGAGATAACAGATTTATAAAAAAAATAATAACAGATTTTTTGAATGATAAAGAAAATGATGATTGCAGGCCTTCTCATCTGGGGAGGCTCTCTATGGGCTGTGGCTCAAACCAGAATGACCATCGCCCAACTCTTCGAGAGAATCGAAGAAAACAGCAAGTCGCTACGAACCTCGAAATCGGGCGTAGAAGCTGCCAGCATCGGTATCGAATCGGCTAAAAGCAAGAAACTGCCCGACCTCGATGCATCCCTCTCCTTCAGTTACATCGGAAACGCCCTGATGACCGACCGCGACTTCAGTAACGCCCAAGGTTTGAAATCGCCCCACTTCGGCAATAATTTCGCCTTCCAGGCACAGCAGGTGGTTTATGCTGGTGGCGCCATCAACGCAGGCATCCGCCTCGCCGAACTGGGCAAGCAGCAGGCAGAGGTGGGCGTGAAACTCACCCGTCAGCAGGCTCGCTTCATCGCCCTGGGACAGTATCTGGACCTCTACAAGATAGACAACCGTATCAAGGTATATGAAAAAAACATCGAGCTCACCCGCCAGCTTATCGCCGACATCAAGGCGAAACAAACCCAGGGAATGGCGCTCAAGAACGACATCACCCGATACGAACTGCAGATGGAGAGCCTGAAACTGGGACTCACTTCGCTACACAACAACCGCAGTATCCTGAACCACCAGCTCCTGAATACGCTCGGCATGAGCCAGGAAGATAAAGGGGAACAGGAGATGCAGATTATTCCGGACGCTACGATTGCCGACAAGGCTTACGCCAAGGATGGAGAAGCTTACTGGCAGACGGCAAGCACGATGAATTCGCCCCTGCTGGAACAGAGCAGCAACGCCATCAGAATAGCGGAACAGAAGGAGAAAATTGCCAAGAGCGACCTGCTGCCGAAAGTGGCGCTGGTGGCTGCCGAGAATTTTGACGGACCTATCCTCTTCGAGTTGCCGCCGATAGACAAGAATCTGAACGTATGGTATGTGGGCGTAGGCGTGAAATACAGCCTCAGTTCGCTCTTCAAGAGCAACAAGCGCATCAGACAGGCAGCCGTAGAAACCCGACAGGCAAAGGAAAGCCATGCCCTGCAGGCTGAACAGCTGAACAATAGCGTACAGGCTGCCTACGTGCAATATCAGCAAACCTACGTAGAACTGGAAACGCAACGCAAGAGCGTAGAACTGGCGCAGCAGAACTACGAGGTGATGAACGCCCGCTATCTCAGTCAGCTGGCGCTGGTAACCGACATGGTGGATGCATCGAACCTGAAGCTCAACGCCGAACTGAATGAGGTAGATGCCCGCATCAACATCGTATACGCTTATTACCGCATGAAATACGTAGCGGGAGAAATTTAGAAAGTGAAGAACGAAGAGTGAAGAACGAAGAAACAACGTTCGGCGTCCGAAGGGAAAGCCAATTCATCTGCTCTTTTTCAAACAATAAAACAAACATAAATTATGAATAAGAAGATTATCAAGAGAATATATAATGTAGTTATCATCCTCTGTTTTATAGGAGCCATCAGCTGGTGCTTCAGCCATTTTTATCATGGTAGCGACGTGGTTTATACCGATGATGCCCAGGTGAACCGCCACATTACACCTATCAACACGCGCGTATCAGGATTTATCAAGGAAATCCGTTTCTCCGACTATCAGCACGTGAAGAAGGGCGATACACTCGTCATTATCGAAGATTCAGAATTCCGCCTGCATGTGGCTCAGGCAGAGGCTGGTCTGCGCGGTTCTAAGGCAGGTTCTTCGGTTGTATCAGCCAGCATGGGAACCACCACTACCAACGTGCAGACGGCTTCGGCAGGTATCGAAGAGGCACGTGTAGACATGATGAACGCCAAGCAGGATTTTGACCGTTTTGCAGCCCTGATGAAGAAGGATGCGGTAACCCGCCAGCAATATGATAATGCCTACGCCCGCTATCTGGGAGCCAAGGCACGTTATGAGCAGGCAAGCAGCCGGAAGGCAAGTGCCGCCTCGGTTCGCAACGTACAGACCCAGCAGCTGGGCGGTTCGCGTGCCGGCGAGAGTGTGGCAGAGGCTCAGCTCAATCTGGCCCGTCTGAACCTTTCTTATACCGTAATCGTGGCTACCTGCGACGGCGTGATGGGCAGGAAAGATATCCACGAGGGACAGCTGGTTCAGCCAGGACAGATGTTGGCACGCATCGTGGATGACAACGATGTATGGGTAGTAGCCAACTATCGTGAAACACAGATGGACGGCATCCAGGTGGGCAAGGCGGTAGATTTTACAGCCGATGCCATTCCGGGTGTCGTATTCCACGGCAAGGTAGAGGCGCTCTCAGCAGCTGCCGGCAACGCTTACTCCATGATTCCGGTAGATAATGCCACCGGCAACTTCGTCAAGGTAGAGCAACGCGTACCGGTTCGCATCGCCCTCACCCGCGATAACGACCCTAAACAGGTAGCCCTGCTCCGTGCCGGTCTGAACGTAGAAACCAAGGTTCGCCTCAAATAGAATGTTCTATAAACTATCAATTATTAATTAAAAAAATGCCAGGACCTCCTATGTTACAGGGACCCTTCCGCGTCCCTTCGTTCAACGGATATATTCCTCGCCGGTTGCAACCTTGGATTTATCTCCTCTTCGCCTTCATCTTCCTGATGTCGGGCGGAATTTATGGAGGAGCCATGAGCCAGGTGATGGGCGAGTACAGTTTGATGAGAGAAGACGTGCTCATGATCATCATGTTCAACGTGGTGGGCGTGGCGATGCCATTCCCCTTCCTCTTCAAGATGAAGTTCCATTTTACCAACCGCCAGCTTCTGCTGAATGCGGCGTTGGTAGTGGCGGCTTGCAATTTTCTCATCATGTGGACCGATTCGGTTCCCGTGATGTGCATTCTTGCCTACATCGCAGGTTTCTTCAAACTCTGCGGCACCTTCGAATGTATGAGTACCATCCAGCTATGGATGACCTCCAAGCGCGATTTTACCATCTTCTTCCCCCTGCTCTACTGCATCGTGCTGGGAAATATGTTCCTCTCGCCTTGGGTTACCGAACACCTTATTTATATATATCAGGATTGGCGCATCATCAACTGGACGATGACAGGCGCCCTGCTGCTGGTAGCACTCATCGTGTATGTCACCACCCACGACTTCCGCTTCATGAAGCCCCTGCCCTTCATCAGCCTCGATTATCTAGGGTGCATTCTCTGGTCGGCATGGATGCTGGAGTTCATCTTCTTCTTCACCTACGGCGAGCATTACAACTGGCTCGATTCGAAGATTATGCAGATGGATGTAGTACTCTTTATTTTTACAGGATATTTCTGCATCCAGCGCATGCTCCACATCCGTCACCCTTACATCGAGCCGGCGGCATGGAAGTATAAACGGCTCATCCCGCTGCTCATCCTCTTCGCCTTCGTAGAGTTCATGGGCAGTACGCCAAAGGTGCTGCAGACTGCCTTTACGGGCGGCGTGCTTCATTTCGGCACGTTTACCACCAATGTGCTCAACTTCGTAGAATGGGTGGGGGCCATCGCCGGATGCCTCTTCTGCCTGTTCTGGTGCAAGGTGCTCCATCAGAAATATACCCGACTGCTCACGATAGGCGTGGCAACGATGGTATGTTATCCCGTAATGATGTATTTCCTCATCGACCCGGGACTCAACATCGAGGCACTCTATCTGCCCATCTTCCTCAGAAGCATCGGCAACGCCATCTTCTTCTGCATGTTGACCATCTATCTGGAAGAGCTGATGCCGTTTGAACATTTCTTCATGGGACTGACGATGGCAGGCATCATCCGCAACGGCCCTGTTTCGGCGATGTGCTCCGGACTCTACAGCTACGGACTTCGCCATCAGATGGCAGAAAACATGTCGCGCGGACTGCCTTATGATGCCGGCAACCTGCTGATGATCAGCATCCGCGAACTCTACGGACTAACCTGTCTCATCGGCATCGGCGTGCTCATCATCTTCCTGCTCTGGGACATTCAGCCTATCCGCAGCACCCTGAAGAAGATGCCTGCCTGGAACTTTGTGGGAAGAAAAATGAAGAAAAATCTTGCATAATACAGAGATTTATGCTAACTTTGCAAACAAAAAAAAGTTAGCAACATGACAAAGAAAGGTAAACATACCGTATTATTCATCTGCCTGGGCAACATCTGCCGCTCTCCGGCAGCCGAGGGAATCATGAAGAGTCTTGTAGAAAAAGCAGGGCTTCAGGATGAGTTTGAAATCGATTCTGCGGGCATCGGGGGCTGGCACATAGGTCAGTTGCCCGACAGCCGCATGCGCAAATGTGGCGCCGAGCATGGCTACAATTTCAACAGCCATGCCCGCCAGTTCCAAAAGTCAGACTTCGCCCGTTTCGAAACCATCGTGGTAATGGACAACGAAAACTACCGTGCCATTACCTCCATGGCTTCTTCTGAGTCTGATAGGAAGAAGGTGGTGCGCATGGCCGATTTCCTGACCCACCATCGTGAATACACCACCGTTCCCGATCCGTATTATGGCGACTATAGCGACTTCGAGCTCGTCATCACGCTTCTCGAAGATGCCTGCCAGGAATTACTGGACAGCATTATCGGGGAAGGGTAAAAACAGATAAAACAAAAAGGGATGAATCATCAAAATATCAGATTGATGACTCATCCCTTTTTTCAATTTAAAATATTTATACCGTAATCTCGCCCGAGCCATAGCAGCGATGATGATTTTCATCATAAACTACACAGAACTGGCCGGGAGCCACACCATGAATCGCCTCTTCTGAATGAATCATCCAGCGGCCGTCTTCCAGCTTTTCTATCGTAGCAGGATGATACTCCGGCGTATGGCGAATCTTGAATGTTACCTTCTGCATCGCCACCTCGCGGGTGAGGAAATGGAAATCATGGAGAGGAAAATCCTTCTTGTATGCCGACTGCGGATCATAACCATGACTCACATACAGGATGTTGTTCTCTACATCCTTCTTAATCACAAACCAAGGACCGCCGCCAAAGCCCAAGCCCTTGCGCTGGCCGATGGTATGAAACCACAAACCCTTATGCTCGCCTATGCGCTTGCCCGTTTCCATCTCTATGACATCGCCCGGTTTCTCGCCCAGATAACAGCGGATATAATCATTATAATTAATCTGTCCCAGGAAGCAGATTCCCTGACTGTCCTTGCGCTTGGCATTTATCAGATGCTCCTCTTCGGCTATCTCGCGAACCTCATTCTTGATATGATGGCCGATAGGGAAAATCGCTTTTTTCAATTGCCAGCTCTCTATCTGAGCCAGGAAATCGGTCTGGTCTTTTACAGGATCAGGACTCGTGACAAGCCATTTGTCGCCATTTTCATCCGTTTCGGTCTGCGCATAATGCCCTGTGGCGATGAGGTCGTAGTTGTGCCCCATCTTCTCATCGAAGGCACCAAACTTAATCAGGCGGTTGCACATTACATCCGGATTAGGCGTAAAACCAGCCTTCACCTTCTCCATCGTATAACGGGTTACCTCGTTCCAATATTCATGATGACAGTCAACCACTTGCAGCTTGCACCCATACTTTCTAGCCACAGCCGTAGCCATCTCCAGGTCCTCCTCCGAAGAGCAGTCCCACTCCTCTTTCTCCTCAGGACCAATCTTGATGTAGAAGCAATCAGGATGCAGGCCCAGCTGGGCAAACTCCCAAACCACAACCGAACTGTCGACGCCTCCCGAAAGGAGCACGGCAATTCTCTTATCCTTTATTTCGTCAATATTCAGCATATTCTTTCCTGTTTATAATAATCCGGTTGCAAAATTACGAAAAAAAACTGATATAATGAGCAAAGAAAGGGCTAGAAATGCATGAGAAAGAGAAAAGAAAAGCCCGCAAAGCCTATTTTCACTATAGAAAACACTTATAGCCGCGTTCGCAGCTTTTAAACATAAAACGAGTTTTGCTTTCGTTTTTATCTATACCTTTGCAATCGATTTCAGAAATCGATAAGAAAGAATGTTTTTGAAAATTCAGTATTTACATTAATAGATAAAGAAAAATGGAGATTTTAAAAAATCTATTTTATGGCTTCCCAGACCTTTGGGGAGGCGGAGTAGCCCACTCTGTGATGATTCTTTCGCTGGTCATCGCCTTGGGTTTGTGTTTAGGTAAGCTCAGAGTAAAAGGTGTTTCCCTGGGCTTGGCTTGGATTCTGTTCATCGGTCTTATCTTTGGACATTTCTCTCTCAACCTTGACGAGCATCTGCTCCACTTCCTCAAGGAATTTGGCTTGATCCTCTTTGTCTACTCTATCGGTCTGGAGGTAGGTCCGGGCTTCTTCGCTTCGTTCAAGAACGGCGGCAAGAGTCTCAACCTGCTCAGCATGATTGTTGTGGCCCTGAGTATCATTACTACCTTGGTCATCTTCTCATTTTCGGGAACATCCATCACCTCCATGGCAGGTATCCTTTCGGGTGCCGTAACCAACACTCCTGGATTGGGTGCAGCCCAGCAGGCATTCAGCGACCTGCGCCACATCGACGCCCCATCCATCGCAGCCGGCTATGCCATCGCCTATCCTATGGGTGTGCTCGGCGTTATCCTCAGCTTCATTATATTAAGGTTCGCGCTACGCGTAGACAAGCAGAAGGAAGAGGATGAAGCTAAGCGAGGCAAGGGACATCTTGAAGCGATGACCCTGAACACCTTCGCCGTAAAGGTTTCTAACCAGATGGTTTTCAAAGATACCGTCAAGCAGATTCGCTATCTGCTGAAGCGCGACTTCATGGTTTCAAAGATTATCCGTAACAACGGCGAACGCCAGGACGAGGTGGTTAACGGACAGACCGTGATAGAAGAGGGCGACATTTTGCAGATTGTGGCTCATCCTACCGTAGAAGAACCTATCATCGCCCTGCTCGGCGAGAAGGTTGACGTAAAGGACGAGGAATTCAGCAGCGAACTCATCAACCGCCGAATCCTGATTACCAAACCGGGCATCAACGGCAAGAGCATCAGCCAGTTGCAGATTAGAAGCAACCTTGGCGCCAACATTACCCGCGTGAACAGAAATGGTGTAGACCTCATCGCGACCCCAGACCTAAAACTCCAGTTGGGCGACCGCGTAACCGTAGTGGGCAAGGAACTCGCCATCGCTCATACCGAGAAGGTGCTGGGTAACCAGATGAAGCGTCTGAACTACCCTAACCTCATCCCTATCTTCCTGGGCATCATGCTGGGTTGTATCGTAGCCAACATTCCGTTCTTCATCCCAGGCATCAACGAGAATCTGCGTCTCGGACTTACCGGCGGCCCATTGGTAGTAGCCATCCTGATAGGTTATTTCGGACCGAAATACAACCTCGTTACCTACAATACCATTTCAGCCAACCTGATGCTGCGCGAAATCGGAATTTGCATCTTCCTGGCTTGCGTGGGTCTCGGCACAGGCGAACAGTTTATCCAGACCATAGCATCAGAAAGCGGACTGACCTGGATACTCTACGGCATCGCCATCACCATGATACCAATCATTCTGGGCGGCATCATCGGCAAGCTCGTGTTCCACATCAACTATTATACATTACTCGGCGTATTGGCAGGTGCCAACACCAACCCTTCTGCCCTGGCTTACGTACGTGAGCAGACTTCGGCAGATGCGCCAACAGTAGGCTATGCGAATGTATATCCATTCGCCATGTTCCTCAGAATTGTAACCATTCAGATTATTATTTTTGTATTCGGATAAACATATATGACAGAAAAAGAATTGAAAACCTGCGCTTGCGTAGAGGATAACTGCAACTGCAAGGAAATAGCAGAATCAGAACTCAGAAGAAAACTCGACTTATTATTACGTACCGGTAGCATTCTCATGGAGAGTGCTGCCGACACATCCCGCATCATGCGAACCATGAAGCGTGCAGCAGCTTTCCTCGGTCTCGACGAGCGATACATGCACCTTTACATCAACTGGAACGTGCTGATGGTAAACTATAGCGACGAGGAGCATTCCTTCTCCAAGTTCCAGAGATGCGAGAAGCACGGTATCAACCTCACCTCTATTTCCCAGGTAAGTAAGCTCACCTGGAAGGCCATCAAGGATAACTATTCGCTCGAACAGTATGAGCAGGCTCTGAACGACATCAAGACCACCCCGCGCAGTTTCACCCCTTGGCAGGTAGCCATCGGCGGCGGTTTTGCCTGCGGCGGATTCTGCATCCAGTTCGGTTGCGACTGGCCAGCCTTCTTCTTCTGTTCGCTTGCAGCCATTCTGGGTTTCCGCCTGAGAATGTTCTTGCCAACCAAGGGCTGCAACAACTATGTAGCCATCGGAATTTCGGCCTTCGTAGCCACTCTGATAGCCTGGCTCACCTCATTCCTTTCGCTCAACCCATCTATTGCCGAAGCGCTTCCAGCCTTCATGCATTCAGATACCCCTTGGCATCCGCTGATGGCATGTGCCCTCTTCATCGTGCCGGGAGTTCCACTCATCAACTTTGTAAGCGATATGCTCGACGGATATATTGAGGTGGGAATGGTTCGTGCCCTGAACACCCTGCTGATGCTCTTTGCGATGGCGTTCGGTATCGCCTTCGCCATCCAGATTTGCCACATCGACAACTTTGTGAAGGATCTTACGATGACTCCTCATCACGAATACTGGGAGTTTGCCATCGCAGCTGCCGTATCGGCCATGGGCTTCTCTACCATCTTCAGCATACCTCGCCGTCTGTTGCCGGTTGTAGCTGTGGGCGGTATCATCGCCGTTTGCTTCCGCAATTTCGTCAATCTGGGTCCATCTAACGGCAACATCGGTCTTGACATGGGTCTGAGCATCGGTTCGCTTGCCGGTTCTGCGCTCATCAGCATCATCGTGATCAAGGCGCGCCATTGGTTCCATACCCCTCACCAATGTATCACCATTCCTAGTGTTATTCCAATGGTACCGGGAGTTCTGATGTATCGCGCCCTCTTTGCCTTCATCGACATGCATGGCGTGGTAGGCGAAGTAACCGTAGGTATGAACAACCTCATCAAGGCTTCGCTCGCCATCATCTGCATCGCCCTGGGTGTGGCAATTCCAAACGTATTCTTCCGTCGTTTCATCGCCGACAACCGCAAGCGCAAGCTGCTTGCCATGCTGGTAGAAAGAAAGAAGAAGAATGGCGAATTCGTAGATTTGCACGAAGTAGAAATCAAATAATCATTTGGTTGGAAATCTGATTTTCATCGGATGATAATCGGATAAAAAGAAGTAGAGATGCGATAAAACATCATTTTATTCTTCAAAAAAGGAGGATATTAAAATAAATGTTTTATCTTTGCACCCAAATTTAGCTATCGGTTATTTCTATAGCCGATAGCTTCAATAAAGGAACAATATGGAAATACGACAACTGAAATATTTCTTGAAGGTAGCCGAGACGCTCAACTTCTCAGAAGCTTCGCGCAAGTTATACATCACCCAGAGCACCCTCTCACAGCAGATTTCGCATCTGGAACAGGAGATAGGTCTGCCTCTCTTCGAGCGCAATTCTCATGAGGTTTACCTCACAGAAGCGGGCAAGGAATTGAGACCTTATGCCCAAAACGCGGTCAATTCTGCCGAAGCCTGTGTAGACCACATGAACGATCTGAAGGAAATGCTTACAGGCGAACTGAACATCGGCGTAACGTTCTCCTTCAGCAACATCATGTCCGAGACGCTCATCGCCTTTCTCCACGCCTATCCTCATGTCAAGCTCAACATCCAATACCGCACCATGCAGGAACTGATGGACGGACTGAAGAAGCGCGAACTCGACCTCGTTCTGGCTTTCAAGCCTCTGAAGAACGAGAAGGCGGTAGACAGCCGAGCTATTTTCAGCAACCGTCTTGCCGCCATCGTGAACGAGAATCATCCGCTGGCGCGCCTTTCATCGGTCAAGCTTTCCGATCTGGAGCGTTACGACCTCATCCTTCCTTGCAAGGGTCTGCAGGCACGCAACGCCTTTGATCACATGGTAGAGGGCAAAGATTTGAACTACAAGATTATGGTAGAGGTGAATAATGTAAACATCATCTTCGACCTTCTGAGCCGCAGCAATCTGGTGACCATTCTCTCCGAATCGACCACCATTCTGCAGAACGGCATGAAGGCGATTCCTATCGATGCTGCCGACAACGAAATGGATGGCTGCATCCACATTCTGAAAGATGCTTACATGAAAAACTCAGCCCAGGAGTTCATCCGCATGCTGAGCCAGTCAACATCCATCCTTGCCAATTTTGCCCTGAAGGATATCCTGAGATAATCATCTTAACGCCTGGCGGCTCGCGAGCCTATTTGCTTGCGGCTAGAACAGATAAAAAAATCCTCGTTCGAGTTCTTTTTCGAGCGAGGATTTTTTCTTCTTTTTACCTTTATGGGGACCAGCGATGGAATCGCTGGGAACGGGAACCAGAGAGATGACACGCAACCCCGCTAGGCTTTTTTACCCTTTTACTTTTTTACCTTTTTACCCTTTTACTTTTTTACCTTTAAACAGCCTTTTTACCCTTTCTTTCTTGCGATAATTATCGTTACGCCAGCCAGGATAGCGAGGATGCCTATCGCCAGCTGCAGAGAGAAGCTCTCGCCGAAGACGCAGACGCCGATGATTACCGCCGTTACAGGCTCCAGGGCTCCCATGATGGCGGCTGGCGTGCTGCCGATGAGATTGATGGAGATGGTCATGAAGAAGAGCGACAATACCGTTGGCAACAAAGCCAGCTGGGCAGCACAGAGCCATTGTTTAGGCGTATGCAGCATCTGTATCGGCTCGCCCGCAATGAACGAATAGATGAGCATCGTGATGAGTCCGAACACCAGAATGTAGAAGGTAAACTTGATGTTCGACATGCCCGGATTCTTCCATTGGTTGATGGAGATGATGTAAAGGGCATAGAGCAGGGATGAACACATGACGAGGGCAAAACCCGCCGTGCTCAACTTATCGTTTCCATCGCCCTGATAGAGCAATCCTACTCCCGATACCGCCAGAAGAATGGCAAGCGAGGTAGACCACGTTACCTTCTCGTGGAAGAAGACCGTCATCAGGATGGCCGTCATAATAGGATAGACGAAGAGGATGGTGCTGGCAATACCTGCCGCCATATAATGGAAACTGACATAAAGCGTAGCTGATGAGAGCGAAAACATGCAGCCCAGCACGCCAAGACGAATCAGATGTCCCCACTTCACCTTGAAACTCTCCTTGCGGAACAGCATCACCACGGCAAACATCAGTACCGCCAAGAGATAACGATAGATGAGTACAGAACTGGAATTGAATCCGTCGCCATAGAGTTCGAGCGTGCCCAAAGGATTGGTACCATAACATACTGCGGCAACAATACCCGCCGCAAAGCCTTTAACTTTATTACTGCTTGTCATTAGATTAAATACTATTTTCTTTCTTATACTTCTTGTTATCTATCTATTTCGGGCTGCAAAGTTACAGCAAATATTCGAGATAAGCTAACAAAATCGTATAAATATATTGTAATATCTGAGAAAAAACGCTCTTTTCTTGTGCTTTACGAAAATAAATTGTACCTTTGCAATATCTTTGAAAAAAGATAATCAGATGAAACATTAAAAACTAAACAAAAGAATTAATAACAATGGAACAGATTAAGAATGATCAGCTCACACTTGAGATTTCATCTCTCGGAGCAGAACTTCAGAGCATCAAGGATGCTAATGGTAATGAATATCTCTGGGATGGCGACGAGAAATACTGGAACCGCCACTCTCCTATCCTCTTCCCTATCGTATGCGGATTGTGGAAAGACACTTATCGCACAGAGGGCAAGGAGTATCACCTTTCTCGCCATGGTTTCGCACGCGATACAGAGTTCAAACTCGTTGGCAAGACTGCCGACCGCCTCACCTTCGCGCTCATCGACAACGAAGAGACTCAGAAGAACTATCCTTACCACTTCAACCTTGCCATCTCTTACCGCCTGCAGGGCAACGAGATTCATGTCATCTGGCACGTAGAGAATACCGACGACAAGGAAATCTTCTTCCAGATTGGCGGTCACCCAGCATTCATGGTTCCTGGCTGCAAGAAGGGCGAAGAAATGAAGGCTACCCTGAAACTCGACAACGAGGCTCCTGTTCGTCTCTATGGTAACGTAGGCGGATGCATCGACCGTCAGGCTAAGGAAACCGTAGAAACCGACAAGGGTATCTGGGAAGTAAACGAGGAGACTTTCGCAGAAGATGCTGTTATCTTCGACAAGAGTCAGGTTAAGCAGGTGAGCATTCTCAACGAGCAGGGCGAACCTCATGTAACCCTCGAGTTCAAGACTCCAGCCGTAGGTATCTGGAACCCTACAGGCAAGCACGCTCCATTCATCTGCATCGAGCCATGGTATGGTTTGAGCGACTGGGCTGAATATGATGGCGAGTTTAAGGACAAGTATCTGATAAACCGTCTGCAGCCAGGTGCAAGTTTCATGAGTGAGTATATCATCAGAATTGAGAAATAATGGAAGAAAAAGACAATTTGCAACTCCCCGAGAACGCATTCCGCGAACTGAAAGACGGGGAGGAATATAAGCCGCTGATGTCGCCTGACAAGGTTTATCCTGAGGTGAACGGATGGTCGGTTACATGGGGAATCGTGATGGCAGTCATCTTCTCTGCCGCCGCAGCCTATCTGGGCTTGAAGGTGGGTCAGGTGTTCGAAGCAGCCATCCCTATCGCCATCATCGCCGTGGGCGTAAGTACCGCTACCAAGCGTAGCAAGGCGCTGGGCGAGAATGTCATCATCCAGAGCATCGGAGCCTGTTCGGGTGCTGTAGTGGCAGGAGCCATCTTTACCCTGCCAGCCATCTACATCCTGCAGGCTAAATATCCGGAGATGACAACTTCGTTTATGAAAATCTTCATGGCTTCGGCCTTGGGAGGAGTCTTGGGAATTCTTTTCCTTATTCCTTTCCGCAAGTACTTCGTAAGCGATATGCACGGCAAGTATCCGTTCCCTGAGGCTACGGCTACCACGCAGGTACTGGTGAGCGGAGCCAAGGGAGGCGACCAGGCTAAGCCGCTGCTCATAGCCGGACTGGTGGGTGGTCTTTACGACTTTATCGTAGCCAGCCTGGGATGGTGGAACGAGAATTTCACATCGCGTGTGGTAAGTCTGGGATGCGACCTGGCTGACAAGGCTAAGCTCGTATTCAAGGTAAACACAGGTGCTGCCGTATTAGGTCTGGGTTACATCATCGGTCTGAAGTATGCCTTCTTCACCTGTCTGGGTTCGCTCGTAGTATGGTGGCTGATTGTTCCGGGCATGAGCGTTATCTTCCATGATAGCGTGCTGAGCGCCTGGGATCCTAGCATCGTGAAAACTGTAGGAGCCATGAGTCCGGAGGAAATCTTCCGTTCCTACGCCCGCAGCATCGGTATCGGCGGTATCGCCATGGCAGGTATCATCGGCATCATCAAGAGCTGGGGCATCATCAAGAGTGCCGTAGGTCTGGCTGCCAAGGAACTGAAGGGCAAGAGCGATGTGGATGAGAACGTGAAGCGCACCCAGCGCGACATCTCTTTCAAGATTATCGCTATCGGTTCGCTTGTTACCATCCTCGTAACCTTCCTCTTCTTCTGGTTTGGCGTGATGGAGGGCAACCTTCTCTTCGCCATTATCGCCATTTTGCTCGTGGCTGCCATCGCCTTCCTCTTTACTACCGTAGCGGCTAATGCCATCGCTATCGTGGGTTCAAACCCTGTTTCGGGAATGACCCTGATGACGCTCATCTTCGCCTCTGTGGTGATGGTGGCTGTAGGCCTGAAAGGTCCTGGCGGCATGCTGGCTGCCCTGATTATGGGTGGTGTGGTTTGTACAGCCCTCTCGGTAGCAGGTTCGTTTATTACCGACCTGAAGATTGGTTACTGGCTGGGAACAACTCCTAAGAAACAGGAGGGATGGAAATTCCTCGGTACCCTGGTGAGTGCGGCTACCGTGGGCGGCGTGATGATGCTGCTCAACGAGACTTACGGGTTCGCATCGGGTTCGCTTGCAGCTCCTCAGGCTAATGCGATGGCTGCGGTTATCGACCCTTTGATGAATGGCGTGGGAGCTCCTTGGGTGCTCTATGGCATCGGAGCCGTAATAGCCATCGTGCTGACTTATTTCAAGATTCCTGCCCTGGCTTTCGCTCTGGGTATGTTTATTCCGCTGGAACTGAACGTTCCTCTGCTCGTGGGTGGAGCCATCAACTGGTATGTTACTTCGCGCAGCAAGGATGCCAAGGTGAACAGCGAACGTGGTGAGAAGGGAACGCTCATCGCCAGCGGCTTCATCGCCGGTGGAGCCCTGATGGGTGTGGTTAGCGCCCTTCTGAAGTTTGGCGGCATCGAGGTAAGTATCGCCGACAGCTGGTGGGTTAATCCGATATCTGAGGTTTGTTCGCTTCTGGCTTACATCTGCCTCATCGGTTTCTTTATCAGAGCCACAAAGAAATAAAGAATAGGCTTTTTACAAATAAGACAATCGCCTGGATGCATCTGAGCACCCAGGCGATTTTTTATTCTATCCGAATAGTTTTTCTATCCTACGATTCCGCAGCTACGAAATCCATCGGCTTGACGCCAAACTGCTTCTGGAAGCACTTGGCAAAATAGCTAGGACTGCTGAAACCTACCATATAGCTGATTTCGCTGATGCGGTAGTTTCCTTCTTTCAGGAGTTTTGCGCCCTTCTTCAGTTTCACGAGCTGGATCATCTCGTTTGGCGTAACATCGGCAAGACCGCGAATCTTATTAAAGAGCGAAGAGCGGCTTATGCCCATTTTTTCGGCAAGGAACGCCACGTTGAGTTCCGGATTCGCCACATTCTCTTCGATGATGCGAGACATTCGTTCCAGGAACGCATTATCAACCTGAGTTGGAGCAATCTCTGCTATCGGCTCAAGCGGAGTATGAGAGAACTTACTCCTCAACAGACGGCGCATCTCAAGAAGCTGTCTTACGCTTGCCTCAAGATACTTCATCGAGAACGGCTTTTCTATGTAGACATCGGCTCCACAGTTCATACTCTCCGTCTTCGCCGCATCATCGGTCTTTGCCGTAAGCATCACGAACGGCAGATGAGAGTATTCAGAATTTTCACGCACCCTACGGCAGAACTCCGGACCGTCCATCTCTGGCATCATCCAGTCGCTTATGATGAGCGAAACCGGATGTTTCTCCAGTTTACGGAGCGCATCCTTTCCGTTGTCGGCGGTATAAACCGTATACATCTTTTCGAAATGAGCCTTCACAAACTGGCGCATGTCATCATCATCATCCACAATCAGCATCACCGGTTTTGCCGGTTCACGAAGCGGACTGGCAACAGCATCGCCTGCCTTTTGAGAACCTTGCTCAACTGGAGTTTCATCTGTCAGCAGATTTTCCTCAGCAACAGTTTCTTCTTCCTTCACCATTTCATCCGCCTTCTCAACCACAGCATCCAACTGGTTGAGCGGCAAGGTTACGATAAAGGTAGATCCCTTACCTACTGCAGATTCTACTTCAACCATACCATGATGAGCCTCAACGAGATTCTTCACGATGTTGAGACCGATTCCGGTTCCCGGTTTATTGTCGCGTGCCTGATAGAAAGCTCCGAAGATTTTCTCCTTTTCGTCAGGACTGATTCCCAAGCCGTTGTCTTCCACCTCTATGCGGAAATGGGTTCCATTCTCCAGCAGGCGGCAGGACAAGCGTACATAATCCTCGGTATACTTCAAGGCGTTGCTCATCAGATTGCTGATAACCTTGGTAATGGCCTCTTGGTCAATCATCGCCACGAGCTCATGGGCTGGATAATCTACATCAAGACGGATGCTTTTCTGCTCGAAGGTAGGAGCAAAGCGCTCTGCCACAGCATGCATCAGCTTCGAAATGTTGTTCAAACGGAAATGAACCTGCATGCCCTTCTGCTGCACTTTGTTGAAATCGAGCAGCTGATTGACGAGCAAGAGCAAACGCTGGGCGTTACGGTCGATAACAGAAAGCGTCTGCGTGATAGTCTCACCATCGGAAAGTTTTCCGGAAACCTGTTTCCAATGCTCTTTCAGACTCTCCAAAGGTCCGATGATAAGCGTTACCGGCGTACGGATTTCATGGGCTATCATCGTGAAGAACTGCAGACGGGCATCTCTCATCTCCTGATCCTGCTTGAGTTCCAACTGGTCGAGTTCTTCCTGATGACGGAGTTTCTCACGTTTCAACCGGCTCTGCATGAACCAGTAGATTGCGTAACCGATGAGCAGAAGATACAGAATCTTGGCTGGCAAAGACCACCAGAACGGCGGATGAACCACAATCTGCAGTTTTGCCTCATTCTTCGACCATACACCATCATTATTGGTTGCCTTAACCAGGAAGGTATAGGTTCCGGCAGGAAGATTGGTATAGTTGGCACGATGCTCGTGGGTATAAATCCAATCCTTGTCTACTCCCTCAAGTTTGTAAGCATACTGGTTCTTCTCAGGCGATACATAGCTCAGGGCGGCAAACGAGATATTGATGGTATTCTCGTTATGAGACAGATTGAGTTCTGCTGCATGACTCAGAGATTTCTCCAGCTGGTCGCTCCCCGCCTCTATCGGCTGTCCGAAGAGTTCTACCGAGGTGATTGCTACAGGAGGAGCTACCTGGTTAATCTTGACGAGATATGGATAAAAGCAGTTGAAACCTCTTGTAGAACCGAAATAGATTCTGCCATCAGAGGCCAGGAGTCCGGCGTTTGGCATAAACTGGTCGCAAGTGAGTCCGTCATATTTATTGAACAGCTGGACAGGTTCACCCGGCGTATATTTCACAATACCCTTGCTGGTAGAAATCCACATTACTCCCTGCGAAATGACAAGACTCGTGAAATCCGGACTTGGCGCATCGATGGAGATTCGGCGGAATATACCTTTTGAAGGCAGAAATTCGCAAAGTCCTTTGCTGGTTGCGACATAGAGCTGCCCCTTTTCGCCGATAGCCATACAGTTTACCTGATCACTTACCAGCGAAGTAGAATCATTCTCTACATATTTATACTGTTTCCAAGCATTATTCTTGTCCAAGCGCCACAAGCCACCTCCCTGGGTAGCAAACCATACATTACCCTGAGGATCTTCCTTGATATCGATGGTAAGCGACTTGAACGACTTGATTTTGCTGAACTTCTGCTGTCCTTCATCGAAGAGGTTGGCACCATCCATCGTAGCCGCCCAGAGCCGTTTTTTCCGGTCGCGATAAATACAATAGGCATTACCGCCCGAAGCCATTCCATCGGTCAGGAAAACCTGCTGCGCTCCGGTAGCCATATTCATTCTAATGACACCATTGCCATAGGTTCCTACCCACAGATCATTTTCATCAGCAAAGAGCGCATGAACATTATACTTGCCCATAGCCGCCTTGCCCGGATAAGAAACAAAACTGTTGGTCTGGGGATTAAAGCAGTCGAGTCCCGCATCATCCGTAGCTATCCAGATGCGATGCTGATGGTCTTCGAAGAATCTTCCTACCACATTACCGCGCAATCCGCCCAGACGGGCAGAATAAGCATGGAAACGCTCTTCAAAACTCGTAGAAGGAAGATAATTCACACCACCATAGTAAGTAGATACCCAAATGCCACCTTCATTATCATCCGCAATACCATAAACAAAGCGCTCGCTCGTACTCCGGCTCGGATTGTTGACTTCCGACAACATGTGCCAGATACGGTTCTGAATGTCATACTGCACCAATCCATCATCGCTGGCTATGAGAAGAGACTTGTTGTCGTTGCAGTAAAGCTGATGGATATGATGAACAGCATTACTCAAGGTTCCGCTGATGAGCTGTTCGGCACTACCATCGGCGTTGAGCTTGTAAAGTCCGTTTTCCCAGGTTCCGACATAAACATTGCCATCGGGAGTAGCCAGCATCGCCATGCCATGAAACATGGTTGCATCGCCCTTCAGAGGGAATGCTTCAAACTGGTCGGTCGACTTGTTGAGATGATAGATGCTGGCTTCACCCTGGTTACAGAGCATCCATACCTGGTTGTTGGCATCAACCAGCGTACTTTTCACTTTACCCTGAATATTCTTCATCGGATACTGATGCAGTTCGTGAGTAGTCCGATTGTATCTGAACACGCCCTGTCCGCTAGTAGAAATCCAAACATTCTGATCGCCGTCAAGCGAGAAATTTAGGACAGGCGCCGTAATCTTATCACTCAGTTTCTGGAATTGGTCGGTTGCATTACTGAACAGATAGGCTCCATTATTGCAACCTACCAGCAGTCCTTCTTCGCAAGCAGTAAGGGCGCTCACAAACTGGTCTACAGTCGTAAAGGGATTATAATAGGTTTTGACATCGTATCCGTCAAAACGGCACAATCCGTTGTCTGTACCAAACCACATGTATCCCTTGGAACCTTGAACCACGCTACGCACAGCATTACTCGGCAAACCATTATCCATCGTGATAGAGCGCACCATAGGGTCGATAGCAGCCAATTGTGCACCCGAGTTGGTTTGCGTTACCGAATGTGGCTGCGCCTGAATATCCGTAGCCCCTTTCGAGACGAAGGCTGTCGGTACCTGCGCCTCAGCCCCTACAGGCATCATCATGCAGAGCACAGAAACCATTAGAGTAGATATCTTTCTCATTATAGGATCTTTATTTTCTGTTGTTAGATAATTTAATGCCGCAAAATTACAAAAATATAACGAGAAATACAACAAAAAGAACAAAAAAAGCCCCGAAACAAGCAAATAGCTACTTTTTAATAGTAAGACTATCTGTTTGCTTCAGGGCAAAACTTAAATAATAATTCAAGTGAGAAGTCTCACTATCAACAGATTGAAACCTGAATTACTTGCTCTTTACATCGCTCCATTTAGGCGGTTTCACACCCAGCAGATTCTTCACGAAGAAATCGTAACGCTTGTGCTCGCCATAGAGTTCGCCCATGGTATGATGGGCTCCAGGAATCACCACGAGTTCGAAATCCTTGTTCGCCTTTTCCAGGGCATTCACTACCTGATAGGTGCTCGATGGATCTACGTTGTCATCTATCTCTCCTACCACCAACATCAACGGGCGCTCCAGCTTGTGGGCATTCTCCACGTTGCTGCACTCCACGTAACTGGAATCGATAGGCCAGCTCATCCATTGCTCGTTCCACCAGATTTTATCCATCCGGTTGTCGTGACAGCCGCAGGCACTATAGGCTGCCTTGTAGAAATCGCCATGCAGCAATACGGCTGTGGTACTCTCCTGTCCGCCTGCCGAACAGCCATAGATTGCCACATTATCAGCATCCATATAAGGATACTTCTTGGCTGCAGCCTTGATCCAGAGCTCACGGTCTGGGAATCCGGCATCCTTCAGGTTCTTGTAGCAAACCTCCTCAAACTTCTTGCCGCGATAGGAAGTTCCCATCGCATCGAGCTGGACTACGATGAAACCGAGTTCGGCAAGCGAAGTGGTGTACCAGTTGTATGGCATAAAACTCTTCGGAGTATAGGCATCGCCCGGACCCGAATAGATATACTCGATAACCGGATATTTCTTGTTCGGATCGAAATTGGTAGGGCGCTGGATGATGCCCCACATATCGGTCTTGCCATCACGCCCCTTAGCCACAAATACCTCAGGAGCAACCCATCCGTGCTTCTTCAAAGTAGCAATATCAGCCGTCTCCAGAGTCTTGACGAGCTTACCGGTCTGCGCATCTCTGAGCACGGTAACAGGAGCGGCATCCACCTTAGAATAGGTATCCAGAAGATAACGGTAATCGTAGGTATACTGGGCACTATGATTTCCCTCTTCAGGAGTGAGCGCCACCATATTCTTGCCGTCGATACCTATTTTATAATAATGTACCAGATATGGGTCCTCATTCTTGTTCACGCCACTAGCCGAGAAATAGATTTCTCCCTTCTCTTCATCCACACGCTGGATGCCGCGAACAAACCAGTCGCCCTTTGTAATCTGTCGGATAACCTTCGACTTCTGCACATCGTAGAGATAGAGATGATTCCAGTTGTCGCGCTCACTCATCCAGAGCAGTTGCTTGCCATCCTTGATAAACTGACGCCACAGACGACCATAGTTCACGAAAGTATTGGCACGCTCCTCTACCACGGTACGAAGCTTGCCGGTTTCGGCATTCATCGCCAGCATCTGATAGAGATGATGCCCACGCTGGTTGTACTCCATCGTCACCTCCTTGCTGTCTGGTGTCCATTGCATCCACTCCAGTTCATACTGGTTTTCTATCTGATGCTTGTCAGCCTCCACCTTCTTTCCGGTAGCCACATCGATGATGACCGGATAGTGCTGTGGCAGGGCATCGCCCGGCTTGGCATACTCCTGCTTGTGGAGGATAGGCTGCAGCTGGTCGGCAGGCGAAGATTCTACGTAGTACGCATAGCGCTTCTCTACCGGAACACGCTTGCATACGAAGATGTGCTTGCCGTCTGGGCTCCATTGGATGCGGTTGCTGTAATAGCATCCGATGGTACCATCCTGGGTAAGGATTCGCTTGGCTTCAGTATAAGGTTTTCCTGCCTCATGAACCACCACGTTGTAACCTTCGATGTAGGCTTCCATCTTGCCGTCGGGCGAAAGTACCGGATAAGCCTCCTTCTCCTCATCTACCTCCATCCAATGGCGCTCATGGCGTCTGCCAAACTGAGGCTTATAAGGGCGGCGAAGCTTGATGCCCAGCGCCTTCTCCATCGCTTCCTGCGAATCATAAGTCTTCATCTCATCCTTGTCGGCATCATAGGATACAAACTTCTTGCCCTGAGGAGTAGAAATCTGATAATGCAGTACGTGGGTGGAATCGCACCAAGCCGATGAGCGTGCCCAATGGAACACGGAATCGGCTGAAAACTGATGACGCAGCGCATAGGCTCTGTTGTAATCTTCTAATGTGCCCTGTGCTGAAGCTGTAGCTGCCGGCATCGCCAGAACTGCGCTCAACAGCGAAAGAGCTAAAATCTGATTCTTCATTATGCTTGATATTTTACTTGTTGACTTCTTAAGTATTTTTCTCCAGTTAGGAAAATATTATTTCCCAGTATAGAAATCTGTGATGCGTCGGATAGCACGCTGGCAAACCGGACAGAAATCATCCACTTCGTTGATTCGCATACGGCAAACCTGCGCCGGACGATAACATCCCTTGCTCTGGTTGCCCGCACCCTCAAACACACCAATCTTGAAGACGGCTTCGTTGAGTTTCTTCTGCTCCTTCGCGTTCTTGATATTCTTATGATCCGGTAGTTTGACAAGCGGCGTAGGAATTTTCACGCCCTTCGGCATCATATCCGCCCACTTGCTCTGGAAATCCTTCAGCGTGGTGAGGTTAGGCTCCCAAGGTTCTGTATCACTAGGATACATCGGGTCGTACTCATCGGTACTGTACTCATCACCCAAGCCCGCATAGCCATGACCGAACTCATGTACCAGCACCTTCTTGAACGTAGGATGATCAGAGGTAGAAAGCGTAACCTGGTTGTAGATGCCGCCGCCACCATACGTAGGAGAATTCACCAATACGATGATCTGCTCGAAAGGCACATTACTCAAGGCATCATAGATGCGATGAATCTTGCTCGTGGTGAGATAACGGTTCGAATAGAAAGTATCGTAATGAGAGCAAGCCATCGTGTTCTTCCATTTCCCTTCGTGCGGAATACTTGGTCCCTCATCGAGCGATGGAGCCGCAACAGCCACCACGTTGAATCTCGACTTGAGCGAAGCGAAAGGTTCGCGCTCGAAGATGGCATCGGCTGCCCGCTGCGCATCCTGATAGAACTTATCCATCTGGTCCTGGCGATAGCCCTCGGCGATGATGGCGAGGTCAACACAGTCGGCAGCCTCTCCGCTCTTCACGATATAGCGGTAAGGGATGCCATTCTCGCCCAATGGTCGGATGAGGATATCCTGTGGATTGATGGTATGGCGCAGTTCTGCAGTCACCTTCTGATGCGTATCGCTCAGGGTGATGCTTACATCCACCGGTTTCTTTGGGAACGGCACGAGGAAACTGCTCTCGAATGATTTCTGCAGATGCTTAGCCTCCTGTGTAAGCTGCCATTCCTGGAAGAGTGTTGAGAAAGTATTTACATAGAGCACCTTGTTGGTGCCATGCTCATACACGGTCACCTGTCCGTTTCCGTTCAGGAATTTCTCATCCAGTCTTGTCTTTCTTCCCGCCCAGGTAGGGTTGCTGTAAGCCTGTTCAAAATAGATAGCCTGGTTCACGCTATCGCCCGCCACGATGTAATCCAGTCGCAGCGTCTTGTCTTCGAAGTTGTCTTCAAAGCGCTGTGCCTGCATCGGCAAAGCCATCATCAAGGCGAGGGATGCAGCAAATAAAGTCTTATTCTTCATAAGCGATGATATTTTTATTTTAAGCAGATGATTCTTATCCAATCTGTACTTCACTCTTACTTCACTCTTACCTCATAAGGGTATCGGCGGGAAGATGGATCGAGCGAATGATTCGAAGGAGCTCCCATCACCACGAGATAGAGCGCCTTGAGAGACTGGGACTTTGGAGCCACAAGCGAAACCTTTCCGCTCATCGCTTCGCCCATCGGGCTGTAGATGCATTCATCGGTATCGGCAGTTACTCCCACTAATCCATAACGGTAACCGATGGTGCGTGCCATCTTGTCCTTGGATGCCTTGAACGCCTTACCCTCGGCATCGAGTGCTCTGAAATCTACTGTAATCTTCTTGCCAGCCTTCGGGATTTCCAACTTGATGGCATTAAAGCCATAGTTCTCTGGAACCAAAGCTGTATCCGGACGGAGATAACCATTCTGCTGCTTCAGCATCCTGGTATCGAAGGTGCAGGCATAAGGACGGGTCTCCTTGCGGGCATAACCGAAATCGAAGTTCACGAGATGACGATAGCAGTCGAACATCTCATCATTAAACTGCTTCTGAGTCATCTTATACTTCCGCTTGTAGGTAACAACCGGGTCCTCTCCTACTTTTCCCTCACGATAGAGCTGGGCGATGCTTTCCAAACCATGCTTCTCAGCCCACCACTCTATCACGTATGGCGAATGATAGATGTTGTCCAGATGCAGATAACCCTTATGGGTAAGCTGTCTGAAGGCATCGAAATGATACTTCTCATCTGTTATCCAGTCGGGATTCACTCTCCAGAGCATCCATTGGGATGTCATCTCGAAGAAACCGCTTCCTCCCCAGGCTTCGCCCGTTTTGTCTGCCATAATCTGAAGTTGGAAACTGTGTCCCAACTCGTGAGCCAAACAGTTGAGTTTCTTATCTTGAATACGGTTAGGTGTTACCCAGAGCGCTCCGATAAAGTCATCGTAAGTTCCGCCGTAAGCAGTTCCTTCCAGCGAATAGTTCACCATCACCATCATCTTATATTGGTCGCAGATGCTGCCCGGCAGAGAGAACTTCAGGGTGTCACGGAAGAAACGATAGAACCGTTCTACCTGAGTCTGTAGATTGCCCAGGTCGAATTTCATCGGCTTACCTTCGAGCGAAGGAGGATTCTGCGGATTGTCTCCGAATGGCTTTTCCCAGAAATACACGATATTCTGGGTCTGTGCACTATGTCGCCAGCACCATCTCTCATCATCCTTGTTGAAATCATAGGGTTTCAGGGAATCCGGTACGAAGATGAGTTTCTGTGGTGCAGATACGGGATTTACGGGTCTGGTAGCAGGAGCCTCAGATGGGTCCTGCTGCGCCAGGGCTGCAGTAGCCCAAGGCAAGGTTGCCGCTGTAAGCATCAGCGATAAGAAGATTTGTTTCATATCGGTTATGATTTTTGCGTTATTTATATTTCGCCACAAAAGTACTGATAATCTTGCAAAAACACTCGCAATATCGTCTAAATTGATACAAATATCGTATTTTCCCAAAGAACATCTTAGAGAATCGTCAAAAATAGCATCAGAATGACAGATTTATACCAAAATACTTGGAAGATATTATAAAAAATCGTATCTTTGCCAAAAGAATTCTATAAAAAGAACAGATTATGAGATTATCAGAAGAACGATATGACAATCCGGCTTACCGAGATATAAAAAATTCGATCGATACTGCGAAGGAAGAAGGCAGAGAAGAAGGCAGAGAAGAAGGTAGAGAAGAAGGCAGGAAAGAAGGCAGAGAAGAAGGTATTGCCAAAGAAAAGTTGGCTACCGCAAAGCGTCTTCTCGGCATGGGGCTCACACAAGAGCAAGTTGCCAAAGGTACAGACCTTTCAATAGAAGATATAGAGAGACTTGTTTAAACAACAGAACTTTCGCATGTGGTTCAAGAACGGGCTGAAGGCCCAAAAGCTCCTAGCCCAGGGCAGCGCCCTGGGTATAATAGCAATCTGCAAGGCGCCCTGTAAGGGCAAAAGCTTTATAAATCCTTGGTTTTTAAAGCTTTTGCCCTTACAGGGCGACAAGTTTGCGTCCATAATAAGTAGCTGTATCACACTTCTGTCAAGCAATTCAAGCTGTTCAGCCAAGCACCTCAAGTAGTTCAGTAAGCGAGTTCAGACGTCTCAGTTAGCTGATGCAGACGTCTCGATAAACCTACGGATACGGCTCCGTTAGCTTACGCAGTAATATCTGTAACCCGATGCAGTCATATCTGTAACCCGATGCAGTCATATCAGTAACCCAGCGCAGTCTTCATATGAACAAATTTTATGTAATAATCTATCATCCATCACGATTTATATGTATTACACATCTTAATATACTAATATACAGACACTTGAATAGCGTGATAGATACTTCGAAAACGGAAATATCCATCACGCTATCCATCACGATTTGGGGGTATCCCTCGTAAGCGGCTCCGCGTTTATACCATTGTAGTCTTTTCATTTATTCGTACCTTTGC
>JAJWFY010000005.1:0-99185 GCA_021615735.1 Segatella copri | reverse complement strand
TGTGGTTCTGAATGTCGTGGGTTCGAGTCCCACCTTCCACCCAAGATAAACCCTGCAAGATTCATTTCTTGCAGGGTTTCTTGTTATATATCCGTATTGAGCGGAAATTCTTTTTTGTCATATAAACGAATTGCAATAATACTTCTTTAAGTATATTATAGACTGAAAACATACAAAAAAGCCTGCTAAGGGAAGAAAATATCCCTCTAGCAGGCATTTCATATAGGATGAATTGAAAACTTATCTGATTACTTTCACTTCACCATCCTTAGCAATCTTAACGATGCTGGAAGGCTGATGAGGTTTATGCTCCTGACGGCGGCTCCAGCAAACATAATCTACAGCATTGAGGATTTCCTCGGAGATGTCGCGATAATTCTGTGCAGCAGGCTCACCACTCACATTAGCACTTGTACTTACAATAGGCTTCTGAAAACGGTAACAGAGTTGTTTGGAGAAAGGCTCATAGGTTATACGCATCGCCAGACTTCCATCCTCTGCTACCAGATTATTAGCCACTCCACTGGCATCATCAAGAATAACCGTAGTAGGCTTTACAGGCATGGCAGCATCGATGAAATCCCATGCCACCTGTGGCACATTGCGGAAATAACGCGCCATGCGGTCAGCAGAATCTATCAGGCAGATAAGCGCCTTAGAATCGTCACGTTTCTTTATTTCATAAACTTTCTTTACCGCTTCAGGGTTGGTGGCGTCGCATCCTATGCCCCATACGGTATCAGTAGGATAGAGTATCACTCCACCCTTTCGCATGCACTCTATAGCACGCTTGATGTCTTCTTCTACAGTCATAATACTATAAAACTAAAAATCAAAAATCTTTTGAATCTTAAAAATCGTCACTAACATCTTTCTTCAAACACTCATAATAAGCTATGTCCTTCATACCATTGAGAAAAGCAGAAGCATCCATGCGTTTCTTGCCACTGAGCTGCAACTCCTGAATAATGAGCCATTCATCAAGGCAGGCTACTTGTAACGACTTCCCCTCAACGCGGAGCGATCCCACAGGCGCATCACCACGCTTCATACATGAAAGACGGGTAGAAAATATCTTAAGTACCTGAATTTTCTGTGTACTCTGCTTATGGGATGGATGAGTTGTAGGCTCAGGGAACCTCACGTAATCATCATCTCCCTTAGGATCGTCAAATAATACTACTGTCTCCTTCTTCTTAATTTCAGTCCATGCACCAGGGTATGGAGAAAGACCGCGGATGAAATCATACACCTGTTTGGCAGGCTTGTGGAAGTCGATGCGGCAGGTATCCTTGAAGATTTTCGGAGCCGGCTTGAGTTCGGCACCCTGTCCTATCATTTCGCTCTGAGGAATGGAACCGATATTACCATCGGCAGCGATGAGCGCATCAATGGTTTCCAGCGCCAATTCAGCACCAAGATGCATCAACCCGTCGTAAACATACTCCACATTTGCCGTCTCCGGAATAGGAAAACGTTTCTGCAGGATGATGCGACCGGTATCAATATCGTGGTCGAGGAAGAAGGTGGTAACACCCGTCTCCTTCTCGCCATTAATCACTGCCCAGTTGATAGGCGCCGCACCGCGATACTGCGGAAGGAGGGCTGCATGTACATTAAAAGTACCATATTTCGGCATCGCCCAAACCACCTCTGGCAGCATGCGGAAAGCAACTACCACCTGCAAGTCAGCCTGATAAGAACGCAACTGCTCCACAAAGTCAGGGTCCTTCATCTTTACAGGCTGCAGCACTGGTAAACCATGCTCTACGGCATACTGCTTAACCTGCGAAGGTTGCAGCGTATCCTGATGTCTGCCCACCGGTTTATCAGGCTGCGTAACCACAGCCACCACGTTGTAACCGCCCTCTACCAGGCGCTTGAGGGATTCCACCGCAAACTCCGGTGTTCCCATGAAAACAATTCTCAAATCCTTCTTCTCCATAAAACACTAATATTTTAAAATAAAACCAGCAAAGCCGTTGAATTCTTCACTCTTCGTTCTTCACTCTTCACTTAAAACTCCTACTCTGCCGACATATCCGCTACAATCTGCCTGTACATGGAATAGATTCTAGTACGGCTGATGTAACCCTTCAGTACGCCTGCCACATCAACCACTGGCAGTTGGGCGGCATCGGTTTTATCAAATTTCTGCATCACCTCGTCCATACTGTCATGTTCGGTAAGAACGGCAGAAGGCTGCATCATCAGCTGACGCACGGTGAAATGCTGATACAATTCGGTGCGGAAGATGATGTGGCGAATCTTCGTAATATCTATTACTCCCAACAGCACACCCGCCTGATCCAAAACAGGCAGAAAGTTGTTGTTACTGCGACTTATCTCACTCACCAGCTTGCTCATCGGCAGATCCGGACCTACCGGATGATAATCTTTCTCAATGACATCCTGCATGCCCAGCAGGGTGAGCGCAGCCTTGTCAATATGGTGGGTGAGCAGCTTGCCCTCTCTAGCCAGACGCAGGGCGTAGATGCTGTGACTCTCGAAGATGCTGATGGTGAGCAGCGAAGAGATGCACACTATCATCAGCGGCATAAAGAGCTGGTAGCCGCCCGTGAGTTCGGCGATGAGGAAGATGCCCGTAAGCGGTGCATGCATCACGCCCGTAATGAGGCCCGCCATGCCCATCAGTGTAAAGTTCTGCTCAGGAACATAGACACCTACCTGATTCACATTCCAGAGACGCGCAAAGAGGAAACCGGCAAAACCTCCGATAATGAGCGAAGGAGCAAAGGTACCACCGCATCCGCCACTACCATTGGTGGCCGAGGTGGCAAAAACCTTGGTAAAGGTTACCAAGGCGATGTAGAGGATGAGCAGCTGGTTGTGCCCGTAGAAGAGCGAACGGCTCATCACCTGCCCCCAGTCTTCCACATTCTGTCCCTTCAGCAGCACGTTGACAGCCGAATATCCCTCGCCATAGAGCGAAGGGAAGAGGAAGATGAGCGAACTCAGAATCAGTCCACCAAAGAGCAACTTTACGTATGGATAAGGCGAAAGCTTGGCAAAGAAACCCTCGCATACCGACATGGTGCGCATGAAATAAAGGCTCACCAAACCGCAAAAGATGCCCAATAACAAGCAGGCAGGCACGCGGTCGAGCGCCCACGGACTGGTAAGCGTAAAATCGAAAAGGCTCTTGGAGCCCATCAGGATGTAGGTAAAGCAAGTAGCTGTTACACAACTGATAAGGATAGGCAGCAAGGAAGCCATGCTCAAGTCTACCATCAGCACTTCAAGCGTAAACACGAGTCCGGCAATAGGCGCCTTAAAGATTCCAGCAATGGCTGCAGAGGCACCACAGCCCACCAGCAGAATCATGGTTTTCTTGTCCATACGGAAGATTTGTCCCAGGTTTGAGCCGATGGCCGAACCCGTGAGCACAATAGGAGCCTCGGCTCCAACGGAACCACCGAAACCGATAGTGATACCTGATGCCACCACCGATGACCAGCAGTTGTGGGCCTTGAGCTTGGAATTTTTGGTAGAGATGGCGTAAAGCACACGGGTGATACCGTGGGAAATATTATCTCTGACCACATATTTAATAAAGAGCATGGTGAGGTAAATGCCCACAATCGGGAAGAGCAGGAAGAGCAGGTTATAGGTGCCCTTGTTAAATCCCGAAGTGAGCAACAGCTGTATTTCGTGCACAATGCCGTGCAGGAAATATCCTGCCACCGACGCCAGAAGGCCGATGATAAAAGCCAGGATAAGGGTCATCTGGCGGTCAGAAATATGTTTTTTCTGCCAATCCACCATCTTACTGACCCATCCCTCTTTCTGCTCGTTGTAATCTAGAATTTCTTCATCCATCTTTTTTACATTGATTTAGAATTCCGATGTGAAATGGAACTTGATGTGTTCAAAATCCTGCTGCGCCATGCTCAACACGTAGCCCGAATCGGCAAGAAAGACATCGCGCCCCTCAATATCCTTGGCCATGTACTGGTACTTGCGCTTCTTGAAGTTCTCGAGTTCCTTCTCGTCATCTGCCTCTATCCAGCAAGCCTTGTGAAGATGCACGGGCTCCCAGCGGCACTTGGCATTGTACTCGTTCTCCAGGCGGTACTGGATAACCTCGAACTGCAGCTGACCCACGGTGCCCACGATGCGGCGACCGTTGAACTGGTTGACGAAGAGCTGCGCCACACCCTCATTCATGAGCTGCTCCAATCCCTTCTGGAACTGCTTGCTCTTCATCGGGTCATCATTCTCGATGTACTTGAAAAGGAGTGGAGAGAAGCTTGGCAAACCGCGAAAATGCATCTTCTCTCCCTCCGTCAACGTATCTCCTATCTTGAAAATACCGTTGTCTGGCAAACCTACAATGTCACCAGGATAAGCCTCGTCAATGGTACTCTTGCGCTGTGCCATGAACTGGGTAGGCGAAGAGAAACGCACGTTCTTATCCAAGCGCACGTGGTAATATGGCTGATTTCTCACAAACTTGCCCGAGCATATCTTACAGAAAGCGATGCAGGAGCGGTGGTTTGGATCAATATTGGCTGTAATCTTGAAGATGAAACCACTGAACTTAGGTTCTTCCGGCTTCACCAGTCGCTCCTCTGCCTGGGTGGGTCTAGGAGATGGAGCAATATGAACAAAACAGTCGAGGAGTTCCTGAACACCAAAATTGTTCAGTGCCGAACCGAAGAACACAGGTGCTACCTCGGCCGAACGGTAGGTTTCTTCCTCAAACTCAGGGTAAACACCATCTACCAGTTCTAGTTCCTCACGCAGTTGTGCAGCCTCACGTTCACCAACCCGCTCGTCGAGTTCTGAACTTTGGATGTCTACCTCTACCTTCTCGGTAACTCGCTGTTTGTTAGGGGTAAAGAGGTTCAGCTGATGCTCGTAGATATTGTAAACGCCCTTGAAGCGGAGACCCTGACCGATAGGCCAGCTCAGCGGGCGAACCTTGATTTTGAGCTCTGCTTCCAACTCGTCGAGCACATCAAACGGGTCGCGTCCCTCACGGTCCATCTTGTTGATGAAGATGATTACCGGGGTATTTCTCATGCGGCACACCTCCATGAGTTTGCGGGTCTGTGCCTCCACACCCTTGGCAGAGTCAACCACGATGATGGCTGAATCTACGGCTGTAAGTGTGCGGTAGGTATCCTCGCAGAAGTCCTGGTGACCTGGCGTATCCAGGATATTCACCTTATAAGGTTCTCCCTCCTGTCCGGCAGGGAGATAATCAAATTCCATTACAGATGTAGATACCGAGATACCACGCTGTTTCTCAATATCCATCCAGTCAGAAGTCGCAGTTTTGCGAATCTTGTTATTTTTTACGGCACCTGCCACCTGAATCTGTCCACCGAAAAGCAGAAACTTCTCGGTCAATGTTGTCTTACCAGCATCCGGGTGAGAGATAATGGCAAATGTTCTTCTTCTTTCTATTTCGTTCATCCTGTTGTATATATATATAATAATGTATATTCTTAAAAAGTAATCACTAATAACTAATCCCTACATGTCGTCATCATCAAACTTGAGTCCCTCGGTTCGGTCTTTGATGTAATAATCGCTGAGCAGACCTATGAAGACGGTAATCTCCTTGATGGCCCTTTCGGTTTCGGGCGTAATTTCCTTCTTCTGCAGGCGCAGCATCATCACACCATAGAGGGCATCGAGGCAGGTTTCAATCTCGTTGAGATCCTTGTCGCCCCGCTGGCGCAGCTCTACGATGAAAGGCAGCACCTTGTAATATTCGGCATTGTAGATAGGAAACTTGGTGCTCTGCAGCAGCATTCCGTGCAGGTCAATGACGTCCTTGAGTATCACCTTATTAATATTAAGGTGTCCTCCCTCGCGCTTTCCCTCCTCGTTCATCATACGAATCAGGTTGCCAAACCAGTCGAGTTCTTCCTCGCGCTGCTCAGGTGTAAAGTCGAACCGGTCTACATAATTTTTCTTGATGACAGGCAGCGAGCATCCGTAAGCTCGGATGATGTCCTCAATCTGCCACATATATAATAAGTATTCTGCGATACTTTTCTTTCTTAATTCTTGTGCTACAAACATAAACTTTGAACTGTTAACTTTTGAACTTTATGCTTTGCCTTCTTCTGATTGAAGGGGTGTAAAAAAACTGTTTAAGGACTTTTAAAATTCCGGCAGATGATACAGATTGAAAATCGTGCCGAAGAGAGCGATCATGGAGAAGATGATGACCACGCTGCCTATTACCTTATTGATAATGACGATGCCGTTAGTATCAAACTTGTTCCTAATCTTGTCGACGAGCCAGGTGAGTCCGAACCACCACAGCAGGGCTCCGAAGACGATGCTGAGATACCCTACTCCCATTTCTACCGGCATATCCGGTACGACGAAAGCAAACTGCGCGAAGGTGGCCATGAAGAGGAACACGATGAGCGGATTGGAGAGTGTTACGAGGAACGCCGTGATGCCGTTGTGCATCAGGGTACCCTGCTTGTTGCTCGACTTGTGCATGTTCTTCATCGGGTCGCTTTTGAAGCAGTAGATTCCGAACACGAGGAGCATCAGACTGCCGAAAATCTGAAGATAGAACTTATTCTCGGAGTTGCTCACAAAATCCATCACAAAACTCATGCCCAAGCCTGTAAACAGAGCATATACAATGTCGCTGCATGCGGCACCCACACCTGTTACAAACCCATACCAGCGACCCTTGTTGAGTGTACGCTGGATGCAAAGGATGCCTACCGGACCCATAGGGGCTGAGGCAAGAACACCGATGACAATTCCTTTGAATATGAAGTCAAGGATGTTTATCTCAATTGGAAATGCTAAATTCATCTTAGTATCGTTACAATTTCTAACAGTCGGCAAAGTTACAAAATTTCGGGCACAAAGCACAATTTTTTCGCCTAAAAGTTCATTTTATATCCGTTTTTTATATTTTCGGGCACGGATTACACGGATTATGCGGATGTTCTGCATGAATATAAACAGGATTTAGGGCAACAGAGAAACTTCGGACAACAAATCGTCTGGCAGAAAAAAAAAGGAAATTAAAATTTTTTATATTTAAAAATAAACGAGATTCAAAAGTTTTCAGTATCTTTGCCGAGAAATAAAATAATTCTAACTAATTTTAAATAATTAACATGACAGATAATACACTTAAACCGTACGTAATAGGCCTTGACCTCGGCGGTACAAATTCAGTTTTCGGCATCGTAGATGCTCGCGGAGAGATCAAAGCTACAACTGCCATCAAGACAGGCGGTTACGAAAAAGTTGAAGACTATGTGAAGGCAGCCGTAGAAGCTCTCCAGCCTATCATTGATACGGTAGGCGGCATTGACAAGATTAAGGCAATGGGTATCGGTGCGCCAAACGCAAACTATTATAATGGAACCATTGAATTCGCTCCAAATCTTCCTTGGGCACACGACGGAGTGGTACCATTGGCCGACTTGTTCAGCAAAGCCCTCGGCGGCTTGCCTGTAGGTATGACCAATGATGCTAACGCTGCTGCGCTCGGCGAGATGACATATGGTGTAGCAAGAGGCATGAAAAACTTCATCGACGTTACACTCGGTACAGGCGTTGGTTCTGGTATCGTCATCAACGGACAGATGGTTTATGGCTGCGACGGATTCGCTGGCGAATTGGGTCACGTTACCATGGTACGCGGCAAAGAAGGTCGTACCTGTGGATGTGGCCGTACAGGATGTCTCGAGGCTTACTGCTCTGCCACTGGTGTGGCTCGCACAGCACGCGAGTTCCTTGAGAAGAGTGATGAGCCTTCATTGCTCCGCGAGATGAACCCTGAAGATATTACATCTTATGATGTGAGCGTTGCTGCAGGCAAAGGCGACAAGCTGGCGCAGCGCGTATATGAGTTCACCGGCAAGATGCTCGGTGAGGCTTGCGCTGATTTCGCTGCCTTCTCTTCTCCAGAGGCTTTCGTCTTCTTCGGTGGTCTGACAAAGGCTGGCGACCTGATCATGAAGCCTATCCAGAAGGCTTATGATGAGCACGTGCTCCGCATCTTCAAGGGCAAGGCTAAGTTCCTTGTTTCTACCCTTGATGGCAGTTCTGCTGCCGTACTCGGTGCGAGTGCAGTGGCTTGGGATATGTAAAAGGATTGATTGTAAAAATAAAAAGATTTAATTTTCCATTTTTGGAAAAATCAGTTTAGGTAATATGCTTCGCGAAACTCGTGAGAGGATTGTAGCGAGGGTTAAGATTGTTAGGAAAAGCCTGGCACTCGAGAGAGCGTCAGGCTTTGCTTTTTCTTATCATAAACAAAAAACCTCAACAACCACCATGCGGTCATGGTGGTCATTAAGGTCATTGGTCATTAAGGTCATTAAGCTTTTTCCAACCAGTTTCTCACCATCTTCTTGCCGTCTGGCGTCAGCACGCTTTCCGGATGAAACTGGATACCATGAATATCATAGTTCTTATGCTTCAGACCCATGATGCAACCATCATCGCTTACCGCCGTAACGTCCAGGCAGTCAGGGAATCCCGAGCGGTCTACCACCCAAGAGTGGTATCTGCCAATCTCTATGCGCTTGTCCAACCCGTCGAAAATAACATCGTTGCCGAACTGGGTGCAAGGGGTTGCCACTCCATGATACACCTCAGAAAGATTGGTAAGCTTGGCTCCAAACGCCTCGCCTATAGCCTGATGACCCAGGCATACGCCCAGCATTGGCTTGCGGCCTGCATACTTGCGGATAACATCCATCAGCAGTCCCGCCTCCGACGGAATGCCCGGCCCCGGACTCAGAATGATCTTGTCGAAGCGTTCCAGCTCCGGCAACTGGAACTGGTCGTTGCGGAACACCATAACGTCAGCTCCCAACTCCTTTACCAGATGGGCCAGATTATAGGTAAAGGAATCGTAATTATCTATGATTACTACTTTCATCTTTTGTTATTTATTATTGATTATTGATTAGTGAGTACAATCAGCGAGAAATAATCACTAATCACTAATAATTAATCACTATTACAACTCTTCAGCAATGTGAATCGCCTTGGTCAGCGCACCGAGTTTGTTGTTACACTCTTCTAGCTCATACTCATCATTGCTCTTTGCCACTACTCCACTACCCGCCTGGAACCAGAGTTCGCCGTTTCGGCTAATGAAGGTACGTATCACGATGGCCTGATTCAGGTCGCCGTTCAGACCGATAAAACCGATACAGCCTCCGTAGGCACCGCGGTTGTGAGGCTCCAGCTCTGATATAATCTGCATCGCTCTCACCTTAGGCGCACCGCTCAGCGTGCCGGCAGGGAAGGTATCAATAAACTCCTTGATGTGGTCGGCATGCTCATCCAACTCTCCGCTCACACGACTCACGAGGTGGATGACATGACTGTAGAACTGCATATCCTTGTAGAAATCTACCTTCACCCCATGACAGTTGCGGCTCAGATCATTTCGCGCCAAGTCTACCAGCATCACGTGCTCAGCATTCTCCTTCGGGTCGTTGCGCAGGAATTCGGCAGCCTTGCGGTCCTGCTCCATATCTCCCGTGCGTCGGGTGGTTCCGGCAATCGGGTCGATGAACGCCTTGTTGCCAACGATGCGGTTGTGGGTTTCAGGCGAAGAACCGAAGATGCGGAAACCGCCGAAGTCGAAATAGAAGAGGTAAGGCGAAGGGTTGATGCTGCGCAGCGCACGGTAGAGTTTGAAATCATCGCCCTCATATTTCTGTACGAAGCGGCGGCTCACCACAATCTGGAATACATCTCCGCGCAGGCAGTGCTGAATGCAGCGGCGTATGTTAGCCTTGTGCTCCTCATCGGTGAGCGTAGAGGTGGTTTCGCCCACCGGGTGGAAATCATAAGGTTTCACATTTGCCTTGTTCACCGCCTTGAGCAGTTCGTCGAGCTCTGGAAGTGAAGAGTGAGAATCTTCACTTTCCTGGAGTGCAATGAGCTCCATGGTGTTGTTGAAATGGTCGAAGACGATGATGTCCTTATACATGATGTAATAGATGTCGGGCGCATCATTCTTCTCCATGGTGGTATCCTTGACCGGGATATTCTCAAAATATCTCACCGCATTGAAGGTGGTGAATCCATAGAGTCCGCAGTACTCCTTGCTCTCGCCCTCTACATGGAAGGAAGAGATGAAGTCGTTGATACTCTTTGAGATGGCGAGTTTGCACTCCTCGCCCTGACCGGCACCGAAGGCAGGAAGCTGCTCTTTCTCTACTCTTCCGTCGGGATAGGTCTTGATGACCTCACCATGACTCACGGCGATGCTTGCCAGCGGATGCACACCGATGAAGGAGCGCGAATTCTCGGAGCCATGATAGTCGGAACTCTCCATCAGAGCCGACTGCGGATAAATATCTCTCAGTCGCATGTAGACTCCCACCGGCGTATAGAGGTCGGCGAGAATCTTGCGGGTAACTGTCTTGTAATTAAACTTCATTTAATTTATGATTTACTGTATATAGTTTACAGCTTACAGTTTATAGCATAAACCGCTTTGACAATCGTGCTCAACGGCGCAGCCTCTGTTAACTATTAACTATAAACTATTAACTATTTAAAAATTGCCGTATTCTCCTGCCATTTCCTTATGGCTCAAATATGTTTCTACATCCTTGTCGCCACGGCCTGATACGGTGAGCACCACCACATCATCCTTCTTGAACTTCATCTTCTTCAGGGCTGCCACGGCGTGCGCACTCTCAATAGCCGGAATGATGCCCTCCATGCGAGTGAGCTCGTAACCGGCGTAGATGGCCTCATCATCCTTGATGGCGAGCACATGACTTCTGCCCGATGTGGCAAGATCGGCGTGCATAGGGCCGATGCCCGGATAGTCGAGACCGGCACTTATGGTAAAGGCTTCCTCTATCTGTCCGTCCTCGGTCTGCATCACGAGGGTGCGTGCTCCGTGGATGATGCCTTCTGTGCCGCAGTGCATGGTGGCAGCGGTATAATCGGTATCTATTCCGTGTCCGGCAGCCTCAGCCAGATATATCTTCACGCGGTCATCATCAATGTAGTGGTAGATGGTTCCGGCAGCGTTGCTTCCGCCACCCACACAGGCGATGAGGTAATCAGGATAGTCGCGGCCAATCTTCTCCTCAAGCTGCCATTTCAGTTCTTCAGAGATTACGCTCTGCATCTTGGCAACAATGTCTGGATAAGGGTGCGGACCCATGGTAGAACCTACGATATAGAAGGTATCCTGTGGGTGGCAGCACCAGTCGCGTATGGCCTCAGAGCAGGCATCGCTCAAGGTCATATTGCCGGTACGCACAGGGTTCACCTTGGCTCCCAGCATCTTCATACGCTCTACGTTGGTATGCTGGCGTTCCACATCGGTGGCACCCATGAAAATCTCACACTTCATGTTCATCAGGGCGCATACCGTAGCTGTAGCCACACCGTGCTGTCCGGCTCCGGTTTCGGCAATGATGCGGGTCTTGCCCATCTTCTTGGCCATGAGAATCTGACCGATGGTGTTGTTAATTTTGTGTGCACCGGTATGGTTCAGGTCCTCGCGCTTCAGATAGAGCTGGCATCCGTACTTCTCGCTCATGCGCTTGGCATAATAAAGAGGTGAAGGGCGGCCCACATAATCTTTGAGCAGCGCACGGTATTCCTTCTTGAACTCCTCGCTCTCAATGATTGGCTTGTAAGCCTGCTGCAACTCGGTTACACATTTATATAATATCTCAGGAACATACGCTCCTCCGAATTTTCCAAAAAATCCTTTTTCGTCAACTTGATACATAATACTTAGTTTATAATTTATTATTTATAGTTTATAGAGCAAGCCCGCTATACAGCGAAGCCGCTGTTAACTATCAACTACTTTTCGAGGCACTCAAAAAGCCCATCCAGTGCCTTATCCGGATCACCGATTTCATTGAGCAGGGTTACAAACTTGCTGCCGATGATGGCTCCCGCCGCATTATCCTGCGCACTGGTAAGGGTCTGCTTGTTGCTGATGCCGAAACCTATCATGCGTGGGTTGCGCAGATTCATGCCGTTGATGTGGTTGAAATAAGCCAACTTGGCATCGCCGAAACTGCTCTGGGCGCCCGTGATGCTCGCGGAGCTGACCATGTAGATGAAACCATCGGTATGCTCATCGATGAAACGGATGCGCTCCTCGCTGGTTTCAGGGGTAATCATCATGATGACACGGATGTCATACTTGTCGGCTATGGGTTTTACCACCTTCAGATAATCATCAAAGGGAAGGTCTGGGATGATGGTGCCGCTCACTCCGCTCTCTACGCAGCTCTTGAAGAAAGCCTCAATGCCGTAGTGCATGATTGGGTTCAGGTATCCCATCAGCACGAGTGGAAGCTGCACTTCATCCTTGATTTCATTCAACTGAGCGAAGAGTTTCTTCACCGTCATTCCGTTCTTCAGAGCCACGGTTCCGGCACTCTGGATAACAGGACCATCAGCCAACGGATCACTGAAAGGGATTCCTACCTCAATCATATCTATCCCCTTGCGCTCCATCGCCTTAATTACATCACCGGTACCTTCCAAAGTTGGGCATCCGGCGCAGAAATACAAGCTTAAAAGCTTGCGGTCTTTATTGTGTGCAAATAATGCATTTATCTTATTCATTTTTTTACTTTTTTATTTTTTTACCTTTTTACTTTTTTACCTTTAAAAGGAATTCCTTGAGTTTCTCTACATCCTTCAGTCCCGGTTCTATCTCAAACCTGGAGTTGAGGTCGATTCCTACGCATCGGGGATGATGGAAAGACAGAATGCGGGAAGCATCTTCCGGACCGATGCCGCCACTCAACAGGAATGGAACATCGCCATCATATTCATCCAGTACCTGCCAGTCAAACTGCTGACCACTTCCGCCCACCGTCTTACATTTGGTGTCGAAAAGGAAGTAGTCAACAGCGCCTACATACTCCTTATATTTCTGAATGTCCCCAGCATTGGAAACACTAATGGCTTTGATTATCTTCATATTCCCCTTTGCTGCACGCAGCTGCTCACACAGTTCCCTGCTCTCGTTTCCATGCATCTGCACCGCATTCAGAGAGAATGAATGAATCTTATCCAACATATTGGAAATGGAATCATTCACGAAGACTCCCACTCGGCACACATTGCGGTCAGCATCAGAGCGAGCCAGCACATGACTGGCATACCGTGGAGACTTAGGATAAAAGATAAATCCCATCATATCAACGCCGAGTTGCGCAACCTGCTTTACATTATCAGGTTCACGCATTCCACAAACCTTTACAAACATTTTCTTTATTGTTTCAACTGCTTAATAAATTCTGCAAGCGCCACGCCCGGGTCTGCCTGTTTCATGAACTGTTCGCCCATCAGGAAACCTCTGAAGCCGCCTTCTTCTCTCAACCGGAGAACCGTCTGCGGGTTGGAGATACCACTCTCGCTCACCCTGCACACATCCTTCGGAAGTTTCTCTGCCAATCTGAAGCTGTTCTCCACATCCGTAAAGAAGGTTCCGAGATTTCGGTTGTTGATGCCGTACATATCCGGTTCCAGTTCAGCATACTCGAAGTCGCGCTCATTATGCATCTCGAGCAGTACCTCCATGCCCAGCTGGTGTGCCATGTTCATGAGTTGCTTACACTCCTCCTTGGTCAGGCAGGCCGCAATTAGCAGCACGGCAGAAGCTCCGCAGTATCTCGCCTGCAGCAGCTGGTATTCCTCTACCACGAAGTTCTTATATAAGATAGGTAGGGTAACGCCCACATGGCGCGCCTCCTGAATATACTCATCATATCCTCCGAAGTAATCAATGTCGGTGAGGATGCTGAGCGCCGAGGCTCCGTTCTGCTGGTAGGCGAGCGGAATGATGCTCGGCTTACCTTCCTGTTTGATCCAGCCCTTGGAAGGCGATTTGCGCTTGAATTCAGCGATGATTCCCGTCTCCGAGTTCATCAGCGACTCCTTCATGCTTCCGCCCGGCACCTTTCCCCCATCTTTCTGCATTTTCTGTTCGGTGAGGGTTATCATCTGCCGTGGCTGGATAAAGCGCTTGCGCTGCTCAATCTCTATTCTTTTATGAACCACAATTTCCTCTAAAATATCAGCCATTTTTTTCGTTTTTTTATTTAAGATAAAGACTTGGGAGACCAGCGATGGAATCGCTGGGAACGGGGGGACAAAGGGGTTAAGGCTCTTTTTACCTTTTTACCCTTTTACCTTTTTACCTTTAAAGCCCCTTTAACTATTGATCTCTACGAATTTCTTAAAGGTAGCGAGTGCCTTACCCGAGTCAATGCTCTCTCTTGCTATCTCCACACATTCCTCTATGCTCTTCTGTCCCTTCTCCATTACCTGGATGCCGAAGGCTGCATTGGCGAGAACGATGTTCTTCTGGGCTGGGAGGGCACGGTTTTCAAGCACTGCATCAAAGATGTCCTTAGCCTCTTCCTCGGTCGCTCCGCCTCGCACCTCTTCCGGTTTGGCTATCTCGAAACCGAGATCCTGAGGCTTGAAGATCTTCTCATAGTTGTTGGTAGTTACCTTGAAGTCGCTGGTGAGTGAAATTTCATCATATCCGTCAATGCTGTTCACAATGCCGTAGTCGATGCCCAACTTCTGGTAAACCTGGTTGTAGAGGCGCATCTGGTCGAGATTGGCTACACCCAGCAACTGGCACTTAGGCTGACTAGGATTAACAAGAGGACCTAACAGGTTGAACACGGTAGGAAACTGCAAAGCCTTGCGGATAGGACCCACAAACTTCATTGCCTTGGCGAAGAGCTGGGCATGAAGATAAACGATGCCTGCCTCGTTGATGCTGCGGTTCAGCTTGTCTATATCATCGGTAAACTGGACACCATGGTTCTTGATGACGTTGCTGGCACCGCTCACCGAAGTAGCCGCATAGTTGCCGTGCTTTGCCACCTTGTAACCCGCACCCGCAATGACGAAGCAGGAAGTAGTAGAAATGTTAAAGGTGTTCTTGCGGTCGCCACCGGTTCCCACCACGTCAATGTAGCGGTCGCAATCCAGGATGGCTGGCACGCCTGTGGCAAGAATTCCGTCACGGAAACCGAGCAGTTCATCTACCGTTACGCCTCTCATCTGCAAACCGGTGAGCAGGGCTGTAATCTGTTCCTCAGGAAATGCACTCTTGGTGATTCCTACAATGATGTCTCGGGTTTCCTCACGAGAAAGTTCCTCGTGGTTCAACATTCTGTTCAAAATGTCCTTCATTTCCATAGTTAATATCTCCTATATTTTTTGTTTTTATTTTTCGTTGTAAAAGAAAAGGGGCCTGTCGTAAGTTACGGCAGGCCCCTAGTATATTATGTTGTTCACATCCACATACGGCGTCTCGACTCACGACTTTTGGAATCTTGAGTTACGCCACCACCATGATGTAGATACGAATGTATTCATATTGCTTTTTCTTTTAATTGTTTGTTACTACCAAAAACGAGGCGTTTCTTTCTTTTTAACGAAAAGATTCTCCTTCGTTCTTCATTTCTACTGCAAAAGTACAGTTTTTCTTTTAAACTACAAACTTTTTGTCGAGAAATTTTAAGATTTAACACTATTTTATCATCCAGCGTCCCTTTTTCTCCACTTTCGTCTCACGTTTTCTCCACTTTACCTTATTATATATAGGGAGAAAGAAAAAGAAAAAATTATTTCGCCGGAATGTAATAAATTTCCCAACACGCCGTTATTTATTTAGAGAACAGGTTACGGAAAGAGGAAAACTCATCCTCAAGACATGCCCGTTCTGAAATCAACAAATAACAAGAAGTATTATTCAAATTTAAAGATTCACGCCTATGAAGCAAGTATTTACACCAAAGAAAATGAGACCTTCGGCTCAGACCATCTACTTCATCAAGCAGATAGCCTACTCCTATCATACCATGGTGCAAAATGGGAAGCTAAAGGTGTGCTATCCTAACTAAAAGAAGAAGAAAGATGAAAACAATGGTATCCCCTTCATTGCTCTCAGCCAACTTCATTGACCTGAAGAGTGATATAGAGATGATTAACAAGAGTGAGGCCGACTGGCTCCACCTCGATGTGATGGACGGCGTCTTCGTGCCCAACATCTCGTTCGGCTTCCCTGTGATAGAAGCCGTGAGCAAGGTGTGCACCAAGCCCCTCGACGTCCACTTTATGATACAGCACCCGGAAAATTACATTGAGCAGACTGCCAAGCTCGGTGCCATGATGATGAACGTGCACTACGAGGCCTGCACCCATCTGCACCGCACCATCCAGCAGATTCATGCAGCAGGCATGAAGGCAGGAGTTACCCTCAACCCTTCTACCCCGGTATGTGTGCTGGAAGACATCATCTGCGATGTAGACATGGTACTTTTGATGAGCGTTAACCCAGGCTTCGGCGGACAGAAATTCATCGAGAACACCATCAAGAAGATAGGCCGTCTGCGCCAGCTCATCAAAGAGAGCGGAAGCCAGGCACTCATCGAGGTAGATGGCGGCGTGCAGGCAGAAACTGCTCCAAGACTGGTAAAAGCCGGAGTAGACGTGCTGGTAAGCGGAAGTTATGTATTCAAGAGCACAGACCCTTATGCTACCATCCATGCTCTGAAAGAACTCCACTAATCAAGATTCAGATAGATATTGTGCTCCTTAGCCATCTTGCGGAGGTTAAGGAGCGCATAACGCATTCTTCCTAGACTCGTATTGATGCTCACATTGGTACACTCAGCAATTTCCTTGAAAGACATTTCCTGATAATAACGCATATAAACCACCTCGCGTTGTGGAGCCGGCAGAAAGTCTACCAGTTTCTTCACATCACGAAGCACCTGTTTGCGTACTATCTCCTGCTCAGCACAGTCTGCCTGGAATTCTTCGCCGCGCAGACAGGAAAGATCATTGTCGTTCCCCTGTTCAACCATGCGGAACACACACTGACTGCGATAACCGTCGATGATTACATTATGCGCTATACGCATTAACCACGAAATAAATTTGCCTGAACAAGAATACTGGCCAGCATGCAAACGACTGATTGCTTTTACGAACGTCTCCTGGAAGATATCATTCGCCAGATCCTCATCGTGAACCACGAAAAGGATGTAAGAGAACAGTTTCACCTCGTTGCGGGAAAGCAACAGGTCAAAGGCTCTGTTGTCGCCCCTGACATAAGCCAAGGCCAACTCTTCGTCTGTCATTTCATTGAGTTTACTCATTTTCTTAATCTTGTTTTATTTATTAAGTAAATGTCTATTCAATAGGCTACCCAGTATTTATTGCGTTAATAATGTTAATTATCGTTGCAAAGGTAACATTTTATTTTCAAAACACCAAACTTTTTTCCAAAAACATTTAATTTTAACATTAGCAGCACCTCTATTACAAATAAAATTCGTATCTTTGCACCGATGTGTTAAACGTCAGAAACGACAAACGAACAAACAGATCTATACAAACGAACAAACAGATCAATACAAACGAATAAATAAATACAAATCATCATAAAACTAGAACAAAGACAATGAAGAAATTCTTTAAGACCTTACTCGTTGCTCTGCTCCTCATCCCTGCCTGCGCTTGGGCCGACGGATGGAACGATGCTGAATATCAGCGCATTGAACAGAGCATACAGTTGCCAAGCATCAAGCAGGCAGCTAAGAAGTATGTTATTTCTGCCTATGGAGCCAAGCAGAACGCTTCGGCTGCACAGAACCAGAAGGCTATCAACAAGCTCATCGCCCTCGTTTCTAAGAAAGGTGGCGGTACCGTAGTCATCCCGAAGGGTACCTGGCGCACAGGAGCCATTGAGATGAAGAGCTTCGTAGAACTGAATCTCGAAGAGGGTGCCGTACTGCAGTTTGCCTTCGAACCGAAACTCTATCCGCTGGTACGCACCTCATGGGAGGGCATCGCATGCTGGAACTATTCTCCATGCATCTATGCCTACAAGGTTACCGACATCGCCATCACTGGTAAAGGTACCATCGATGGAGGTGGTAACAACGATACATGGTGGCCAATGAACGGTAATGCCAGATTCGGATATAAGGAGGGCGTAACCAAGGAACACCAGAAGATGGGATCACGTGCCAGACTGCTGAAGATGGCTGAAGACGGTGTGCCTTTTGACGAACGCAAGTTCGGCATGGGACAGGGTCTCCGCCCTCAGCTCGTCAACTTCGTACGCTCTGAGCGCATCCTCATCAAGGATGTCAAGATGATCAATTCACCTTTCTGGGTGATGCACCCTCTGCTCTGCAAGAACATCACAGTAGACGGCGTAACCGTATGGAACGAAGGACCTAACGGAGACGGATGCGACCCTGAAGCATGCGAGAATGTACTCATCCAGAACTGTATCTTCCACACCGGCGACGACTGCATCGCCATCAAGAGCGGACGAAACAACGACGGTCGTCTCTGGAACCAACCATCCAGAAACATCATCATCCGCAACTGCCGGATGGAAGACGGACATGGTGGCGTAGTCATCGGTTCCGAGATTTCAGGCGGATGCGAGAATGTATACGCCGAAAACTGCGAGATGGACTCTCCTCATCTGGAGCGCATCCTCCGCATCAAGACCAACAACTGCCGCGGCGGACTCATCCAGAACATCCACATGCGCAAGGTTACCGTAGGCCAGTGCAAGGAAGCCGTGCTCAAGATCAACCTCGACTATGAGCCAAAAGAGGCTTGCTACCGCGGATTTGAACCTACTGTGCGCAACGTGAGCATGGAAGATGTTACCTGCCAGAAGAGCAACTACGGTGTGCTCATCATCGGTGGAAACAAAATAGAAAACGTATACGATATCCATGTAAAGAACTGTAAGTTCGATGGTGTCATCAAGCAGCCTGTCAAGATGACCGGCAAGACCCGCGATGTGAAGTTCGACAACCTTTTCATCAACGGTTCCCTGGTTCTCAACAAGGAAGACCGTCCTTACCAGACCTATTCAGAGTGGCTCACCCACAGCGAGATGCAGCGCACTCCCCACCCATACAACCTCGACTTCAGTCCGAAGAAACCTCGCTGGAGCTACGTGATGGGCATTGAGATGGAAGGCATGCTCGACACCTACCTTCACTACAAAGACGGGAAGAGCACCTTCAAGGGAGCTGATGCCGAAGCCAACAACGAGGCTATCATCAACTACCTGAAAGAATATCCAGCCAAGATGATTGACGAAAAAGGAAACATCACAGGCTACCAATATGAGGATTTCAACCTCGACAATGTGCGCACTGCGAAGTTCATCCTCCGCATGCACAACCTCTTCCCTAGCAAGAGCAGCGAACTGGCACTGAAGACTCTCTTCAAACAGCTTAAGAACCAGCCTCGCACCAAGGAAGGCGTTTACTGGCACAAGGCTATCTACGCCAACCAGGTATGGCTCGACGGTATCTTCATGGGTCTGCCTTTCTACTGCAACTACGCCGTACAGAACCTCAAGCCTAAGAAGGCGAAGAAGATTCTCGACGATGCGGTAGACCAGATTGTGAAGACCGACCTGCGTACCTACGATGAGAAGACCCAACTCTGGAAACATGCATGGGACGAGACCCACAGCCAGTTCTGGGCAAACAAGGAAGACGGAAAGAGCCAGCATACCTGGGCAAGAGCCCTCGGATGGTACGTCATGGCGATGACCGAATGCCTCGATGCCATGCCTGAAGATTATGCTCGCCGCAGCGAAATCATCACCTTATTAAATAAGGCAATGAAGAGCGTGGTGAAATATCAGGATAAGAAGACGGGTGTATGGTACGATGTGATGGATGTAAAGGATCCTCGCAACTACCTCGAGAGCACCGCTTCAAGCATGTTTGCCTATGTTCTCCTCAAGGGTTACCGCAAGGGATACCTCGGCAAGGAATATCAGGAAGCAGGTATCAAGGCTTATGAGGGAATCCTGAACAACTTCATCCAGGTAAATCCTGACAAGACCATCAGCCTTACCCGCTGCTGTGCTGTCAGCGGACTCGGTCCTGGCCCTGGTCCATACGTCAAGAAGCCAAACTTCAAGCGCGACGGCAGCTTCGACTATTACATGAGCGAACCAATCCGCGACAATGATGCCAAGGGCGTAGGTCCTTTCATCTGGGCTAGTCTGGAAATGGAAATGCAGGGACTGAATAAGTAAACTGCTAAGATTTGAATACATCATTTCTAAAATGAATAACAAGAAGATATTAACAAGTATGGCAGCAGCGCTTATGAGTGCTGCTGCTTTGGCACAAGCTCCAGCCTTCCCGGGCGCAGAAGGTCACGGAAGATACGTAACCGGCGGAAGAGGCGGAAAAGTAGTACACGTAACTAACCTCAACGACAGCGGAACGGGTTCTTTCAGAGAGGCTGTCAAGTCTGGTAAGAGAATCATCGTCTTCGATGTGGCTGGCGTCATCGCCCTGAAGTCTGATCTCAAGATAGGTGACAACATCACCATCCTCGGACAGACAGCCCCATCTCCGGGCATCACCCTCAGATATTACACCGTTCAACCGGGCAACAACAACATCATCCGTTTCCTCCGCATACGCCGCGGAGAGGAAAAGAACATCAATGACGGTGCGGATGCTACCTGGCAGCGCAACAAGACTGGCATCATCTTCGACCACTGTTCCTTCAGCTGGAGCATAGATGAGGTAGCTTCGTTCTACGACAACAACAATTTCACCATGCAGTGGTGTACCGTTGCCGAGAGTCTCACCAATCCGGGTCACTCTAAGGGAGCACATGGTTACGGTGGTATCTGGGGCGGTAAGCTAGCCAGTTTCCACCACAACTTCATAGGTCATCTCATGAACCGCGGTCCACGTTTTAATGGTGCAAGATACGGATGGACAGGCTACACCAGTAACAAGGATTACGATACATATCAGTGGAAGAATACCGTGCAGGCTGAAAACGTAGACTTCCGCAACTGCGTAATGTATAATGCGCAGGGTACCTGCTACGGTGGTCCGGGCGGCGGACAGATTAACATCGTGAACAATTACTACAAGGCTGGTCCAAGCCACAGTTTGAAAGGTACAACACAGAATGGTCTCAAGGTAGATGTAAGCACCGGCAAGGAGCGAGGCAACCAGGAACGTATCACTCTGGTTACCTTATCTACCAGTAGTAATTCCGACGAGAATCATCCTGAGTTCTTCGACATGACCAGCCGCTACTTCATCAACGGCAACACCACCGAAACCACCAAGGGTTCTGTTACCAGGAATCAGGATTGGAAAGGTATCAGCTACGATAAAGGTATCCCAAGCCAGAACGGCGAATACTACAGTCCGGATGCCAAAAACTTTTATGGTGACAATGTTGCCCACGTAACCATCAGCGGCAAGTCTTGTGTCAAGATCAAGATGGATGCTCCTGCTCCAACAGGAGATGTTACCACCCACTCTGCTGACGAAGCCTTCAGTAAGGTACTGGCATACAGCGGAGCCTCGCTCTACCGCGATGAGATTGATGCACGATACATGGAAGAGGCAAAGACTGGTACTGCCAAGTACAAGGGAAGCATCACCAAATCACCTGGCATCATCGACAAGGTATCAGATGTAAACGGCTACACCGAGGCAAACTTCGGAAAAGGCTCTCGCCCTGCCGACTTCGACACAGATAATGACGGAATCCCAGATGCATGGGAGACAGCCAACGGCTTAGATCCAAACGATGCCTCAGATGCCCTCACCTACTCGCTTGACAGCAAAGGTTACTACACCAACCTTGAGGTTTACGCCAATTCGCTGGTTGAGGACATCATGAAGCAGGGCAATGCCGATGCTGAAAGCAAGGTAGATGAATACTATCCAGCATGTAAGAATCCTACAGGCATCTCGCAACTCATCACCTCCAATCCCAGTGAATTAGCCGAAGTAAAGTATTACAGCCTCAACGGCACCCTCCTTTCTGCTCCACAAAAAGGAATCAACATCCGCAAGATGTTGTTTAAGAACGGAAAGACCATAGTGGATAAGGTAATAAAGGAATAGAAAAACTTCTTATAAACAAAAGGGCATCCCCTCCATTTGGGAATGCCCTTTTGTTTTATATGTTTATACAATCTGTTACTTTACATACTTCTTACCATTCTTGATAATCAAACCCTTGGCAGAAGAAGAAACCTCCTGGCCAGCCATGTTGTAAGTCTTACCATCCTTCTTGGCTGCTGCAGCGTTTACAGAAGAGATGCCTGTGCTGATACCACCACGTACAACTGTAACCTTTACAACACAAGCACCAGTATTACCACTTCTTCCAAACTTCACGCTAGGCATGTCTTCCGCCAACGTAATTTGCTCTTCTGCAGGATCATCAGCAACAAGTTTACTATTGATAAACTGTTCCGTCGTATGATAAGTTTTTGCCTTTTCACCAACTTCACCAGTGAAGAAAGCAACAGCAGCTTTTTTTGTGTTATCTGAATTATTAAACACACCAGAAATAGTAATTACATCACCCTTTTTAAATCCACCTTCTGTTGTCAACTCAACAAAGTTATCAACAACAAGGTCATTTGCACTAAAGCTTTTTCCTATCTTAATGCAAGATACCGCATCTTTATTAGCATGAATTTTCACTGTTGCAAACGAAATCTGTCCGTCAGCATCGTGAAGGGTTATACCTGACTGAGATGTTGGATAATCAATCAAAGTTGTCTGAGCATTAACACTAGCAGCCAAAGCTACGGCTGCGATAAGAGTAAAGAATTTCTTCATAATCGTTTTATTTTAAGTTTATATATTATTAATTAGTTGATGAATAACTTTATTTTAGTTTGATTCATTTACCAGTTTGTTTCGTTGGCAAATTTAGCAAATCATTTTGAGAATCTCGGAAAAACATGAACCAAAATGAGCTAAAACTACGAAAACGATTACGTAAATCCAAACGTCAAGTATCAGAATATAAGAGAGTTTTAGCTAGCAGACACCAAACGGGCTGAAGAGACAGCAGCCCCTTCAGCCCGTTGTAGAACTATATACTAAAGTGCAGTATCTTATCCTTCCTTTATCTTCCAATCGCTAATTGTCCGCTGATTACTATCGTAATTAACACCAATTTTGAACAAACGTTTACCTTCAGCAGAATAGGGAATCAGATATCCCTTTTCGAATATCTTCATTAGCCAAAGAAAAAATCAAATAACTGAACTTTCACTTATCAAGAAATGAAAGGAGATAAGGGTGTACTGTAAAGATAGCAAGAGGGTGCGCCATAGCTTATGACGCACCCTCTATATATCATATAATGAAAGATGAGGAGAATTAATCCCAAAGACTGCCGTTGCTTGGACGGGCAAGAACTTGACTTGCATCATCAATGGTTTCTTCTGAAGATAGCGTAGAACTAGGAGTTCCACTACCTGCCAAGATAACACCAACCTCAACTTCTGTAACTTCCATAACTGGCTTAATATATTTTTTCATCATTATTTTCTTTTAAAATTCAACGTGTTTGTTATAAATAGTAAAGTTTAGTAAACAGCAAAGGCGATTACTTCTTAATCATCTTCTTGCCGTTGCAGATAACAATACCCTTGTAGTTCTCGCCAACCTTCTGACCAGAAAGAGAGTACATGATACAGTCTGCCTTCACGCTATTCTGCTGGATAGCCTGAATACCAGTAGTATTTCCACCAATACCGATTGAGTAATACTTAGCAGAGTTTGCTGCATTAATCTCCAAATATGCCTTGTTTGCAGGAATTGTAACAGTAGATGCAACCTGATAGAAACCTACGCCATTAGAAGCCTTCTTAGCCAAACAGTAAATGTTCCCATCACCTTTCGTTTCACCATCAGCAACCTTCAAGTCTGTATCAACAGTTGTAGTCTCTCCCTCAGCTGCAGTCAAAGTATACTCCTTTGCCTCACCACTCAAAAGTACAGCTGTATTTGCAGGCACGATACCATCGATCTTATTATAAGTAAGGGAGCCATTTGCATACTTTACTGCATATGCCTCCAATCCATTTGCAGAATAATCTACATTAAATGAAGCTGCATGAGTAATATAGCCCTCTGAACCTACAGAAACTGACTTACTATCCGAACCTTTTACAGCCTTATAAAGATTGATAATGATACAAGGCTGAGAACCACCATTCTTCAAATAGAAACAATCTTTCAAAGATAATCCATCGATTGTAATAACTTCTGGATCATCCTGCATAACATCCCAATTTTTCTCATTCTTAACGAAAGTATGTCTATTCAAAATGTCTTTAGTTCCATTACTACTATAAACATCAATTGTTCTTTCAGAACTTTCCTCAACAGCCAAATTAGCAAAATAAGAATTAGTGCCCTCCTTACCATTGCAATATCCAATTATCTCAATTTTAGAAATCGTAACTCCCTCTAGAATGATAAACTTATTAACTGCACCATTAGATAACTTAAGCGTACGATACAATTTGCCTTTATAGTTCATGAAATAACCATTAGAGAATGCCTTACCAGACTTCATCAAATAACCGATAAAGCCTTGAGCAGTCTCACATGTCACCATAGAAGGAGTAGCTATGTCTGTATTATCATAGGCACAATGAATACTACTCTCAGCTTTACTATAAACAGTAGCAGGTTCAGCACCACCTTGAATGATAAAATCTTGTGCATACACACTCGTCGCCATAAACAATGCGACAATAAAAGTAAATAAGTTCTTCATTTTTTGTTAAGTTTTAATTGATTTATTAATTTATTTGGTTTAAAATTCGTTTGTTTTTGCCTGCAAAAGTACGACTTAATTCTCATTTGGCAAAGAGAGATAAAAAGGCAGAAATATACGAAAACGATTGCGTAGCTTTTGCAACAAAATTGAAACAAAAAGTTCTTAAATAGAAATAATAAGTGTAATTTTGCACCAATAAAAGATGTAAACAATAAAATAAAGTATAACAACCTAAAAGGCAAACAAATGAAAAAAGATCTACTAAGATTTGGGCTTCTCAGCCTGTTGCTTGTCTTTGCTTTCATTGCAAAGGCGCAAAATGTCACTGCTGTTTGGGACTTTCAGAAAAATCTTCCTGAAGGCATCAACACAGCAGCAAACTTCCAAGGTAAAGAGGGTGACCTCGTTTCTACCGTAGAAGGCATCACCATGCACGTCAACGCTACACAAGGCAAGTTGAAGGGCAGAACATCTGATGCACAGTTTAACACAGGAGCCATCCTGCAGATTCCGGTAAAATCAGCCAATGATGTGGTTACCGTAACAACTTATCCAAACTACCACTACCTCACTGTAGGCGGAAAGGCTGCTACTGAAGACGTTACAGAATATAACGCTACATCTGCTGAAGTGGCTAAAGGGTATGTAGAAGTAGTTGCTACAGGCGGCTGCTACCTTTATCAGGTTAAGGTGGTACACGTAAGCGCCATCCAGGAGAAGGCACTCTACACTACCGACTTCACCGAGTGGGCTTCTTACGACCGTAAGAAAACAACCAACGAAGCAGTCAAACTCAAGACCCTTTACAGCAAGGAGGACTTCACACTCACCCTCAATGGTGTAGGCGTATCCCCAGCAGACAGCAAGTTTGCAGGTCATACAGGTTTCATGCAGACCGCTAAGTATACCGGCGAATACTCAGCAGCTGAACCAAGCGCAGTAACCTCTGCATTGGCAAGCATCACCAAGATTACGCTCCATCAGGCAGCTACAGGTGGCACACGTGGTATCAAGGTATCTGTAAAGGGCGATGGTGATGCAGACTGGGTAGCTATCCACAACGTATCTATTGTAAACGCAAGCGGTGAAGATCTGACACTCGACGTAAACCGTACAAACTGCCAGATCAAGTTCGAGAACTTCAATCTGAAACAGAATGCTTACGTTACCGACCTCGCCATCTACGGAAATGTAGATATGAGCAAGACTCCAATGCTCGGTACTTTCAGCCTCAACGGCACCAAGTATTCAGCCGTTGACATCTTCAACGAAGACGCATCAGGCAAGCAGCTCGCTACCCTCCTCATTTCAAAGAAGGCAACACTCATCAGCGAGACCAATCCGCTGACAGACCTCGTTGCTGCAAACGGAACCATCAAGAGCACAACATACACTACCACCGGCGAAGGTGCAGACCAGAAGACTGTGGTAACCATCGTTGTAGAATCTAAGGGAGATGAAGTAACTTACGAACTCACCGTAGGCTTCAAGCCAGACTTCACCCTCACCTATTATAATATAGACGGCACAACAGTGCTCGGAACCCAAAAGGTTGAGCAGGATGCCAATATTGAGAAATTCCAGGAAGGCATGGAAGAGAAGGTAACCGTAACCGAAGGGAAGAATTTCCGCGGCTGGGCTAGCGACCAGAAGAAAGACAGCAAGAAGTTCACTACCTCTTCTGTCATCACAGCAGATGCTCAGCTCTATGCACTCGTTACAGATATTGAGACCGTAAACGGAACAGCTCGTTACGACTACGACTTCCAGAAGGAAGGTTTCGACATCAACGACCACGAAGCCATCTCAGTAGAAGGCAACGGCAAGTGGCACGATACTACTCACGGCTGGAGTTTCGAAGCTACCGACAAGCTCAAGGTTAAGATGGGCGGCAAGGGTTACATCAAGATGAATCTCTGCCAGTATTCTAAGTCGGGCAAGATTACCCTCCTCGATCCTCAGGGAAATGAAGTAAGTTCTATTGACGCAAAGGCTACAATGGACGGCAACCAAGGCGTTCTCCAGAACGAATCTACCGAGAGCGGTGAGTATACTATTACCTTCGACGCAGATACTTACATCCACAGCCTCAGCATCGTAAACATGACAACTCCTTCTTACACACAGAACGGCAACTGGATGGAGGTTAAGGCTGGCGACGCACAGAGTTTCATCACAGCCCTCGAAATTGCAAACGGCAACAATGCTGCAGCCAACGCTGCACGTACATACATCTTCTTGCCTAACGGCACATACGACCTCGGAGACAAGTGTCTTACCGCAATCAGCGGTAACAACATCTCTATCATCGGCGAGAGCATGGACAACACCATCATCGTCAACAAGCCAGAGGTAGAAGGTATCGCCGTAACTGCAACATTGTATAATACAAGTACAGGTCTCTACATGCAGGACCTCACTCTGAAGAATGCTTATCCATTCGATTCTAAGAGTACCGGTCGTGCTGTCTGCCTCCAGGACAAGGGTACACAGACCATCTGCAAGAATGTGAAGATGCTTTCTTATCAGGACACTTACTACAGCAACAACAATAAGGGCCAGTACTACTTCGAAAATTCAGATATCCACGGAATCGTAGACTTCATCTGCGGCGGTGGTGATGCATTCTTCAACAAGTGTACACTCACATTGGAACCAGGTAAGGGCTCATACATTACTGCCCCTTATACAGACGGCACCAAGTATGGTTACGTATTCGACGGCTGTAAGATTGTAGGTGCTGCTACAGACAGCTTCACTTTCGGTCGCTCTTGGGGCGGTACAGCCAACTGTGCTTTCCTCAACACCATCCTCGACAAGAATGCAGCAGCCAAGATTGCTGCTACCCGCTGGTCAACAGGTGGTATGAACGTAGTTGCCAAGAACTTCTTCGAGTACAACACACTTGATGAGGACGGCAAGGTTATCTCTCCAGCCGAGAACATCGTGAAGTTTACCAAGGATAATGAAGTAAGCGAGTACAACACCATCATCACAGCAGAGAAAGCAGCCGAGTTCAGTCTCGACAAGGTATTTACCAGCTGGAAGCCTGCCGACCTCGCTTCTCAGGCAGCAGCTACAGCAGCCACACTGAATAGCGACAAACTCTCATGGACCGGTGATGCCCAGATGTATCTCGTAGCAAAAGACGGCAAGTTCTTCGCCCTGACCACAGAGAAGTCAGTAAACCTCAACGGCGAGAAGGGTACATTCACCGTACGTGCAGCCAACCAAATGGGCGGTTTCGGTGCAACAACCAATTCAGTAAGCACCGGCATCCGCAACATCACCTCAGCTACAGCAGCAGTCACAAAGACCGCCATCTATGCAGCCGACGGCACCCAGCTCTCAAATCTTCAGAAGGGTATCAACATCATTGTGAAGACCCTGGCAGATGGTAGCAAGAAGACAAGCAAGGTCATCGTAAAGTAAAGAAGCAGAGACCATAAGTAATTAGATTGACAGATAACATTCGGAGTGCAATATCCCCACCCTCATTCAGAAGGGTGCTGGATATTGCACTTTTTCTTTGTTCTCATAAAATATGTGTAAGCCACCGAAAGATATGAAAGAATAAAGGAAACATATAAAAAAACAGAGTATTTACGCAAAAATCTGTAAACGTTTACGTAATTTTTTACCCCAAATATACCTATATTCTCATATTTTTTATCTAATTTTGCAGCAAGAAAACCAAGACTTAGCTAACGCTACGCATCAAGGTTGCCCCACCGGAGCCTTCGGGAACCAAGAGGAACAGCCATGATAAAGCAACTGCTCAGGACTGGGATTCTACTTAAAAACATTTCAAAAACATTAGAAAATTAGTAATTTAGAATAAGTTTTATCTAAACCTAAAGTGTATGTCTGGTAATTTTAGAAAAAAGAAAATTGCTTTGGCAGGCGCACTGATGTTCGTAGTAACAAGTGTATCTGCACAAACAGTAAAAGGCGTTGTTACTGACAATACGGGCGAGCCAATCATCGGCGCATCTGTCATGGAGGTAGGTGTAGCTGGCAATGGTGGCGTGACCGACATTGACGGTAACTTCACAGTAAACTTAAAAGGCAAGAGCAAGAAACTGAAGATTTCATACATTGGTATGAAAGCTAAGGAAGTAAGCGTTGCAGGTAAAGAATCAATCGATGTAAAGCTTGAGGATGACAACACCACCCTCAACGATGTCGTAGTAATCGGTTATGGTACTGTTAGAAAGAAGGACCTCACAGGTTCTGTATCTTCTATCAGTGACAAGCAGATTGCCAACATTCCTGTATCTAACGTGAGCGAGGCGATGACCGGTAAGATGGCGGGTGTGAACATCACCACCACCGAGGGTTCACCTGATGCTGACGTGAAGATTCGTGTGCGTGGTGGTGGTTCTCTTTCACAGGACAACTCACCTCTCTACATCGTAGATGGTTTCCCAGTTAGCTCTATCAGCGACATCGCTCCTAGCGAGATTCAGAGCATCGACGTATTGAAGGATGCTTCTTCAACAGCTATCTATGGTGCCCGTGGTGCTAATGGTGTTATCATCGTAACAACCAAGAGCGGTTCTGAGGGCAAGACCCAGGTAAACTTCAATGCATCTCTTGGCTACAAGAAGGTAACAAAGTTGATCAAGACTCTTGATCCTTATAACTTTGCATACTCTCTTTACGAAGTTGGTGCAACAAACTATGGTAACTACAGCGACCTCGACATTTGGAAGTCTGTAGAAGGAACAGACTATCAGGACGAAGTTTTCGGTCGCACAGGTAACCAAAAGCAGTATAACGTAAGCGTTAGCGGTGGTACTAAGGATATCAAGTATAACATTGGTTTCTCTCATAACGACGAGAAGAGTATCATGCTTGGTTCTGGTTATGCTAAGAACAACGTTAACGCAAAACTCAACGCTAAGTTGAATAAGTGGTTGTCACTCGACTTTAATGCTCGTATGGCATTCACCAAACTTGACGGTCTGAATGGTGGTGCAGACACCAATGAGAGCAACGCAGCCAACTCTATCGTTGCCAATACCGTAAAGTTCTGGCCAGTATATCCTCTTACAGATAGCGATGAGGACGAGGAGAACTCAACATCCGTAGAGCGCAACCCTATTGAGCGTATATATGATTCTTATAAGTATCAGGAGCGTTTCCAGCAGAACTACAACGTAGGTTTGAATTGGAAGCCTTTCAAGAATATCACCTTGCGCTCAGAATTTGGTTATCGCTGGGATTACAACAACACCGATCAGGTTTGGGGTTCAAATGCAACAACCAACTCTAAGTACGGCTACAATGGTCAGCCACAAGCCGTGTTCACTAAGGTAAGCAAAAAGAACTGGCGCAATGCCAACACTATCACTTACGATAACAGCAAACTTTTCGGAGGCCGTGACCATATCAACGTATTGTTGGGTCAGGAGTGGAGCAGCAGCGAGCAGACTACAAGAAATGCCATATCAGTTGCTTACCCAGCATCTTTTGGTATTGATGACGTTTTGTCAAATACAGGTGCAGGTACAGCCCTTCCAAACGAAGGAACTATCGCTGCCGATGAGAATATCCTCTCATACTTCGGTCGTATCAATTATACACTGAATGATAAGTATCTGGCAACATTCACTATGCGTGCTGATGGTTCTAGTAAGTTTGGCAGCGGCAACCAGTGGGGCGTATTCCCATCTTTGGCGTTGGCATGGCGTATGTCTGACGAATCATTCTTGAAGGGTGCTTCTAAGTGGCTCTCTAACTTGAAGGCTCGTTTGAGTTTCGGTACAGCCGGTAACAACCGTATCAATTCCGGTTTGATTTCTACCGTATACTCTATGGCTAGCAACACATCAAAGGCTCCATTCTTTGATGAGAATCGTGGTTCAATGTTGGAGCATGGAACTTATCTCTACAACCCTAACCTGAAGTGGGAAACAACCGTTACCCGTAACTTCGGTATCGACTATGGTTTCTTTAACGGACGTATCAGCGGTACATTGGATTTCTATTGGAACACCACTAAGGACCTCTTGATGCAGACTTTGATTCCATCAAACACAGGTTATAGCTACCAGTTCCAGAACTTCGGTAAAACTTCTAACAAGGGTGTAGAGTTGGCACTCAATGCAGTCATCGTAGACAAGAAGAAGTTTGGTTTGAACTTCAACTTCAATGTTTCTTACAACAAGAACAAGATTGACGAGTTGAATCTTGAGAATCCATGGCAGAGCAGCAACTGGAGTGGTTCAACCATCGCTAAGTATGAAGACTTCCGTGTAGAACAGGGCGGTCGACTTGGTGAACTCTGGGGCTACAAGATGAATGGTTACTATACCGTATATGATCCAGCTACAGGCACAGGTGACTTGGTTCTCAATGCCAAGGGCAAGTGGGAGTTGGCTGATGGTGTAAAAGACAAGAGCAAGGACATCTTCGGTGGTACCTACTATCCTGGTGGTCCTAAGGTACAGTGCGATGAAAACGGTAATCCTATTAAGCAGCGTCTTGGCAATACCGTTCCAACAACAACTGGTGGTTTCGGCTTCGACGGTCACGTAGGCAACTTCGACTTCAATGTGTTCTTCAACTACTCTCTTGGCAACAAGATTGTAAACGGAACCAAGCTGGCTAACGCCTTCTATTCTGGTTCTAACAAGAAGTACAACCTTGTGGATGACTTTACCCTCGACAAACGTTACACATGGATTGATCCTAACAATGGTTTGAACCTTGGTAAGATTTCTACTTCAACCATCACAACATATGGTGGCACAGAAGAAGTTATGGCTCGTTTGAACGAGTTGAACCAAGGCAAGAGCATCTACAATCCAGCTGCCGTTACAGCCATGCAGTTGACTGATTATGCTGTAGAAGACGCTTCATTTCTGCGTTTGCAGAACGTAACTATTGGCTACACATTGCCAAAGACCTGGTTGAAGAACATCTTCATCAGCAACGTACGTATCTACTTCACTGGCTACAACTTGCTTTGCATGACAAGCTATAAGGGTTACGACCCTGAAGTTGACACAAGCAGCAAAAAGAATCCTATGACTCCAGGTATCGACTACGCAGCATACCCTAAGAGCCGTACATTTGTAGGTGGTATTAATGTAACATTCTAAAAAAGTAACAAAGAACATGAACAAGATATTTTCAAAAGTCTTGGTAGCTTTGGGAGCTGCAACATTGGTTTCTTGCTCAGACTTCCTTGATCAGAAGTCACCTTCTGAGTTGGAGAACTCTAATGTATATGGTTCTACCTACTACACAGGCTTACGAGTAAACAAGATATATGGCGGTTTGACTCAAGACCGTACATACTCTCAGGACCTCGCCATCGTATGGAACCTGAACAGCGACATCGAATTGGTGGATGGTCTTGGAAGTGACGCTACTAACGCTACAAGTGAGCGTGGTAACATGAACTACAATGCCGATCCAGGATGGTCTAAGATTTCTGGCGTGTGGGATGCACTCTATGGTGTAATTGAAGACGCAAACGACGTTGTTGATGGCGTAAATAACAGCGACCTGTACCAGAATGGTAGCAAGTCAGACAAAGCAACAATGGGACGCTATCTCGGTGAGGCTTTAACACTCCGTGCACAGTGCTATCTCGACTTGGTACGTTTCTTCGGTGACGTGCCTTTCAAGGCTGAGTCATCAAAATCAGACCTTTCCAATGCATATCTTTATAAAATGGATCGCGACAGCATCCTTGACAGCTTGATGGTAAATCTTGATGAAGCCATCGAACTACTGCCTTGGGCTGGTCAGGATGGTTATACCACTGAGCATGCAACCAAGGGTTATGCACATGGTCTTTTAGCACAGATTGCCTTGACTCGTGCAGGATATGCTATCCGCGAAAAAGCGAAGGAAGGCTACGAGACTGCAACTTACACAGACGCAACATACCCTACACAGCGTCCTGGTGCAGCTAAGTGTAAGGAACTTTATGAGATTGCACTCAAGCATCTCAGTGCTATCATCAAGAGCGGTTCACACAAATTGAATCCTTCATTCGAGAATGAATGGTATCTCTTGAACCAGCTGACTCTCGACAAGACCTATCAGGAAAACCTCTTCGAGATACCTATGGGTAGCAACGTTACTGGTGAGTTGGGTTATACAGTTGGTGTACGCTTGAATGGTGTTACAACTGAATATGGATATGGTAACTCTGCTGGTAAATTGAAGTTGACAGCACCTCTCCTCTACTCTTACGATAAGGCTGACCAGCGTCGTGACGTTACAGTAGCAGCTTTCGAGATTAAACAGGATGGTAAGAAGACTGTAGAGAGCATGCTTGGCAACGCTCCATTTGGTCTTTACTGCGGTAAGTGGGATGCTCGCAAAATGAACGACAAGTGGTTGGCTGACAACTTGAAGGCAACAGCTAAGCACACCACAGGTATTAACCCTGTCGTGATGCGCTACTCTCAGATTCTGCTTTGGTACGCTGAAGTAATGAACGAGTTGGCTGGCCCTACAGGTCATTATGATGGTGATGCAGGTATGACTGCACTCCAGGCTCTCGCAGAAGTACACGACCGTGCTTTCAGCGACAAGGCTTTGGCAAACCACTACATCAACAACATCCCAAAGACCAAGGAAGGTCTGTTCGAAGCAATCGTACAGGAAAACGCTTGGGAGTTTGCTGGTGAAGGCTACCGCAAATGGGATTTGATTCGCTGGAATCTCTTGGCTCAGAAGATTCAGGAGTTCAAGGATACTTATATCCAGGACTTGACTGACAAGAAATATCAGGAGAAGATTTACTTCAACTATACTGATGACACAAAGACCAAGATTGACATGAGCAGTGTAACTTGGTATGGTCTCGCCGGAGATCAGTCTGAATCAGACTTCACTGGTAGTGCAGATAGCTTTGGCAAGTCTAGCTTGACAAGCGGCAAGGATACCCAGGTAAACACAAACCTGCCTTCTATCAGCAGTGGTCTTGTAGGTGACAATGTACCTGTTAAAAACAGATACCTCATGCCTATTGCATCTACCACAATCTCTGCATCAAATGGTCATTTGTACAATTCTTATGGCTACAACGATTAGTACGAACTGTTAATAATAGAAACAAGATGAAAATAAAGAATATATTTGGAATGTCATTGGCCTTCTTGGCCATGACTCCAATGGTTTCTTGTACAGATAAGAACGACTGGGATGTTGACAGTGCTCACGACCGCTTGTTTGGTGTCAAGAGTTCTGCTTTGTCTGTTGACACAGATGACGACCAACCAACCAAGATTGCAGTCAACTTCTCTGCTTATGACAAGAACACAGAATACTATATCGTAGAGTTGAGCACAGACTCTCTTTATGATGACGTACCTATGGGAGGTGAGAACGCAAGAGTCTTCGGTGAAGACAAGAGCATCACATCAGCTCCTGTTGACATCAACAACTTGGAAGAATACACCAAGTACTACATGCGTGTAAAAGCTATGTCTTCAACCAAGCCAGAATCAAAATGGGTATATTATAAGGATGGCGACTCTTTCCGTACTCCAGGTATCCTTCACGATGTTTTGGAGAAAGACCGCTTGGACGATAATATCCGCTTGACATGGATTCCAGGTTCTAACGTAACCACTCTTCGCTATACTTATAAGGATAGCGAGGGAGAAATCCAGACTGAGGACATCGCTCTGTCAGATGCAGACCGCGAAGCTGGTGAGTATAAGATAACAGGTTTGAACTCAAATCGTTCATACACATTCAGCTTACTCAATGGTGAGAAAGTTCGTGGTTCCAAGACAGTAAAGACTGCCAAAGGTTTACCTTCTGCCGACTACACTGTAAGATTGAGCGAAGACCGTACAGTCATCACAAATGAAGACATCGAAGAATGGGCTAATAAGGCATTCGAAAAGATGGAAGGTGCTTCTACTGTATCTATCACAGTAGGTATTCCTGCTGGCAAGACTATCGACTTGGGTACAGAAGAAAAGGCTATCAGCATCCCAGAAGGTGTTTCCATCTCATTCTTCGGTAGAGCTGGTGAAAAGGCAACACTGAATGTAAAGAAGGCTGTATCTGTAGCAGGAAATCATGGTTACATCAGCTTTGAACACGTAAATATTGATGGACTTCAGAATACAGATGAAGGCATTTCAGGCTGTCAATATTTCATTAATGAAGATAAAGCTTGTGATATCGATTCTTTGGGATTCACAGAATGCAACATCAGCAACATGGAAAGAGCACTTGTTAACTTCAAGGCTTCTTCTGGTCAATCAGTAAACCTGCTTATCATTGACAATTGTATTTCAAACAATCATGGTACAGGTGGTTATGCATTTATTTGTATGAACAAGGGTATGGACAAGATTAACAACATCAAGTTTGTTAACTCTACATTCTCAAACATCAGTCTTGGAAAGAGTAGCGTCTTCGATTTATCAAAGGCGAAATCTTCAACAACCATAGACATTAATGCATGTACATTCTACAATGTGGTTGGCGCAGATGGCTATTTCCTCAATGCAAAAGATGCAAAACAAGGAGTTACAATGAAGATGAATAAGACTATCCTTGCAAAGACAGCTAATCCAAATGCTAGAGGTATCCAAGCTTGGGATGTGGAAGCTGGCAAAAATGGTGTAGTAAAACCTGATGCAACAGCTACATACCAGACCACAGACTTCAGTTTCTACAAAAACTCTTTTGAAGTTAACAAACTTGAAGTAGCATCTGGTTCTGCGTTCAAAAATGCAGCCAATGGCGAATTCTATCTCAAGAACTCTATCTTGGAGAAAGAAAAGGCAGGTGACCCACGTTGGATTAAATAAATTCAATCAAACTATATTTTAAGAAAGTGCAATGCCCCCATCGGGCATTGCACTTTTTTTTGTTTCTCTCCCTCTCCCTTACCACTCACCAAAAACTTTTTTTGTTAATTTCTTGGAAGTTACGAAAGAAAAGCGTATCTTTGCAGCGTGAACACAAAATCGCAAAGATATGGCAAGATACATCAACCCATTCTCAGACTGGTCGTTTAAACGAATCTTCGGCCAGGAATACAGCAAAGACTTGCTGATTGAGTTCTTGAACCAGCTGCTCCTGGGAGAACAGCACATCACTGATGTAAAGTTTAAGGACAAGGAGATGTTGCCAGAAACAAAAGACCAGAGAGGTATCATCTACGACGTCTTTTGCGAAACTGACACAGGTGAGCACATTATCGTTGAAATGCAAAACAGAAGCCAGACCTATTTCATCGACCGGTCTCTCTACTATGCATCGAAAACGATAGTAGACCAAGGCATAAAAGGAAAATGGGATTATCATCTCACACCCGTTTATGTTATCTGTTTCATGAACTTTGATGTAGATGAAAATACGCCAAAGAAGTTCAGAACAGACGTTGTGCTGGCAGACAAGGATAGCGGAGAGGTTTACTCTAACAAGATTCGCTTCATCTACTTGGTAATGCCTCTTTTCAAGAAGAAAGAGGAAGAGTGTACTACGTTTTTAGATTGTTGGATTTATAATTTGAAGCATATGGAGACATTGGAAAAAATGCCTTTCGAGGCTCAGCATAAGATATTCAAGAGACTGGCAGAAATTGCCGACTCCAAGAGCCTGACCAAAGAGGAACAGGAGAAATACGATAACAGCATGATGGTCATGTGGGACAATTATGCGGTATATAAGCATGCTGAGGAGAAAGGTATTGAGAAAGGTAAAGAAGAAGGTAGAAAAGAAGGTAAAGAAGAAGGTAGAAAAGAAGGTAAAGAAGAAGGTAGAAAAGAAGGTATAGAAGAGGGTATAGAAAAGGGTATAGAAAAAAGTAGAAAAGAGCTTGCAATGAAGTTGTTAGCGCGCAATACTCCATTAGATGATATTGCCGATCTTACCGACTTATCTATTGAAGAGATCAAGAAATTGGAACAATATAATTAAGGTGTTCTAAACGTGTACTACGTTTTTTATATTGTTGGATTTATAATTTGAAATATATGGAGATAGTAGAACAATTCCCTTGCGAAGCTCTTGACAAGATATTCAAGAAATTGGCTGAATACGCCGACTCCAAAACCCTGACCAAAGAGGAACAGGAGAAATACGACAACAGCATGATGGTCATGTGGGACAATTATGCGGTATATAAGCATGCTGTGGAGAAAGCCTATAAAAAAGGATACGAAGAAGGAAAGAGAAAAGCCAACAAGAAGATTGCTTTGAAGTTGTTGGCACACAACTTTCCTATAGACGAAATTGCCGATCTTACCGACTTATCTATAGATGAGATTAAGAAATTGGAACAATATAATTAACAAAACTTTCGCAAATTTTGCCCCACACGCCCTGGGCTAGGAGCTTTTGGGCCTTCAGCCCGTTCTTGAACCACATGCGAAAGTTCAGAAAGTAAAAAACGCAAGCCCGCTAGGCGTAAAAAGAACGCCTGGCGGGCTTGCGTTTATGGTTGTACAACTAAAAGGGTTATGGTTGTACAACTAAATGGGTTATGGTTGTACAACTAAATGGGTTATGGTTGTACAACTAAAAGGGTTATGGTTGTACGACTAAATGAGTTATAGTTGTACAACTAAATGGGTTATGGTCGTACAACTATAGGGTGTATGGTCGTACAACTATAGGGTGTATGGTTGTACGACTATAAGGGTTGTAGTTGTACGATTAAAAGGTGTTGTCACTAGGCTCGGCAGAGCTGCTGACTAGGCTCAGCAGAGCTGCTGAGCCTAGTGGCAACCTTCGAGAAGCTGTCTCCTTCAACCTAAGAAACTATCTCTTTAAACTAAAAGAGACGTTTTCTTGAACCCAAAGAAACGTCTCCTTGAACTAAAAGAAACGTCTCCTTTTGCTTATTTAATCACATTCTTTCGCAAGTTATGCCCCTTCAGCCCGTTCATAAACCACTTGCGAAAGTTCAGTAAGAATAATAGAGGGCGTGTCATAAGTGCGATGACATTCCCTCTTTTTTGGGAACTTCAACCACTTCTGTCAACTAACTCAGCCACTTCATTCAGCCAAAATAAGGGGTATTTTTATTACCACCTTATTACCACGTATTACCACGCCCTTCGCTTGTACGTCTCTTAGTAAGCGACTCCGCTTACCGATGCTGCTGAAATTACGTCGCGACGTAGCATCTGATGCGTCACGACGTAGCAGCCAGCGCGTCACGACGTAGCAACAGATACGTCGCGACGTAATTCCAGATACATCGTGCTCCCATCAAGTAAGCCTCTCTTGAGCTTCAAATATGCCTCAGTGAAACGTTACGTTAGCCTCACTTGCAAGCCTGAATCAATACGACGAAAAGACAATATTGTAAAACCAACACTTGCGAAAACGTTTACGTTAGATTTTTCATTTATTTTATTCAACATTTAAAAATTTTAATTACCTTTGTAGCAGAAATCTAAGATTATAACCAAAAATCGAAGATTCCTTATGATCTATTGAGAATTAAACACGACAACAACTAATCGCTAGTAAGTTCAATTAGACCAGAGAAACTTAAAAAGATATAATAATAACCTACAAAACAAACATCGTTATGTATCAACAACTGAAACGTGCCAGCATGGCACTGACCTTGAGTTCGGTTTGTTTCCTCGCTTTTGCGCAGAAAACAATCCAAGGTACCGTTAAGGATGCTAATGGCGACCCAATGATTGGTGTAACCATTACTGACCAGAATGGTAAGGCTGGTGGTATCACCGACCTTGACGGTAAGTTTACCATCCAGAACGCTGACCCTAATGCGGTCTTGACTTTCAGCTACATTGGCTGCAAGCCTAAGAAAATAAAAGTGGGGGGGCAAAGATCATGGAACATTGTTCTTGAAGATGACAATGCAGCTCTCGATGAGGTCGTTGTCGTTGGTTACGGTACTATGCGTAAACGCGACGTAACCGGTTCTATCGCATCTGTTAACTCAGAAAAGATTGCCGCTCGCGGTACTACCAATCTTGCAGAGTCTCTGCAGGGTTCTGTTCCTGGTGTTAACATCACCCAGTCTGGTAGCCGCGCAGGTGCAGGCTTCAATATTCAGGTTCGTGGACAGGCTTCTATCAACAAGCAGGCACAGCCATTGTATGTTATCGATGGTGTGGTTTGCGACAACATGGACTTCCTCAACCCTGACGATATCGACCGCATCGACGTATTGAAAGATGCTTCTTCTACCGCTATTTATGGTTCACGTGCTTCTGCCGGTGTCATCATGATTACCACCAAGGGCAGCAAGGGTGCAGACAAGGCACAGAAGGCAACTATCTCTTATGATGGATATTATGGTATCAAGAAGGTGGCACGCATGCCGGAATTTATGGATGCCAACGAGTTTATGGATTACCGCTTCCAAAGATATACCTTACTCGACGGAAAGAGCTACGATGGCTCAAGCCGCAAGGGTGTTGATGCAGAAGGACATCCACATTATATCATCAAGGATACCGACTTGAATTCAGCCTTCCTTGCCCGCAAGGGAGCAACCAGCTATAAAGATTCCAAACTTTATGAACTGATGATGAATCCAAGCTTCGACGGTTACGACTGGAAAAAGCAAGTAACCCGTACAGCCGCCCAGCAGAACCACTTTATCAGTGCTGCCGGTGCTACTGACAAGGTCAACTACCGTGTAGGTATGGGTTATCAGGGAGAAGAGAACGTATTCAAGGGCAACGACTACGAGCGTTTCAACTTCAAGGGATCTATGGATGCCAAGCTCTCCAAGATTTTTGAAGCAGGTTTCTCTGCCAACATGTCAATGAGCCGCACCCAGGATGTATGTACCGATGCCACTTATTCTCCATACGTGAATGCATTCTATTTCAACCCATTCGTATCTCCTACAGATGCAGATGGCAACCTGATTCCTAATCCGGGAGCAAAGGCTGCCTTTGAATCTGACGCACAGTTTACATCTACATACAACCCGCTCATCGATTTGAATGACGGTAACTATACCAATGAGACCAAAAAGTACCGACTGATGGGTAACTTCTACCTGCGTGCCAACATCATCAAGGGATTGAAGTTTACAACCACCTTCTCTCCTAACTACTCTCACAAGCGCCAGGGCATCTTCTATGCAACAGGTATCAAAGAGGGTAATGATGTAGGTTCTACTTACTACCAGAAAAACAAGACCAACTTCGGTTCTGTTGCCAATACAACCCGTGTAGACTGGACTTGGGACAACCAGTTTGACTATAACCGCACATTTGGCGACCACACCATTGGTGCCATGGCATTGTTCTCACTCTACAAGAGCAATACAGAATACCAGTATGAAGAGGGCAAGGGTATCGCCAGCGACCACACGACATTCCACAACCTGGGAACAGCCAGCGGCGACAAGACGCTCTCAAGCTCTTATACTGAGTCATCATTGGAGTCATTTGCTTTCCGTGCCAACTATTCCTACAAGGGCCGTTACATGGCTACAGCTACACTCCGTACCGATGGCAGTTCCCGTTTCGCAGACGGCAACCGATGGGGCTGGTTCCCTTCTGTAGCTGCAGCATGGCGTATCTCAGATGAAGCTTGGATGAAGCAGTTCAACAACTGGCTTGATAATGCTAAACTTCGTCTTTCATACGGTGTTACCGGTAACAACAATGTGGGTGACTATGTAACTATCGCTTCAGCTACAGGTCCAACATATGTAACTATTGACGGCAAAGAGGTACAGGGTTATCATCCTAACGGATTGATAAATACAGAACTCATCTGGGAGAAAGTAAAGGAGTTTGACCTCGGTCTCGACTTGAGTTTCCTGAAGAACCGCATCAATGTAACTGCCGACTTCTACAACCGTCTTTCTGATGGTCAGATTATGTCACGTTCAGTGCCTATCGAAACCGGTGAGAAGACTTCAACCTTCAATGTAGGTTCTGTCCAGAACAGAGGTATTGAACTCGGTTTGAACTTTAACATCATCAACAAGAAAGACTTCTCCTGGAGTGCGAACGTAAACTTCGCCCGCAACTGGAACAAGATTAAGGAGTTGAGTAATGGTAAGGTTGATGAGGTAGCCAACAACTGGTTTATCGGTGAGCCTCTGAACGTACTCCGTGACTATACCCATACAGATGTCATCACCGACAAGGGTGTGACCATGCACACCATGAATGGTGACAAGCACTATACCCTGAAGGAATTCTATGAGAAGTATGGCACTAAATATAAATGGTATGAAGGTCAGGTAGCCGTTAACGATTGGAACGATGACGGTAAGATTGACGACAACGATAAGCAGATTTATGGTTGCACCGATCCACGTTGGACCGGCAGTTTCTCTACCAATGTTTACTTCAAGGGCTTCGACTTCTCTATCATGTTCTATACCAAGAGCGGATTCTGGTCACGCAGCTACTTCCACGAGAAGTATATGAAATATAGCGACCGTGGTAATGCCCATATGCAGCTGGATTACTACATACCAAAGGGAGCGCCAATCATCGATCATGCAACAGGTGATATAACAACCGCAACAGAAACCCACTACGGAAAGTATCCTTATCCAAACAACAGCGATACATCCATGGGTGGTTACTTCGGCGACAAGGGTTCAGCCAAGGGAGAAGGCTTCCAGTATCAGAAGACCTCTTTCACCAAGGTTAAGAACATCACCCTGGGTTACACCTTGCCAAAGAACGTAGTGAACAAGGCTGGTATCAGAAACCTCCGTGTTTATGTAAACATTCTGAACCCATTCTGTTTCACCAACTATAAGGGCTTCGACCCAGAGTGGGCATCACAGAATCTGCAGAATGGCGGTCCATCATCTGTAACCTACCAGTTTGGTGTAAATCTTAAGTTCTAATCTCATTAAATGAAGTAAACAATTATGAAAAAGATATTATATAGCGTAGCATTGGCGGCGTGCTGCATGGGAACCATGACAAGTTGCAGCGACTTCCTGGATGCTAGCAACAAGTCGAATGTAACTGATAAACAGACATTTGCTACAAAAGAAGGCTTCAATAGCCTCGTCAATGATGCCTATCAGCATCTGCAAAACGTTTATGCAGCTCCTCTGTTCACAAGCTGTTTTTCAGCAGGAACAGATATGTATGCCGATGCCCGTAACAAGATGAACGAGCCTTTGAACACTTACGAGACTCTGACTCCAGAAAATACGGACATCAAGAATCTCTATACTTACCTCTATGCAGGTATCCGTGCAGCCAACTCTGTGTCATATTATGCACAGACAGCACAAATTGATGACAAGACTAAGGGTCAGCTTGTAGGCGAAGCCCGTGTTTTGGCAGCCTACGAGTATTATCTCCTGGTAAACAACTTCGGTGGTGTGCCAATCATGAAGGACTTCCTCACCACAGCAGGCACAGGATATCCTAAGTCTTCTGCTGAAGATGTATACGCCTATATCATCAGCGAGCTCGAAGATGTTATCAGCAAGAATGTGCTCCAGGCTTCTACAGCTACCAAGGGTGGCGGCAGAATCAGCCAGGAAACAGCCAAGGCTATTCTTGCCAAGACCTACCTTTCTGCAGCATGGGACCTCAACAAGCAGGATTACTTCTCTAAGGCAGCATCTCTTGCCGATGAGGTGATAGCAGGCAGAAGACTGACTACCCCATATGCCAAACTCTGGAAGGCAGACGGATCGGGCGATGACAACGAAGAATTCCTTTGGGATGTGGAGTATGATCTGACTACAGCCAACAATACCACGTCAGGTGGTACAGAATGGAGCGGTTACTACTGTAACTATCTGGGTGGAAACGAGGATAATATCAAGGCTACAACCTCCAGCTATGTGCCAACCATCTATGCCTTGCATTGCTTCAAAAAGGGCGACCAGCGTTACGATGCTACATTCATGAAAGAGTTGCCGGACATTAACAAGGGCAATGCAGCAGGCACCGGTTACTGGACCTGGTATAAGAATGGTGAGAGTCTGGTAGGTAAGCCAGTAACCCGTTACTATTCTGCATGGTATGAAACAGATGCCGATTTTGAAGCATGGAAGGCTATAGATCCTGCAAACAGAGCAAACACCTATCGCATTCCGATGGATTCACAGACCAAAGAGGCGCAGAATATGGATGGCCAAGATATGGAATATTACGACAACCAGCAGCTGGTATATGGTTCAAGTCCTTGCAAGAAGTTTGACGACAGCAAGACAGCTAAAACAGAGAAGAATACCTGCTATCGCGACATCCATATCATCACTTTGCCAGAGATGTATCTCGTAGCAGCCGAGGCTTATCTGAAGGCAGGCGATAACCCTAAGGCATTGGCACGACTCAATGAGGTTCACCAGCGCGCTGGTCTCCCTGCACTTACAGGAACCATCACTATTGATAACATCCTTGATGAGAATGCCTGCGAGAACTTCGGTAATGAGGCTCGTTGGATGGATCTTCGCAGAACCCAGACATTGGTTTCACGTTGCACCAAGTATAATCATGAGATGGGTGACAAGGCAGCCCAGTATATCGGCAAGAAGCTTCTTCGCCCTATCCCACAGGCTGCAATTGATGCCAACGATAATTTGTCATTAGCTGACCAGAATTCTGGTTACTAATCAAAGTCATTATGTTGATAACAAAACCTATCAGGACATACGTTAATCATTAGGTTTAAGACCGTATCCTAGGGAGATAATTCCCTACGGATGCGGTCTTTCTTTTTGTTCTATAGGCAAGGTATACGTAATCGTTTTCGTAGTTTTTCGCCCACTATCTGCATGCGATAAGCAAAAATGTCGTAACTTTGCAGAAAATCTTATAGAATACAAAAATAATAAAATAAATAAACCTAAGAAGAAATGAAGAAATCAATCATTAAGACTGTCGTGCTGGCAGCACTCATGGCTTTGCCAATGATAGCTAAAGCACAAACTTTCGCAGGTATCACAGCCGAGCAGAATGCACAGAACACTCCTGAAGGATGGACTGCTGTTGCCCTGCCACAGTTGCCTGCCATCACTTCGGCAAACACATTCAATATCAAGGATTATGGTGCCTCTACATCTGCTGCAGACAACACCAAGGCTATCCAGAGAGCACTCGATGCTGTACCTACAACAGGTGGTATGGTCGTGATTCCTGCCGGCACCTGGATGTTTGGTAGCACAGATGAGATGACCAGCACTACAGAGGTACTCAGCATCAAGTCTAAAACCGTTCTCCACCTTTGCGCAGGTGCTACCCTGAAACTCGTGGAATATGGTAAGGCGCCAAACAACAAAACACTCTTTATCGGTTGTAAGAACAGAAAACAGAGTGATATCATCATTGAGGGTGAAGGAGAAACTTCTATTATTGATGGTCAGGGAACACGCTGGTGGCAAGCTCGCGACAACAAGGAGACTTTCAATCCGGGAGCGATGATCCGCTTCGAACAGGGTTCTCGTTTCATGGTTAGAAATATAAAGATTCAGAACACTCCAGGTGTAAATCTTACCATCAGCAATAGCGGCAAGGCTAGCCATGCAACGATCCATGACGTGACAATTTATAATCCTGCCTCAGATACCAAAACAGAACAACCATCACACAACACAGATGGTATCTCTATCTGGGGACACCATGTAAACATCTACGACTGTAACATCAGTACTGGTGACGATAACGTAGTTTGCGATGATAATGCTCAGTATGTACACGTTTGGAACTGTAAAATGGGTACTGGACATGGTGCTTCATTTGGCAGTTTTACAACAAACATGCATGACATTATTTATGAGGACCTCACTTTCACGAATACAGATAGTGGATTCCGTTTGAAATCACAACGTGATAGAAGTGGCGATGTATACAATCTCATCTTCCGTAATTGTACAATGACAGGAGTGAGAAATCCTATCTATATCGAAACTTGGTACAATCTGAGTACAAAGCCAAAACCATCTGAAGCGACAGCAGCAGAAGTAACCGCAAAGACACCTGTCTTCCGCGATATTCTTATTCAGAATGTGAAGTCTACAGGCACACCATACAACAAGAGCGCCAAGGCTTACTTCCCTATCTATATCTACGGATTGCCAGAGAGTCCTGTCAAGAATGTTACATTAGACAATGTACAGGTAGAGGCACAGAAAGGAATGTTCTTAGCCTACGTAGATGGTCTTACATTTAAGAATGGTTGCAAAGTCACCAACACAAAGGATAAGAACAAACTGTTGGAAAGTACTAATTACGAGGTGAACAACCTAACAGGCGACTATACAGGAGCAACTTCAGGCATCTCCAATATCAACACAAATAAGCAAATCCTGCAAAACAACATCTATGACCTTGCAGGCAATCTTATTAAAGAAAAGGCGTCAAGTGAAGACCTGAACAGCCTCAAAAAAGGTATTTACATCTACAACAACAAGAAATACGTAGCTAAATAATTCATTTAAACATCGGTAACAATGAAATTAAAATCGCATTCACTCCTGTGCATTCTCGCCACCATCGCATTGAGCTCTCCGCTCTCTGCACTGAGCGTGAATGCCCAAAAGGCGGTATCCAAAACATGGAATCCGAACATGAAGAACGGAATGTACCGCAACCCGGTTATTGACGCCGACTACTCAGACCCAGACGTATGCCGTGTGGGCAATGACTACTATATGACATCCTCTTCTTTCCAGTGTTTCCCTGGCTTGCAGATTCTGCACAGCACCGACCTGGTAAACTGGGAGATTATAGGCGCTGCCCTACTCGATGACTATCCGGTTTTGCCTGAATACCAGGGTACCGAACTGGATTGGCGCAAGAAGGTTCAGCATGGTAATTACGTATGGGCACCATCAATCCGCTACCATGACGGATGGTTCTATATCTACTGCGGCGATCCTGACCAGGGTCTCTTCATGACCAAGACACAGGATCCACGCGGCCCTTGGGAGCCTATCACCTGGGTGATGAAGGGAAAAGGTCTTATCGACTGCTGCCCTCTCTGGGATGAAGACGGCAAGGCTTATCTTTCGCATGGATGCGCCGGTTCAAGAGCCGGTATCAAGTCTGTGCTCTTCGTAGCTCCTATGTCACCAGACGGCACCAAGGTTATCGGTCCTTCACGCATCGTATATGACGGTCATGAAGACCAGCCTACTATCGAAGGCACCAAGTTCTACAAGCGCAACGGATATTATTATATCATGAGTCCTGCGGGCGGAGTGAAGTATGGCTGGCAGGTAGAACTGCGTTCCAAGAATCCATATGGTCCTTACGAGGAGTATGTGGGTATGGCACAGGGAAAGAACAAGAAGGTGAACGGCCCTCACCAGGGTGCTTGGGTAGATACCCAGAACGGCGAGGACTGGTTCCTCCACTTCCAGGATAAGCATGCCTACGGTCGTGTGGTTCATCTGCAACCAGCCAAATGGGTAAACGACTGGCTCGTTATCGGCGACGACAAGGATGGTGACGGCTGCGGCGATCCTGTGCAACAATGGAAGAAGCCAAACCTGCCATCAAGTGGTAACTTCCAGCCAAAGGAATCGGATGATTTCAACAGCGTAGATTTAGGTCTGCAATGGCAGTGGAACGGTCCTTACAGTCAGTACTGGTACTTCTGTGATGCCAAGAACTCCAAGTTGCGTCTCTATGGTGTGCAGCAGGCAGAAGATGTAAAGAACCTGTATGATTTGCCAAACCTCCTGCTCCAGAAACTCCCTACAGAGAACTTTACTGCTACTGCCAAGGTGAAGTTCATACCTAACCGCACCGAGGCTTACAAGGAGAAAGAAAAGGTACTGGGCGAAAGCGCCGGCATGATTATGCAAGGCATGGACTATGCGGCACTCAAGTTTGTTGATACCAAGGAAGAGGGGGTTGTATTGCAATATGTAACCTGCGAGAAGGCTGAGAAGGGAAAGGCTGAGAAGGTGGTAAAGCAAGTGGCCATCAAGACCAGCAAGCAGCCTCAACCTTACACCGTGAAGTATGCCGTAGATGATATTCCTTCTTCCCGCATCGCTACCCAGGATGTATGGCTCCGCGTGAAGGTTCATAGCGAAGGCATCGCCAACCAGATACAGGCTATCGCTGAATGGAGTTACAGTCTGGATGGTAAGAAATTCACCAAGATAGGCAATCCTTTCACTGTGCGTGAAGGCAAGTGGATTGGTGCCAAGCTCGGTTTCTTCAACACCCGCACAGCCAAGAAGAACGATGCTGCCTTCTTCGACGTAGACTGGATTCATTTCGAAAAATAACGCATTCCAGCTAACGCGTTATTTCAGAGAATATTTTGGGAAACAAAAAATCCCCCTCTTTGCAAACCAATGCATCGAGGGGGATTAATATTTATGAGGAATCTAAAACTCTAATCCTTCTTTTCTTCTGTAGGCTCTGCCTTTGTTGTTTTCTTGGCAGGAGCCTTCTTGGCAGATGCCTTCTTGGCTGCAGGCTTAGCTGCGGCCTTCTTTGCAGGAGCAGCCTTAGCAGGCTTCTCGCCATGGTGCTTCTCAGCCTCCTTCTCTATCTTTTCAATCTTAGCCTGAAGACGGACAATCTCCTTGTCCTTCATCTCAAGCTCTTCATCCTGATTCTTGATGGTAGTAAGCAGGCCCTCAAGCTGATCGTTATCAACATCAGCAGGATAGAGGTCGTTTACTCGGGTGATGAAGTCGCCAAGAATGTTCATATAGTTAGTGAAAGCATCGAAAGGACTTGAATAGATACCTCTGTCAAGACCCACATTGCTTGGCTTGGTAGTCATGAAACGGAAGTTGTTACTTGCCTGCAGGTAATCCCAGTCCTGATTGATACGTGGATCGTTGGCGATACGTACACGGTCTGCCACACTGTAAAGCTTGTTGAAAGCCTCACGCTGCATCGGGTTACCCAACCATGAACTTACATCACGCTCCTCGTCTACCCAACTCAAGGTATCAGGCACATTCACCTCGCCTACCGACTTGATCTTCTTGCAGATTTCTGAAGGTGTTGAGAAAGTGATGCCACGGTCCTTGGCACACTGAGGCAAAGCCTTCATAAACTCGAGGATGTTGCTTGACAGAGGCTGGGCAATACCAAGAGCAGAAAGCTCCATGAAGATATTGATAACCTGCTCCTCCTCTGGGAAGGCAGCAATCCGGTTCATATAGTTGTCGGCAAAGAGAGGATAACCGTCCCAATCGCTGTTGCTGAAGCGCAGAGAGATATCATCGCTCAGGTTCACATCACGCAACAGGAGCTTCAACTTAGGGTTCAGGGCGCAATGGTAAACATAGTGAGGTGACTTCCAGCCGAGCACGTGCTTGGCACCCTCGGTGAGCATACCGATGAATCCCATGTTGGCAACATCGTTACCGATATCATCGCTGTAGATGAGCGAAGAGTTACGCAATACGGTAGGTTTCTTTCCGAAATATTCCTCAATCTTAGTACACTGGCGCATCACCTCATCCTTGAAACTTGCCTCATTAACCAGAGAAGCAAGTCCATGAGAGTAAGGCTCAGCCAGGAACTCTACACAACCCGTATTGTTGAGCTGCTGAAGCTTCTCCAGTACCTGAGGAGCATGAAGTTCCAACTGCTCCATACCCACACCCGAAAGCGAGAAAGCTACCTTGAAATACTTGCCGTTCTTTTCAATCATCTCCTGAAGGGCATTCAAGGCTGGCATATAAGAGCGCTCAGCAATCTCGTTGATGCTACGGTCGTTCTCGTAGTCATCATAGTAATAATGGTCGGTACCGATGTCGAAGAAGCGGTAGCGTTTCAGATGGGTAATCTGATGTATCTCGAAATATAAACAAATTGTTTTCATAATTATTAATTATTAATTTTTAATTATTAACTGCCTATTACTTCCACCCTAAGGTCTTGAGGTACAGGTCTTTAATGCGGGCTCCCACTTTCTCCCAGGTAATCTGGTCAACCTCTTTCTTGCCTTCCTCTGAGAGATAATCGAAAAGACTCTCGTTATGACAGATGCTGTAGATAGCATCGGCAAGAGCATGGATATCCCAGTAATCTACCTTGATACAGTTGGACAGGATTTCTCCACATCCACTCTGCTTGGAGATAATGGTTGGTGTGCCGCACTGCATAGCTTCCAAAGGTGAGATACCAAACGGCTCGCTTACAGATGGCATCACGTAGACATCACTGTCTTTCAGACATTCATAAACCTGTTTGCCGCGCATAAAGCCAGGGAAGTGGAACCGGTCGGCAATGCCTCTTTCGGCAGCGAGATAAATCATCTGATCCATCATATCGCCCGAACCTGCCATACAGAAACGCACATTGCGGGTGCGGTGCAATACCATGTTGGCAGCCTCTACGAAATATTCAGGTCCCTTCTGCATGGTAAGACGTCCCAGGAAGGTTACTACCTTCTCCTTGCCCTTATGATTTGGGCGTGGAATATCCTGCCACTCCTGCTTTAATGGGTATACGGCATTGTGCATGGCGAAACACTTGCGTGGATCCTGATGATACTGGTGAATCACCGTCTGGCGGGTCAGTTCGGATACACACATGATGCAGTCGGCATTATCCATACCGTCTTTCTCGATAGCGTAAACAGTAGGGTTCACCTTTCCACGGCTACGGTCGAAATCAGTAGCATGAACGTGGATGCACAATGGTTTGCCACTCACGCGCTTGGCATGAATTCCGGCTGGGAATGTAAGCCAGTCGTGAGCATGGATAATATCAAATTCTTCTGAACGGGCTACAACTCCGGCAATGATGCTATAGTTGTTGATCTCGTCATGAAGATTTGACGGATAACCACCGGCAAATTCCATACAGCCGAGGTCATTTACATGCATATAGTTAAAATCGGCATAGATGTGGTCACGGTAGCGGAAATAATCGTCCGGATTCATGATATTGCCTACGCGCTGCTGCACATAGTCGTGATTTACATCTCGCCAGGCGATAGGCACACTGTTCATTGCCACAATCTTGCAGGCACTGCGGTCCTCATCACCGAAAGGATGAGGCAGACACAATGTGATATCAACATCGCCCTGGGCATGAAGTCCCTGGGAGATACCAAAGTTGGCAGTTGCCAAACCACCAAATACGTGAGGAGGATACTCCCATCCAAACATTAAAACTTTCATATAGCAGTCCTCCTATTATTAATATTGATATTTTTCAAGTAACTCGAGCGCACGCAGAATCTCAGCCACATTCATGGCGAAAGAGATGGCACCACGACCTGCGAATGGAGGGTTTCCATCGAAGAGTTCGCTGATGGTACCGAGACAGTGGGAAGACATTTCGTCCTCATAACCTACCATCTGGCGTTCGATAAAGCTCAAACGGGTACGCTTATAGAGTTTCAGACTTGCCTCCATATAGAAGCCACCGAGCCATGGCCATGCCGTACCCTGATGGTAAGCATAGTCGCGCTGGGTCTGCGGACCTACATAAACAGGATTATATCCACCGCTCTTTGGCGAGAGTGAACGCAATCCCTTAGGAGTAAGGAGTTCGCGTGTACAGATATCAAGAACCTGCTTCTTCTGGTCTTGCGACAATGGAGAATAGTCGAAAGCCACAGCAAATATCATGTTCGGGCGAACGCTCCAGTCCATCATATTTCCATCAACATAATCGTAGAGATAGCCATATTCATTGAGGAAGGTATCGAGGAACGCCTGCTTGGTCTGCTCAGCCTGAGCCAGGTGTTTCTGCTGGCTGTCTTCTTCACCTACTGTTGCAGCAAGAGAAGCACAGAAGCACAAAGCGTTATACCACAAAGCATTAAACTCTACGATATATCCGGTACGTGGAACTACTGGTCTGCCGTTGGCAGTAGAGTTCATCCAGGTAACAGCCTTGTCCTTACCATCGGTATAGAGCAATCCGTTCTCTTCGAGCTTCAGGTTCGGATGCTTGTTATCCTGGATAAAGCTGATAACATCCTTGATAAACTGTCCATACTTCTTGAAGCATTCTTCCTTGCTGGTTTCCTTGGCATACTGCTGCAAAGCCCAGATAGCCCACAATGGCACGTCAGGCTGCTCTATCTCAGCAATATGAACGCTGACCGGCTTGCCTTCCATAAACTCGTAGTATCCCTTCATGGCAGTCTTCATCACCAGTTCGAAGTAGTCATCTTCCTCGATAGAGAGGGTGAGACCCGGAAGAGCGATGAATGTATCGCGGGCTCTGCACTTGAACCAAGGATAACCTGCCAGAATATAACGGTCATCGTTTTTTTCACGACGATGGAACTGATGAGCCGCATTGACCAGACAGTGGAAGAAATTGTCACGAGGCGAACGCTCATCCACTTCCTTGTCGAAGAGCTTCTTCAGGCTGACCGCCTTGATTTCTGATGTAGAAGCAGCAAAGACGATGGTTTCGCCTTTCTTGATATCCATTTCAAAATAGCCAGGAACATAGAGGTCTTCGTTAGAAGCATAACCTCTCTCCTGCTCCTTTGGATATTCCACGCCACGATACCAATCTGGACAGAATTTAAACTCGTTCTTCTTGGAGAACTGCATATAGAGATCAGGATAACCTGCATACATACAGGTCTTGATGCCATGATCTACCTCAGCATAATCACGAGATGCGGTAGCATTCTCATGAGTAAACTGACGGACACTGCGGAAAGCCAAAAAAGGACGGAAACGAAGGGTTGTAGCCGAATGGCCGTCTACCAGGGTATAGCGAATCAGAATGCGATTCTCATAATGCTGGAATACAACTTCCTTTTTCAGGATAACACCACCTACGCGATAAAGGGTAGTTGGCACTTTATCACAATCAAACTCACGAATGTACTTGTGGCCCATCGGACTGTAGTTGTTGCCCTGGTACTTGTGCAAGCCGAGGTTAAACTCTGCTCCATGCTGAATCACCGTAACATCCAGCGAACTCAAGAGCACATGATTCTCATCGTCCAGTTCTGGAACCGGCACGACAAGTAATCCGTGATACTTGCGGGTATTACAGTCTACAATCGTTGAGCACGAATATGCACCCGAGCGATTTGTTCTCAACAACTCCTTAGGCAACGACTCTTGAAGATTCGTCATAAGGGCCTTTTCGAATTTTAGATAACTCATAGATCTATATTAAGGTTCTATATTTTTGTTGACTAAATTAATTGCTTTCAAAGGTAACACTTTTTTATGGTATAACAAAGCTTTTTGTATGCCATTTTTAGAAAAAATTGCCTTTTTATGTTTTAAAACATATTTTTAGACAAAAATGCTTGATTATTTCAAGAAAAAGCATTACTTTTGCACTCAGTTTTCAGTTTAAAAGATTTGTACACATGGCAGCTAGAGGAAAATACGATAAAGAAAATATAGCTATGCTGATTGCTAAGCTATGGGGAGGCATCACTGATGACCAGTTCGATTTACTGAAAGAACATCTGGAAATCAAGAAGTATAAGAAGAACGAAATCATCTACAAGAACGAGGGTACTCCTGAATATGCACTATGTCTCATAGCGGGAAAAGTGAAGATATACAAAGAAGGTATCGGTGGCAAGAGCCAGATTATCCGTGTTATCAAACCGATTGAATTTTTCGGTTTCAGAGCCTATTTCGCAGATGAGATATACAAGACGGCAGCCATGTCGCTGGAAAACTGCGTCGTTGCCCAGTTCCCGCTGGCAGTTCTCATGAAACTGATCTCCAAGAGTTTCAACATCGGCTTCTTCTTTATCAAATATCTCAGTGTGGAAATAGGTAAATCGGACGACCGTACCGTGAACCTCACCCAGAAACATATCCGTGCCCGACTTGCCGAGGGACTGATATTTCTGAAAGACTCTTATGGGTTAGAAAAAGACGGAAAAACTCTTGACATCCGACTGAGTCGTGAAGATCTGGCAAATCTCTGTAATATGACAACGAGCAATGCCATCCGTACGCTCTCAGCCTTTACGGCAGAAGAACTCATCAAAACTGAAGGAAGGAAAATCAAAATCTTAAAGGAAGAAGAAATCATAAAAATAGCAGAACTCGGATAAAGTTCTGCTATTTTTTATTTATATGTTTTACATTATACGTTTTTCTTGATACATTTCACTTATTACGGACATACTGGTTATACGGGTATCAGGAAGTTGATAACCTCCTGAATTACAGTAATCTGGAATGGGCCTACCGGTGTATTCATCAATCTGCCATCAATACCTATCAGGGCATGCTGGGCATCGAGCACCTCTACCTCTCGGGTACGGTAAGGATGCACACTCTTATGGTTGAGGAACTTACCTTTCACAAAAAGATAGATTCCCTCGAAGAGCTGGGTTGTCTTAGGATGAGATACCACCGACACATCGAGCAGTCCGTTATATGGCACAGCATTCGGAGTCTGTCCATATCCTGTTCCATTGCCTATACACATCGTCATCACTCTACGCTTGATAACATCCGAATTGATTTTCACATGCATCTTATAGTCCAGACGCTGGAATATCATCAGGATGAAGGAACAGAGAAACGACAGGGTACGTGAACCGAAGATATGATGGGTTTTTCGTCTCAGGTTCATGATGGCGGCGATGAGTCCGATATTGATACAGTTGAGGAAATAGCGACGGCATTTCTCCCCCTTCTTGTTCACATAGCGGATACAACCGAGGTCAATCTTTCTGATACGACGTTTTTTCAGCGACGCAACCGTCTTCTCGATATCGCTGTCGCTGAATCCCCAGAAGTGGGCAAAGTCGTTCATCAGTCCGTTAGGAATAACACCCAGTGCCACATCTTCTCTTTCTTTCGAATCTATCTGCATCAGACAGTTTACGGCATCATTGAGCGCAGAATCTCCACCAACGATGACAATGGTCTTATAACCATTGTTGATAAACATTCTGATGAGCCGTTCTACGCTCTTCTGATTCTCGCTCTGCACAAAGTCGTAATCCACGCCTTGCTGCTTGAGCACCTTCTCTATTTTTTCCCAGCGCTTGTTACTTCGCCAGCCTCCTCTAGGGCAATAAAGCAGCCCCCATTTATTCTCGTTTACCATTGTCTCTTCTTTGTAATTTGAAAGTTGTATAAAATATCACTTCCGCCCAGCCACCGTTGCATCCGATTCCATCGGATGCCAGCCCTAGCCAGATTCCAGGCCGCAGCCTAGCTTCTCATCAGCTCCAAAACCGTCTCCACCTTTTTCTCCATTGGCTGCAATGCATCTACCCAATGGATAGTAAAGCCTCTGCGCTCCATACCTCTGAACCACGTCATCTGCCTTTTGGCAAACTGATGGATTGCTATTTCCAGACCGCGATACATCTCATCGTATGAAGTCTTACCAATCACATATTCTGTAATAAACTTATATTCCAAACCATAATAGATGAGATTTTCGGCAGGAATACCACGATCTAGCAATCCCTTGATTTCATCTACCATTCCCTCATCCAATCGCTGTTTCAGTCTCCGTGAAATTTTCTCCCTTCTTGCGTCCCGGTCTATGCTGACACCGATAATCAGCGAATCAACCGCAGGGAGTTCACGTTCGGGCATCGGATGCTCCAGATTATAGCTTTCAATCTCTATCGCCCGGATAGCTCGCTGTGCTGTATCCACGTCTGTGCGATTGTGCATATTAGAACCCGTTTTCGCCTTCAGCTCCTTCAGTATCAGCGTAAGTTCCTCTAAACTCTTATGAGCCAATGACTCACGGAGTTCCGGGTTCTGCGGAACAGGTGAGAGATGATAACCTTTCAGCACCGACTCAATATAGAGTCCTGTACCTCCACATAATATCGGAAAAGCCCCTCTCTTCTGAATATCCTGATAGGCATCATAAAAATCCTGCTGATATTCAAAGAGATTATATTTCGTACCAGGCTCACAGATGTCAATGAGGTGATAAGGTATCTGCTTGCCATGGATGGTATAGTCAGCCAGATCTTTACCCGTACCTATATCCATGCCGCGATATACCTGCCGGCTGTCAGCACTAATGATTTCAGCACCCTTGGCAGGGGTACCCGACAAATGGGCACCCAGGCTATTGATCCTGGCTGCAAGAGCGGCAGCAAGACTCGTCTTACCACTCGCCGTAGGTCCCAATATGGTTATCATCGAATATTTCATGCCGCAAAGTTAAATGAAATTATTGAGAAAACAAAATAAAATGAAAAGAAATTCTCACTTATAAAAACAAAAAGCCGTCCAGCATTGAAAAAATGCTGGACGGCCATATACTTAATCGTTAAGAGGCAACGAATTAACCGTTGTGCTTCTTCATGATCTTGATCAACTCAACAACCTTGTGTGAGTAACCAATCTCGTTGTCATACCAAGAAACAACCTTAACGAAGTTGTCTGTCAAATAAACACCTGCGTTAGCGTCGAAGATAGATGTCAAAGCGCAACCCAAGAAGTCAGAAGAAACAACAGCATCCTCTGTGTAACCGAGTACACCCTTCAACTCACCCTCAGAAGCAGCCTTCATAGCAGCGCAGATAGCCTCCTTAGAAGCAGGCTTCTTCAAGTTAACTGTCAAGTCAACAACAGATACGTCCAAAGTAGGAACACGCATAGAGATACCTGTCAACTTACCGTTCAACTCAGGGATAACCTTACCTACAGCCTTAGCAGCACCTGTAGAAGAAGGGATGATGTTGCCAGCAGCTGCACGGCCACCACGCCAGTCCTTCATAGATGGACCATCAACAGTCTTCTGTGTAGCAGTTGTAGAGTGAACAGTTGTCATCAAACCTGTCTCGATACCGAAGTTATCGTTCAATACCTTAGCGATAGGAGCCAAGCAGTTTGTTGTACAAGAAGCGTTAGAAACGATCTTCTGACCATTGTACTTGTCAGTGTTAACACCGCAAACGAACATATCAGCCTGGTTACCGTTAGCGTCAGCCTTAGAAGGAGCAGAAAGTACTACGTACTTAGCACCAGCCTTCAAGTGCTTCTCAGCCTTATCGTAAGCGAGGAAGAGACCTGTAGACTCAACTACGTACTCAGCACCAACCTCATCCCACTTCAAGTTCTCAGGATCACGCTCAGCAGTAACACGGATGTGGTTACCGTTAACGATCAACTCGTTCTTCTCAACGTCAGCCTCGATAGTACCGTCGAACTGACCGTGCATTGTATCATACTTCAACATGTAAGCCATGTAATCTACTGGGCACAAGTCATTGATAGCTACTACCTGTACTTCCTTTGCGTTCTCAGCCTCAACTGTAGAACGGAATACGAAACGACCGATACGGCCAAATCCGTTAATACCAATCTTAATCATTGTTCTTAATATTTAAATTAAAAGTTTAATAAAAATTACTTTTTTTAACTGCTTTCGAGCGTTCATCTGATGCTGAAACATTCAAAATTTTACGCCTTAGAGCATTTTTCTTCTTTTCGAGCGCAAAGTTACTAATTTTTTTCTAACTTTGCAACCAGAATGAGTATTAAATAAGTTAAAAAAGAATAGTAGAGCTTTAATATTGGCATTATTTTCACTCATTACATGCCATACTGACAACTCCATATTGCAAAAAGCAAAGGAAAAACTCAGCATTCTATACCTTATTATATATATAAGAAAAAGAAAAAGAAGAACAATCAAACTATAGTTTTAATTAAAAAGATAAAAGTATGAGTAAATTTTTGAATGAATTCAAGGAATTCGCCATGCGTGGCAATGTGCTCGACATGGCTGTCGGTGTTATCATCGGTGGTGCCTTTGGCAAAATCGTAAGCTCTGTTGTAGATGACGTCATCATGCCTCCTATAGGATGGCTGATTGGCGGCGTGAATTTCGCCGACCTCAAATTCACCCTACCTACCGTCAATGTAGGAGGTGAGGAACTGAAGGCGGCTACCATCAACTACGGTAACTTCCTCCAGACCTGTTTCGACTTCCTCATCGTTGCCTTCTGTATCTTCATGCTCATCAAGGTGGTGAACAAGATTTCCAAGAAGAAGGAAGAGGAAAAACCGGCAGAAGCACCTAAGGCTCCGGAGCCAAGCAATGAAGAAAAACTTCTCATGGAAATACGTGATCTCCTGAAGAACCAGAAATAAGAATAAAAAAAAGTCGCCCTCTTTGAAGGCGACTTTTTTATTCTGTTTATTCCCACTCAATTGTCGAAGGTGGTTTTGAAGAGATGTCATAACATACACGGTTTACACCCTTCACCTTATTAATAATCTCATTACTTACCTTAGCCATGAAATCATAAGGAAGATGTGCCCAGTCAGCAGTCATCGCATCAGTACTGGTTACAGCACGCAAGGCAACCGGGTGCTCGTATGTACGCTCATCACCCATCACACCTACTGAACGGACAGTAGAAAGCAATACGGTACCAGCCTGCCAGATCTGATCGTAGAGAGAAACCTCGATCTCGCCATTCTGCATGTCAGCAGGAACACCGGCAGCCAGAACGCGACGAGCTTCCTCACCACTCAACTTCACCTTATACTCACGCAAGCCACGGATATAGATATCGTCAGCATCCTGAAGGATACGTACCTTCTCAGGAGTGATATCGCCCAAGATACGGACAGCCAAACCAGGACCTGGGAATGGGTGACGGGTAATCAGGTGCTCTGGCATACCCATAGAGCGACCTACACGGCGAACCTCATCCTTGAACAGCCACTTCAAAGGCTCACACAACTGAAGGTTCATCTCCTTAGGAAGACCACCTACGTTGTGATGACTCTTGATCACCTTACCGGTGATATTCAAGCTCTCGATACGGTCAGGATAGATGGTACCCTGAGCCAACCACTTGGCACCAGTCTGCTTTTTAGCCTCAGCATTGAAAACCTCTACGAAGTCGCGGCCGATAATCTTACGTTTCTTCTCAGGATCGGTAACACCTGCCAGGTCAGCAAAGAACTTCTCGGATGCATCCACGCCGATTACATTCAAGCCCAAACACTTGTAGTCTTCCATCACGTCACGGAACTCATTCTTGCGCAACATACCATGATCTACGAAGATACAGGTAAGGTTCTTGCCGATAGCCTTGTTCAGGAGAACGGCAGCCACACTGGAGTCAACACCGCCAGAAAGACCGAGGATAACCTTATCGTCGCCCAACTGTTCCTTCAACTCAGCAACTGTTGTCTCAACAAAAGAGTCAGCACTCCAGTCCTGCTTACTTCCGCAGATGTCAACCACGAAGTTCTTCAAGAGCTTTGTACCCTGCAAAGAGTGGAACACCTCCGGGTGGAACTGTACTGCCCATACAGGCTGTTTGGTAGAAGCATAAGCAGCATACTTCACATTAGCAGTAGAAGCGATGCACTTGTAATCATCAGGGATAGCAGTGATGGTATCACCATGGCTCATCCAAACCTGAGAATTCTCGATGAATCCCTTGAACAAAGGATTCTCCTTATCGAAATGCTCCAAGTTGGCACGACCATACTCACGGCTGTCAGCAGCCTCCACCTTACCGCCCTGGGCGTAAGAGAGGAACTGAGCACCGTAGCAGATGCCGAGTACAGGAATGCGGCCGATAAACTGGCTCAGATCTACCTTGAAAGCTTCCGGATCATGAACGGAATAAGGGCTACCGCTCAAGATGACACCAATGACTGATGGGTCATCCTTTGGAAACTTGTTGTAAGGCATGATCTCGCAGAAGGTATCAAGTTCACGGACACGACGGCCGATGAGCTGTGTGGTCTGTGAACCGAAATCCAAAATAATAATCTTCTGTTGCATAATATCTAATTTTAATTTACAGTTTACAATTTATAGTTTACAGTAATCTTGCTATACGGTATAGCCGCTATTAACTATAAACTAATTAACTAACGATTTCAGGAATGCTTCCGCCTCTTTCAGCGTCTCCTGCTTTCCCACATCCATCAGCTTGAGGTCGTTCTTTACATATCCCTCTATGCGCACCTTGTCGCAATGCTTCAGATAGAAGTCCATGATAGGGAACTTGTCCGGTTCCTCCTCCATCAATGGAAAGAGCGATGGGGCAACCATGTGGATGCCCGAGAAAGCATACATCTTATAATCTTTGGGATTGAGATCAGGATAAGGACTCTTGACCTCGCCCGTTTCTATATTCGTCCATCCCACCAGTCGCATGCTGTCATCAAAGAGAAGATAGCGCTTGGTCATGCGTTCGCTCACCATCAGGCGGGCAGCAATCATATCCCTGCTCTCCATCTGGTAGAATTTCTTCAGATCTACATTACTCAGAATATCCACGTTGTGGATAAGAATAGGCTCTGACTGGTTGAAGAGCGGCCATGCCTTCCGGATACCTCCACCCGTTTCGAGCAGCTTTTCACTCTCATCACTGATACGGATGTCCATACCGAAGTTGTCATGTGCTCTGAGATAATCGATAATTTGTTGGGAGAAATGATGCACGTTCACTACAATGCGAGTGAAACCGGCATCCTTCAACTGAAAGATGACACGTTTGAGCAAAGGTTCTCCCCCGACACTTACCAGAGCCTTCGGAATACGGTCGGTAAGTGGCTTAAGGCGAGTGCCCAAACCTGCTGCGAATATCATTGCTTGCATCATTGCTAAATAGCTATTTTTAAATGTGCGTGCAAATTTACTAACTTTTTGCGAGATAGCCAAATTTGCACGCTATTTTTCTATTGTTTTGCCGGCAAAACCTGTTCAATATGCTGTTCACGATGACAAATCTGCACTTCTACACCAAACTTCCGGTGAATATGTTCGGCAAGATGCTGCGCAGAATATACACTGCGATGCTGACCGCCTGTACATCCGAAACAGAACATCAGAGAGGTGAAACCACGCTGCATGTAGCGGTTTACATGATGGTCGGCAAGTGCATAGACATGATCCAGGAACTTCAATATCTCACCATCATCCTCCAGGAATCGGATAACAGGCTCATCCAGACCCGTCAACTTCTTATAAGGCTCGTATCTGCCAGGGTTATGGGTACTTCTGCAGTCGAAGACATAACCTCCACCATTGCCCGACGGATCCTCTGGAATGCCCTTACGGAAAGAAAAACTATACACTCTTACCACCAGCGGTCCCTTACCATCATATTTAGAATAGGTGGCAGGTCCGTCCTGCGGATGCGCACGATAGATATTGTTGTCGGTAGTCTTATAGCCGTCTGCACGACTCAGCGCCACACTCTCTATCACCTTGAACTGTGGCAATTCGGTCAGTCTTCTCAACATATCCATCATATAAGGATAAGGGAATACCTTGTCACCCATCTTCAGAAGATCTCGCAGATTCTGGATAGCTGGCGGAATACTGTCGATGAAATGCTTCTTGCGTTCGAAATAGCCGCGGAATCCGTAGGCGCCCAAAACCTGTAAGGTACGGAAGAGCACAAAAAGACTCAACCGGTTTACAAAATGGCGCACCGATGGTACCTCGGTATAATGCTTCAAGGACTGGTAGTATTCCCAAACCAGTTCTCTGCGCAGTTTGAACGGATACTTAGCAGATGCCTGCCAGAGGAATGAGGCGAGATCATAATAGAACGGTCCTTTTCTACCACCCTGAAAATCAATAAAGTATGGATTTCCCTTATCATCCAGCATGATGTTGCGTGCTTGAAAATCGCGATAAAGGAAACAATCCATCGGTTCTGATGTCAGATCCTTGGCAAAAAGCCGGAAGTTGGCTTCGAGCTTCAGTTCGTGAAAATCCAAATCGGTAGGCTTCAGGAAACAATACTTGAAGTAGTTGAGATCGAAGAGTACACTGTCTACATCGAATTCTGGCTGCGGATAGCAGTTCTGCCAATCCAATCCTCTTGCACCGCGAATCTGGATATTCGGAAGTTCACGAATGGTTTTCTTAAGGAGTTCCTTCTCTTTCTGATTGTAACGTCCGCCCGCATCTCGTCCGCCCTTGATGGCATCGAAAAGCGAAGTACCGCCAAGGTCTGTCTGAAGATAGCAGAGTTCATCATCGCTCACCGCCAGAATCTGGGGAACAGGCAACTGTCTGAGCTGGAAATGCTGAGCCAGATATACAAAGGCATGATCCTCATCACGACTGGTTCCTATCACACCAATTACCGTATCACCATCATGCCCAATGATACGGAAATACTGCCGGTTACTCCCCTGCCCTGCCAATTTTATGACATCAGCCGGTTCTTCACCCGCCCATTTTTTATATAAATCAATCAGCTTTTCCATCATTATTCAGTTTACGTCGTTTCCGATCATCATCAATCTTCTGTGCGAAGTTATCTCCGATAAAGAGAAGCAATAAGATACCCAGCGTAGTAAGGAACGAGTTTGTAGTAGTCATTCCCAACTCTGCCTTTGTAATATAAATGAGTCCTCCGATAACAATCAGAAAGACCACTGCTTTTTTCCAATCAATATTGTTCATGCTATGAATTTTCTATTATGCTGCAAAATTACACAATTAAATTGAGAAAACAAAATAAAAACAAAAAAAAATCGGATGTCTCACGACAACCGATTTCCAAAAACAAACTACTTAAAAACTAATCTACTAAAACAAATCAAAAAAATATCTTTGCCATCCCTTCGGATGATACTTTCTTTTATTTACGATGCAAAGTTACAAAAAAAGATTATTCGAACCAAATAATTTTGCTATTTTTTGCATCTTTATGACTAAAAAAACAAAAAAATAGGGATAATTCTCTGAGAATCACCCCTATTTGATATTTTCGCTTTGCAAACTCGCAGTCTTACGATGTGCTTTGTTTGCTCAAATTATTCATCTAATTACATCATGCCACCCATACCAGGTGCTGCAGCTGGTGCAGCTGGTGCAGGCTCTGGTTTGTCAACCAACACACACTCTGTTGTCAGGAACAAGCCTGCGATAGAAGCAGCATTCTCCAAAGCTACACGCTCTACCTTGGCAGGATCTACGATACCAGCCTGACGCATATCTTCGTAAACGTCCTTGCGGGCATTGTAACCGAAGTCACCCTCGCCCTCGCGTACCTTATTTACTACTACAGAACCCTCGCCACCGGCATTGGCAACAATCTGACGGAGAGGCTCCTCAATAGCACGCTCTACGATACGGATACCTGTTGTCTCGTCAGCGTTATCACCCTTCATATCCTTCAATGCCTCGAGAGCACGGATATAAGTAGTACCACCACCAGCAACGATACCTTCCTCGATAGCGGCACGGGTAGCGCAGAGTGCATCGTCAACACGATCCTTCTTCTCCTTCATCTCAACTTCAGAGTTGGCACCTACATAGAGGACAGCTACACCACCGGCGAGCTTAGCCAGACGCTCCTGAAGTTTCTCCTTATCATATGAAGACTTGGTATTCTCAATTTCGTTCTTGATCTGAGCTACGCGATCCTGGATATTAGCCTTCTCGCCATGACCATTAACGATAGTTGTATTGTCCTTGTTGACGGTAACCTTGTCTGCTGAACCCAGCATATCCAAAGTTGCCTGCTCCAACTTCAAGCCCTTCTCCTCAGAGATAACGACACCGCCTGTCAATACTGCGATATCCTCCAACATGGCCTTGCGACGGTCACCGAAGCCTGGAGCCTTCACTGCGCAAATCTTCAAACCGCCACGCAAACGGTTAACTACCAAAGTAGTCAAAGCCTCAGAATCAACATCCTCAGCGATAACCAACAAAGGACGACCACTCTCAGCAGCAGGCTGGAGAATTGGCAAGAACTCCTTCAAGTTAGAAATCTTCTTATCATAAAGAAGGATGTATGGGTTATCCATTACACACTCCATCTTGTCGGCATCAGTCATGAAGTAACCGCTCAAATAACCACGGTCAAACTGCATACCCTCAACAACACCGATGTTGGTATCACGGCTCTTGCTCTCCTCGATAGTGATGACACCATCCTTAGAAACCTTGCGCATTGCGTCAGCCAAGAGCTTACCAATCTCAGCATCATTGTTGGCAGAAACAGTAGCCACCTGCTCAATCTTATCGTAGTTGTCGTCTACCTGCTCAGCATGTTCCTTGATGAAGGCAACAACAGCAGCTACCGCCTTGTCGATACCACGCTTCAAGTCCATTGGGTTTGCACCTGCAGTAACGTTCTTCAAGCCCTCTGTTACGATAGCCTGAGTCAGGATAGTAGCAGTTGTTGTACCATCACCGGCATCATCACCAGTCTTGCTGGCAACGCTCTTAACAAGCTGAGCACCAGTATTTTCGAATTTATTCTCCAACTCTACTTCCTTAGCCACGGTAACACCATCTTTAGTAATCTGAGGAGCACCAAACTTCTTTTCGATTACCACGTTGCGGCCCTTAGGACCGAGAGTTACCTTTACTGCATTTGCCAACTGATCAACACCCTTCTTCAAGAGGTCGCGGGCATCCATATTATATTTAATATCTTTAGCCATTTTCTTTTATCTTTTTAATGTTGAATGTTAAATGTTGAATGTTGAGTTAAAACAAAGCAATTGAATCCTTCACTCTTCGTTCTTCACTCTTCACTTATTCTTACTCTTCTACTACAGCGAGTACATCGCTCTGACGCATCATGATATATTTAGTACCATCGAATTCGAGTTCTGTGCCAGCGTACTTACCATAGAGTACGGTATCACCTTCTTTGAGAATCATCTCTTCGTCTTTCGTACCCTTACCTGTAGCAACGACATTACCACGCTGTGGTTTCTCTTTTGCTGTATCAGGGATAATAATTCCACCTACTTTTTCTTCAGCTGGTGCAGGAAGTACCAGCACTCTGTCTGCTAATGGTTTAATGTTCATGATTCTATAATATTTTAATTGTTATACATTTATTTTGCCAACAGGTATTGCTACCCGTCACTCCGCCGATATACGAAAAACGTGCCAAAGCATCCATACTGACACTTTGACACGTTTAAATACTGACATTATATCACAAAAACTTGTGTTTTATTTCATTTTCCATTGATAATCGAATCTTTCAATATCCTCCTCAACCAGTGGATTACCATTCTGAACTTCGATGAAAGTCAGCTGTGTAATCGCCTTGATGGCATGATAATGCTCCAGAGGAATCACCACGGTATCACCAGCCTTCACATGTTTCTCCTCACCATCAAGTACAAAGATACCCTCACCTTCTACGAATGTCCACACCTCTGAACGATGGTGATGAAGCTGATAACTGATATTCTTACCTGGCTTCAAGGTAATACTCTTGGTGAGCGAATGATTGCCGTCAGCATACTCAGAATCGTCAATCACCCGATAAGTACCCCACCTTCTTTCCTCATACATCGGACGCGGAGTAAGATGTTCTACCGCCTTCTTGATGTCCTCGGAATATTTCTTTGCACAGACGAAGATGCCATCAGGACTCGCTGCAACAACAGCATCCTTCAAGCCATCCACATACAGAGGCAACTGGAGTTCGTTGATGACATGCGTATTCTCGCAATGACTTCCCATCACCGCATTACCGATGCTGGCATGGTGCAGCTCATCAGTGAGTGTATTCCAGGTACCCAGGTCCTTCCATTCACCATTAAACGGTACTACCGCTACCGATTCAGCCTTCTCCGCCACCTCGTAGTCGAAAGAGATTTTTGGAAATTCGCTATATCTTGCACGAGTATCTTCAAAGTTCTCACTCTGCATATACTTACGTACAATCTGCATCATATAGCCCAAACGGAAAGCGAAGACACCACCATTCCAGTAAGCACCCTCCTCCAGGAGTTTCTCTGCTGTAGGCACATCCGGTTTCTCGGTAAATCTCTTCACTATCTGATACTTCTCTCCTTCAGCAAAAGGAACCACATAACCATATTTTGCACTTGGATAAGTAGGTTTGATACCCATCAGCACGAGGTCGGCGACGTTTTTCTCCACACACTCCACCATACGGGCTATGGTATGGAAATATTCCAACTCGGTATAAGGATCACAAGGCATAATAACCACAACCTCGTCATCCTCACATTTCTTCTTCAGTTTCAGATAACTTGCAGCTAAAGCGATAGCAGGGAAAGTATCACGCCTCTCCGGTTCGGTAACCACAGAAACCCGCTCTCCCAGCTGGTTCTGGATGATATCCAGCTGACTGGCGTTTGTAGCAAGCGTAATATCGTTGGTCAGATTTGCTTCCTGAGCCTGACGTACCACGCGCTGAACCATACTTTCCATCTCACCATTCTCCTTTTCGAGCAATGGCAAGAACTGTTTGCTTCTAGCATTATTGCTAAGTGGCCAGAGTCTTTTACCCGAACCACCCGATAATAAAATTAATTGCATATTATTACTATCTAAATCGTTTATTGTTCATACTTAAGATTTCACAAATTAACAATGAGAGACTGCATCACATCAGGAGTTTACTCCCAGTACCAACAGGTCTCAAAGAAGAATCATCCGTGATAATCCGGCTGCAAAAGTACGTTTTTCTTTTGAGACCACCAAGCAATTTCTAAAAAAACTACCTATTCATATAAAAATACCTAGATATGCGCAAGAAAGTAAAAAGGAAGAAAAACCATCATTTAAACAGATTAAAAACAAGAAAAACTGGTTCAAGTTGGTTCAAGTTGGTTTATTTCGATATTTTTTTGCTGATTTATTTCCGATTTTCAACTATTATTATTACCTTTGCGACCAAATATCAGTTTAAGCATACCTCAATAACTTAAAAAGATATATAAATAATAGGAGTATAAAAAACATAAGCAAATGACGAACAAGCATTATAAAGGAAATGAAATGATAAGGAGACTGGTGATAGGTGCCGATTTCGTTATTCTCAACATCGTACTGTTGTTCTATACCCAATATGGTCAAGAACTCATACCCGCGTATTTCGACAAAGCAACAAAGATTACCTTTTTTGTTGCCAATGCTGCCTTGTTCCTAGGCGAATACTTCTATTCCACCATCATTCATGTCAGAAAGATCGGGTTTCTGCAGGTTACAAGGCGTACTTTATATCTGGCTGCAGCAACAACATTCTGTTTCTTTACATTCTCAAGACTACTCGGTCACGGGGGAAAGATGTTCTCCTTCAGCATTATCTTCGGCATAACATTCTATCTGTCTCTCATCATAAGCCGACTCTGCGAGCTCAAATTACTAAAGTATTTCCGCTCTAAGGGCCGCAACTCACGCACCGTCGTCTTTGTAGGTAACGATCCTGCCGTGAGCGAGATGTACAAGACGATGACAGAAGATCCCTCGGCAGGTTATATCGTAAAAGGATATTATGCAGATGAAGACATCACTGATAATCCGGAAGGGTTGAAAAGAATAGGAAACATGAAACAGCTCAAAGAGATTATCTCTTCTACCATGAATGATACCATCAATGGTGAACCTTCCAATATTGACGAGGCTTTCTGCTGCCTGTCGCATAAAGATCCTGAAATCATCAATATCATGCACTTCTGTGATAAGAATGTGATACACTTCTACTACCTGCCACGTGTGTTTGGTGAGTACAAATTGCATCTTGATGCCCAGAATTTCATGGGAAGGACGGTATATTCAAACCGCATAGAACCCCTAACAAGCATGTCAAACCGCATTATCAAGCGTAGCTTCGACATCGTGGTGAGCGGGCTTGCATGTTTGTGCATTCTACCATTCATTCCATTCATAGCTCTCATCATCAAGATTCAGAGTCCTGGTCCAATTTTCTTCAAACAGGCAAGAACGGGTCTGAATGGTGATACCTTCTACTGTCTTAAATTCCGTTCCATGCATGTGAACAAGGATGCAGACAAGGCACAGGCAACAAAGAACGACCCACGTAAATTTGCTTTCGGCAACTTTATGAGAAAGACGAACATAGATGAGTTTCCTCAATTCTTCAATGTTCTTAAGGGAGACATGAGTATTGTGGGTCCGCGCCCTCACATGCTGCATCATACAGAGGTGTATGGAAGCCTGATAGATAAGTATATGGTTCGCCACTTCTCCAAGCCGGGTATCACAGGTTGGGCTCAGGTTACCGGGTTCCGTGGTGAGACCAAGGAGCTCTGGCAGATGGAGGAACGTATCCGCCGTGATATCTGGTATATAGAGAACTGGTCGTTCTGGCTTGATATCAAGATTATCTTCATGACAGCCAAGAGCATTATCTGCCCTGACAAGAATGCCTATTAGGAGTCTATAAAAAGAAAAAGAGGATGTGCCATAAGTTTGGAAAACAGTTGGCGCACAACAGTTGGTCACCGCATGCACATCAGCTGTTGTGCATGCGCATATCAGCTGTTATGCAAGCGCACAACAGCTGTTGTGCGACCGGAGATACTAACTGTCTCAACAACATATTCTATCTCTTCCAACAACATATTCTATCTCTTCCAACAACATATCCTATCTCTTCCAACAACATATCCTATCTCTTTCAACAAAAAGAAGAGGATGTATCATCAACTTATGATACATCCTCTTTTTAGATATTCTCTTTACTTATTACTTAGATTACTTTGACGGAAGCCTGTTGAGCCAACAGGTAAGGTCATTCAACATTTGGTCGTGATATGGGAAACCATGAGCAGCATCACGGAATCCCCATCCATGTCCGGCAGTCGGATAGATGTGCATGGTACACTCGTTGCCCGCCTTGCTCATGGCAGAATAATAGGCTACGCCATTGGTTACAGGAGGAACAACCTTATCATCAAAAGACATCAGTATGATGGCACGAGGGGTAATACCAGGACGCACAGCCTTATCATTAGACCACTCTTCTACCAGTTTCTTATTGGTATTACGCTCTTCACCCAAGAAATTCACACATGATCCCTTATGAGAGATACGCTCATCCATTGAAATCACCGGATAGAAAAGAATCGAGAAATCAGGTCGCACAGCCGCCTCAGCATGAGTACTGACGGAAGAAGCTAAATGTCCACCGGCAGAAAAGCCCATGATACCAACATCTTCCTTATTTATTCTCCATACTGCAGAACTGTCACGGACGGTACGCATCGCCTGATAGGCATCACTCAACGGAATATTGCGGTTTCCCTTAGGCATACGGTATTTCAAGACGAAGAAAGCGATACCCTGTTTGTTGAAATATTCTGCCCACTGATGTCCCTCATGGTCCATTGCAAGATGAGAATACCCACCTCCAGGACAATCTACTACGGCTCTTCCAGAGGGGTTCTTAGGAAGATAACAGGTAAGTTCACTCTGTCCGTCGCTACTGTTCTTCAATACGAACTTGCGAGCGGTAGATTGAGCTGATGCTGTAATTGCAGTCAGCATCAGAAGGAAAAAAATCATTGTCTTTTTCATTTTTCTTTTTTGTTATGTTGTTTATATCTTTATTCTGTTTTGCTAAGATAATGCAAAGATAGGCATTTTTTCGTTAACCCTATGTTATTTTTTCTTCTTTTTTTGGTGTTTTTGTTCCAATCGCTTTGATTATTGGTTCTTTTTTGCTATATTTGCAGAAAAATTGCTGTAAACGGCAATCGGAGAAAACATCTCTCTTCTGCCGCTGGCATTTATTTAGGAGTCTCACTTATAAAATATTGACATAGAATAATGAAGGATTTTTTCAAGAACGTGGCAGCCACTATCGTAGGACTGTTTGCCTTCGGGCTGATCATGACCATCCTGGGATTTATCTGTATCATCGGAATGATGGCATCGAGCAACAGTAAACCGGCACTGAAAGACAATGCGGTGATGGTGATGAAACTACAAGGACAGATTGAAGACCGTACTGAAGACAACTGGCTCGGCGAACTGACAGGCGAGCAGTTTAACAACATAGGCATGAACAGGATTCTCTCTTCTATCCGCAAGGCAAAGAATGAGGATAAAGTGAAGGGCATCTATCTGGAAACAGGTATCTTGGAGACAGATTATGCCACTTTGCAGGAAATCAGAAATGCACTTGCCGACTTCAAGAAAAGCGGCAAATGGATTATCGCATATGGTGATGCTCTCTCACAGGGCGGATATTATCTGGCATCAGTTGCCAACAAAGTATACGTAAACCCGGAAGGCAATGTTGACTGGCATGGTATTGCATCTCAGCCACAATATATCAAAGATGTGGCAGCCAAGTTTGGCGTTCACTTTACGGTAGTGAAGGTAGGCAAATACAAAAGCTATACTGAAACATACACCGAAGACAAAATGTCGGATGCCAATAGAGAGCAGGTTTCACGGTATATTGGCGGACTCTGGCTACAGATGTTGGGAGATGTGAGCAAAAGCAGAAACATCAGCAAGGATTCACTGAACCGCTATGCTGACGGGCTGATGGTGTTTGATGATACCAAACTACTGAAATCTCGAAAGATGGTAGATGGATTCTGCTATTATGATGAAATTAGAGACGTGGTAAAGAAACAGTTAGGACTGAAGGCAGACGAGACCATCAATCAGGTTGACTATAACGACGTAGATATGACTATAGACGACTCGAATCTGATGGGCGAAGAGATTGCCGTATACTACTGTCAGGGGTCCATTGTCAGGATGGAGACTCCTAGCATCTATGATTCTGAGCAACAGATAGTAAGTACAAAGGTCATCAAGGACCTTCAGGAACTTGCAGATAACAGTCAGGTAAAGGCCGTAGTTCTGCGTATCAATTCGGGCGGTGGCGATGCCTATGCTTCGGAACAGATCTGGAGAGCAGTTAAAGAATTAAATAAAAAGAAGCCGGTAGTGGTATCAATGGGTGGTATGGCAGCATCGGGTGCTTATTATATGAGTATGGGTGCCCAATATATCATGGCACAACCTACAACATTGACCGGCAGCATCGGTATCTTTGGAGCCCTGCCAGATTTCAGTGACCTGATGACAAAGAAGTTAGGCTTCAAGTATGATGAAGTGAAGACTAACCGCAACAGTGCCTATGCCTCTGCAGGCATGTCACGCCCATGGAGTGCAGAAGAGATTGCCACCATGCAAAACTATGTGAACCGTGGATATAGCCTCTTCCGCAATCGTGTGGCTGAGGGCAGAAAAATGAGTACCGAACAGGTTGAGAAGATTGCTCAAGGAAGAGTATGGCTGGGTACAGACGCCAAGAAGATCAAGTTAATTGATGGATTCGGCGGCTTGAGCGACGCCATCGACAAGGCTGCAGAATTGGCTCATCTCAGCAGTTATCAGGCGGTAGAATATCCGGCATCGGCTGGATGGATGGAACAGTTGCTGGATATGGCGGGCGGAAACAAGGGAACATATCTCGACGAACAGTTGCGTCTGGCATTGGGTGATCTCTACCAGCCATTCATCATGATACGCAATATGAAGGAGAAAGAGCCTATACAGGCTGCACTTCCTTACGTACTGAACATACAATAACATTTATAATAAGGTATGCGTACATTAATATATAGACATACCGAATTAAGAGAAAGGAAACAGACATGAGAACAGAAGGCGATCTTATCAAGATCAACGACTGGCTGCTACCACTGAGTTGGATTTATGGCGGCATGGTCAGATTTCGCAATTGGCTCTTCGATATCGGACTGAAAAAGAGTCAGTCATTCTCAATCCCGATCATTTCTGTGGGTAACATCACGGTGGGCGGATCGGGCAAGACTCCCCATGTGGAATATCTGATACGCTTGTTGCACGACAAGGTAAAGATAGCTGTGCTATCACGTGGTTACAAAAGAAAGACCAGTGGCTATGTGCTGGCAGATAAAGATACGACAATGTCAGAGATTGGCGATGAACCCTTCCAGATGCACAGCAAGTTTGACGATATCTATGTAGCCGTAGACGCTAAGCGTGTGAGAGGAATCGAAAAGTTGCAGAATGAAGAACCGACCAAGGATGTAGATGTTGTATTACTGGATGATGCCTTTCAGCATCGCTATGTGAAGCCAGGTATCAACATTTTGCTGGTAGATTACCACCGCCTGATCATCTATGACAAGATGTTGCCAGCAGGAAGACTGAGAGAACCTCTAAGCGGTAAGAACCGTGCAGACATTGTGATTATCACTAAATGTCCAAAGGACCTGAAGCCAATGGAATTTCGAGTACTCACCAAGGCTATGGACCTTTACCCTTTCCAGAAGCTCTACTTCACCTGCATCAACTATGATACGCCAAAGGGAGTTTTCGAAGACCAGCAGATAGCCAAGGAGGAGTTGAAAAACTACCATGCTCTGCTGGTTACTGGTATCGCATCGCCTAAGCAGATGGAACACGACCTGAAGCCAATGGTCAAGAGTATGCAGTCGCTGAGCTTCGGTGATCACCATCGATTCAAGAGTAAAGACATCACCCGCATCAACGAGGCGTTTGAACAGATGCCAGAACCCCGTCTGATTATCACGACAGAGAAAGATGCCGTGAGACTAAAAGAGACAGAGGGACTCTATGAAATAGTTAAGAAAAGCATATACGAACTGCCTATCAAGGTAAGTTTCATGCTGGAACAAGAAGATAATTTTAACGACAAAATCATTAGCTATGTACGAAAAAATTCAAGAAACAGCATCCTGGCTAAAAGAAAGGATGACAACAAGTCCGAAGACAGCAATCATACTGGGAACCGGTCTCGGACAATTAGCTTCAGAAATAACTGACAGTTACGAATTCCCATATAGTGAAATACCAAATTTCCCGGTATCTACCGTTCAAGGTCATGCAGGTAAGCTGATTTTCGGTAAGTTAGGAGGTAAAGACATCATGGCTATGGAAGGAAGATTCCATTACTATGAAGGATATGACATGAAGGCTGTAACCTTCCCAGAACGTGTGATGTACGAGTTGGGCATTGAAACCCTCTTTGTAAGTAATGCTTCGGGCGGTATGAATCCGGAATTCCAAATTGGTGACCTGATGATTATCGACGATCACATCAACTTCTTCCCAGAGCATCCGTTGCGCGGAAAGAACTTCCCTACCGGTCCACGTTTTCCGGATATGCACGAGGCATACGACAAGAAACTCCGCGACCTTGCCGATGAGATAGCTAAGGAGAAGGGAATTGATGCAAAGCATGGTGTATATGTTGGCGTTCAGGGACCAACCTTCGAAACACCGGCAGAGTATCGCATGTATCGTGTATTGGGTGGTGACGCCGTAGGTATGAGTACCGTACCAGAGGTGATTGTTGCCCGCCATTGCGGAATCAAGGTTTTCGGAATCAGTATCATCACCGACCTTGGCGGTTTCGACGTACCAGTAGAGGTCAGCCATGAAGAGGTTCAGGTTGCAGCCAATGCTGCACAGCCTAAGATGACAGAGATTATGCGAGAAATCATCCGCAGATCTTAAGTATAAATTATAAACTATTATTTATTTTGGATATCTCAAAGTTAGGTGAATTCGGTCTTATAAACCATCTCACCAAAGGTTATGAAAAGAAAAACGAGTCTACCGTTTATGGTGTAGGCGACGATTGTGCCGTGATGCATTATCCCGACAAGGAGGTGCTCATAACTACTGACATGCTGATGGAAGGCGTGCATTTCGACCTTACCTATATCGATATGGTTCACTTGGGTTACAAGAGTGCAATGGTAAACATCAGTGATATCTTTGCTATGAACGGAACCCCACGTCAGATGGTAGTAAGCATAGCATTGAGTAAACGATTCAAAGTAGAAGACATTGATGAATTCTATAAGGGTCTTCGAATGGCATGCGACAAATGGGGAGTAGATATCGTGGGAGGTGATACTACCTCTTCACTCACCGGTTTAGCCATCAGTATTACTTGTATCGGAGAAGCAGCAAAAGAAGAAATCGTATACCGCAACGGAGCCAAGGAAACAGACCTGATCTGTGTGTCGGGCGACTTGGGCGGTGCCTATATGGGACTTCAACTGCTGGAACGCGAAAAGGCTGTATACTACGGACAGATAGAAGATATCCGAAAGAAGATGGCTGAGGCTAAAGCAAATGGTGACAACGAGAAACTGGCTCTTCTGAACAGAGACTTAGAGAATATGCGCAACTTCCAGCCAGATTTCGCCGGCAAGGAATATCTTTTGGAAAGACAACTGCAGCCTGAGGCACGCGGAGATGTGATAGCACAACTGCGTGAGGCAGGTATCCGTCCTACCGCCATGATGGATGTGAGCGATGGTCTGAGCAGTGAATTGATGCATATCTGCGAACAGAGTCATTGCGGATGCAGAGTATATGAGAAGAACATACCTATCGACTACCAGACAGCCGTGCAGGCAGAAGAATTCAATATGAACCTTACCACCTGTGCTATGAATGGTGGCGAAGATTATGAACTTCTCTTTACCGTACCTATCGGTGACCACGAGAAGATTGAAACTATGGAGGGTGTAAGGCAGATTGGCTACATCACCAAAGAAAATCTGGGCAAGTTCCTCATTACCAGAGACGGACAGGAATTTGAACTGAAAGCACAAGGTTGGAATCCGCTGAAAGATTAATTTCAAGCAAGGGGATATTTAGTTAATAAACATTAAGCAAGAGAAAATATTTCGTTTTCTCTTGCTCAATTAAAATATTTATTGTACCTTTGCAACCGCAAAAAGCAAGATGGTGCCATAGCTCAGTTGGTAGAGCAAAGGACTGAAAATCCTTGTGTCCCCGGTTCGATTCCTGGTGGTACCACTCCTCCTTTCATAAAAGGCGGTTACTAACTGTGGTTAGGGCCGTCTTTTTTTTATATCCACACCTTAAGGTAACAGATATTACAAACAAGACAAAGTATAGAATTTATTAAACAAACTAAACTTAAAAAGCTTATGAAGAAGATTTTAATAGCTTTATTGGTCTGTTTCTCATTTGTGACAGCCAATGCCAAAGATTACAGTAAGTATTATCAGAACTTACCAGTTCAGATGCAGCAACCAACATTGCCTAGCATCCCAGACAATCATGTCAGTATCTTAGAATGTGGCGGTAATGGAGACGGACTCACCATGAATACCCAGGCATTTGCCAAAGCCATCAGCAAACTGAACAAGATGGGCGGCGGTCATCTTAATGTGCCTGCAGGTATCTACCTCACCGGTCTCATCTCACTGAAGGACAATATAGACCTGCATCTGGAGAAGAATGCCATCATCGTTCTTTCAGAAGACAAGAATGATCACTTCAAGATAGACGAGACTACGGGAAAGAAAGAAAACCGTGCAACTCCTGCCATCAATGCCAGCAAGAGAAAGAACATCTCCATCACAGGCGAGGGCACTATTGACGGAAACGGAGAATGGTGGCGACCGGTAAAGCGCAGTAAGGTTAGTGACGTAGAATGGAAAGAATTCCAGGCTATGGGCGGAACTCTTAACGAAAAAGGTGACATCTGGTATCCTTTCAACCTGAAGCACGAACCTAATGTGGCTGAGAATATGGACGAACAGGAGAAAACCCGCACACACATGATCAGATTCACCAGTTGCGAGAATGTACTCGTACAGGGTGTTACACTTCTGAACAGTCCTAAATTCCATATCATCCCTACCCGATGCAAGAATGTGATTATCGACGGAATCACCGTAAAATGTCCTTGGAATGCCCAGAACGGTGATGCGATTGATATCTCCAGCTGTAAGGATGTACTCATCGTAAACAATGTGATTGATGCTGGTGATGACGGAATCTGCATGAAGGGTGGTGCCGGCGCAGCAGGTGTGGCAGCAGGTCCTTGTGAAAACATCAACATTCAGGACAACACCGTATACCATGCCCATGGAGGTTTTGTTATCGGCAGCGAGTTCTCTGGCGGCATGAAGAACATTGTTGTTCGCAACAATACTTTCCAGGGAACAGATACCGGTTTACGTTTTAAGAGTGCTGTGAAGAGAGGCGGAACATCGGAAAACATCTATATCGACCATATCTACATGACCGATATCAAGGATGCAGCCATCACCTTTGAAACCACTTATTTTGACAACCACGTTGGTGCAAAGAAACAGACTACTCCTGTAAAACAGGAATTCCTGCCAAACTTCCAGGATATCCACATGAGCGATATCTACGTACGAGGTTGCGAAACAGGTATTGAAGCACATGGTGCAGAAGGTATGGTACACGATATCACCATCAAGAACTCCAATATCTTCTACACCAAGGAAGCCAAGAATATCGATGCTGCCTGCAAAATTCTGTTGGAAAACGTACGTTTTGAAAGTTTCGCAAAGTAAATTTTCTACTCAACATTCAAGAAATCTACTTGACAACAGTAAGCGTATGATCGCAAACCGTGAAATGAATATCAAGACCCTCATAAGGCATTCCATAGACCTTATGAGGGTCTTTCTGGTAATGCGGACGGGGATCTTGGGCAAGTACCTCTTTCAATATTTCAATCTTTTCTGCATTCAATCCCTGCAGACGCAGATGCCTGTCTACATCTTCAGAAATCTCTACATCAAGTTTCTGCCATTTGCGGTCATCAACAAAACCGCTCCTTGCCCCAGGATGAGAATCGGCATACACCACATACGGCTTGATGTCAAATATCGGTGTCTTGTCCATAAGATCAGCTCCCTTAACATGAATGACAGGACCATGAGGAGTCTCCCATTCGATATGAGAAATTTTTACCGATGAAAGACCTATATTATTGGGACGGAAAGGACTTCGAGTGGCAAAGACACCCACTTTCTCATTGCCTCCCAACACAGGAGGACGAACAACCGGACTGTGCGCTTTGTGCCTATTGGCTGAAAATTCCCAAATCAACCAAAGAAAATCAAATCCCTCCATACCGCGCAGCGCATCAGGGTTGCGAAATTCGGGTTCAAAAACAATCTGTCCTTCCAGTTCTGCTACCAATCCAGCCTGTTTGGGTATGCCAAACTTGCTACTGAAGGGAGAACGAAAATATGCTATTGGTTTTATCTCCATATTTACTAATTATTACACCTTAATTATATATAAGACGAAAAAAGGCATGAATTATTTTGCCGTATGCACAAAATAATGTACCTTTGCAGACAGAACAAAAAACAAAAAGAAATGAAAATACAAAGACCATCGTATGAAATCTGGTTACAGAAACCAGGCGAGCTCGGCATCTACCAGCAGATAGAACGAGCAGGAAGAGTATGTTATAAAAGTGAGAATAACACCACTGAGGAATCCGCCAAGCCTTTCGTGGAGCGTATGGTGCAGAGTGAACACTTTGCCATGCTGGAGCATGGAACCGTGTATCTGGTATGCAACCATGGAGAGTTACCAATCTATACCCACAACAAGTTTTCACGCCTGAATACCATAGACGGCAAAGACTACATTACAACCAACCTCCGTGTATTGGCAGAAAACAAGGCGATGGATGACCTGAAATACCTCAGCAACTATGAAGAAGGTAAGCACGAACTCCGTATTACCGTTCATTTTACAACTCAGATTTCCATCACCCGAGAATATAACCGACACCGCGCCAACTCTATGGCAGAGCAGAGTACCCGTTACTGCAACTATTCAAAGAATAAGTTTGATAACGAGATTACCATCAATCTGCCTACTTGGGTAGAAACAGAAGGTTTCGACGGTTCACAGGATCCCAGCGACTATCGTATGGAAGATATGTGTGCTGACATCACAGAAGGAAGAGCTGCAGAATGGGACAAGCTCACAACTTGGATTTTCGCCAATCAGGCTGCCGAATATGCCTACATGAAACTGATAGAGGCAGGTTGCAAACCTCAGGAAGCACGTGCCATCCTGCCATTGGACTGCAACACCGAACTGGTTCATACCGCTTTCGTGAGTGACTGGAAACATTTCTTCGACCTTCGCGCATTAGGTACTACCGGTGCACCACATCCTGATGCCAAGATTTTAGCCTTGCCACTGATGGAAGAGTTTAAGCAGAAAGGTTACCTCTAAGGTTTAAAAAATATTAAAGCACCCTTTCAAAATACAGATTTTCTATTCTTTTGACATAACGAATAGATATATTTTGTATTTTTGCGGTGTGTTTTTCATAGTATTAGATTTAAGGTTATCAAGATTGGGGCTACGGCGGTAGCCCTTTTTTATTGTCTTTTTCAGCCTTACCTCTCTATTTTTTGCCGATTTTGCCACTTATTAGCCCCAAAACGCATTTTTTTGAAGAAAAACAAAAAAAAGTTGGCAAAAAATTTGGTGGAACCAGAAAATAGTAGTACCTTTGCAACCGCTTAAGAAAACCAAGCTATAGTCATCCAGACTAAAACAATGGAGAGATGGTAGAGTGGTCGATTACAACGGTCTTGAAAACCGTCGTACCGAGAGGTACCGGGGGTTCGAATCCCTCTCTCTCCGCAAGAGCCTTCTGAAAGAAATTTCAGAAGGCTTTTTTATTTCCGTATTTGTATATTTCCTTCATATTCATTCACTATCCATTACAAGAAGACTTCAAATGTAAAATTATGCTATATTATTTGGTCATATCAAAGAAAACATGTAACTTTGCTAAAAAGTAAGCTATATGCAAGAAAAGACATGACAATGATAGATCGCTGTTACATAGAAATCACTAATACATGTAATCTCAACTGCCACTTCTGTCCAAAACATACAAGGAAGAAAAGACAGTTGAGTGCTGAGGAATTCGACCTGCTCACCGACAAGATACGCGGGAAGGTCTGTTTTCTATATTTCCACATTATGGGCGAACCCCTACTACACCCTCTTCTACCCGAGTTTATCAATATGGCAAGAGAGAAAGGTTTCAAAACCGTACTTACATCCAACGGCACTCTGCTACCCAAAGCTATGGATCTCCTTGATACACTTCCCCACAAAATACAGCTCTCGCTCCACTCACACGAGAGTAATGCCAAGGGAGAGCTTGCCAGTTACATGAACGAGGTGATGACTTTTTCAACCCAAGCAGCAGAAAAAGGAACCTGCATAGTTCTCAGACTTTGGAACCAAGGAGGAAAAGACCGGGAAAATGAAGAAGTAATGGAACACATCGAAAAATTTGTTCCCAAACCCTGGAAAGAACGACCTGACGGTTACAGACTTGCCAATAATCTCTATCTGGAGTTTGACAGGAAATTCGAATGGCCCAACTTTGATAACCATATCGAAGAAAAGGAAATGATAAAAGGAAATCAGAAATCAGGTATCAGAGAGGAAAAAAGAGAAGTTTTCTGTAAAGCCCTACTCAAACAGATAGGCGTATTGGCAGACGGAACATTGGTACCCTGCTGTTTGGACCACAACGGAGATGTAGCACTTGGGAACCTGCTTGAACAATCGCTGGAAGAAATTCTGGCTTCACCCCGTGCCCAAGCCATGATAGAAGGTTTCAAGCACCATCAAGCCACAGAACATCTCTGTGAGACCTGTGAATCAGCCCTGGTAAGAAACAGTTTTAGAGGAAAAGCAAGAAGTTAATAGGAATTATGAAATATTATACAGCAATGACAATAGCTGGCTCAGACAGTTGCGGAGGAGCCGGCGTACAAGCTGACATCAAGACAATGTCAGCACTAGGCGTATATGCCGCATCGGCCATTACAGCCATCACCGTACAGAACACCCTGGGAGTTTATGCCATCCAAGACATCAACCCCGAAATCGTAAAGGGACAGATAGAAGCTGTGATGGACGACATCCACCCAGATGCCATCAAAGTAGGTATGGTGAACGACCGTACCACCATCCAAGCAATTGCAGAAACTCTGAAAAGATACCAAGGAAAATACCAGCATCTCATCATTGACCCAGTGATGGTTTCCACCAGTGGTTGCAGACTCATGCAGGAGGATGCTCTCAGCATTTTCATACAGGAGTTATTACCATTAGCTACCCTGCTAACACCTAACATCCCGGAAGCAGAGATACTGGCAGGAATGAAGATACAGAATAAGGAAGACATCCAGAACGCAGCTTTAGCCATCAGTAAGTTAGGCTGTAAATATGTACTCATCAAAGGCGGCCATTTCCAGGGAGCAGAAAAGATTGATTACCTCTTCGAAGACGGAAAACCTATTACCAGTTATCGAGGCCTTAGCGTAAACACACGCAATACCCACGGTACAGGTTGTACCCTATCCTCAGCCATCACTTCTTATCTGGCAAGAGAAATGGATATGAATACAGCTATCGCCATGGCAAAAACCTATCTTTCAGGCGCAATTCTGGCAGGAAAAGATGTACAGATAGGAAAAGGTCATGGTCCGGTGAATCATTTCTATGAACCCAAGGCACTGTTTATCAAATAACAGCCAACGCCTTTATATAAACAAATAAAATCACAACGAATATGAAATGGATAGTAATCACTCTGCCCGATTTTATAGAGAATGAATCAACCTATATCAACCAACTCTTTAAAGCAGGTATAGACCTGCTACACCTGCGCAAACCAGAATCAAATATAGAGGAGTGTAAGCGACTGATACAGGAAATCGACAAGAAATGGCATAAAAAGATCGTAGTACACGATCACTTCGAACTTTGTCAGGAATTTCATCTTCATGGTATTCATCTTAACAGAAGAAACCACGAGATTCCAGAAGGCTTTCAAGGAAGCATCTCACAATCCTGCCATAGTTTTAAGGAAGTAGAACAAGCTCTCCAGCCTATATCACCAAAGAGTAAAGACGAAAAGAGCGCGATTCTCAAACCTGCCTGCCATTATGTTTTCCTCAGTCCAATCTTTGACAGCATTTCAAAGAAAGGCTACAAACATTCCTTCTCTAACAAAGACTTAGAGGAAGCAGGCATCAATGGAATCATCAATGAGCGAGTAGTTGCATTGGGAGGTGTCACCCCTGAATATATTCCACAGTTGAAAGCATGGAACTTTGGCGGAGCTGCATTCTTAGGTGACATCTGGAACAGAAGAACTGATGCAAAATGGACGGAATATCTTGCCTTAATTAAGCAGAAACTTGCCCCCGGAAATACCAAGAATACGCTTAACAGTTCAAACATTTGGTAGAGGGAAATACACTACTTTCTAATAAGACAGGTCGAATCTCAACAATAAAAATAAAAAAATGCTTTTTTATTTTGTATTGTCTTCGATTTGCACTACCTTTGCACCCATGATATATCCAGATAATTTTGAAAATAAGATAGGATTCAATGAAATCCGCAAGATGCTGCGCGAAAGATGCCTCTCTCCACTCGGAAAGGAACAGGTAGACAAGATGACATTCAGTAGCGATGCAGAACAAGTTAACGAATGGCTCATGCAGGTGCGTGAGTTCCGCAGACTGATGGAGGAAGTAGAAGACTTTCCCCTACAATATTTCTATGACGTAAGGGAGAGTATCCTCCGTATCCGCGTAGAAAACAGTCACCTGGAAGAGGACGAACTGTTTGACTTGCGACGTTCACTGTCTACCATAGCCGATATGGTGAAAATACTGAATCACAGCGATGACGATGACGAGCCGGAAGACGGATGGAAAAGAGAGAAAAAGTATCCCTACCCAGCCCTACATCGCCTTTCGCAAGATGTAGTTACTTTTCCACAACTGATTCAGCGCATCGACCAGATACTTGACAAATTCGGCAAGATAAGAGATAATGCAACCCCTGAACTTCTTCAGATTCGCAGAGAACTGGCAAAGACAGAGGGCAGCATCTCACGTACCTTATATAGTATATTGCGCTCGGCACAAAGTGAAGGCATCGTAGAAAAAGATGTTACCCCTACCCTTCGTGACGGCAGACTGGTTATTCCCGTCATCCCTACTCTGAAGCGTAAAATCAAAGGTATCGTACACGATGAGAGTGCCACAGGTAAAACTGTCTTTATAGAACCAACCGAGGTGGTAGAGGCAAACAACCGTGTACGTGAACTGGAGGGTGAAGAGAGAAAGGAAATCATTCGCATCCTCACCGACTTTACCAACAAGGTACGCCCATACTCCAAGGAAATTCTGGACAGTTACCGTTTCCTTGCCATCATTGACCTGATACAAGCCAAGCAAAAACTGGCAGAAATCTTCAAAGCCATAGAACCCGAGGTAGAAGACCATCCACACATAGACTGGACCCGTGCGATACACCCATTATTGCAGCTATCTCTACAGAAAAAAAACGAGAAAGTAGTTCCGTTGGATATCATGCTTACACAGGACAAGCGCATTCTCATCATCTCCGGTCCAAATGCAGGCGGCAAATCTGTCTGTCTGAAAACCGTCGGATTATTACAGTATATGCTGCAATGCGGTTTGAGCATCCCTGTAAGTGAGCGTTCAAAGACAGGTGTTTTCCAAAACATCATGATTGATATCGGTGACGAACAGAGTTTAGAGAACGACTTGAGTACCTACTCATCTCATCTTCTGAACATGAAGAATATGATGAAGGCAGCCAATGGCGAGACCATCATTCTGATAGATGAGTTTGGTACAGGTACAGAGCCAGGCATAGGAGGTGCTATCGCTGAAGCTGTACTCGACAAGTTCTGCAAGCAGCAAGCTTATGGTGTGATTACCACCCACTATCAGAACCTGAAGCATTTTGCCGACAGCCATGAAGGAGTGGTTAACGGCGCCATGCTCTACGACCGCCATGAGATGAAAGCCCTCTTCCAATTAGCTATCGGCAGACCAGGTTCTTCTTTCGCTATCGAAATTGCAAGAAAGATAGGATTACCCGAAGAAGTAATCAAGGAAGCATCAGATATCGTTGGTTCTGAATACATTCAAAGCGACAAGTATCTTCAGGATATAGTTCGTGACAAGCGATATTGGGAAAACAAACGCCAGAATATCCATCAGCGTGAAAAAGACATGGAGAAAACAATCTCCAAGTACGAAAACGACATAGAGGATATTGAGCGAAGCAGAAAGGCAATTCTCAAAAAGGCAAAAGAAGAAGCCGCAGAACTTCTGAAAGAAAGTAACAAGAGAATAGAAAACGCCATCCGGGAAATCAAAGAAAGCCAGGCTGAAAAAGAAGAAACCCGCCGTATCCGTCAGGAACTTGATACCTTCAAGCAAGAGGTTCAAGAAATTGATACCAAGGAGACCGATGACAAAATTGCCCGCAAGATAGCCCAGATTCAACAACGCAAAGAGCGCCATGCCAAGCGCCAGGCTGAAAAGAAAGAGAATCAGGAAAAGGCAGCAGCAGCACTGAGGAATGCACAGAACAAGACTCAAGCAGATAGCAAACGTGATATTCAGATTGGCGATACGGTGCGCATCAAGGGACTGACTACTGTCGGAAAGATAGAAAACATTACTGGAGATACAGCAACTGCCGTATTTGGAGGAATGAGAACCAAGATGCGCCTGAACCGTCTGGAGCATGCCACAACTCCTGTTGAAAATGCAGACAAGACAGAAGAGCGCAAGGAAAATCTGGCTTCATACGGTATCAGTAAGGAAACCAGAAAGACCATTGACTCACATAAATCCAACTTTCACCAGGATCTGGACGTTCGCGGAATGCGAGGCGATGAAGCACTTAATGCGGTACAATACTTCATCGATGATGCTATCCTGGTAGGAATGCCAAGAGTCAGAATCCTTCACGGAAAGGGAAATGGTATCCTAAGACAGCTCATTCGCCAATATCTGAGTAGTGTGCCTAATGTGACCCATTATGCAGATGAACACGTACAATTTGGCGGATCAGGCATTACGGTAGTTGATTTTTAGCAAACAAACGTTAAACAACTGAAGTTTTTCGGCAAAACATTTGGCGGGTTCAAAGAAAAACCGTACCTTTGCACCCGCTTAAAAATTGAGACGGACAAGTCTCATACGACCAGCTCCCTCGGAATCCCCCAGGATGGGAACATAGCAAGGGTACTTGGTTGTAGCGGTGCGATATGAATCGCTTGTCCACCCGCCTCTTTAGCTCAGTTGGCCAGAGCACGTGATTTGTAATCTCGGGGTCGTTGGTTCGAATCCGACAAGAGGCTCAAAAAGGAATCTTCTTTTAGAAGGTTCCTTTTTTTATTTACATACATTTTACTTCTATATTGCATAACATTACAGTTGAAACCTCTATTTCACGAGGATTTATCTTTAATTATATATAAATATTTCCACCCTTTACACCTTATATAATAAAAAAGTTGTATTTTTGCAAATTGATATGTTACATCCGTAGAAATACAATAAAAACAATGAATACAGAAAATAACGAGAATCAGGAAGAAAAGAAAACAAGCCAGCAAATGCATAAGGTTAAAACGATTATCATCGACACAGGCAAGATAAGACAAACCAAAGCATTCGCCCGGCAAGATGGTGCCATCCTCGGAGCTGTCTGGATTGTCAGTTTCGTATGTACCATGCTGGCAGTAGACCCGCAATACCGGATGCTGGGATTCATTTCCAACATTCTCATCATAGCAACCCCATTTGTTGTGGCCAAGCGACTGAAGGCATTCCGTGACTATGCAAGAGACGGACATATCTCTTTCCGTCATGCATTCTACTATTGCATCCAGACATTCTTCAATGCAACCCTTCTGCTTACCCTTGTGCAATATCTTTGGTTCCGTTTTATGGATACGGGTCTATTCATGAACCAACTGCAAACCAACTATCAGATTGTAGCACAAGCGTATCAGTTAACTGCAGGGGAATCTAAAGCCCTTCTTGATGCTGTCAGTATGATGAAACCGATAGCCTGGGCTTCCATGTTTATGATTACCGACCTGGTAGCAGGTGCTGTACTCAGTCCGATTATTGCTGCTGTAATGGCAAAGAAGAACAAACAACAGCATACAAAATAACAATAAATAAGAAACAAACAGATAAATACAAGATAATGGATATTTCAGTAATAATTCCTCTTTTCAATGAGGAAGAGTCGTTACCAGAGCTCTTCGCCTGGATAAAGCGAGTAATGGACTCAAACGATTTTACTTATGAAGTCATCTTTGTGAACGACGGTTCTACCGACCGTTCATGGAACGTCATAGAAGAACTTGCTGAGAAGAACGAGCAAGTAAAGGGTATCAAATTCCGCAGAAACTATGGAAAGAGCCCAGCACTCTTCTGTGGTTTCAAAGAAGCGCAGGGCGATGTTGTCATCACCATGGATGCCGATCTACAGGATTCTCCAGACGAGATTCCGGGACTCTACCAGATGATTAAGAAAGAGGGATACGACCTCGTGTCAGGTTACAAGCAGAACCGTAAAGAAGGAGATCCTCTGAGCAAGACCATCCCTACCAAACTCTTCAATGCTACTGCACGCAAAGTAAGCGGCATACACAATCTGCACGACTTCAACTGCGGTCTGAAAGCTTATCGCCTCGACGTAGTTAAGAATATCGAGGTATATGGTGAGATGCATCGTTACATCCCATATCTAGCCAAGAATGCAGGTTTTGCCAAGATAGGCGAAAAGCCTGTTCATCATCAGGCAAGAAAGTTCGGCAAATCAAAGTTTATGGGATGGAACCGCTTTGTAAATGGTTATCTTGACCTGATGACACTCTGGTTCCTGAGCAATTTTGGCAAAAAGCCAATGCACGTATTCGGCTTCCTGGGTAGCGTCGTATTCTTCATAGCCTTCCTATCGCTCATCGGCTTAGGTATAGACAAGGCCATCGACCTGCACAACGGCATCTACGGACATCTCATTACCGATTCACCTTACTTCTTCATTGCTCTAGTAGCAATGGTTTTGGGTAGCCAGCTGTTCCTTGCCGGATTCCTGGGCGACCTTATCAGCCGCCAGAACCCAAACCGTAACGATTATCAAATAGAAAAAGAAATAAGATGCGGAAAATAATACCTTTCGTCGTTTTCATGGTTCTGGCCATGATGGGATGTACATCTCTCGACTGCCCACTCAACAATACGGTATATACCAAATACAAGTTGATGGGCGACAATAAGACGCTAAAAGACACGCTAACGATTTCTACGAAAAAGATAGCAGGAACAGATAGTGTGCTGATCAATAAGGATGTAAACGTAGACAGTTTCAGTCTGCCTATGAGTTACAGCCTGGATGAAGACGTATTGTTTTTCGAGATACATACCCTATCGAAGCAAGTATTCAAGGACACCGTGACTGTATCAAAGGAAAACCGCTCTCATTTTGAGTCGGTAGACTGCAGTCCATCGTTCTTCCATACGATAACCGATGTTAAGACTACTCACAATTATATTGACTCAATAGTCATCAATCAAAAAGAGGTAAATTATGATGCATCCAAAGCACATTTCTACATATATTTTGGCAGCCGCAACTAGTATGCTATCCCTATTTGCTGTTCTCCCCTGTCAGGCCCAAAGCAAGAAGAAGATCATAGAGCAGCAGCCTGATACCATTCCTTTTTTTAGAGGTATGGCTGTGGGAGTTGACCTGATAGGTCCCGTACAGTTGATGGTTAGCGACTATGGGCAGTACGAAGCATCTCTCCGTATCAATCTGAAAGACAAGTATTATCCTGTTTTCGAATTGGGTTATGGAAAGGCAGATGCCAGCGATGAGGCAACTCAAATCACCTACAAGACCAGCGCTCCCTATTTCAGATTAGGTGTAGACTGGAATCTTCTGAAGAACAAACACGACGACTACCGTCTGTTTGGCGGTTTCCGTTATGCCTGCACCTATTATGAATATGACCTGAGCGCCCCACCCGTTTCAGACCCGGTATGGGGCGGCGAAACGCCCTATGGAGGTAACGGCATTTCCTGCAACTATCATTGGCTGGAAGGCGTAATAGGTATTGATGCCAAAATCTGGGGTCCCGTCCGTATGGGCTGGAGTTTCAGATACAAACGCCGCCTCTTCAAGAACGATGGAGAATTAGGCAACACCTGGTATGTGCCAGGCTACGGTAAACAGGGAGGTTCACGCCTTGGCGGAACATTCAATGTAACCCTAGAGATTTAAAGACTTCATAATGTGTAAAGAATGAAAAAAAAGAAACTTATCTGGCAAATTCCATTTCTGTTGATACTTATCATTGGTACCATCGTTATCATACGTCAGCAGCATAATACGCCCTATCAGAAAGATACCGGCTTTATCTTTGGCACCATCTATCACATTACCTATCAGAGTGATACCAACTACCAGCAAGAGATAGAAACAGAACTCAAGAAGGTAGACCAATCCTTGTCTCCTTTCAATAAGACCTCTGTCATCACACAGGTAAACCAAGGTAAAGATATTGAGGTAGACGAAATGTTTACCGAAGTATTCCGCATGGCAGAAAGCATCTCAAAAGAAACCAATGGAGCCTTTGATATCACGGTTGCCCCAATGGTAAACCTCTGGGGCTTTGGATTCAAGCAGGGGGTACCTCCTACGAAAGCCAAGATAGACAGTATCAAAACGCTGGTTGGTTATGAGAAAATAGCCTTGGAAAAGGGACGCATCATCAAGCAAAATCCTAAGATCATGCTTGACTGTTCTGCTATCGCCAAAGGATATGGCAGCGACATTGTTGCCAGATTCCTGAAAAAGAAAGGTATCAGCAACTTTATGGTTGAGATTGGTGGAGAAATCGTAGTAAACGGTGTTAGCGAAAAACAAGTGCCTTGGCATATTGGTATCAACAAGCCAACTGACGATTCTACCAATACGAGTCAGGAAATTCAGGATGTACTTGATATTACCGACATAGCCATGGCTACGAGTGGTAACTACAGAAACTTCTATTATAAAAACGGCAAGAAGTATGCACATACCATAGACCCCAAAACAGGCTATCCTGTACAGCATAACATCTTATCTGCAACGGTTTTAGCCAAGAACTGTGCTACAGCCGATGCCTATGCTACCTCGTTTATGGTAATGGGAATGGAGGGCGCAAAACAGATTCTGAAAAAGCATCCGGACCTCTGTGCATATCTCATCTATGCTGACGAGAAAGGACAAAACAAGATATGGTATTCACCATCTCTCAAAAACAAGATATTAAATAAATAAACTTACATGTCAACCAATAGACTATACGACAGTTTATTATCACTCCCATTATTCCTGGGAATGACTTGCTATGACTTCCAAAATGTAGCTGGTAAAACCCGTTTTGACTTTCAAAAACTGGAAGCGGGTGAAACTATAGTTGAAGAAGGCACCAGTTGTACACGTCTATATTATTTAATCAGTGGAGATATTAAGGTGATAACCCAGGCAGATGACTACGGCTATCAGGTAGAAGAAGACATTTCGGCACCGGAATCATTCCAGCTGGAGCGACTTTTCGGTCTTACCCAGCGCTTCACTCACACTTATGTGGCAAAGAACAACTGCAGCATCATGTCAGTCAGCAAGCAAGAGATCATGAAGTTATCCGATGAATATGAAATATTCCGCATCAATCTTCTGAACCTGGTCTGCACCCAATCCCAGAAGAACAACCGCAGACTGTTCAGAGTTCCTGCCAAGACTCTGAGTGAGCGTCTGATCCGTTTCTTCGAGAGTCACAGCGTCCGCCCGGCAGGCGAGAAAATCTTTCATATCAAGATGACCCGTTTGGCAGAAGAGATGAATGTAAAGCGCATCTATGTATCCAAAGCCCTCAACGAATTACAGTCAGAAGGACTTATCCAGCTAGAACGAGGCAGAATCTATATCCCTGCACTGGAAAATCTCATCAAACGCTAAAGAAAGTATAACGACCGATAAATATAAGTTAAAAACGTTTATTATCAAGGCAATAAAGCATTTTTTTGCTAACTTTGCAGCTAAAAAGTAACAATATGCAAGACAATACAATACAGAATAGAACCAACCCATTCTTCGTGCCTTACAATACACCGCACGATACAGTACCATTCGAACGAATCCGTCTCGAAGATTATGAGCCAGCATTCATGGAGGGAATCCGCCGTGATGACGAGGCTACAGACAAGGTTGTAAACGATCCGGCAGAACCAACCTTTGAGAATACCATTGCAAGAGTTGATCCCGATAAGGGCGAACACTATTACGACCTCTTGAGCCGTGTATCTAACGTATTCTCTTGCATGATGAGTGCTGAAACCTGCGATGAGATGGAAGAGATTGCGCAGAAGATGAGTCCGATTCTCACCAAGCACGCAAATGACATCACGCTGAACAAGAAACTCTTTGAGCGCATCAAGTTCGTTCACGATCATCCAAACAGAGAACTGACACCAGAAGAGAAAATGCTTCTGGACACCAGCTATGACGGATTCGTACGCAGCGGTGCACTTTTAGATGAAGAAGGTAAAGAGAAACTTCGCAAACTTACAGAAGAAGCCAGTATGCTCACTCTGCAGTTCTCACAGAATCTCTTAAAAGAAAACAAGGCATTTACACTCCATATCACAGACGAAGCTCAGCTCGACGGACTTCCAGAAACAGCGAAAGCTGCCGCTGCGCATACCGCCAAAGAGCAGGAAAAAGAAGGCTGGATCTTTACACTCGATTATCCAAGCTATTCTCCATTTATGACCTACTCTACCCAGCGTGAGCTCCGCAAACAGATGTATATGGCACGCAATACGGTATGTACCCATGATAACGAGCAGAACAACCTGGAAATCTGCAAACGACTGGTAAACCTGCGCAGAGAACTCGCCCAGTTGCTCGGTTTCGAAACCTATGCCGACTATGTTCTTCGCCACCGTATGGCAAGCAATACAGAAAATGTATATAAACTTCTCAACGACCTGATAGAGGCTTATAAGCCAACGGCAGAAAAGGAAGTGAAAGAAGTGGAAGCCCTTGCCAAGAAGCTGGAGGGTAAAGATTTCGAAATGAAACCATGGGATTTCGGTTTCTATTCTCATAAACTCCAGATGGAGAAATATAATCTCGATGCAGAAATGCTTCGCCCTTATTTCCAGCTGGACAAAGTGATAGACGGTGTGTTTGGCCTCGCCAACAAGCTGTATGGCATCACCTTTAAGGAGAACAAAGAGATACCGGTATACCACCCAGACGTCAAAGCATACGAGGTATTTGATAAAGACGGCAGCTATCTGGCAGTATTCTATGCCGACTTCTTCCCTCGCAAGGGCAAGCAAGGAGGTGCCTGGATGACAGAGTTCCAGGGACAGTGGATAGACCATAAGGGCAAAAACATACGTCCTCACGTAAGTGTGGTAATGAACTTTACCAAGCCAACAGAGGAAAAACCTGCTCTCTTGACATTAGGAGAAGTAGAAACCTTCCTCCATGAGTTTGGTCACAGTCTTCACGGCATGTTTGCCAATACCCGCTTCGAGAGTCTTTCGGGAACCAACGTATGGTGGGACTTCGTAGAATTGCCATCACAGTTTATGGAGAATTATGCAATAGAGAAAGATTTTCTCCGTACATTTGCCTTCCACTATCAGACAGGTGAACCATTGCCAGATGAACTCATAGAGCGCATCATGAAGAGTCGCAACTTCATGGCAGCCTACGGTTGCTTGCGCCAGGTAAGTTTCGGATTGCTTGACATGGCATACTACACCCAAGAGAAAGAATTTACTGCCGACATCATGCCTTATGAAAGGGAAGCCTGGAAAAAGGCGATGATATTGCCACAGTTGCAGGAAACCTGTATGACCGTACAGTTCTCCCACATCATGGCAGGAGGTTATGCCGCAGGATACTATAGCTACAAATGGGCAGAAGTATTGGATGCTGATGCTTTCAGTGTATTCAAGAAGAATGGAATCTTCGACCAGAAGACTGCTCAAAGTTTCCGTGACAACGTACTCTCTAAGGGTGGAACAGAGCATCCTATGGTTCTCTACAAACGGTTCCGTGGACAAGAGCCAACCATCGATGCACTGCTGGAACGTAACGAAATCAAGGTACAACATAAAAAATAAGAGGATGGCAAACGAACTTTCCAAACAAACTAAGCTCGACCTTCGCTATTTGCGAATGGCACGTATATGGGCTGAAAACAGCTATTGCAAACGCCGACAGGTAGGTGCACTGGTTGTAAAAGATAAAATGATTATCAGTGATGGCTACAACGGTACACCGAGCGGATTTGAAAATGTCTGTGAGGATAACAACGTAACCAAGCCATACGTTCTCCATGCGGAGGCTAATGCTATTACGAAACTGGCTCGCAGCAGCAATAACAGTGAGGGAAGTACGCTTTACGTCACCGCCTCTCCATGTATAGAATGTGCCAAACTGATCATACAGTCGGGCATCAAGCGTGTTGTATATGCAGAGAAATACCGTCTGGACGATGGTATCAAACTGATGCAACGAGCAGGAATCAAGGTAGAATACCTCAATCCTGATGAAAAGACATCTTCTGTAGAAGATTAGAGATAAGATAGATAAAACGTTAGTAAAAAGAGAATTGTTATGAACATGAGTAAGAATAAGACCAACCGCTTTATGCCATTCATCATGGCATTCTGTGTTGTGATAGGCATTATCATCGGAACATTCTTTTCCAACCATTTCTCTGGAAATCGCCTCAACGTTATCAATAGTGGAAGCAACCGTCTGAACAACCTGCTCCATCTTATTGATGACCAATATGTAGATCCCGTGAACATCGACTCGCTGGTAGATAAGGCAATTCCACAGATTTTAGCGGAACTGGATCCACATTCCGTATATATCAGTGCTAAAGACGCAGCTCAGGCCACCGACGATCTGAAAGGCTCGTTCTCGGGTGTAGGCGTAGAGTTTGTCATCCGCCAAGATACAATACATATACAGAATGTGATACAGAATGGTCCTGCCGAGAAAGCCGGACTTTTGGCAGGAGATAAGATTGTAGCCGTAGACGGCAAGCCTTTTGTCGGCAAGATTGTAACCAATCAGGAGGCTATGCATCGCCTGAAGGGTCCAAAGGATACCAAGGTGAAAATCGGAGTTATACGATATGGAAGCAAGAAGGTTCAGACCTTTAACGTAACCCGAGGTGAAATACCGACAAAGAGTGTTACAGCAGCTTACATGCTTAACGACAAAACTGGCTATATCCGTATCAAGAACTTTGGCGAGAACACCTATCCGGAAATGCTGATTGCCCTTGCCAAACTCTCACAGCAGGGATTCACCAACCTCTGTATTGACCTTCGGGATAACTCAGGTGGTTACCTGACGGCTGCAGTAAACATGGCAAACGAATTCTTGCCAGACAAGAAGCTCATCGTTTACACACAGGGACGCAAATCGCCTAGACATAACTATACGAGTGACGGTAAGGGTGCCTACCAGAAGATTCCGATGGTAGTTCTCATCAATGAAGGTTCTGCATCATCTGCAGAAATCTTTGCGGGTGCCATGCAGGATAATGACCGTGCTACCATCATCGGACGACGCTCGTTTGGTAAGGGACTGGTTCAGCAACAGATAGAATTCCCTGACCACAGCCTCATCCGTCTGACCATTGCGCGCTACTATACTCCTTCTGGAAGATGCATCCAGAAGCCATATACGCTGGGCGATGACAAGGATTATGAGCAAGACTTGCTTGACAGATACCAGCACGGAGAGTTCTTCTCACAGGATAGCATCAAGCATACAGGACCAGCTTATCATACAGGTAACGGCCGTATTGTCTATGGCGGAGGTGGTATCACCCCAGACATCTTTGTTCCTGAAGATACGCTCGGCATGACATCCTATTTCAAGGAGGCTAGTATGAGTGGTCTCATCTTGCAGTTTGCCTTCACTTATACAGACGATAACCGTCCGAAGTTGAACAACTTCAAGGAGATGATGGAACTTGCCGATTATCTTGACAGTCAGGACATGGTTGAAAAGTTTGCCAGCTATGCTGATAAACGTGGTTTGAAACGTAGAAATCTTTTAATCAAGAAGTCACACAAACTATTAGACCGTGTCATCGACAGCCGTATCATCTACAATATGTTGGACGAGCAGGCATGGACCCAGTACATCAATCTTGATGATCCAGTCATCAAAAAGACGCTGGATGTATTTGAGAATCATGCAGCATTTCCAAAGAAACCAGAGCCAGCCAAAAAACGCGCTGCGAAGAAAGAAAAGATAGCTATGGCGAATACGCCCTACAACTATTATTCCTTACACCATAATAATTGTATGATAGCAAATGCTTAAGGCATGGACAAGAAAGAATTAAGAAAAATCATAAAAGACAGAAAGCGACAGTATTCCTCAAGACAACTTGAGGAACTGTCGCTTTCTGTATTATCACGTTTAGATTCCAACCCGCATCTTCAGAATGCCCAAACCATACTGATGTACTATTCGCTTCCTGATGAAGTGGACACCCATCATTATATAGACCAGCTTGTTTCCAGGGGAAAACGGGTGATACTGCCCGTTGTGCTGGACGATACGAATATGGAACTGAGAGAATATTCCGGAGTTCAAGACCTGAAGGAAGGAGCCTATCATATACTTGAACCGAAAGGCAAGATTTATCCGGAAGAGAAATATCCTGAGATAGAACTTGCCGTAATCCCAGGTATGAGTTTCGATATGAAAGGCAACCGGTTAGGAAGAGGAAAAGGCTATTACGACAGATTTCTTGCCCAGATTCCACATGCATACAAAATAGGAATCTGTTTCGACTTCCAGAAGATAACAGAGGAAGGACTCCTTCCTGTTACCCCTACAGATATATGCATGGACGAAATCATATAGCATATAGAGCGGGGAATATTAATAAAAGCGTATATCTGCAATAACCTGTGCACCAACCTGTTCATTCAAACGGCGAACAAGGGTAGCACGGCTCATCGTGAGGTCAGCCCTCAATGCAGCATTCTCTATCTTTACATAGAGAGTCTGGTTCTTGATAAACTTATCACCACAATATGCAGCAATATTTTCCCCTACCACAGAATCCCAACTCATGATCAGGCGTTTCTGCTGCAAAGGAGTCTCCAACCCTTCCTTTCTCAGAAATTCGGGCAAGAGTTCTGCTATTGACTTAACTTTTCTTTTAAACATATTCTTACTTTATTATTTCCCCATTCTCTACATAGAATATCGTATGATCTCCCTGCATGTTCTGGAGAATCTTATCCAAATGATCACGGTTCGTATCCGTAATAAAGATCTGTCCGAAATGGTCACCGGCAACCAGTTTCACAATAGCCTCAACCCGCTGAGCATCCAACTTATCGAAAATATCATCTAAGAGGAGCAAAGGAAGCGTATTGGAACTCGTGCGCTGCAGGAAAGTAAATTGAGCCAGTTTCAGGGCAATCACGAAAGTTTTGTTCTGCCCCTGACTTCCCTCTCTCTTCATCGGATAATCACCCAGCAAAAACTCCAGATCATCACGGTGAACACCATGCAGAGAATACCCTACAGCACGATCCTTAAACCGGTCGCGCTGGATAACATCCAGCAAAGGACCTCTCTGACAATGAGAAACATAGTGAAGACGGACCTGCTCCTTATCACCCGAAATCTGCTGATAAATCTGCTGAAACAGCGGAACCAGTTCGTCAACGAAAGCCTGCCGTTTCCGGTACAGCAATTCACCATTACTCGCCATCTGCTGCTCCCAAAGTTCCAGCAGCGTAATATCAGGCTCCTCCTCCATTTTCAGCAAAGCATTTCTCTGTTGCAAAGCCTTATTATAGTTGGACAAAGCCTCTATATAAGAGTAATCATACTGAGAGATGACCACATCCATCAGTTTTCTGCGCTCTTCACTTCCTCCTTCTATCAGAGAAACATCAGAAGGAGAAACCAGAATCAGAGGGATAAGCCCAATATGCTGCGAAAGACGCTTATACTCCTTCTTGTTTCTCTTGAAATGCTTCTTGGTACCCCGTTTCATGCCACAGTAAACATTCTCTATCTCCCCCTTATCATTATCATAATTTCCCTCCAGCATAAAGAAAGGCTCATCATGAGTAATAATCTGGGAATCGATAGAATTATAGGCACTCCTACAGAAAGAGAGATAGTAGATGGCATCAAGGAAATTAGTCTTTCCCATGCCATTATGTCCTATCAGACAATTGATTTTGGGCGACAACTCCAGATTGGCGCTCTTTATATTTTTAAAGTTAATAATGGAAATATTCTTTAAAATCATAGTCTCTTTTCTGCTTTTATAGTGCAAAGTTAGCAGAAAAAGAGGAAAAAACAAAAAAAATAGGCTAGAAATTTCAATAATTGAATAAAATTGAGTAAATTTGCAGAAGTTTAGCGGCATTCCACAATTTGAAAGCTAACTTTCTATTGAACAGATTGCCCCAAAGCCAGAAACTAAAAAGTATAGAATAATAAAAAAAGCAAAATAAAAATGGCAAACAACAACGTACAGGCTCAGGAAACAGAGAGCCTAAACATTCGTGAGGCCTTCTTCTTGAAGTACAAGAAGGCAATTATCATTGCAGTAGTAGCTATCATTGTTATCATTGCAGGTGTATTCGGTTATGTATCTCAGATCTCAGGTCCTCGTGAGGACAAGGCTAGCACTATGCTTGCTAAGGGTCAGACCTACTTTGCTAACCAGATGTATGAGCAGGCATTGAAGGGTGATGGCGCAGGCTATGTAGGTTTTACTAAGATTGCTGACGAATACAGCAGCACAGATGCAGGTAACCTGGCAAACCTCTATGCTGGTCTTTGCTATGCAAACCTCGGCAAATGGGCAGAAGCTCAGAAGAGTCTGGAATCTTTCTCTTCAGAAGACGACCAGATGATCAGTCCTGCTGCTGAAGCTGCCTTAGGTGATGCTTATGCACATCTCAACCAGCTCGACAAGGCTGTAGATGCTTTCAAGAAGGCTGCTTCTATGGCTGACAGCAAGGCCGACGAAGGTACAAACAACAGTCTTTCTCCTGTATTCATTATCAAGGCAGGCGAGATTCTCGAAAGCCAGGGTAAGAAAGATGAAGCTTTGAAGCTTTATCAGGATGCTAAGAAGAAGTATGTTAACGCTATGCTCGTACAGAGTGGCGAAATCGACAAGTACATCGAGCGCGCTTCTAACTAATCTGTACTGATAACAATTCGAAATCAATATGGCAACAGCACTTCATAATTTATCTGAATACGACTTTACTAAAATACCAGACGCCAGTAACATGTGCTTTGGTATCGTTGTAGCAGAATGGAATCCTGAGATAACGGGCGCTTTGCTCGACGGAGCAGTAAAAACACTCGAAAAACATGGAGCTCTCACTGAGAATATCCATGTGAAAACTGTTCCAGGCAGCTTTGAACTTATCTACGGAGCCCATCAAATGGTTTTGAATGGCGGCTATGATGCAGTCATCATTTTAGGTAGCGTGATACGTGGTGAAACTCCTCACTTCGATTACATCTGCGAGGGTGTTACCTACGGAATTGCCCGTCTGAATGCTACTCAGGAAATACCTGTTATCTATGGTCTCTTGACTACCAACGATCTGCAGCAAGCTAAGGATCGTAGCGGCGGCAAGTTGGGTAACAAGGGTGATGAGTGTGCTATAGATGCTATCAAGATGGCTAAGTTCTAGTCTTCACAACGAGAGTTGATAAACTGAATGTTATATATATAATAAGGTATAAGCATATGAAACTCTACCAGCTATTGCAGTCGTTTGAATTTGAAGAGATATTTCCAACAGTCAATGTGATGTTTCCAAATGCACAGTTGCATCGCGATATATTTGAAAAAGCATTCGATATGCTTTGCAATATCCAACCTATCACATCCAAAAAGGTTATCAAGTTTGAACTGATGGAAGATCCTGACTCAAATGATATGTTTGTTGGAGCAAATGATAGCTGTTTCCAGTCCACATGGGATGTATGCCTGGGAAAGGAAGTCAAAAAAGGCAAAGGCGCTGATCTCAATGATGTAGAACTGGCAGCCAACTGCTTACTCAATGTTCTTTTCATCGGACGTCATCCTCAAGGATTTGACAAGGAATACAAAAAGTTATTGAAATAAACTATCTTTAAAAGGTAAAAGGCTTTTAAAGGTAAAAAAGTAAAAAGGTAAAAAGGTAAAAAGAGCCTTATCCCCTTCGCGCCCCCGTCCCCAGCGATTCCATCGCTGGTCCCCTAAAAAAAGGTAAAAAGAGCACCCTAGCTTAACATTCCGCTAGGCTCTTTTTACCTTTTTACCCTTTTACCTTTTCAACATTCTCTTTATGCCCCCGGCTCGCCCAGATATTCGAAGATGGTGGATACCTGGCGGGGAGGGAAATACTGGCTACGATTCTGGTAGCCTAGGCGCTGCAGCTCGTTCCAGAGAGGCTCGCAACGCTTGATCCAGTCCATGATATGACGGCGCGCTGTCGCCCCGTCGGTTGTGTCGGGAAAGTAGAGCAGACCTAGCTCGGTCTTGCTGTACATACGTTGGGGATAATTCATAAGCTTTATATTTTTTACAATCCTTCTACACCATGATCCTTAAAGAAACCTACCATGGCTGTGGTCATATAGCCACCCGTGTTCATCTTCCTGTTCGAACGCCTGCAGTTGGCTATGTAATAATCCTTTCGCTGGAAGAAGTCCTCCAGGTCGCCAATCATATCTAACCTGAGATAGCCGCTCAACTGCTCAGCCTTCTTCTCGCTCACATCATAATTGCATTGCAGCCGGAGTTTCAGTTTGCTCCGCTGCCCTCTCAGTTCGCTGCTCACTTCTCCACCCTCTGCTGTTTCGCCTGAAGTGCGACGGTCGTGCAGGGTAAAGGTGATGTGCTCGGGCAGGTGATGCTTCACTTTTTCACCCTCTTCCAGAAAGAAAGGCTTATAGGTAATATACTGGTCGATGATGCGGTTCCGGTAAAGGCGCTTGAGGTCTTTGCAGGCGAAAGTCAGACATTTTCTGTCCAGTTCCGACCAGGTCTTGTAGTAATCTTCCCTGCCATGCATCAGTTGCTGGAAATGCGCCGTTTTGCTGATGGTGAATCCATTTGCAGCCCAGCAATTCATGATGAGATATAACTTGATGCTCGATGCGCTGCGGCATTGGTTGATGGCATTGAGGTCGATACGGCTGACTCCCTTGTCGAAATTGTAGAAAAACCGTATCACGTTGTTGTCGAAGCGGAATTTTACCATCCAGTTCTTGTGCCGGTCTTGGTATATTTCACTCTTAAACAGGCATGCAAATTTCCGGTAGTAGGTCTGGTCGCCCTGCTTGAACGGCAGCTGGATGGGCTTGAATTCTATACGCTGGATGGCATCGCGCAATTGCGGATAATGTCCAGCTCCAAATTTAAACTCCGACAGTTTCATGATGACATCGGTGTGGCCTGCAGCTCTCTGTTCTGCGGTGAAGCCAAAAGTCTGTGAAGTTACCTGATAAGGGATCACATAGCCCAAGATGGCTTTCTGGGCATGCCTGATAATCTGTAGAACGATTTTGAGTTCTACCACCGAATAGTTCTGGTAAGACAATCCCTGTACGCCAAGGATGGCTATCAGTTGTTTCTCTGGTTGATTTGCCTGAGGGAAGGACTGCTGCCCGCCCGGAGGCTGTTGATTAAATTGTTCCATTTCCGTTTTCTGTTAAAATCGTTAGTGACCTACCGATTGCGGCAAGTCTTGGTTATAGTTTATTGAAAACCGGCATGGAATTGGAGTAAGGATGACATGATAAGTTGAAATGTTACATCCATAAAGGATTGTAAATCGGCCATTTCTTCTTATTACCAAATAACCTTACTTCGCATCCATGCCGATAAATTTTCATCAAATTTATCAGGCATAGAATGCCTTGTAAGGATTACTATTTGGTCACTCATCTTTTGGGGCCGATTCCTACTCAATGAGCTATGTTCTAATCCTTAACCGAAAGCATATCCCGGTGTCCTTCATCGGGAGGAGAATCGCATTCTCCGCGCTTTCATGATGCAAAAGTAATATTTATTTCAGACTTATGCAAATTTTTTGAAGAGAAAAATGCATTTTAATGGCTGATTTGTTGAAAAAAAAAATCTTTTTCCTCACGTATTACGTATAGTGTAAAAGGTGTAAATGTATATATATAATATACTTGGTATAGTATAGGAAAGAAAATTCCCACCTAACTATCTGATATTCAGTAACATATATTTTTATGATTTGCCCTGGTAGTCATTCGGACATATCAGAAAACACATGATTGGCCCTGATGGTACCTATTATTGGCCCTCATGGTACCCTCTGAAAGACTAAATTGCCCTGATAGTCATTGCCCACTCAAATGAGGTGAAAAAATGATGTGCTTCCGTTTACCAACTGATGCGGCTGCGTCGGGTTAAGGATATAACTGAACTGGGTTACGCAGACGGCTGGACTCGCTTACGCAGACGGCTGGACTCGCTGATTGAGCCACTTGAGTAATCTGACAAAGCCACTTGAGTAAGCTGATTGAGCCACTTGAGTAAGTTAACTGAGCCACTTGAGTAAGTTAACTGAGCCACTTGAATATTCTGCAGCATACGCTTGCGTGCAAAAGTATACATAATTGAGCCAAATAGTGCACAACTGGTACTTATCGTACCAAAGTGGACAAGTGGGGCTCCGCCGATGTTGTATCTTTGTATCAGCATTCGGGAAGAGACCGGTGCACAACATGATTATTCACAATTTTAAAATTTTATGTATTATGGCAATTAATTACAGTTTAGTAAAGCTTGCGTCAAAATTTGGTGACAAAGCAGGAGTTCCTCTTTTCTACGCCCGTGCTCAGATGAAAGACTCCATTTCGCTCAAGAAGTTCGCGAAGTTGATCTCTATGCAGACCACCGTATCCTATGCGGATGTAACAGCCGTTCTGGTCAGTATGCAGGAGAACATGGTCATCGAGTTGCAGCGTGGCAACCAGATTGATTTCGGCGAGTTGGGCAAGTTCCGCCTCCAGCTAACCTGTGAGGGTGCGGCAACCGCAGCCGAATTCAAGAGCGACATCAACATCAAGGGTGTGAACATCCAGTTTATCCCGGGCAGCGATCTTGCCAACATCTTCGTAGGTATGGAGTTTGAGCAGGTTGCATCACGTGCCGTACAGAAGGCTGCCCTCAAGGCTGAGAAGGAGGGTGCCAAGACCCTCGACATCGAGGAGGCTAAGAAAAAGCCTGCCAAGGACAATGCTCCTTCTGGCGGCGATACCACGGGTGGCAACACCTCAGGCGAGCAGACCGGCGGCACAGGCAGCACTGGCAACGGTGACACAGGAGACGGATTAGAATAATTAACCTTTTAAAACAGAATAGATTATGACAGAAAAGAACAAGCAGAAATGGAATGAGATTATCAAGTTTGCAGTAACCGTACTGACAGCTCTTCTCGGGGCGTTGGGCGTTTCGGCAGGTGGACTTTAGAGTGATGCCTATGAGAGACATCGATATGATAGTGGTGCATTGCAGCGGCAGCCGCTGCGATCACCGTTATACGATGAAGATGCTGCGCTACGACCATGTTCATAACAACGGCTGGACTGACATCGGCTACCATTTCTACATCACGCTGGATGGAGTGGTTCATGCCTGTCGCCCGGTAGAGCGTATGGGCTCTCATGCCCTCGGTTACAATGCGCACAGCATAGGCATCTGTTACGAGGGTGGTCTTTCGCCATCGGGCTGCATCAGCGATACCCGCACTCCTAAGCAGAAGGAGTCGATGAAGCATCTGATTCAGGAACTTCACCACCGTTTTCCGGGCATCCGTACCATCCTGGGACATCGCGATTTGCCTGGCGTTCAGAAAGCCTGTCCGTGTTTTGATGCCACGAAGCTCCAGTACCTCCTGGATGCTTCCTGATTCTCTTCCATTAAGAGGGCTTTTCATGAGCAGAAGCCCTCTGATTTTATTTTACAAGTTAGGGCGCATCGCAATCCGATGCGCCCTTTTTCTTTGTCGTCATATTTCTTTCATTCAACACTCAACATTCAACATTCAACATTCAACTATCCCAATACAACATTGGCAGGAACGCCGAGGTTGTGGTATATGTTTCTTGCAACATCAAAATTAATTGCACGACGTCCATGGA
>JAJWFY010000032.1:0-36970 GCA_021615735.1 Segatella copri | reverse complement strand
GCTTCTTGTACTACTTGTCTGTTTATGTAAAATCTTTCAAAGAACTCTTTCTTTATTGCTTTGAGTAATGCTTGATTTCTCAAAAGCGAGTGCAAAAGTACTAACTATTTTTCATTCCACCAAATCTTTTCGTAAAAAAGTTGAGATTTTAGCCAAAATTTAACATCTATAAACAAATAAGTCCGTTTTAGAAGCTATTTCTGCCTATTTTAAAGGACTACATAAAAACTACATTTCAAATTAGGAAATACACCTGTGATAGATTTAACTAGGAGCATATAGAATAGAGAGACATGCATACGAATTTTCCTTCTTTAGTATAATGTACGCGCGCAATAACATATTTTTTATCTTATCTAAACCTACACAAGCATCACCCCTAAACATTCTATCCAGCTATGCACTTAACAATAAATCCACTTATTTTTCTATATTTTTTTGATTTTTGATTCCATTTCAATAGTTTTTACCACTCTTTCCACCCTCTTTCTTGATGAGCATGTGGTAGAGCCCATCGCTCTTCAGGAAATTGATATCGGCATCGATGGTAGCATAGCCCCAGTCGAAGAGTAGCTTAGGAGTGGTGAGTTTGGTGAATGTCTTAAAAGATCTGAGGTGCCATACACGGTTGATGGTGCTCCAATCCTTATAAGGAGATGTAGCTGTGGCAGCATCGCAGAAGTTCTGCATGCCCTTGCGGAAATCGAAGGTAACGCTGGTCCAGTTCTTCAAATCCTTACTCTTCAGGAGATCGATACCATAGTTATCCCACTTGTGGCTCTTGCGCACGCACATATCGGTGGTAACCATGATGTAACCCTTGCCATTGTGCATGCGGGTGATGTAGGCATCGCGGGTACCGCCTTCGATGCGGGCGTGCTCTTCTGGATTGAAGATTGGGTTGCCACCATTGATGTCCTGATAGTTGTAACCATCACGAGAAATGGCATAGGCTGTCCACTCACCCTTATCGCTCATGTGACAATAGAGATAACCATAATCTCCCTTTACAGGATTCTGTGCTGTCATTGGCATAAAGGCAGCCAATGCTAAAAGAACGGTTGATAATTTCTTTTTCATTTTCTGTTATTTCCTTAGTTTAATTATAATTAGCTGAAGTTTTTTGAGTGCAAATTTACACTTTATATTTGAGAATGCCAAATTATTAAGGGAAATATGGGGAGAATTCACGAATAATGGTCTTTTTTTATTGATTATTATTCATGGGACAGGCGATGGAATCGCCTGGAACGGGGGCAGAAGGGGGACGGAACAGAAGACAAAGGAGAGGGAGGAAAGAAAAAAAGGAGGAAAGAAAAAAGGGAGGGAGAAAAAAGGGAGGAAAACCTCATCACTGAGGTCAACCTCCCTACACTTATAGTTAAAAATAACCGATTTATTTGTTCAGGAACTTATCTACCTGGGCAGCTATTTTTCTGCCGCTTGCCATGGCGCGTACTACCAGAGAGGCACCGCTTGCTGCATCGCCTGCCACGAATACATTCTCGGCAAATTCAGGCTGCTGTGGCTTCAAGAAGCCCATTGCCAGGAATACAGCCTCAGCCTTGATTATTTCTGGCTCACCAGCCTCTACCATCAACGGACGGCCACCCTCAGGGTTTGGTTCCCAATCAATTGGCTGAACCTTCACGCCTGTCAACTTGCCATTCTTTCCGAGGAACTCCAGAGAGTTGATGTTCCAGCGGCGAGTACAGCCTTCCTCATGACTTGAAGTGGTCTTCAGGGTGCGAGGCCAGTTTGGCCAAGGATTCTTAGGATCCTCAGGGCCTTCTACAGGCTTCGGCATGATTTCTATCTGGGTTACGCTCTTGCAACCCTGACGATGAGCAGTTCCGATACAGTCGGAACCCGTATCACCACCACCGATTACCAATACATCCTTGCCCTTGCAGTTAACCAGTTCGTCCTTAGAGAACTCCATACCGGCGAGGATACGGTTCTGCTGAGAAAGCAGCTCGAGGGCGAAATAAACGCCCTTCAATTCTCTTCCAGGAATTTTCAGGTCGCGTGCCGTTGGCGTACCGGTAGATACCACATAGGCATCGAAGCCTTCTGGCAACTTGGTAACGTCAATATGCTGGTTGTATCTGAATTCAATACCCTCCTCTTCGAGAAGACGGAGACGGCGGTCGATGATGCTCTTGTTGAGCTTGAAGTTTGGAATACCATAACGCAACAGACCACCGGCATTCTCACGTGCCTCGAATACAGTTACCTTATAGCCCTTATGGTTCAACTGGTTGGCAGCTACCAATCCCGCAGGACCGGCACCGATGACAGCCACCGTCTTGCCATTACGCTCAGGAATCTCAACATGTACATAATCCTCAGAGAAGGCGTGCTCCACGATGGCACACTCATCCTCACGGTTGGTGGTTGGCTCATGATCCATGAGATTCAATACACACGCCTTCTCGCAGAGTGCAGGACAGATGCGTCCTGTGAACTCAGGGAAGTCGTTGGTGGAATTTAGGAGGCGGTAAGCCTGCTCCCAGTCGCCCTTGTAGAGGGCATCATTCCACTCCGGTGCCTTATTGCCCAGCGGACAAGCCCAGTGACAGAAAGGCACACCACAATCCATGCAACGTGAAGCCTGCTGTCGGCGATCGTTGCTATTCAATGTCTGTTCTACCTCGCTAAAGTCGAGGATTCTATCGTGAATTGGTCTATAACCTGCTTCCTTGCGAGGTATAGTCAAAAATGCTTTTGGATTTCCCATCTTTTTTTCTAATTTTAAAATTAGTAATCTCGTTGCATATCCGCAATCTTCTGCTGCAACTTCTTTACCTGCTCCTCCTGGAGAACTCGCTTGTACTCGATTGGCACTACCTGGATGAAATCCTCTACGTAGTGGTTCCAGTCGTCGAGCATGGTACGGGCAAGCTTACTGCCAGTGTAGAGATAATGCTGACGGATCAGCTCATGCAACTCCTTGCGATAGGTGCTGTCCTCCACGAGGTTGATCTCCACCATATCCATGTTACAGAAGTAATCGAAGTTGTGGTTCTTATCCCATACGTAGGCAACACCACCACTCATACCAGCGGCGAAGTTACGGCCAGTTTCACCGAGCACTACTACTCTACCGCCCGTCATATACTCGCAGCAGTGGTCGCCAGCACCCTCAATCACGGCGATGGCACCGGAGTTACGAACACCGAAGCGCTCGCCTACCTTACCATTGATATACAACTCACCGCTTGTGGCACCATACAGACCGGTGTTACCGGCGATGATGTTATCCTCAGCAGAGAAGTTGCTGCGGATAGGAGGAAGGATGGAAACACGACCTCCCGAAAGTCCCTTGGCGAAATAGTCATTGGTCTCACCTTCGAGTTTGAAATCCACTCCCTTAACCAGGAAGGCACCGAAGCTCTGACCTGCAGAACCCTTGAACTTCACGTTCACGGTCTTGTCTGGAAGACCAGCCTCACCATATTTCTCGGCAATCATACCGCTCAGCATCACACCGGCAGCACGATCGGTATTCTTGATGGCAAAATCGAGGTTCACCTCTTCCTGGTTCTCGATGGCACGCTGTGCACCACGAATCAACTGCTGGTCGAGTACATTGTCGAGGTCATGAATCTGCTCGGTAGTATGATAGAGCGAGCAATGACCTGTCTCACGATGCAAGAGACGAGAGAAATCGAGCAAGTCGGCCTTCTCCTTGATGCTCTTGGCCACCTCTGGCTCTACGGCATCCGAACCCTCGGTAGAAACTATTTCCTCATCCTTCTTGCGGACGATGAGCTCGGTATGACCGATGATATCGTTCAATGAGGTGTAACCCATCTCAGCCAGATACTCACGAACCTCCTCAGCGAGGAAGCGGAAGTAGTTGATAAGATACTTGTAGCTGCCACGGAAGTGCGCACGGAGCTTAGGATCCTGTGTGGCAACACCCATAGGACAGGTATTCAGGTTACACTTACGCATCATGACACAACCCAATACGATGAGGGCGGCAGTACCGAAACTGAATTCCTCAGCACCGAGCAAAGCCATCAGAATGATGTCACGACCGCTCTTCAACTGACCATCTACCTGCAGGCGAACCTGACCACGAAGACCGTTCTTCACCAGTGTCTGCTGGGTTTCAGAAAGTCCGATTTCAGGAGAGATACCAGCGAAACGCATACTTGATGCAGGGCTGGCACCTGTACCGCCCTCAGCACCAGAGATAACGATGAGGTCGGCCTTTGCCTTAGCCACACCGGCAGCGATGGTACCCACACCACTCTCAGCAACCAACTTCACAGAGATAGCCGCCTTAGGGTTTACGTTCTTGAGGTCGAAGATGAGCTGAGCCAAATCCTCGATACTGTAGATATCGTGATGAGGTGGAGGAGAAATCAAGCTGATGCCAGGGATAGAGTGACGGGTCTTGGCGATGACCTCGTTAACCTTGAAGCCAGGCAACTGACCACCCTCACCCGGTTTAGCACCCTGTGCCACCTTGATCTGGATTTCCTCTGCATTTACCAAATATTCTGTAGTCACACCGAATCGACCGGAAGCCACCTGCTTAGTTTTGCTTGAGAGGCTGATGCCATCCTGTGTAGAATGGAATCGCTCGTTATCCTCACCACCTTCACCGGTATTGCTTCGGGCACCGAGGGCGTTCATGGCGAGTGCCATTGCCTCGTGAGCCTCTTTGGAGAGGGCACCGAAACTCATCGCACCGGTAACGAAGTGCTTCACGATTTCCTCTACCGGCTCCACCTTATCTATAGAGATCGGATTCTTGCGGAAGCTGAAGAAGTCGCGGATGAAGATAGGCTCCTGCTTATCGTCAACGAGATGTGTATATTTCTTGAAGAGATCATAATCGCCCTTGCGGGTTGCGAGCTGCAGGGTGGCGATGGTCTCTGGGTTCCAAGCGTGCTTGATACCGTCCTTGCGGTAGTGGAACTGTCCCATACTTGGCAGGAACTCGAGCTTCTTGGTCTCGAATGCCTTGTCGTGCAGGCGGATGGCATCACGGGCGATGGTCTCGAGTCCGATACCGCCGATGGTGCTCACCTCTGTTCCGAAGTAGCTCTTCAGAAGGCTCTCGCTCAAACCGATGCTCTCGAAGATCTCGGCTCCACGATAGCTTCGGATGGTAGAAATACCCATCTTAGCCATAATCTTGAACAAGCCCTTCTTCACAGCCTTGATGTAGTTCTGCTCGGCTGTATGGTAATCCTCCTGAATCTTTCCCTTCTTTACAAGGTCGTCGAGGATGGCGTATGTCAAGTATGGACAGAGGGCTGATGCACCGTAACCCAACAGAAGGGCTGCATGCATTACCTCACGAATCTCACCGCTCTCAACGATGAGGGCAGTCTGCACACGCTTGCCGGCATCAATCAGATAATGATGTACGGCACTCACGGCGAGCAGAGATGGAATGGCGGCATGAGTTTCATCCACGCCACGGTCGCTCAAGATGATGTAGTTGTAACCATCATCCACGCTCTGTGCTGCCTGCTTGCAGAGCTCATCCAGAGCCTCATGCAGTCCTTCTTCGCCCTTGGCGGTTTCGAAGAGCATGTGGAGTTTTACTGTATTAAATCCCTTGTAGCGGATATTTTGAAGGATATCCAGCTGAGTATTGGTCAGGATAGGATGTGGCAGACGGACCATCTTGCAGTTGCTTTCGTCTGGGTTCAAGATGCCGGAACCTACTCTACCGATATACTCGGTAAGACTCATCACAAGGTTCTCACGGATGGAGTCGATGGCAGGGTTGGTAACCTGAGCAAACTGCTGACGGAAGTAGTTGAAGAAAATCTGTGGCTGGTCGGAAAGCACAGCAAGCGGAGTATCATTACCCATAGAAGCTGTAGGTTCCTGACCCTTGGTAGCCATTGGGATGATGGTACCGTCGATATCTTCCTCGCCAAAACCGAATTCCAATTCCTTGCGAGTGAGGTTGTCCACACCATTTTCCACCTTACGGCCACTGCGAAGTTTCTCCAGCTCAATACGGTTGGTGTTCAACCACTGGCGATATGGATGCTGGGCAGCCAGGCGCTCCTTGATTTCACCATCATAATAGATTTTGCCTTCCTGGGTATCAATCAAGAGGATCTTACCAGGCTGTAGACGACCCTTCTCGGCAATCTCTGTTGGGTCGAAATCCATCACACCTACCTCAGATGCGACTACCATCATATCGTTCTTGGTGATGGTGTAGCGGGCAGGACGCAGACCATTTCTATCGAGCATACCACCGGCATAACGGCCATCGCTGAAGAGCAGGGCGGCAGGGCCATCCCATGGCTCCATCAGGATAGAGTGGTACTCATAGAATGCCTTCAGATCCTCAGAGATAGGGTTCTTGTCATTGAAACTCTCAGGCACCATCACAGCCATGGCATGAGGCAATGACAGACCGCTCATTACGAAGAACTCAAATACATTGTCGAGGCTGGCAGAGTCACTCATATCAGGCTGGACGATAGGAGAAATCTCACGGATATCGCCCAAAGCCTCGCTGCTCAACACACTCTCGCGTGCCTTCATCCAGGCACGGTTACCACGGATGGTGTTAATCTCACCATTGTGGGCAAGGAGACGGAATGGCTGAGCCAGACTCCATGTTGGGAAGGTGTTGGTAGAGAAGCGAGAGTGAACCAGAGCCAGACCGCTTGTGAAATAATTATTGGTCAAGTCAGGATAATATTGGCGCAACTGGAGGCTGCTCAACATACCCTTATATACGATGTTCGAATTAGACAACGAACAAATATAGAAATCAGGATCACTGACACGTTTCTCAATACGTTTACGGATAAGATAGAGGGTGCGCTCAAAGACAGGCACCTTATCATCTGTAACACCTGTGATAAACACCTGTTTGATAGCTGGTTCGTTACTCAAAGCAGCCTCACCCAAACAATCAGGGTTAGTAGGCACATTGCGGAGATGCATCAGCTGCAATCCCTCGCGTTCAATTTCCTCAATCATGATAGAGAGAATATCCTGCTGTTTCTTCTCATCCTTAGGCAAGAAGACGAGACCCGTACCATATTTACCTTTTTCTGGCACTGGGATACCCTGAAGAAGAATAAACTCATGTGGAATCTGGAGCATGATACCGGCACCATCACCCGTCTTGTTATCGGCACCCTCTGCACCACGATGACGCATGTTCTCGAGTACCTTCAAGGCGTTATCAACCAGCTCATGACTCTTGTTACCGTGGATATTCACCACCATACCTACGCCACACGCATCGTGCTCATAGGCTGAACTGTACAATCCTTTTTCCATTTCTTGTTCGTTTTATATCGGTTATTTCTAACTATTTTTATTACTTAAATATGAAGTGCAAAGTGATTCTCCACTCTTCACTTATTTATACGCCTGTTCGTGAACTCCCGCCACGGCTCTACCGCTAGGGTCGTTCTGGTTCTTAAATGAGGCATCCCAGGCAAGGGCTTCGGCTGTAGAACATGCTACGCTAGGCACACTAGGTACGCTCTTGGCAGCGCTGTCGCTTGGGAAATGCTCGGCGAAGATAGAACGATAATAATACTCCTCCTTATTCTGTGGAGGGTTGATAGGGAATCGCTCAGCAGCATGCGCCATCTGCTCATCGCTGACGGCAGATGCGGTAATCTGCTTCAGGGTATCAATCCATGAATAGCCCACACCATCTGAGAACTGTTCCTTCTGTCGCCATGCCACTTCTTCTGGAAGCAAATCGGCAAATGCCTCACGAACCACCTTTTTCTCGATGGTCTTATCCGGACACATCTTCAGCACAGGGTTCATACCCATCGCTACATCCAGGAACTCCTTGTCGAGGAAAGGCACACGGCCCTCGATGCCCCATGCTGCCAAACTTTTGTTAGCTCTCAGACAATCGTAGAGATAGAGTTTACCCAACTTTCGTACGGTTTCCTCATGGAATGCCTTGGCATCCGGTGCTTTATGGAAGTAGAGATAACCTCCGAATACCTCGTCAGCACCCTCGCCCGAAAGCACCATCTTGATACCCATGCTGCGGATCACTCTCGCCAGCAGATACATCGGGGTAGATGCACGGACGGTGGTCACATCGTAGGTTTCGATAAAATAAATGACATCACGGATAGCATCCAGACCTTCCTGAATGGTATAGTTGATTTCGTGATGCACAGTTCCGATGTGTTCGGCAACCAAACGTGCCTTTGCCAAATCAGGCGCACCCTTCAAACCAACAGCGAAAGAGTGCAGACGTGGCCAATAAGCCTTGGTCTCTCCCCCATTTTCCACACGGGTAGAAGAATATTTCTCGGCTACGGCTGAAATGACAGAAGAATCAAGACCACCACTGAGAAGAACACCATAAGGAACATCACTCATCAACTGACGTTTGACAGAAGCCTCCAAAGCATCATGAATCTCTTTCACTGCCGCTTTCTCCTGAGGTTCAGCATCCTTCAGCTGTTCTTCAGCCTTCTTGGCATCATCAATCTGATATTTTTTCTGCATGGCAGCATACTCAAACCAATCGCGTGTATAGTAACGCTTCATGCCAGGGTTCTTGCTATAATAATAATGACCCGGGAGGAATGGCTCGTAGTGATTGCACTGACCTTCCAGAGCCTTCAACTCGCTTGCCACCAGCACTTTTCCATCCTTATCATAACCAATATAAAGAGGAATAACACCGATAGGGTCGCGGGCGATGAGAAACTCATCACGTTCGGCATCGTAAAGTGCGAAGGCAAAGATACCGTTCAGCTCTTCAAGCATCTTGGAGATACGGGCGTGGAGCGCATCCTCACCTTTATATATTAAGGAATCAAAATCGGAATCTGCTCGCATCTCACGATAGAGAGAAAGAATCACCTCACAGTCGGAACCGGTCTGATACTGGTATTTGCCAGCAAAACGAGCACGGATGTCCTGATGATTATAAATCTCACCGTTTACGGCAAGCACCTGTTTTTTGTCTGGTGCAAACAAAGGTTGGCGACCACTTTCAGGGTCAACAATACTCAGACGCTCATGTGCCAGGATAGCAGAACCACCACAGTAGATTCCACTCCAGTCTGGTCCGCGATGGCGAATCTTCTGGCTCATACGAAGCGCTTGCTGTCGCAATTCAGGAGTCTGCTCCTGAATATTGAAGATAGATACGATTCCACACATAAATCTTTTCCTTTCTTTTACGGTTATTTTTAACTATTATTCTCTCTTATTCACCTTGGCATGTCCAATCCATTCTTTTAGGAGCAAACCAAGCAAAAACAAAGCTTAAAATTACTTTTTGCTATGTTTCGGGTGCAAAATTACAACTTTTTGTTAGAATAAAGAAAAGATTAGTAGCATTTTGTCTTTACTTTATCACAACAATAACATATTAACGCATATTAGATTAAAACATATGATAAACTGAAAAGAAAAATGTACTATTTAATTACAATCTGTAAAATACAATCATTTTTAAGATAAACAAAGCGTATCCAGGGCATATTATACGCTCATAGATATGCAACAAAGCATCCAGGGCATTATACACAGTTTCTTACCCCCCCATATCATACAAAGAAATGCCGATAGCTCTTTGACGGAACTATCGGCATTTAAAATAAAAAAATAAAAACTTAAACCTACCAACGTAAGATTATATCGTAAAACCTAAGAGCCTATTATGGCTGCAAGGTAAAACCTACTACCAGGTAAGCTTTTTCGGTGCTAGGGTTAGCAGCTACCTGAGCGAAGACTGGAACAGAGAAAGAATCTGTAATCTTCAAATCCTTGGTAGCTTTCAGTGAAACATTGGTAACTGCAAAACCATTGGCATCACCATAGAAAGATGTTGCAAATGGAACTGCGCCTATACTTGCTGCCCAATCACAACCGCCCAACTTGAATGGGGCTGTAGCCTCAACATATGAAGAATAAGCACGGTCACCATCCTTGTTTAATCCATCATGGCCTGCAAAGTTGGTGTACCAGTTCAAGGCAACTGGACCAAAGTCATAACCTACATTTGCCTCAAAAACATGAGAAGTTTCATGTGCCTTATAGGCGAAATACTTCTCGTTAGGAGAGTTGAACCAGTAATCGGTCACGCCGATATGGAAACCACCGGTTTCATAAGCCAAGGTAAGGTCAAACTCCTTAGTATCCTCTGGCTGAGAGATACCTACACTTCCCCAAGCTGTCAGAGACAAGCCCTTGTAACCAATACCGAGTGTTGGCTGCAAAGAGACTTCTCCCAGTGACTGACCACGCCAGATATACTGGTTTACAACATCTGCAGCGATTGTAGTTTCAACCTCATCCTGAGCAGAAGCAGCAGGAGCAAAAGCAACCAAACCAAGTGCAATGGCACCCATTTTCTTTATATCAAAAACCTTCTTCATATTCTCTTATTTTTATGTGATACATTTTTGTTTTTAAAAGTTTCGGCAGCAAAGGTACTGCAAATCGAAGACAATACAAAATAAATCGCGATTTATTTATATTGTTGAGATGCAGCGTACCTTATTCAAAGGTACAAATAACAACTCTGCTCGCCAAAACTTCTGCTGAAAAATCTCTCTCGCTCGCTATATGAAAGCATCTTTAGTTGTAGCAACTCTCACCATGCTCATAGATATCGAGACCTTCTTCCTCGATTCGCTTATCAACACGGAGACCAGCAATCTTCTTGATACCCCAGAAGAGGATAATACCGGTTACGGCTGCCCAAAGGTCGATGCAGAGAATGCCGAAGCACTGAGCACCGAAGAATCCGAAGCCACCACCATAGAAAGCACCACCGTCGAGGGCGAAAAGACCGGTCATCAAGGTACCGAAGATACCGCATACACCATGTACTGAACTTGCACCTACAGGGTCATCAATATGAAGCTTTGTATCAATGAACTCGATAGAGAATACCAAGATTATACCTGCCAAGAGACCGATGATGGCTGAACCCAATGGACTAACCAAATCGCAACCAGCAGTAATGGCTACCAAACCAGCCAGAATACCGTTCAATGTCAATGAGAACGAAGGTTTGCCATACTTAATCCAAGAGGTGAACATAGTACCGAGACCACCACAAACTGCAGCCAAGTTGGTTGTCAGGAATACGTGACTGATAGCAACACGGTTAACCTCACCAGAAGCAGCGAGCTGAGAACCAGGGTTGAATCCGAACCATCCGAACCAGAGGATGAATACACCAAGAGCAGCAGCCATCAGATTGTGACCTGGGATAGCAGTACTCTTACCATTGCGATACTTACCAAGACGAGGACCTAAGCAGATAGCACCAACCAAGGCAAGTACACCACCAACACTATGTACGATGGCAGAACCTGCGAAATCATGGAAGGCAGCACCGAAGGTGTTCATCATGAATGAGCCTGCCTCGCTGTTGCAAAGCCAACCGCCGCCCCATGTCCAGTGACCCTCTACAGGGTAGATAATCAATGAAATGAAGAATGAGTAAACGCAGTACATGGAGAACTTGGTACGTTCTGCCATAGCACCTGAAACGATGGTAGCACTAGTAGCGCAGAATACGGTTTCAAACATCAGGAAGCCTTCAGTAGGAAGACCGGCTGCATTTGTATAGAAAGACAAATCGCCGAAGTTAGGCATACCGATGAAACCGGCGCCATCGCTACCAAACATAAATCCGAAACCTACGAACCAGAAGAGAACGGAACCGATCATAAAATCGACAAAGTTCTTAAACAAGATGTTCGCTGTATTTTTACTACGGGTAAAGCCCGCCTCGCAGAGGGCAAATCCCGGCTGCATGAAAAAGACCAACATGGCTGCCAAGAGCATCCATACGGTATCTACTGAAATTCCTAAATCCTGTACACTCATAACATAAAATCTTTAAAGTGTTCTTTAAACCTGAAAACTATTCTCTCTCCTCCATATTAGCATTTTATTTCTCCTGCTCAGCATTATAGAGAGCGATGTCGCCTCTTTCACCTGTACGGATTCTTACGGTATCCTCTACAGGAATTACAAAGATTCGACCATCACCAATCTCGCCTGTACGGGCAGCCTCCTGGATGGCATTAATCGTTTTCTCTACGTTCTTGTCGCGCACGACAACATTCAGCAACACTCGCTCGATACTGCTGGTATCATACATGACACCACGGTAGATTCGAGCCTGTCTCATCTTGCCCTCTCCTCTTACATCGTAGTAAGAGAACCACTCGATGTCGGCAGCAAGCAATGCTTCCTTTACATCCTCAAACTTAGTCTTACGGATGATTGCTTCAATCTTTTTCATGTTAATCTCTCCTATTAATTAATTTACATTTTGTTTATTTTCTGGTGCAAAGGTACGACATTTTGCTTAATATTTCATGATATTACTTACTTTTTGATGTTATTATTTTCGTTTGATTATTATTTTGCGTAGTTCTTTTCAAAATACAGAACAAAATGAAAGCAAATTACGCATTATTCGTTTCATTTTGAAACAAGCAATAAAAAAGCCGCTTGAAAGGCCCCAAAGACCCTTCAAGCGGCAAACCTAAAAACAAACTCTCAACCCTAAAACTAGGGTCACTTTATTATTTAAACTTAATCTTATACCCGTATTTCCGCATATATCTGAGTTTTATAACGGAAATTTTATTTTGCCTTTATTTTGAATGTAAATTCACGATCAGCATAATGGAGACGATACTTCTCCATAGGCTTGGTCATCCAACTGTCGATGCAGCCCAAAGGATACTGGCATTTCTGGATATGCAACTGCACGAGTCCCTTATCCACCAGATCACCACTGTGTTGTCCCCATGCATGCATCTTCTCGATACCAGAATCCAAATCCTCTACCAGATAAGGGATGGCACTGCACTCCATAGGTTCATACCCCTCGAAGGTAATCCCCTTGCCGGTGGTTGGATTAAAGATAGAGAAATAGCGGATATCGGTATGGTTGCCACTCTCCTGCGGACGGATATATGGATAATATTCATCCTTCACTTCAGACTCGTACTTGCCGATAAAAGCAGAAGAATGACGATCTACGTAGTTCTCTTCAGGACCTCTACCATAATACTCAAGCTTAGAGAAAGTAGCAGGCATCTGCAACTGCAGACCGAATCTGAACAGATCGGCAACCTGAACCTCCTTGTCGGTAGTCATCTTCTGGGTAACATTCACCTCGCCCGCAGCACTGATGTCATAGCGGAGCATCAGCTGAGCTTTCACATCAGGCATATCGAAGAGAGCTGTCAGCACCACATTGTCCTTACTCACATTTTTGCCGAAAGACTTCAGAGTCATCTGCGGGTTCTTCCATACTCTCATCTCCTTCTGCAGAGATGCTCCATAGTCATTATCGGTAGGAGCACGCCAGAATTCCGGAGTCATACTCTCACGGAACTTCAACATCGGTTCACCATCTACATCGAGATAATCTATCATACCCGTCTTCTTGCCTATGGTAACAGACATTCTCTGTGCGCTGACCTTCACATAAGAGTTGGTTTCCTCCACCTCCATACTGCTTGTCTGCTGCACCTTACCCTTCTTGGTTGGCGCAGCAGCAACAGCAGGAACCGCCGGTTTGGCAAACTGATAATCGCTGATGATAAACTGCTGGCGAGCCATCACCTGGCCCTTGTCTACCAGCGGCTGTGTGCCATCGCTTGCAAAAGCAAAGTTTAGAACAATCTCCTCCTTTGCATGCTTCGATTCAGCCTCAGCCACCGCATACTTCAGTTCATCACTCTTGATCAGTTTGGTAGCCTGAGGAGCAATAGCCTTTGTTTCAGGAATCTCAACTGTAGCCAGTTTCACACCATTGGCATAAACCGTAGCAGTCAGGTTCAAGTCATCGATATTCTTGAAGAAGTTCTCGTTGTAAACCTTGAAAGCACCATTCACAGCATCCAGGTCCTTGATCCATACATTCTGATGATAGTACTGAATCTCGTAAGCATGAGGATTCAGACGGCGGTCTGGAGCAATGATACCATTACAGTTGAAGTTATAGTCACTTGCCGGATAGCGGCCGTAATCTCCACCATAAGTAAAGATTTCCTTACCGGTGACAGGACTCTTGTCACGAATGCCCTGATCTACGAAGTCCCAGATATAGCCACCCTGATACTTAGGATACTTACGGATGAGGTCCCAATATTCCTTGAAACCACCTTCCGAATTCCCCATAGCATGAGCATATTCGCACTGGATGTATGGTTTAACACCATCACTCTTGCAATATTTCTCACTCTCCTCGTAGTCGATATACATCGGACAGTAAATATCAGTCTTGCTGTCATAACCGCCACGCTCATACTGAACAGGACGGGTCTTGTCGAGCGCTTTCACCCAGTCATAGGTCTTTTCGAAGTTGATGCCGTAACCACACTCATTACCCAAACTCCATACGATGATAGAAGGGTGATTGATAAAACTTTTCACATTACCTTCATTGCGCTCGATGTGAGTCTGGAGATACTCAGGGAACTTAGCGAGTGATTTTTCCTCATATCCCATACCATGAGATTCGAGGTTAGCCTCAGCTGTAAGATACAGTCCGTATTCATCACAGAGTTCATACCAGCGAGGATCGTCAGGATAATGGCAGGTACGAACCGCATTGATGTTCAACTGTTTCATGATTCTGATATCCTGAATCATGCGCTCTACACTTACCACATATCCACCATCCGGATCTATCTCATGCCGGTTGGCACCCTTAATCAGTACAGGCTTGCCGTTCACCAGCAACTGGGCGTTCTTGATTTCCACATTGCGAAAGCCCACCTTCTGCGGAATCACCTCCGCTACCCCCTGCTTATTCTTCAGAGAGATGTATACCTTATATAAATAAGGTGTCTCAGCAGTCCAAGCCTTCACCTTCGGTACTTTGATTACACCCTGAGCTCCGGTAGCCGATGCTATTTGCTTGCCATCCTTATCGCACAAGGCAACAGTCACATCAGTCTTGCCGCCCTTCAGCGCTATCTGATAGTTCAGTATACCATCCCGATAATTATTCATCAAACCGGCATCAAGACGGATATCGGCAGCATGAAGTTTCGGACGTGCATAGAGATAAACCTCACGGGCTATACCAGTAAAGCGCCAGAAGTCCTGATCCTCGAAATAAGAACCATCGCACCAGCGCATCACCTGCATAGCTATCAGGTTCTTGCCCGGCTTCAGATACTTGGAGATATTAAACTCGGCAGCCACCTTGCTGTCTTCACTATATCCCACATACTTGCCGTTTACCCAAAGGGTCAGGTTGCTGGTAGCCGAACCTACATGGAAATAGACATCCTTGCCCTTCCAGTCCTTAGGAAGTTCGAAGGTACGACGATAAGAACCCGTATAGTTGTTGAGTTCGCTGATATAAGGAGGATTTGGGTCAAACTGGGTAGCCCAGGCATAACCGACATTCTTATAAGTAGCATCTCCATAACCGTTCAGTTCGAACAGCCCCGGTACAGGGAAATCCTTCCACTCCGAATCGTCATAGTTGGCTGCAAAGAAGTTGGCTGGACGCTTGTTATGATCCTTCACGAAGTTAAACTTCCACATGCCTTCCATCGAAAGATAGTTGGCCGACTTCTTCTTGTCAAAACTCTGTGCTTTGTCAAGGGTCTCGTATGCAAAGAAAGCAGCACGGCGAGGTTCGCGGTTCTGCTGGTTTATATCCACATTATGCCAGCGCGACTCGTTCTGAGCCGCCACGCCATTGCCGACAGACAGCAAGGTGAGGCAAAGCGATACATTTGCTATATTTCTGATGCTCATATCTGTTTATTATTTTCTGAAAAACATAGAGTTATCTACTGGTGTAAACTTCTGTTCGCTGTCCTTGCGCATTTCAATGCCGAGACTGCTCCACCATGAAGGCCAGCCGCCAACGATATTGCTGAGGAAAACCACCTTGAAAGGATGCAATCCCTTAGCCAATGCTACAGAAGTATCATGATTGGTACCAGCCTTCACATCCCCCTCATTGCTGATCATGAGTTTGTTATCAATCCAAACCTGCTCCAGACGGGAAGAGAGATAATAGACACCATCCTCCGGAATATTGATGTAGCCCTCAGCGATGGCAGCATAATTATTGGCACCGCGCAAGGTAGCAGCATCATCCTTCTGCTGAATCTTCATCTGCTCCAAGCCCTCGATGTTTGCACACTCCCAGGCAGCATCAGCCCATTCCAGCTGGTCAACCTTCAGATAGTTGCCCTTAATGCGCTTCATCTGCAACCCAGGTTTTGCGTCCTCCACCTTAACAGCAGGAGCATAAGTCTGCTTCTCAACATCAATGGTTCTGATACGGCTCATCTTGCCTGAAGGCAATATGGTTGCTATCTTGATAATGGTGTTTCCACTCACCCTGATAGGCTCTGCATAAGCCGAAGAAGAAGGAGTTGGTGTACTTCCATCCAATGTATAAACCATCTTCATAGGACGCGAGGTGGTAAAGGTTACCGCAGTATCCCCAGTAATGACCACCTTATCACAAGAACCGAAAGGCTGCTCAGGCAATGGGATATGATAACGGATATGGCGCTCGTCCAGGCGAACACAGTTTGCATCCAGTCGGCGGCAGAAATCCTTGAAGTTTTTCCTGCTCACTGGCGACCATGCAATCTCAGAGAGAGCAATGGCACGAGGATACATCATATACTCCATCTTGGCATTGGAATACATATATTCCGACCAGTTGTTACACTGAACGCCCAGGATATGATGAGCCAGTCCTAATGCCTTGATGGTATCAGGTACCGGATTATAATTATAGGTAGAAGCCAGATATCTAGGAGGACTAGGAATGGTTACAGGCTCCACCTTGCTGTCGCCCTGATACCAGTCGAGATACATACCGTCGCTGCCCGGCGTCATGATGACATCATGCTTCTGCATGGCAGCCTCGATACCTCCTTCCGTTCCACGCCATGACATCACGGTAGCATTCTCACTCAATCCGCCTTCCAGAATCTCGTCCCATCCGATAATCTTTCTGCCACGCTTCTCCAGCATTTTCTCTATGCGCTTGATAACGTAGCTCTGCAATCTTTCCTCTGCCGAATGCTTTCCTTCAGCCTGCAAGCCCTCTGTCTGAATACGCTTCTGACAGGTAGGGCAGTTTTTCCAACTGGTCTTCGGACACTCGTCGCCACCGATATGGAAGTACTTACCAGGGAAGAGAGGAACAATCTCACTAAAAATGTCATCCAGGAAGCGGAACATATCTTCCTTGCCCGGACACATCACGATATCCTCTACCCCCCAAACAGTTCTCAACGACCACTGCTCACCTTTGCATGAAAGATAAGGATAAGCAGAGATAGCTGCCATCATGTGACCAGGAAGGTCGATTTCCGGAATCACGGTAATATAGCGCTTGGCAGCATAATCCACGATTTCCTTAATCTGCTCCTGGGTATAGAAACCGCCATAAAGAGAGCCATCGCCCTCGGTACGGATACTGCCCACAGAAGTAAGTTTAGGATATTTCTTGATTTCGATACGCCACCCCTGGTCTTCCGTCAGATGGAAGTGCATGGTGTTCACTTTGAACATAGACATCAGGTCCAGTTGCTTCTTCACATTCTCGACAGAAATGAAATGGCGGCATGGATCGAGATGGAATCCACGGTAGCCGAAGCGTGGAGCATCCCGGATATCACAGCATTGTGCTACCCATTTCACTCCATCCACCCGGGTTGCGCTCTCTATCTGGGCAGGGAGTAACTGCATGAAACTCTGCATACCGTAGAAGGCGCCCTTGGCGGTCTTCGCCTTGATAACAACCCCCTTGGCGGTTACGGTAAGGCGATAACCTTCCTCGGCAATTTTCAGCGAAGGAGAAATCTGTATAGAGATATTCCCCTTCTTTCCACCTACCGTTACCTCATAACCTGTAGAAGCCTTCAGTTTGTCTGCCATGTACTGGGCGATATTTCTGCCTTCAGCCGTCTGGTAAGCGATTACCACCTTCTGTGGCAATACGAACTCACCTTTCTGTACCTGAGTCTTCACCGGTATCGGGATAATATTAATATCGGCAGCAGATGCCGGAGTGGAGATACCACCCAGCATCGCTGCACAGGCTACAAACGAGCCTAATAAACGATTGAACTTTGCCATGACATTAAATATATTAATAAAGTATTACAATGGTTTGTACTCCACGAAAGCCTCCATGGCCTCATAGCATGCCAGACCCAACTGGTCGTAGAGCGATGCAGTAGCACGGTTACGGTCCTCGGCTCTCTGCCAGAACAGGCGCTCATCATTACCCAAGAAAGGAGCACTCTCCATCTGCGACTGATGCTTGAGAATAGAGTTACGCTTTGCCCGCAACTCCTCAGGGCTCAATGGAACACACATTTCGATATTCTCAATCTCCCATTCTGCCCAGGCACCACGATACATCCAGATGCGACAGTCCTTCAACCATTCTGCACCCGCTTTCTTCTCTTCGTCGATAGCTGCCAGAACGGCATCAGTACACTTCTTGTGGGTTCCGTGAGGGTCAGCAAGGTCGCCGGCAACATAAATCTGATGCGGCTGCACCTTCTGCAACAGAGCTCTCACTATCTCCACATCCTTCTCGGTCATTGGCAACTTTTCTATCTTGCCGCTCTCATAGAATGGCAGGTCGAGGAAGTGGACATGGTCAAGCGGAATTTCATTATAAGTACAAGCGGTACGAGCCTCACCACGGCGGATCAGTCCCTTGATGGTCAGGATATCTCTCGTATCGAAGTCACTCTCCTTCTTCTTGGCAAAGAAGGTCTTGATTTCCTTATATTTATTAGAGATGATGCTGTCTTTTGAGTCTGCAAAAAGCTGGTTGAAACCATTGATAAAGTGCATGAATCTTGTTACTTCCTCATCACCCACAGCAATGTTTCCTGATGTTTCGTAAGCTACATGCACATCGTGGTTCTGCTGTACCAGTCGGCGGATGGTTCCTCCCATAGAGATAACATCATCGTCTGGGTGTGGAGAGAATACGATAACCTTCTTAGGGAATGGAGTTGCACGCTCCGGGCGATAGGTATCATCGGCATTCGGCTTACCACCTGGCCATCCAGTAATGGTATGCTGCAAATCATTGAAAATCTTGATATTGGCATTGTAGGCAGAACCATAGAGTGCCAGAAGTTCACTCAGTCCGTTCTCATTATAATCCTTATTGGTCAACTTCAGGATAGGCTTACCGAGTTTCTGGCAGAGCCATACCAGTGCCGAACGCACCAGTTTATCACTCCACTGGCATGAAGTTACGAGCCATGGATGCTCGATACGCGTCAGATGGTGAGCTGCACCCAGGTCGATGACAACATGAGCATTCGGATGAGTCTGAAGGAATGATGCCGGCAGGGTATCTGTGATAGAGTTCTCCACCACCTTCTGCATAATCTCTGCCTTCTCTTCGCCCCAGGCTGTCAGATAGATGCTCTTGGCTGATAGTAAGGTAGCGATACCCATGGTGAGCGAACATGGAGGAATGGTTTCCTTGGTCTGCTCACTGTTTTCCATCTCTTCGCGAGAGGTATTGCCGATGAGGATGATACGGGTCATCGACTGGATGCCCGAACCTGGCTCGTTGGCAGCAATATTACCCGAACGGCCTACACCTAGAAGGGCTACATCGAGACCGCCAAAGGTCTTGATACGCTGCTCATAAAGACGGCAACTGTCCTGTACGGCATCCTGTGCCACAAAACCATCCAGTGTAAAGATGTTCTGCTCAGCCACATCCACATGATTGAGGAAACGATCCTTCAACTGGTTGATGGTACGGAGAGAGCTGTCCTTCTGGAGCGGATAATATTCGTATGCATTGAATACAACAACATTACGGAAGCTCAGGGTCTTCTCGTTGTAACGGCGAACGAGTTCATCGTATACAGAATAGAGAGAAGAACCGGAACCCAGCGCCATCACATAGAATTTGCCTTCCTGCTGTGCCGCCTTGATACCAGCTTCTATTTTATCAGCTACATGACTGGCACCTTCTGCCATAGAGGCAAAGATGTCTGTATGAATTTTCTCCATTCTGGAGATTTCAGAGTATTCTACAGTCGTCTTTGGCTTGTAGAACTCTACAGGTACTTTATTGAGTACGATTTGCGAACTAAGATTGAGTCTCATATCTTTATCTATATTTAAATAGGTTATATTTTCTTTTTTTAAAATGACGGATTAGAGTTCAGATGCCATTGCCGCAGCACCCAGGATGGCCGCCTTGGCACCATCAAGTCCGCTCATCAGGAACTTAGCCTTACCTTTATATAATGAGAGCACATGCTCGTTATATGCTTCTTCGATAGGACGGAAGAGTAGATCGCCAGCCTGTGCCAATCCTCCGAAGAAGATAAAAGCCTCCGGGCTCAGAAAGGTAGCTATCTCAGCACAGGCCTTGCCGATTCTTGTACCGGTTTGTCTGAACACTTCCCATGCCAGTGTATCTCCTGCCATGGCTGCCTTATAAACCACATAAGATGTAATTTTTTCCCTTGGAATATTTCTCAGCTCAGTTGCCACGGTTGATGCTTCGAGCATGGCCAAGGTAGTACGGACCACGCCTGTAGCCGAACAGTAGGTCTCCAGACAGCCCTTTCTGCCACAGCCGCATGGTCTACCGTCAGGATCCACTACCATGTGTCCCAACTCACCGGCGAAACCGTCGCAACCATAAATCAGCTGCCCGTTAGCCACGATACCCGATCCTACGCCTGTTCCGAGAGTGAGTTCTACGAAGTTTTTCATGCCAACCGCAGCACCATATTTCATTTCTCCCATAGCAGCTGCATTTGCATCATTGGTAATAGCAACCGGAATGCCCAGTTTCTCTGAGAACATGTCAGCCAGCGGTACAATACCCTTTGCCCATACCAGGTTTGCTGCATTTTCAATGGTCCCCTTGTAATAGTTACCACAAGGCGCACCGATGCCCATGGCACGAATTTTCTCCATACCACCTACCTGTTCTACTATCTGCATCACAGCTTTTACCGACTCCTCTACGTATTGTTCCACGCATTGGAATGTCTGGGTCTTGATTGAGGTTGTAGCTATTATTTCTCCGTCCCCATCAACGATGCCGAAAACGGAATTGGTTCCACCCAAATCCAAGCCAATCACTAAAGACTTTACATCGTATTCCATACTTCTTTTAATTAATAGGTTAAAATCGAAAAATAACGAGGAGCGATACAAACTTTCATTTATTAAATTCTTTATTAACGCTCAGTTCGTTACTAAAATATTTTATTTTGCAAAGTTACTAGTTTTATCAAACACAACAATGAAAATAGCGTTAATATTTCTAAAACAGAAACATTTTTTATACTTTAAGTCTCCTTACGGCTGAAATACCTGTACTTTGTTCGCATCTGATGCCGATTAAGTGTAACCCCCTTTTGTGCACTTACGTATCCAACCTCTCTATATATAATAAGGTATAGAAGAAAACAAGATGTCCGAAAACGACGAAAAGTATACTATTTTTCGCCGTTTAAGTTTTATTAACAGCAAAAATATTGCACCAATACAGAAAAATCTTATCTTTGCAACTAAAAAATATTAGTTATGAAAGCTGACTTAATAAAATATCTTAGAAAGATAAACAAAAAGCCCTCAGCTCAGGGCAAGCTCCTAGAGCAGTTTATCTCTCACGGAGCCTCCACCATCCCAGAGATGTCGAAGGCTATCGGAGTTAGCTTACCGACAACAACAAGTGCCCTCAACGAGTTGATAAAAGAAGGACTCGCCAGAGAGATTGGAAAGAAAGACAATTCTTCGGGACGCATCCCGATGGTTTACGACCTCGTTCCAACAGCAGGCTACTTCATCGGCGTCAATCCTGAGATGAACTGCCTGGCACTTGCAGCAAGCGACTTCGCAGGCAATCTGATTACCGAAAAAACAAGAGTGCCTTACGTATATGAGAACTCTCCTGAAAACCTGGAAGAGATAAGCAGAATCATCAATGAGTTCATCGAAAGCCTTCCTGTTTCAAGAGAAGAAATTCTTCAAGTTTGCGTGAACGTGGCTGAGCGCGTGAATCCTGGACAGGGAAATGCCTACAACATGTTCACCTTCCTGAAAGAATCATTGGTCGACAAGCTGACTCAACTCATACAGCTACCTGTATGTATCGAGAACGATACCCGGAGCATGGCTTTCGCCGAGTTGATTAAGGGACAGTGCAAAGGCCTGAAAGACGCCATCTTCGTGAACGTATGCTGGGGCATCGGAATCGGAATCATCATCGACGGCAAACTCTATTACGGCAAGTCGGGATATTCTGGCGAATTCGGTCACATGACTGCCTACAACAACAACATCATCTGCCACTGCGGCAAGATTGGTTGCATAGAAACAGAGGTTTCGGGCAGAGCACTCAAAAGGAAACTCATCGAGAAGATAAAGGAAGGAAAGACTTCCATCCTCTCTGAAAGAGTTCTGAAAAAGAATGAAGACCTATCACTCCAGAATATCCTGGACGCCATAGCAAAGGAAGATGTACTGAGCCTTGCCACACTGCAACGCATAGCAGATGAACTTGGCAAACAGCTGGCAGGAGTCATCAACATCTTCAACCCTGAAATGCTGGTCATCGGAGGTGAAATGTCGGTTACAGGCGACTACCTCACGCTACCGGTAAAAATGGGTATCAAGAAATTCTCTCTCAACATCATGAATGAGGATTCTATGATCGTTACCTCAAGTCTGAAAGGTCTTGCAGGAATCACGGGAGCCTGTCTGATGGCAAGATACCGGCTTCTGAATGAGAACATCGACAAATGAGGAATTTAAACAACCAATACAAAACCTATTTTAAGTATGAAGAAGTCTCTTCTTTTTGCACTATGCCTGGGGCTGGCAACCATAACAGCTGCCGCCCAGCGCAACAACAGCCAGGTAGACCCCATCCAACCTGTGCCAACCGCCAAGCAGGTGGCATGGCAGAAACTGGAAACCTATGCTTTTATCCATTTCGGCCTCAACACCTTCAATGATAAGGAATGGGGATACGGAAATTCGGATGTAAAGACCTTCAATCCTAAGAAACTGGATTGCGAACAATGGGCAAGAACCCTGGTTGCTGCGGGCATGAAAGGAGTCATCATTACAGCCAAACATCACGACGGCTTCTGCCTCTGGCCTACACGCACCACAGATTACTGCATCCGCAACACACCTTATAAGAATGGTGAAGGTGATGTGGTAGGAGAACTCTCCCAAGCATGTAAGAAATACGGTTTGAAATTCGGAGTTTATCTCTCGCCTTGGGACAGACACCAGGCAAGCTACGGTTCTCCCTACTACCTGAAGCTCTACCAGCGCCAGCTCAAGGAACTTCTGAGCAACTACGGCGAACTTTTCGAAGTATGGTTTGACGGAGCCAACGGAGGAGACGGCTGGTACGGAGGTGCCGAAGAAAGCAGAACCATCGACAGAAGGAACTACTACAATTTTCCTAGGATTTTCGAAATTGTTGACAGTTTACAACCCAATGCCATTCTTTTCGGTGATGGCGGACCGGGATGCCGATGGGTAGGAAATGAAAATGGATTTGCAGGCGAAACCTGCTGGTCTACAATACCATCCAACACCGTCTATCCAGGCTTCAAAGACTACAAACAGTTGCAGTTTGGATGGGAAGACGGCGACCAGTGGACACCAGCAGAGTGCGATGTTTCTATCCGTCCGGGATGGTTCTACCATGAGAAAGAAGACAGTAAGGTAAAAACCGTTGAAGACCTGTGCGATCTCTACTACAAGAGTGTAGGACACAACGCTACCATGTTACTCAACTTCCCGGTAGACAAGGATGGACTCATCCACCCTATCGACTCTGCAAATGCAGTAAACTTCCACAGGAAAATCCGACAAGAATTATCGGTCAATCTACTGAAAGGCATCACACCTAAAGTAGACAGCCAGCAAGGCAAGCACATTGGCAAGAATATCACAGACGGCCAGTATGACACCTTCTGGGCTTCTAAAAAGAAAAAAGATGCCAATATCGAGTTTCAACTCGGAAAACCGAAATCTATCACACGCCTCATGCTCCAGGAATACATACCTCTGGGGCAGCGCGTAAAAGCCTTCTCAATCTATTACCGACAAGGCAAAAACTGGGTAAGGCTCGACCCTAAGGAAGAGACTACCACTATCGGCTACAAGCGAATACTTCGCTTCGATAAGATTACTACAAGTGGCATCCGCATCGTAATCGACGATGCAAAGGGATGCCCTTGTATAAACTCTGTTTCAGCATTCCAATAACTAGAAAGAAGTACGAAAAATTTTATAACTAACAATAAATAATAGCCCTATGAACAAAAGAGCAAATTTGTATTTTGCAGCGCTTTTAGGTGCGATGTCACCTCTTTGCACTGTTTCTGCATTGGCTGCTCAAAGCAATTCTACCATTGCTACAGCTACCCAGCAGCAAAACTCATGTACAGGTACTGTTAAAGACGCTACCGGAGAACCTATCATCGGCGCTACCATCAGAATCGAAGGTAAGACCGGTGGAACCGTAACTGACCTGGATGGTAACTTCACCCTCAGCAACGTGGCTAAGGGAGCTAAACTCACCATCACTTACGTAGGTTACAAATCACAGACCCTCACATGGAGCGGCAGTCCGCTCAACATCACCTTGCAGGATGATGCCAACATGCTTGAAGAGACCGTAGTCATCGGTTACGGTACAGTAAAGAAGGCTGACTTGGCTGGTTCTGTGGCAGTTTTGGACAGCAAGAGTTTCAAGGACCAGCCTGTTGCACGTGTTGAGGATGCCCTCAACGGACGTATGTCTGGTGTGCAGGTAATGTCAAGCGGTGTTCCTGGTGGAGCCATGAAGATTCGTGTACGTGGTACCAGTTCCGTAAACAAGAGCAACGACCCTCTCTACGTAGTAGACGGTATCGTTCGCGAGACAGGTCTTGAGGGTATCAGCCCTGAAGATATTCAAAGCATCCAGGTATTGAAGGACGCATCTTCTACTGCCATCTATGGTGCCCGCGGTGCCAATGGTGTTGTTATGGTACAAACCAAGAGCGGTTCTGCCGGTGCTACCCAGGTAACATTCGATGCAAGTTTCGGTATCTCTAACGCTTACCACATTCCTGAGGTAATGGGAACCAAAGAATATGCACAGGCTTTGATTGACTACAAGGGTGTAGCCAAGAGTGCCATGCAAGGTTATCTTGACGGAACCAAACCAGGTATCGACTGGATGGACGAGTTGCTCCAGACTGGAATCACCCAGAACTATAAGGTAGCAGTTTCTCAGGGCAATGAGAAGACTCAGACCTACTTCTCTGCCAACTATATGGACCAGAAGGGTGTTATCACAGATACAAAATCAAGACGTTACGCTATCAAGGCTAACATGCACAATAAGATTTTCGATTGGTTAGAGATGACCACCGATATCAACCTTGCTCAGACCGACAACTCTGGTGCAGGTTTTGCGCAGAACCAGTCTAACCCTATCTGGGTAGGATTGAACTACTCTCCAACGATGGAAATGATGGCACCTAACGGCAACTACAATGTGGATCCTTACAACTGTATCTAGAACAACCCTTACGGTATTCTCCATGATGGCGACAACGACCGCAAGCGTACCATGGTAACCGGTCACATTGACTTGAAGTTCAACCTTCTCAAAGGCTTGACATTCACCACCACAAATGGTATCGACTATAATGATTATAAGTGGTACAACTTCACTTCAACCAGAGTAAATGTTTCAGGTAACTCCATGACAAATGGCGATGCTACAGTAACAGCTTTGCAGTCTACCAACAATTTGACTTACATGGGCAAGTGGGGCGAGCACGCATTGACAGCTACCGGTGTATGGGAAGTTTCTTCTAACGAGGTTCGCAAAATGCAAATGACCGGTACCGGTATTGCCCACGAGCAGTTAGGTTACTGGAATATCCAGGATGCAGCTTCCAAGAATCCGACTAATGGTTACAGCAAGTGGACCATGCTCTCTGGCGTTGCCCGCGTCATGTACAACTATGCCGACCGCTACATGCTGACCGGTACATTCCGTGCCGATGGTTCCAGCCGTTTCACAAACAAGAAGTGGGGTTACTTCCCATCTATCGCAGGTGCTTGGACTGTTTCTAACGAAAAGTTCTGGGAGCCTATCAGAAATGCAGTAGAATACATGAAGATCCGTGCCAGCTATGGTATCATCGGTAATCAGGACATCGCTCCTTATTCTACTCTTGGAACTTTGAAATCAACAGGTTTCTCATACGGAACAAACCAGTCTTATACAGGTTACTGGGCAAATAGTTTTGCTACACCAGACCTGACCTGGGAGAAGGTTCACCAGTTTGACCTCGGTGTTGACCTCGGTTTCTTCGGTAACCGTTTGAACATCAGTTTCGACTACTTCAACAAGACCACCAAGGATGCCCTTTTGCAGACGGCAGCTCCTGGTTACTTGGGTGCAACCCAATATTGGGTAAATGCCGGCGAGGTAAACAACAAGGGTGTTGACGTAACCATCAATGGTCAGATTATCCAGACCAAGGATTGGTCATGGTCATCTACACTAAATGCCAGCTACATCAAAAACAAGGTAACCAAGATGACAGCCGATGAACCTATCATTTATGGTGAGAAGCCAGCTCCTGGTACTGTTGACCAATGTACTATCATCAAGGAAGGTGAAGCTATCGGTACATTCTACGGATTCAAGTGGGCTGGAGTAGAAAAGAACGACAAGGGGCAGTATGTAGACATGTACTATGCAGCAGATGGAACCAAGACTGCTTCTCCAAATGCAGGTACAGACCGTTTCGTATTGGGTCGCTCAAATCCTGATGTCACATTAGGCTGGAACAACACCATTACCTATAAGAACTGGGACTTCAACATGTTCTGCAATGCAGCCTTCGGTGCAAAACGTTTGAATATCGTACGTTTCGCAATGAATGCAGAGGTTGGTGCTTCAAGATTCGTTACAGACAAGGATCACTTCAGTAATATAGGTGTAACAATGCCTACCATCGGTGCAGAGAACAAGAACTATGGTAATTCAGACAAGTGGCTCGAGAATGCCGACTACTTCCGTTGTGAGAATATCAGCGTAGCTTATACATTCCCACGTAGCGTAACCAAGTTGGCAGACATCCGTCTTTCACTCTCAGCTCAGAACCTCTTCACCATCACAGGTTATAAGGGTATTGACCCAGCAGGTGCTTCTTTCAGTGATGCCAACGTAGACCGTGATAATGGTTTGGATATGGGTGCTTATCCTAATCCTCGTACCATCACAATGGGTGTTCGTGTAACCTTCTAAATTCAACAATCTAAAAACTGTAAGAATTATGAAAACTAAGAAATTATTATATACAGGTTGCTTCATGGCAGCTTCCATGTTGTCACTCACATCATGTGGCGATTTCCTGGATGAGGATCCAAAGGGTCAGTTGAATCCAGACACATTCTATACCATCGAAGACGACTACACCGCAGGTGTTAATACGCTGTACGATAAAGTGAATCAGACACAAAGTTGGACTAACCCTATGTATCCACAGTGGCAGGGAGACGATATCACTGCTAACCCTGGTTCCAACAAGCAGGCTTGTGCTGCGCTCGATGCATTTGATTCTGATGGTGCCAACAAGGGTGTTACAGAAGCCTGGACTCAGCATTATGCAGTTATCAAGACTGCCAATCTGATTATCGAGGGCTCTGAGAAATTCCCTGGTGATAAGGCTAAGATTGCTACCGCATTGGGAAACGCTCACTTCTGGCGTGCTTACTCGTACTACTATCTGGTACGTGTATTCGGCAAATTGCCTATTATCACTAAGACCAACATAGAACAGTTTGATGCTCAGCCATCTGAGATTGAGAAAGTATACGAATTGATCGTTCAAGACTTGAAGGATGCCATCAACGAACTTCCTACAGGTTATGACAAGGAGCCTGCCCGCTTGTTCGGAGTTGACGTTTGGGCTACCAAACAGGCTGCACAGTCTACCTTGGCAGCAGTTTATATGTCAATGGCAGGTTATCCGCTCAATAAGGGAACAGAATACTATAAGCTCGCTGCTGAGTTGGCTAAGGATGTCATCACCAACAATGGTACTTATGGCTTCATCTTGAACCCAGACTGGAAGGAAGTTTACTCTATGGGTAACAATTACAACATGGAGACCGTGCTCGGTATCAACAACGATGCCAAGGGTTGGTGGGATCATGACTCACAGCTTTCTTCCTGCTGTCGCTTCGAAGGTCTCGGCGATGGTGGCTGGGGTGACGCCTGGGGCGAAATTGCTTTCTGGAAGAGATATCCAGAGGGACCTCGCAAGAATGCTATTTATGCTCCTAAAGTTACATTCCAGGAGACTATCACTGAGAAAATCGGCAATGAGGAAGTTAAAAAGGATAAGATCAGCAAGGCCGTTTACTGGTGGGAACTTGACAACAATGGCAAGCCTGTCGTAGATGCTTATCACCCTATGTTCACTATCTTCACTGTCAATGCTGACGAAAAGGGTAATATGCTCAAACAGCCATACGATTACATGGGAATCAACTATAAGGGTATGGTTAATGACCGCCGTCATAACCTCATCCGCTATTCAGAGGTTCTCCTCTGGTATGCTGAGAGTGCAGCCCGTGCAGGCCTCTCTGACTTGACAGAAGCTAAGAACTGCTTGAAGCTGGTTCGCAGACGTGCCGTAACAGATGTTGAAAATGTGACACTTGGCGACGGAACTACCGTAAAGATTGACAACATGAGCGCTGCCCAGCTTGCTGAGGCTTGCTACATCGAACACGGATGGGAAGTTGCAGGTAACTGGGTATCTATGGTTACCCGCCGTTCAGATGAGCTCCGTATGGACGAGCTCAAGAAGAACTTCGAGTATCGCGTTGCCAATGCTCCTATCGTTGTTGCGAAAGAGGGTGGCAAGGAATATACTGCCAAGGAGAGCGTTACCGTTAAGGGTACTTGGTCTGAGGATAGAATCTACTGCCCATACCCTACAACCGACGGTGAAAAGAACCCAAACTTGAGATATTAAACTTTTTAAGTAATCAATTCATAAGCTAGTCACATGACTTGTCTACTTTTCAGGTAGTATGACTCATGTTAAAACATCAAGAGGGAATGCCAAGTGAGTTGGCATCCCTCTTTTTGTTGTTTTGATAAATATTTTAAACATTATGGCTAATAATTATCAACCTTTCAACCGATCTTTGCTGGCGATGGCTGCCCTTCAAGCCTTGCCGCTATCTCTCTTCGCCCAGAATACAGGCGAAAAACCAAACATCCTGTATATCATGTGCGATGACCACGCCATACAGGCTATCAGCGCCTACGGCAGTGCCATCTCCCAACTGGCGCCTACCCCAAATATCGACCGACTTGCAGAAAGGGGAATGAAATTCAACGAGGCTTTCGTTGAAAACTCGCTTTCTACACCAAGCCGTGCCTGCCTGATGACCGGCCTCTACAGTCATCAGAACGGACAGCGCATGCTGGCAGAGGGCATCGATTCCACCAAAACCTTCTTCTCTGAAATGCTGCAGAAGGCAGGCTATGAGACGGCAGTAGTGGGAAAATGGCACATGTCATGCCGCCCTAAAGGTTTCGATTTCTATCACATCCTCAACGACCAGGGACAATATTACAACCCGACCTTCGCATCAACAGACCATTACGGAGAATACAAGCAGGAAATGGGATATGCCACCGACCTCATCACAGACCATGCCATCGAATACCTCGACCAAAGAGACAGAAACAAGCCATTCTGTCTGCTGGTTCATCATAAGGCACCCCACCGTCTGTGGATGCCTAGCACCAAGTATGTTGGGAAATACGGCAAAATAAACTTCCCGCTACCTGAAACCTTCTGGGACGACTATGCGACCCGAGGCTCGGCTGCATCCACCCAGAAGATGACTATCGGTGAATATATGGAAATGGTACGCGACCTGAAAGTGCCCGAAATGTACGACCCTTCTACACCGGAAGGCAGAGACTCGTATGCCGGACTCATGGGAGAGATGAACCGCATGACACCGCAGCAGCGCGAGGCTATTGATGCCTATTACATGCCGAGAAACAGAGAATTCCTGAGCAAGAATCTCACGGGTAAGGAACTGGTAGAATGGAAATACCAGAACTATATCCGCGACTATATGGCAGTGATTGCTTCGGTGGATGAGAGTGTAGGCCGACTCCTGACTTATCTCGATGAGCATCATCTCACGGATAATACCATCATCGTATACACCTCCGACCAGGGATTCTACATGGGCGAACACGGCTGGTTTGACAAGCGTTTCATGTATGAGGAATCATTCCATACACCGCTCATCATCAGCTATCCTAAGCATATCCAGCCTAAGAGCGAGTGCAACCAGATGGTACAGAACATCGACTTTGCTCCTACCTTCCTCGACCTGGCGGGCTTAAAGAAGCCTGCCTATATGCCGGGCACTTCGCTCCAACCATTGTTTGCCGGACAGCCTGTAAGAAAATGGCGTAAGAGTCTGTATTACCATTATTATGACTACCCTAATTATCATCTGGTACGCAAGCACGATGGTGTGAGAACCGAGCGCTACAAACTGATTCATTTCTACGGCAAGGGTGGTGAAAGAGCCGTTCCAGAAAACAAGTATCAGTGCCAACCGGGAACTTCTGAAAACTGGTGTTTCGAATATCTCAAATCCATCAACTACATCACCGATGATGCCGATATTGACTACTACGAGTTGTATGATATCCAGGTTGATCCGAACGAGCTGCACAACCTCTACGGCAAGCCTGGCATGCAGAAGGTAGAAAAGGAAATGAAGAAACTCCTCGCTACCTATCGCAGGAATCTGAAGGTAGATGAATAAAGAAACCGAACAAAATAACATTGATATGAACAAGACAATATGGCTTACAGGGGTAGGTTTGGCGTGCCTTCCTACCCAGCTCTGTGCAAAACAGAACACCCCACCCAACATTCTCTTCATACTGTGTGACGACATGGGATATGGCGATCTGGCTTGTTACGGCCAACCTTATATCCACACGCCTAATATAGACCGGATGGCACAGGAGGGAATGAGATTTACCCAGGCTTATGCCGGTTCTCCCGTTTCAGCCCCTTCGCGTGCTACCATCATGACCGGTCAGCATTCCGGCCACACCCACGTAAGAGGCAACAAGGAATACTGGAGAAACGTGCCGATGGTAAAGTATGGAGTAAACGAGGACTTTTCTGTGGTGGGGCAGGAACCTTACGACCCGCAGCATAAGATTCTGCCCGAAATCATGAAGGACAAAGGATATAGAACCGGCGTATTCGGGAAATGGGCTGGCGGATATGAAGGTTCGGCTTCTACTCCCGACAAGCGTGGCGTGGACGAATTCTATGGCTATATCTGCCAGTTTCAGGCTCATCTCTATTATCCTAACTTCCTGAACCGCTACAGTCGTGCAATGGGAGATACAGCGGTGGTAAGAGAGGTAATGGAACAGAACATCCAGCATCCGATGTTCGGCAAGGATTATTTCAAGCGCAAGCAGTATTCGACCCGCATCATCCACGACAAGGCACTGGAATGGATTGACAGACAGGATAAGGAACATCCTTTCGTAGGATTCCTTACCTATACCCTGCCGCATGCCGAACTTGCCCAGCCGGAAGACTCCATACTGGAGAATTACCAGAAACAGTTCTTTACCGATAAAACCTGGGGCGGATGGGAAGATTCGAGATACAACGCTGCGGTTCATACCCATGCACAGTTTGCCGGAATGATTACCCGACTGGACCAGTATGTGGGCGAAATCTTCGCCAAGCTGAAGGAGAAGGGACTCGACAGGAACACCATTGTCATCTTTACTTCAGATAACGGACCACATGAAGAAGGTGGTGCCGACCCGGAGTTCTTCGGTCGCGACGGTAAGTTGAAAGGTCTGAAACGCCAGTGCTACGAAGGCGGCATCCGCATACCATTTATCGCCTGGTGGCCTGAGCATATCAAGGCAGGAGCGGTGAACGATACCCAGTTTGCCTTTTACGACCTGCTGCCTACTTTCTGCGATTTGGCTGGCATCAGAAACTTTGCCAAGCGTTATACCAACAGAAAGTTGGCTGGTGATGGTTTCGACGGAATCTCTATCGCTCCTACCCTTCTGGGCAAGGATGCAGAGCAGAAACATCACGATTACCTGTACTGGGAATTTCACGAAACCGACCAGATTGGCGTGAGAAAGGGCGACTGGAAACTGGTGGTAGTAAAAGGCGAGCCGCGGCTCTATAATCTGGCTTCCGATATCCACGAAGACCATAATGTGGCGGCAGAACATCCTGAGATTCTTGCCGAACTCCTGGCTGCCATCAGAAAGGAGCATCGAGACAGCAAGGATTTCGAAATTACGCTGCCAAAGTTCTGATTTTCTCTCCCGGTTACAGAGAAATTACAACTAGATTTTAAACAAATGATGAACGACAACATAGCAAATCCCTTTGCCAAGCCACTCTATGTAATGCTGAAGCCTACGGGTGCCCATTGCAACCTGGCATGCAAATACTGTTATTATCTGGAGAAGAACAAGCTCTATCCCACTGCTCAGCGACATCTGATGAGCGATGAGATACTGGAACAGTTTACCCGAGAATATATTGAGGCGCAAACCATGAACCAGGTGCTCTTCACCTGGCATGGTGGCGAGCCTCTGCTGCGCTCCATCGACTTCTACCGCAAGGCTTTATCCCTACAGCAAAAGTATGCTGGAGGCAGGCGCATCGACAACGTAATTCAGACCAACGGCACGTTGCTGACCGATGAATGGTGCGAGTTTTTCGCCCAGAACCATTGGCTGGTAGGCATCTCTATCGATGGTCCGCAGCCTTATCATGACCATTACCGGCTGACGGCTGCGGGAAAACCATCGTGGAAGAAGGTGATGCAAGGCATCAAACTGCTGAAGAAACACGGGGTAGAATGGAATGCGATGGCGGTGGTAAATGCCTATAATGTCAATCATCCACTGGAGTTCTACCGCTTCTTCAAGGAAAACGGCTGTCAGTTTCTGCAGTTCACACCTATCGTTGAGCGACTGACCCGACATGAGGATGGCCGTACCCTGGCAAGTCTTGCCGACAAGGATGAGATTTCTCTGAGCGAGGCATCGGTTGCGCCGGAGCAGTGGGGCTACTTTCTCTGTGCAATTTTCGATGAATGGGTTCGGAAGGATGTGGGCAAAATCTTCGTTGAGATTTTCGACTGCACACTGGCAAACTGGATGGGTATTTCTCCCGGCATCTGTGCTTATTCCAAGGAATGCGGTCATGCGGGAGTGATGGAGCACAATGGCGATGTTTATTCCTGCGACCACTTTGTTTTTCCGGAGTATAAGTTGGGCAATATCCGTGACCATTCGCTCATCGACATGCTTTATGGTGAGCAGCAACAGGAGTTCAGCCGTCTGAAACACAGTTCTCTTCCCCGCCAGTGCAAGGAGTGTGACATGGAGTTTGCCTGTCATGGAGAATGCCCAAAGAACCGCTTCATGAAAGATAAGTATGGCGATTCCGGTCTCAACTATCTCTGCCCGGGTTATTACCATTATTATCAGCATGTAGCGCCCTACATGGATTACATGAAGCAGGAACTCATGTCGCAGCGCCCACCTTCGAACATCATGAAAGTTGTACACTAAGCATGACAGATTCTAAAAAAACAGCAAAATACTTGGAAAAAAGTCAGAAATATCGTACCTTTGCAGGCAAAAAGCAATTTTACGAATATGAAAAGAATCAAAATGCCACTTTTGGCAAGAATCATCATTGCCATCCTGTTGGGTGTAATCTTCGGCAATTTCTTCAATGAAGCTGCCGTCAGAGCGTTTCTCACCTTCAACGGCATCTTCAGCCAGTTTCTGGGCTTTATGATACCGCTCATCATCATCGGTCTCGTAACACCAGCCATTGCCGACATCGGTCATGGAGCCGGAAAACTCCTCCTTGCCACTGTGGGCATCGCCTTTGCCGATACCATCCTGGCGGGTCTGCTTGCCTATGGCACCGGCTCGGCACTCTTCCCACACATGATTGCCAACTCAGCCCATGTGGCAGTAGATAAGGCTGAAGAACTCAAGCCCTTCTTCGAAATCAAGATACCAGCCATGGTTGATGTGATGAGTGCCCTCGTTTTCTCGTTCATTGCCGGACTGGGCATTGCCCATAAAGGCAGCCGCACCATGCAGAACGTTTTTCAGGAATTCAAGGAAATCGTATCAGGTGTCATTGCCAAAGTCATCATTCCCCTACTGCCCCTTTATATCTTCGGCATCTTCCTGGGCATGACTTTCTCCGGCGAAGCCTACCACATTCTGCTGGTCTTCGCACAGATTATCCTCGTGATTCTCGTGCTCCATATCGTCATCTTACTTTACGAATATCTGTTGGCAGGCGGCTTGTCCCACAAGAATCCTTTTAAGCTGTTGCTCAACATGTTGCCAGCCTACTTCACGGCACTTGGCACATCATCATCAGCAGCCACCATTCCGGTAACTCTGAAGCAGACCTTGAAAAACGGCGTCACCGATGGCATTGCCGGCTTCACCATTCCGCTCTGTGCCACCATCCATCTCTCGGGATCAATGATGAAGATTACCTGTTGTGCGCTCACCATCTGTCTCATCAATGGTATGCCTTGCAATCTCCCCCTCTTTCTCAACTTCATCTTCGTGCTCGCCATCTGCATGGTAGCAGCTCCGGGAGTTCCGGGAGGAGCCGTCATGGCAGCGCTAGGTCCGCTAGCCTCAGTTTTAGGTTTCAATGCTGATATGCAAGCACTTATGATAGCCCTCTATATTGCGATGGACAGTTTCGGTACCGCCTGCAATGTAACCGGCGATGGCGCCATTGCTATAGTCGTGGATAAGATATTCAGAAAGGATAAATAAAAAATAAAAGAGGGTGTGTCACAGACTTATGACACACCCTCATCTTTATATAAATCTCTCTCTATTTCTAAAGTGATTCACATATATATATTATGTATATCGTATGTTCTATTCTTACTTGCTCAAGCTAACAGAATGGCTCATGTTAGTCATTTCTGGAATTGAGTTTACTACGTGTTTCAAGAACATGCCCATGCAAAGAACCATACCTGAAAACATAACTGCGGCGAAAGCCATTGTAAAAATAGTCATCATAATTATTAACTTTTTTAAAATTTATTATTTGTTATTCCTTAAACACGAGTGCAAAGTTAACACTTTTTTATCGAATAACGGCATCTTTTGCCGAGAAATAACATTGCAATATGTTTTTCTTGATATGGGTCAACCACTTGTTTTTAGCCTTGAAAATGACATTTTGCTATCGGATATGTTGTTTTTGTGGCAATAATTTATATATATCATTTTTCTCGCTTTATTATGTGTGTAACAAGATAGGGCTTCCTGTCAGATGATAAGAAGTCAGAATCGAAGTGAAAGCCAATCATCGAACTTCACGTTCTGGAAGGTATGGATGCCCAGTTTCTCGGCAGCCTCACAGTTTTCCTTCAGATCATCGATGAAGAGAGTTTCATCGGGATAGATGTTCGCCTGCCTGATTACCTCCTCATAGATGTGGGCATCAGGAACACAGTTCTCTTCCCCGCCAGTGCAAGGAGTGTGACATGGAACCGGCGATGGCGCCATCGCCATTGTCGTGGATAAAATATTCAGAAAGGATCAATAAGAGATAAAAAAAGGTGTATCATGGATTTATGACACACCTTTTTTTATCTCAAAATCTTAAAGTTTTAGAACTTAATCCAGGTCAGTTTCTTCCATATTCCCTCGAAAGGACCATGGGAGTGATACTTGAGCCAGAGGTTGGAGAAGAGGCATTGTACTACCACCATGGCAATACCCACAAAGAAAGCGTAGGTGATGCCAAGCTTCGTCTGGAGATTGAAGCCATAATAAGCAAACAGTCCGCAACCGATGATAGACTGGAGGAAATAATTGGTCAGACTCATCTTACCAAACTGGCGCAGGAACGACAATCCCTTTCTGAACCATTCCTTTCCGTACCACAAGAGTACGAATCCAGAAACTACAAACGAGAGGATGAAGAAGTTGTAGATAGGATAAAGCCAATTGTTCCATGTTTCCATGTGGCGCACATCAGCGATGCCACCCACAATCAATACCAGGATGGAAACCGCCAGCACCTTCTTCCACAAAGCCAGGTTGTTGTTCTCATTGTAGAACCAACGCTTTCTGCCCACCAGCATTCCGAGTATGAAAAGGCAGATGGTCTGCGTATGTCTTCCCTTCATCAGGCACCAGTAATAGGTAGCCACCTGTCCGTATCGCAGGTTACCATAGGCATTCTCCAGGAAACTGCCGTGCTGATGACCATGATACATGTTTCCATACACCTCTCCCAACGACGATGCATCTACCTGCCATCCGGTAATGAGGGAGTAGATTTCTATCGGCTGGATAAAGAGAAAGGAAACCACCCACCAGAGCCATTTGGTAGGAAGATAACTCAATGGGATGAGAACCAGTCCATAGATGGCATAGGAGAAGAGGATATCGCCATCAAAGAAGGCGGTGTTCACGATACCGAGCATTGCCAGGAGGAACATTCGCCAGGCGAATCTACCCGAAAAGCAATTTCCCCGCTGCTGCTGATTATCATTCATGATAAAGAAGCTTAATCCGAAGAGCAGGGCAAAGATGCCATACATCTTTCCCGACAGCAGCAAAGCCAGCACATCTGCCATCCAATCATCACAACCCAGCGTATAAGCATGCTCTATGCTTCCATCGTACATATTGAAATGCTCCACAGAGTGATAGAGAATAATACCTGCTACGGCCAATCCTCTCAAGGCATCAGCCACGTCGATACGACTGTTTTTCAGTCCTAATGTCTTGTAAAAATTCATTTTGATATTATTTGTTAGTTATTATGAGCCC
>JAJWFY010000031.1:0-37189 GCA_021615735.1 Segatella copri | reverse complement strand
ATGAAAGAAAATTTGCAAAGAAGTTTAGAAACTCATTGATGGATGAATATTGTAAGGCATGAAAAATTGCCACAATGAGTTTTAAAACGAAACTAAGTCCTGTTAAAGTTATAACAATGAGCATAATTTCGTTTAATTCAGGTGAGATATTGTGTGAAATGTTAAATATTATGTTCCAATCAATAAGCCCAGAAAGAAAAATGTACAGTGCTACTAGTATAAGCATAGCACAACCTAGAATATAGAATGCTGTGCTTATGTATCCCCTCGCTAAATGCCCTTTTCTTTGAGCTATAGCTTCTGCTAGTTTTGTTCTTAATCCACTTCCAATTCCGATGTCAAAATAATAAATCCATACAAGTATAGAACTTATCGTCATCCAAATTCCATAGTTATATTTGTCTATGTAATGGAGTGTTAAAGGTACTAAAAGTAAGGATATAATTATAGATAACCCCTTGAAAACAATCGAATAAAATACATTTTTCCTGATAGTCTTCTCTCGCGTTATATCTTTGTTTGAGCTGTTGGTTTGGTACATTTTACATTGTTGTTTTAAATGAAGTTTTTATATCCTTTCTGAAAATCCAAATGGTTGTCCCTATAAAACCGAGAACTCCATAGACTATTATTATTAATATTTTTCTTGGAGAATCTGCCTTGTATGGAACTAGACTTGGTTGTAACACAACAAAGTCAGGTGTTCTTTCTTGAACTTTAGCTTGAGCAGCATTTACCCTGTCTGATAATTGGGTATAAGTATTGTATTTCAACTGCATTTGGTTTTCTAAATAATCTCTTTTCTCTTGCAGTGATGGTAAGTTAATATCAAAATTTGAGTCCGAAAATGAAGCATATTCTTTCTGAGCTTTTATGTACTCTTTGTTTGCTTCAGATCGTAATTTAATATAGTAATTTAAATCATTGCGAGCTTTTTTTGTTCTGTAGTCTGTAATGTATTGTTGGAGTAATTTTTGCCCTTTGTCTGCAATAATGGCACAGACATTTGGATCCTGTGCCTTGACAGTCAATGTTATTAGTCCATTTTCTTTATCTATGTCGCAAGAAATTCTATCTTGTATGTTCTCGATAGATTTCCATTCTTCCTTAGATAGATAGTATTTGTTTAAATCAGAAACTATGTGATCTTTATTGATTTCTTTTTTCTTGTCTTTAATCATTTTTAATATGAGTGCCGAAGGATAATTCCACCACGCAGATTTCTCTGTTTTGAGATACTTTTTAAAGGTCATTTCATTCAAAGAATCTTTTGGCTGTACTTTAATTTTCTCTAGTTCCTTGATGAAGGTTGTAGACGAAATGATAGATGGGTAAATCTGTAGATATAGTGCGCCATCTACATCGCCCATTTTATTTAAGTCTATGCCAGCCATGCTTGCCAATGACGATAGCCCACCTCCGACAGTACTATTGTTGCCCATTTCTGGAGCTAGGACAACTTTAGAACTGTAAACTTTTGGAATACTGAAGGCAACAATAATACCTAGTATTCCTGTGGCGAGACAAACTATTGTATATAGTCTTATATATTTGCCCATCTTTTTGATTAAGTCTATCAAATCGATTTGCTTGATTACTTCTTCTTTTTGTTCCATTACTATTATGTTTTCTATTAATGATTTATCTATGCTTCCAACTCTCAACTCCTCTTGTCTTACTAGAGAAGTTGATGCCTAGCTTGACGATTGTTCGCTTATCCAACGCAAAAGGAGCTGCATAGTTTTTGGCTTCTATCTGTTGCAGAGCTTCTTCTGCACTTCCGTCTAATTTGCATTCAATGATGTAAATGTAGTCGGAAGTTTGAATGAGAACGTCCATCCTGCCTTCACTTGTCGGTATTTCTACCTGTGTGTGGAATCCCATAATCTTAAAAATGAGATATAGGGCATTTTGGAAGTAAAGTTCTGCTTCGCCTACTACCTGATAGCTGTTGTCTGCAAAGAAAGCGGTAAGCCGATTCATAAATTGTTCAACATGTCCTGCTTCAACATCCTTCACAAACTCATCGACCATAAAGGCGGAACGATCACCTGCAGAACAGTATAACGGTAGGAGGAAGTTAAGGAAACCTTCTTCCACTTCTTTGTTAGGGAAGCCTAGTAGGTATTTCTTAAACCTTTCGTCATAGCCTTTGATAGTGAGATAACCACTTTGGTATATCACAGGTATCGGATTGGTTGACAGCGAATCCACGCTGTTGATTACATCGTCTGATACCCTTTCCTTTGTCATGTCTGGCAAACGATAGTTGTGCATTTTCAGCAAGTCAACTAGAAATGTGGGTGTGCCAGTCTCAAACCAGTAGTCTTTATAGCGAAGTCTTGACAAAGTGTTCAGTACGCTGAATGGGTTATAGATGCCTACTGTATTTTCCTCGAAATGATATCCGTCGTATCTTGCCTTTAGTTTTGCTATTGTGGCTTCTTCTGTATCGCCATTGGCTTCGGCTAATTCGTTGATACCTTCCTTGAAATTCGTAAGCAGTTCTTTCTCTGTCATTCCGCAGATACTGATATAGCGGTGGTCCATCGAGATATCCGTCAGGTTGTTGAGGTCACTGAACACGCTAACCTTGCCAAACTTGGTTACACCTGTGAGGAATGCAAACTTGATATACCGGTCTTGTGTCTTCAATACCGAATAGAATGCTTTCAGCTGTGCACGGTGTTCAGCCTGTAACTCTGGGTCGCGCAAGGTCTGAAGTATAGGCTTGTCGTATTCATCTATAAGAATTACAACACCACATCCTTCTTTCTCTGCAGCTCGTGCTATCACACCCTTGAAACGAAGGGCAAGTGTGGCTTCTGACTCACGGGTTCCATATTTGCTTTCCCAAGTTGTGAGGTAGTCATTAAGAACCGTGTACAGACTGTCTTTCTCTCGAAAGTTGGCTGTGTTGAGATCAATATAGAAGATAGGATATTTCTTCCATTCTGTCTCCAAGTCATATATGGCTAAGCCCTCGAAGAGTTCTTTCTTACCCTGGAAGTATGCTTCCAAAGTAGACAGAAAGAGGCTCTTTCCGAATCGGCGTGGGCGACTCAGAAAGTAATATTTGCCCTCATCTGCGAGCTTGTATACGAAGTTTGTCTTATCAACGTATGCATAACCATTACGTTGCAAGTCTTCGAAATCTTGTATTCCTATAGGATATTTCATAGAATGACTCCTTTCTTATAGGCGTTTGATTATTCTTACTTACTCATATTAGCAATCGTAGCAATCATAGCGGCGATGCTGCTCATGCTGCTTCCCATACTCATCATTTCTGCGGTACTCATCTTGCGCTTCAGCTTGGCTGGGATGACAATCTCACTGCCTGGCTGCACTTTGGCACCATGAGAGAGTTTGGCTACCTTACCATTCATATAGATGATGTATGCCTTGCTCTTTAATGCATCTGTGGCAAAACCACCGGCCTGATCGATGTAGTAGCTTGGCTTCTTGCCCTTTTCGTAGGCTACCGTATTGGCAAACATTACAGCACCGTTGATCTTTACCGTACCATTGTACTGAGGAATGACCAGACGGTCGCCCTCGCGCAAGATGATGTCGGCATCACTGCCTGGGTTCGCCAATGCCTCAGGAAGATCGATACCTACCGGATACTCGCTAGGTACATTGAACTTCTCTATGTTGGTGCGCTCTACATCCTTAGAGGTCTGGGTGAGTGCACTGGAATTGTTGCTGCTGGCGGCAAGCTGCAGAAGATTTTTCTGCATCTCTTCGCGCTGCATCTTCAATACTGCCTCCATGCGCTGCTTCTCTTGCTCGTTGGCTTTGCGGATGATGCGGGCTCCCTTAAGGTATGCCTGGTCGGTAGCTCCGCCTGCCTTCTTGAAGAGTTCGCTCAAGCGGGCGTTGCGACGGTCTAATGTATAGAGACCGGCAAACATCACTTCACCGGTAATTGATACGTTCTGCTGCTCTACATACGCCGGACTCTGACGAATCATTACTTCATCAAATGGCATCAACTTGAAGCCAGGGGTGCCGTCGATAACGAAGCCGTCTTTAAGAGATAGGGTGTAGGTCTTGGCGATAACGCTGTCTGGACGTAAAGCCTTAGCATCCATTACTCTACGGCTTACCATTACATTAACGGTTGAAGCCTTGTCGGTTAAGCCGCCTGCTTGAAGAACGAAGTCTTCGAGGGTCTCATTGTCGGCATATTGGTAAACTCCAGGATACTGCACTTCGCCACGGATGGTGAGGGTGCGCTCTACAATCTTTTCCTGTCGGGTAGGAATGAAGAGGACATCGTTCTCCTTCAATGGGATATCTGGAGTCTTGCCGTTCATGATGCCGGCGATGTCTACACTTATTACTTCGAGCGAGCGGTCAGACTTCATGCGGTGCATTACGGCACGGTTAGTGAATGCCTCCTCAGTCAATCCTTCGGCATGCTCTACAAGGGTGCGTACGCTGTTGATTTCTTCGCCCAGATTGTACATGCCCGGACGGAATACGGCTCCTTTCACCTCTACGGTGTTGGCGTAGCGTGGCAGGATGCTGTCTACGCTGATTGAGTCGCCGTCATCGATGCGGAAACTTGAGAAGTCGAACTCCCCAACATTATATACGGCATGTTCTCTGCCTGTCTTGCGGTTCAGTCTTACTGATTTCTTATAAGCATCGCCTGTAAAACCGCCGGAATACTTCAGAAGGGAATTGACACTCTCGTTCTTCTTCATTTCGTAAATCATCGGGCGCTTTACCTTTCCGGAAATGGTTACGAGACAGTCGTATGGACCTACTACGATGACATCGTTGTCGGCAAGACGGACATTACCCGTCAGCTTGCCGTTCAGAATGTAGTCGTAGATGTCAACAACTGTTACCAGCTTATTATGTCTGTAAACCTTGATGTTTCGCAATGTACCCAGATCGTTGGTTCCGCCTGCCATGTAGAGGGCATGGAATACTGTGGCGAAGGCTGAGAGGGTATAGGTGCCCGGAATCTTAACCTCGCCCATTACATTTACCATGATGGTCTTGGTCTGTCCTACAGTGAGTTTGATGCGACTTGAACGGTATCTGCTGCCCACGGTATTGCGTAGGCGGGCATTAGCCTGAGCTACGGTCAAGCCTGAAACGCTGACTGGTCCATACCCCTCGATGGTTACCTCACCATCTGGCGAAACGGTACTCTCTATGGTTTTCTGTGAGGCACCATAGATGTCGATGATAACCGCATCGCCAGGACCCAGACGATAGTTCTGTGGGGTAGCGATGTTCATATTTGGTTCGAAACTGAGATCCTTGTTATTGAAAATGTCGCGACCGAATACCTTGTTGCGTTTGATACCGAGTTCTGCCTGCATCTGTTTAATCATGGTAGCTGTATCTGGAACCATTGCATTCATCTCCTTGCTGAAGTTAGCATAGTCAGGATTATTTTCATCATAAGATGAATAGTAGCTGTCGTTCTGCTTGCTCTGGATGCGATAGCTACTATAGGTTGAGGACAGTTTCTCATTATCCTTGTTCTGGTAATCTTCTCTTTGTTTACCATTGTTGGTTCGCATTCTCTTGTTCGCAACATTTCCTGCTGCTGATGTGCTGTAGAGTTCGTTCTGTTGCGACATTTTCTGATACTTGTTGCGTACACGACGAATCTGGGAGATGTCTACGCCTTGCTGCATCAGTTTGGTAACAATCTGTGAATTGGCTGTGCCACGCTCATGTTCTTTCACCACAAAGCTCATCACCTGGTCATCGGTCATGTGAGAACTCTGTGCGAAAAGAGGTCCTGAAGACAGGACGAGCGCCAGTACAAGTATGATATGTTTCTTCATTATTATTCTTTTATCTTAGTTTAATTTATATAATAACTCGAAATGAGTGATTTTGTTGTAGTAGAAGATTGAAAAGATGTTAATAAAACAAGAAACCCAGGGCTGAACCCTGGGTTTGCTGATGTTCTGAGCGAGATACGGGAGTCGAACCCGCCTCACAGGCTTGGGAAGCCCGTGCACTACCGATGTGCTAATCTCGCGAAGGAAAATACTAACTCCTTTCACAAGAAAGAGCCACGAGCGGGACTCGAACCCGCGACCCACGCATTACGAATGCGTTGCTCTACCAACTGAGCCATCATGGCTTTTTGCCCGAAAGCAGATGCAAAGGTAATGAATATTTTTTGAAATAAGAAATTATTGCCTAAACTTTTCTTGTGGTTAACTCTTATTAACTAAAGTTCGTCTAATTCTTTACCGGGTTCATAATAAAAAAGAGGGTGTGTCATGGACTTGATGACACACCCTCTCTTCAGATTATAGTTTCTTGAATGTCAATTCTTCTTTTTTCGAATTTTTGCCTACCGAGATGGTGTCGCCTGGCTTCATTGTGCCATCGAGTAACATCTCGCAAACGGAATCTTCGATGTAGGTCTGGATGGCGCGGCGGAGTGGGCGGGCACCAAACTGTACATCGTATCCCTTCTTGGCTACCATCTCCTTTGCCTTTTCGGTAATCTGGAAATGGAATCCCAAGTCTTCTATTCTCTTGACCAGTCCTTCCAGGTCGAGGTCGATGATGCGCTTGATGGCATTGAGATCCAACTGGTCGAAGGTGATGATGTCATCGAGACGGTTCAGAAACTCTGGAGCAAACTGCTTGCTCAGACTCTTCTGGACGATGCTGCGGGCATACTCCTTGTCTTTCTCATCCATCGCCAATCCGCCTTTTATACCTGCAGAAGTAAAGCCGACGCCTCTGCCGAAATCTTTCAGCTGGCGGGTTCCTGCATTAGAGGTCATGATGATGATGGTGTTGCGGAAGTCGATGAGTCGGCCGTTGCCATCGGTAAGTCTTCCTTCGTCGAGTACCTGTAAGAGCAGGTTGAATACCTTGCTGTTGGCTTTCTCTATTTCGTCGAGCAATACGATGCTGTATGGTTTGCGGCGTACCTTTTCGGTCAGCTGTCCACCTTCGTTATAGCCTACGTATCCTGGAGGTGCACCTACCAGACGTGAGGCGTTGAAACTCTCGGAGAATTCGCTCATGTCTATTCTGATGAGTGAATCTTTCGAACCAAACATTTCCTCGGCAAGTTTCTGGGCAAGATAGGTCTTACCTACACCTGTAGGACCCAGGAACATGAATACGCCAATAGGATGGTTAGGGTCGCGCAAGCCTACACGGTTTCTCAGAATGGTCTTTACCATCTTGTTGATGGCATTATCCTGAGCAATCACCTTGTGCTTCAGGTTGTGTTCCAGATCTTTCAGACGTTTGCTTTCACCCTCTGCCATGCGTTGGGCCGGTACGCCGGTCATCATGCTGATGACGTTGGCAATGTCTTCGGCTGTCACCTCAACATATTCGCCAATCTCTCCCTGCTGCCATTGCGCCTTCATGTCCTCAATCTCTTTCTCGATCTTGGTCTGGGCATCTCTGCATGAGGCTGCCATCTCGAAGTTCTGGTTTGCTACAGCCTGCTGTTTCTTGCTGATTATCTTTTTCAGTTCTTTTTCCAGCTTGATATATGGAGCAGGAACACTTGCATTATTAATATGTACGCGCGAGCCGGCTTCATCTATCACGTCGATAGCCTTGTCTGGGAAGTGGCGGTCGGTGATATAGCGCTCTGTCAGTTTGACACATGTCTCGAGAGCCTCGTCTGTATATCTCACACAGTGATGCTTCTCGTAATGTTCCTTGATGTTGTGCAGTATCAGCAGGGTCTCTTCGCGTGTAGTTGGTTCAACGATAACCTTCTGGAAACGGCGCTCCAAGGCTCCGTCCTTCTCAATGCTCTTGCGATACTCATCGAGCGTGGTGGCGCCGATACACTGGATGATACCTCTTGCCAGGGCTGGCTTCAGAATGTTGGCGGCATCCATGCTTCCTTCGCCGGAACCAGCGCCTATCATGGTGTGAATCTCATCTATGAAGATGATGATCTCCGGATGGTCCTCCAGTTCTTTGATGACATTCTTGATGCGCTCTTCAAACTGTCCGCGGAATTTGGTTCCTGCAACGATGGCAGTCAGGTCGAGACTTACCAGACGCTTGTTGAAGAACATAGGCGATGTTTCCTGGTTGTTGATGAGTTGTGCCAGTCCTTCTACGATGGCACTCTTTCCTACGCCCGGTTCACCTATTAATACTGGGTTGTTCTTCTTTCTGCGACCCAGAATCTCGAGCACGCGCTGAATCTCCTTCTCTCTGCCCACGACAGGATCCAGTTTTCCATCGGCTGCAGCCTTGGTCAGGTCGAAACTGAATTTGTCGATGGTAGGGGTGCTGCTCTTTTTGCGCGGAGTTCCATTTGAACGGGTAGACAGTCTCATCGGGTTCTGGTCCTTTTCCATATCGAATGGCTCTTCGTCAGTTTCCATCATGTCGTTCTGCTCGTTGTAGTCATCTTCAGCTTCTATTCCGCCAGCCATCTCCAGGTTCTCTGCTTCCTCCTGCTTTTCTGCAGCAGGTGTTTCTGATTCTGGTGTTTGAGGTTCCATATTGAAATCCTTCGGCTCTTCTGCCTTCTGTTCGTCATCCTTATCTGAAGGATAGAGTATCTCGATGGCACGGTCGTAGCTTAAGCCCAGCTGACGAAGCCAGTTGGCAACAGGGTTCTTGTCGTTTCTCAGAATGGCAAGCAGCAAATGTCTTGGCTCTACTATCTTGGAGTGCTCATAGTTGTTGGCCTCGCGGATAGAGTCTCTGATAATGCTGTCTGTTATCTGATTGAACGGGATATGGTTGTTTTCCTTCACGTTATCGGAAGGAGTTTCTTCCAAATGCTTTTCCAGTTTGCTGGTAAGGACATCGCTGAAAGCCATCGGACTGATGTCTGCGCCCTCCAGAAGCTTGTTGACATCGCTGTCGTTCTGACTGATCAGACTTATCATCAGATGCTCCACGCAGATCTCGCTACCCAAGGTGCGTGCTGCTTCTTTGCTGCTTCTGTTCAGTATGTCCTGTATATGTGAAAACGGATTTATCATATTTGCTTATATTTTTAAAAATCTCAGTGCAAAAGTACACATTATTTTCAATAATAGCAAATGATATGCCAACTTTTTTGCTTTGTTAAAATACAAATAATGCTAAAATAATGCTATTTTTCGCCTCTAAAGCGTTTTGGTATCATTTTTTTTTGTATCTTTGTCGAGAATTTCAAAAGGGTAAAACGTCTTAGAACGCAAGGAAATGCCCTTAAACGCGATTTTCGGATAGAAAACAGGCGTTTTTTTGGAAGTAATGAATAAATAATAATACATTAATATAAGAAATGGACGAAAATCAGACAATGGATCATGATAGAATCATGAAAATCAACATTGAGGAGGAGATGAAGTCGAGCTACATCGATTATTCGATGTCAGTTATCGTGGCTCGTGCCCTCCCTGATGTACGCGATGGTTTCAAGCCTGTGCACCGCCGTATTCTTTACGGTATGCTCGGCATTGGAAACACCAGTGACAAACCTTATAAGAAATGTGCGCGTGTTGTAGGTGAGGTGCTCGGTAAGTATCACCCTCACGGCGACTCTTCTGTTTACGGCGCTTTGGTGCGTATGGGACAGGAGTGGAACATGCGTTATACCTTGATTGACGGACAGGGTAACTTCGGTTCTGTTGACGGTGACTCTCCTGCTGCCATGCGTTATACAGAGTGCCGCCTCTCCAAGATGGGTGAGCATATCATGGATGACCTTGACAAGGAAACGGTTGATATGACAAACAACTTCGATGATACCTTGCAGGAGCCTACTGTGATGCCTACCAAGATTCCTAATCTTCTGGTGAATGGCGGTAACGGTATTGCCGTAGGTATGGCTACCAATATGCCTACCCACAACCTGGGTGAGGTGATTGACGGTTGCTGTGCATACATCGATAATCCTGATATCGATACCGATGGATTGATGCAGTATATCCCTGCTCCTGACTTCCCAACCGGTGCTACCATCTATGGTATCCAGGGTGTGAAGGATGCATACGAAACGGGTCGAGGCAGAATCGTGGTTCGTGCCACTGCCGAGATTGAAAGTGGTGAAAACCATGACAAGATTGTTATCACCGAGATTCCTTACGGTGTTAACAAGGAGCAGCTCGTAATGGCTATTGCTGACCTTGCCAAGGAAGGCAGAGTAGATGGCATCGCTAACGTAAACGATGAATCTGGCCGTCAGGGTATGCGTATCGTTGTTGATGTGAAGCGTGATGCCAATGCTAATGTTCTTTTGAACAAACTCTTTAAGCTGACAGCTCTTCAGAGTTCATTCTCAGTGAATTGCATCGCTCTTGTTAATGGCCGTCCACGTCTTTTGAGCTTGAAGGAGTGTGTGAAGTATTTCGTAGAGCATCGTCATGATGTTACGATCCGCCGCACCCAGTTCGAACTGAAGAAGGCTCAGGAGCGTGCTCATATCCTTGAGGGATTGATCATTGCTTGCGACAACATCGATGAGGTGGTACATATTATCAGAGCCAGCAAGACTCCATCTGATGCACAGCGCAACTTGGAGAAGCGTTTCGAACTCGATGAACTTCAGAGTAAGGCCATCGTGGATATGCGACTCAGCCAGTTGACAGGCTTGCGTCTGGAGCAGTTGCATAATGAATTCAACGAGTTGATGAAGACTATCGACTACTTGAACCAGATTCTGAACGATCCTGAGCTCTGCAAGAAGGTAATGAAGGATGAACTCAACGAGGTGAAGGAGAAGTATGGTGACGCACGTCGCACCATGATTAAGCCAGACGACCATGAGTTCAACCCAGAAGACTTCTATCCAAACGACCCAGTGGTTATTACCGTGAGTCATCTCGGATATATCAAGCGTACCCCATTGTCTGAGTTCCGTGAGCAGGCTCGTGGTGGAGTAGGTTCTAAGGGTGCCCGTACCCGTGATAAGGACTTCACCGAGTATATCTATCCTGCTACCATGCACCAGACCATGCTGTTCTTCACCAAGAAGGGCCGCTGCTACTGGTTGAAGTGTTACGAGATTCCTGAGGGCGACCGCAACTCCAAGGGTCGTGCTATCCAGAACCTCCTCAACATCGAGAGCGATGACCAGGTGAATGCATTCCTCCGTCTGAGAGGATTGAATGATGCTGAGTTCATCAACAACCATTACGTAGTCTTCGCTACCAAGAATGGTACGGTGAAGAAGACCTGTCTGGAGGCATATTCCCGTCCACGTGCCAACGGTGTGATAGCTATCAACATCGTAGAGGGCGATGAGGTGGTAGATGTTCGCCTGACAAATGGTCATAACGAGCTGATTATTGCCAACCGCAATGGTCGTGCAGTCCGTTTCGACGAGAACGAGATTCGTACAATGGGCCGTACATCTACCGGTGTTCGTGGTATGCGCCTCGATGAGGGCAATGATGCCGTAGTAGGTATGATTGTTGTCAACGATCCTGAGAAGGAAACCGTGATGGTAGTGAGCGAGCAGGGTTATGGTAAGCGTTCTGATGTACTCGATTACCGCGTTACCAAGCGTGGCGGTAAGGGTGTGAAGACTCTGAATATTACTGATAAGACCGGCCGACTGGTAGCTATCAAGAACGTAACCGATGATAACGACCTCATGATTATCAACCAGAGTGGTATCGTGATTCGTCTTGCCGTAGCCGATTGCCGTGTCATGGGCCGTGCTACCCAGGGTGTCCGCCTCATCAACCTTGCCAAGAAGAATGATGTCATCGCCAGCGTATGCAAGGTGATGAGTTCAGAACTCGAGGCTTCTGTAGAAGAGGAGAGCCGTTCGGCTTGGGCTAAGAAGAGCGAGGAGATAGAGAATGATACCGTTGGTGCCAAGACTGCCGAAGAGGCTGCCGAGGCTGAGGCTCATCTCGCTGACGAAGCATCTGAAGCTGAGGATACCGATTCGGGCAACGTAGATTTCGAATAAAAGAAAAGACGCGTAAAAAATAAATAACAACAACTTTTAAACTCATTAAGAAAAATGAAAAAGTTTTTAGTAGCTGCAATGATGGTACTAGGTGCCACATCAGCATTCGCAGGCGACAGTGACGCTCTCAAGGCTGTCATGAAGGCTAAGTCTTATGCCGAGGCTGAGGCTTTGGTTAAGCAGAATTTGGGTCAGATGGCTAACGATGCAGAGAAGGCCAAGGCTTACAACAAGCTCGTTGATCTCGCTATGAAGCAGTTCAACGACCAGCAGAGCATCCAGCAGACCAATCAGATCATGAAGAAGAACGACCCGGTTGACGAGGCTGCTATGTCTGAGGGCGCTTACAATGCATTGATCAATGCTATTGAGTGCTACAAGTACGACCAGCTTCCTAATGCTAAGGGTAAGGTTGCTCCTAAGTTTAACAACAACGCTAGCCGTGTATGGGGTGCTCGTGTTCAGCTCGTTAATGCGGGTCAGACTGCAGCTCAGAACAGTAAGGCTGATGAGGTATTGAAGTATTGGGGTGCATTCCTCGATACAGACAATGAGCCTCTCTTCGCTTCTGTAGACCAGAAGCAGAAGGATGGCGAGAAGGAGTATATCGGTCAGGTTGCTCTCTTTGCAGCCCGTTATGCATACCAGGCTAAGGATGCTGCCCGTTGCGAGAAGTATTGCGACATCGCCATGAAGAGTGAGAAGGAGGCTAAGGATGCCCTCAACCTCAAGCTCTATGTAATGAAGGACGGCTTGAAGACTCACGAGGATTCTCTTGCCTATGTTAACAAGCTCAAGGATATCTTTGCAAAGGACGAGACCAATGAGGTTGTTCTCGATGGTTTGAACTCTATGTACTCTTCATTGAAGATGGAGAAGGAGCAGACTGAACTTTTGGACGCAGCTATTGCAAAGAACCCTAACAACTTTGTAGCTCTTGCCAACAAGGGTATGATGTATATCCAGAAGAACGATGCTGACAACGCTATCAAGTGTTTGAAGCAGGCTCTTGCTGCAAAGGAGGATAACGTAGTTGTTCTTACTTATCTGGGTGCTTGCTACAACAGCAAGGCTGGTAACTTGCAGGATCCTAACGGCCGCAAGGTTGTTTACCAGGAGGCTATCAAGGTTCTCGATAAGGCTAAGCAGCTCGATCCAGAGAAGGCTCAGGCTAACTGGGGTTACACCCGTTACCAGGCTTACTATGGCTACTATGGTCCTAACGCAGCAGAGACCAAGCAGGCTGAGGCTGAGAGCAAGTAAAGTTTAAGCTTCAAATAAGTATTTGATTCTCATAGGGGGATGTCACCTAGTGTGGCATCCCTTTTTTTGTTTCTTTGACATAGGGTTGTTCCGGTAAGATAACAAATAGGACTGTGTTTTTTGTGGCAAAATGATTGATAAAAACATCAGCGAGTAATGTTGGTTTGCTGTAGGCGCCCATCAGCTGGTCTACGCATGCACAACAGGTGTTGTGCATGCGCATATCAGCTGTTATGCAAGCGCACAACAGCTGTTGTGCGGCCTACGGAGCTAACTTCTCCGATAACCTATACTATCTTTTCCGACAACTTCATCTGTCTTTTCCGACAACTTCTTCCGTATTCTGCGATTGTATCTTACGCTTGTGTGCATTTATTGAAGTTGTTCATGTGTCGTAAAAATCTTCTTGGTATGTCCGTATTCCATAAAAATAGGCTGAGCCATCATGCGATGACTCAGCCTTAATTCTTTTTAATCCATTCAGAACTTTACTGCTGAACAGGAATCTTCTTGACGCGACGCTCGTGACGGCCACCTTCGAATGTTGTGGCAAAGAACTCGTCGAGAATAGCCTCGGCGGTCTTGTTGTCTACGAAACGACCTGGAAGTACCAATACGTTGGCATCGTTGTGCTGACGAACCAAATGAGCAATCTCCTTGCACCATGCCAATCCGGCACGTACACCCTGATGCTTATTCAATGTCATGGCGATACCTTCGCCGCTGCCGCAAATGCCGATACCTGGATATACTTCGCCACTCTCAATGCCTTTAGCAAGAGCATGACCGAAGTCAGGATAGTCTACACTCGCATCGCTGTATGTACCATAATCCTTTACAGGATAACCCTTCTTTTCCAAATATTCCAATACGAATTGCTTCAATGGAAAACCTGCGTGATCGCATGCAATACCAACTGTCTTTACTTCCATAATACTTAAGTTTTTAAGTGAAGAACGAAGAGCAAACTCTTCATTACATCACAAGGTTAATATAAAAGAGTGATAGGAGTTAGATGCTGTAAACCAGATGATTGCCTGATGACAAAAACTGATACCAAACTTCTAACTCCTAATTTATCAAACTAATTAAGCCTCAGCCAAGAAAGCCTTTACCTGCTTGTAAACGTTCTCGCCTGTGTAACCGAGCTTCTCATCAAGTACCTTGTAAGGAGCTGAGAAACCGAAGCTCTCCATACCCCAAACCTTACCATTAGCGCCTACGAGACCCTGGAGTGTTACAGGAAGACCAGCTGTCATACCGAAGATCTTAGCGTTCTTTGGCAATACGCTCTCCTGATATTCCTTGCTCTGACCACGGAACAAGCCCTCTGATGGAGCACTTACCACGCGAACCTTGATGCCGTCAGCACGCAAAGCCTCGCAACCAGCCTCCAATGTAGAAACCTCAGAACCGCTAGCTACCAAGATAACGTCTGGATTCTCGTCGCTGCCTGCTACGATGTAAGCACCCTTGGCTGCCTGCTCGTAGTCTGTACCCTCTGGCAACTTAGCGATGCCCTGGCGAGAGAAGATCAAAGCTGTAGGAGTCTCAACATTCTCCATAGCGAGCTTCCAGCAAACTGTAGTCTCGTCAGCATCAGCTGGACGGAATACGCGAACGCTGTCCTTACCTGCGTGGTTCTTTAACTTCTCCATCAAGCGGATCTGTGCCTCCTGCTCAACTGGCTCGTGAGTAGGTCCATCCTCACCAACGCGGAATGCATCGTGAGTCCAGATGAACTTCACTGGAACCTGCATCAGGGCTGCGAGACGTACAGCTGGCTTCATATAATCAGAGAATACGAAGAATGTACCCATTGCTGCAACCACACCACCATGGAGCATCATACCGATACACATATCAGCCATTGTCAACTCAGCAACACCTGCCTGGAAGAATGCACCTGAGAAGTCACCGCGAACGATGCTCTTGGTCTTCTTCAAGAAGCCATCAGTCTTATCAGAGTTAGAAAGGTCAGCAGAAGCACAGATCATGTTAGGAACCTGCTCTGCCAAAACACCGAGGCAAGCAGCAGATGCTGCACGTGTAGCTGAACCAGCCTTCTGCTCAACCTTGCTCCAATCTACCTTAGGAGCCTTGCCGCTGAACCACTCATCCATCTGGGCAGCCTTCTCTGGATTAGCCTTGCGCCACTCAGCCTCTGCAGCCTTGCGCTCAGCTACGATCTTCTTCAACTCCTCAGCACGCTTAGCGTAGATTTCCTTTACATCGTCGAAGATAACGAATGCATTCTCAGGATCACCACCGAGGTGCTTGATTGTATTGACGTAAGCGTCGCCACCTAGAGGAGCACCGTGAGTATTGATGCAAGCCTCGTAGCTTGTGCCGTCTGCGCGGAGAGCACCCTTACCCATTACGGTCTTACCGATGATGAGGGTAGGGCGGTCCTGCTCCTTCTGAGCAGCATCGAGCGCCTCACGAATCTGAGCTACGTCGTTACCGTTGATCTTGATGACATTCCAGCCCCAAGCCTTGTACTTCATCTCAGTATCCTCGTTCATTACAACGCCACACTCTGTAGAGAGCTGGATGTCGTTAGAATCGTAGAACATGATGAGGTTGTTCAGACCGAGGTTACCGGCGATACGACCAACACCCTGTGAAATCTCTTCCTCTACAGCACCATCAGAGATGTATGCATAAATCTTGTGCTGCATCATGGTTGAACCCAGACGAGCCTCGAGGAACTTCTCTGCAACAGCTGCACCAGCTGCGAGGGCATGACCCTGACCGAGAGGACCAGATGAGTTCTCGATACCACGCTGAAGGTCGAGCTCTGGGTGACCTGGAGTTACAGAACCCCACTGGCGGAACTGCTTGAGGTCTTCCATTGAGAAGAAACCGCGCATAGCCAAACCAGCATAGAGCATAGGGCTCATGTGACCTGGGTCGAGGAAGAAACGGTCACGGCCAGTCCATGTTGGATCTGCTGGATCATATACCAAATACTCAGAAAAGAGTACGTTGATGAAGTCAGAACCACCCATAGCACCACCTGGGTGACCAGAATTAGCCTTTTCTACCATTGACGCAGCCAAGATACGGATGTTATCTGCTGCATGATTCATTACTTTAATATCGTTCATAATTTTATAATAATTATTGTTGTTATTTCTGCTGAAATGTTACGTTTTTCTAGCTCTGAAGGCTACTCAAAAGAAAGATACTTCCTTTTTTCGCCTTCAAAGATACTACTTTATTTTCAAAACTACGATAGATTTTGCCGGAATTTTTACCTTAAGGGTGTTTTTCTTTACTTTTGCATCCTTAAAAGCTGCTGGTTTTACCACATCCGGGTGTTCGAAGTCGTTGTAATCGCTCACCTTGTTGCAGGAAAGAATCTGTCCTGTTACGGTTTTTGGAGCAGCTGCACCATCCAGATTGAACTCTACCTGCTGAGCCTTGTCAAGACTGACATTGGCAAGAGAAACCACGATAGTTCCATCTGCCTTCTTGGCTGCTGAAGTAGATACCAATGGAATCTTTCTTCCGTCTCGGGCATGATCATCACCGCGAACATCCATGGAGTCGCACTTCACGTCCATTGGGAGATAGGTTGCCTCCTGGAAGTCCTTGTACATGTTGAATACATGATAGGTTGGAGTCAGAACCATGTGACCTGTTCCCTTTGTATCTGTCAGGATCATAGACTGGAGCACATTGACAATCTGTGCGATGTTGGTCATCTTCACACGTTCTGTATGACGGTGGAATACATTCAGCGAGAGTGCAGCAACGAAGGCATCGCGCATACAGTTCTGCTGATAGAGGTGGCCCTTGATAGTGCCAGGCTCCTCATCCCACCAGGTTCCCCATTCGTCAACGAGGAGGGCTACCTGCTTCTTTGGGTCAGCCTTGTCCATGATAGCCTCGTGCTTCTTGATAACATCTTCTATGCCGAGCGCCTTGCCCAGGGTCCAGTAGTAATCCTCATTGTTGAACTTGGTGGCAGAACCCTTGCTGCCTGACCAGCCAGTTACTGTATAATAATGTAGAGAGATGGCGTTGGCACGGTTGCCGATACGGTCCATCAATACCTTAGTCCAGTTATAATCGTAATCGCTCGCTCCAGATGCAATCTTATAGAGCTGGTTGCCATCATAGTTGCGGCAATAAACAGAGTAGCGGCGGAAAAGATCTGAATAATATTCAGGACGCATGTTACCACCGCAGCCCCAACTTTCGTTACCAACACCGAGGTATTTCACCTTCCATGCCTTGTCGCGACCGTTCTGACGGCGAAGTTTTGCCATAGGAGTATCTCCATCGCTGGTCATATATTCCACCCACTTTGCCAATTCCTCAACAGTGCCGGAACCCACGTTTCCGCTGATGTAAGGCTCGCAGCCCAACATCTCGCAGAGATTCAGAAACTCGTGTGTACCGAAAGAGTTGTCCTCGATGGTACCACCCCAGTTATTGTTCTGCATCTTTGGTCTGTTCTCACGTGGACCGATACCATCCATCCAGTGATACTCGTCAGCGAAGCATCCTCCAGGCCATCTTAATACAGGCACTTTCAGGTCTTTGAGAGCTTGGAGCACGTCGTTGCGGTAACCCTGAGTGTTAGGAATCTTAGAATCAGGACCTACCCAAAGACCACCATAGATACAACTTCCGAGATGCTCGGCAAACTGGCCATAAATCTCCTTATTGATTTTCTGTGTTCCCTGGTTGGCATGGATTGTTCCTGTTACATCCTGAGCTTGTGCTGAGAATGCAACTGCTGTTGAAAGCAATGTGGTAGCGAATAGTTTCTTCATCATTGTTCTTATTAATTGTTGTCGATTTTAAGTATAATACGTTTGTGGAGGAGGAATCCCCACAAACGTATTTATCGTTTATTTACTTTTTGTTCTCAACTGCTGCCTTTTCGATAGCAAGACCAGCCTTGTAGGTTTCAATATATTTATCAAAACCGGCTACATCTTCGGCAGTAGGTGCAATCTCTACACCAGTATTGCCTGCAAATACCTTCTTGTCGAGGTAATCTGCAAGGGTCAACTTCTCTTCGTTGTTAACGAGATAACCTGCGAGCAGGGCGATACCCCATGCACCACCTTCGCCTGCTGTCTCCATGACAGAGATAGGGGAGTTAATGGCTGCAGCGAGGATGCGCTGACCTACACCCTTGGTCTTGAACAAACCGCCATGACCTGTGATGCGATCTACCTGTACCTTCTCGTCCTTGAACAATACATCGTTACCAATCTTCAATACAGCTACTGAAGCATAGAGGTTGGCGCGCATGAAGTTGGCAAGGTTGAAGTGGTCGTTGGCAGAACGTACGAACATAGGGCGACCTTCTGCAAGACCTGTTACAGGCTCACCAGAGATATAGTTGTAAGCTATCAAGCCACCGCAATCAGCATCGCCTTCAAGAGCGTGGTTGTAGAGCTTGCCGAATACCTCGTTCATATCTACTGGAACACCGAGCAACTCCTGATATTGCTTGAACAAACCTACCCATGCATTGAGGTCGGAAGTACAGTTGTTGCAGTGAACCATTGCTACAGGGCTGCCGTCTGGAGTAGTCACCATATCAATGACTTCGTAAGGTTGGCTCAAGGCTTTCTCCAATACAATCATAGAGAAAGAAGAAGTACCTGCACTGACGTTACCTGTGCGCTGACGTACAGCGTTGGTAGCTACCATACCAGTACCTGCATCACCTTCTGGAGGACAGAGTGGGGTGCCAGCCTGGAGTGTGCCTGATGGGTCGAGCTTCTTTGCACCTTCCTCGGTCAATACGCCAGCATCTTCGCCTGCGTTCAGTACCTCAGGGAGAATGTCGAGAATCTTCCAGCCCAGGTTCTTAGGCTCGATGAGCTTATCGAACTTAGCTACCATCTCTGCATCGTAGTTGTTGGTGTTAGAGTCGATAGGGAGCATACCTGATGCATCGCCTACGCCCAAAACCTTCTTGCCTGTGAGCTGCCAGTGGATATAACCGGCGAGAGTGGTAAGGAAGTCAATCTTGTTGATGTGGTCCTCACCATTCAGGATAGCCTGATATACGTGAGAGATACTCCAACGCAATGGGATGTTGAAGTGGAAGAGCTCTGAAAGTTCAGCTGCAGCCTTGGCTGTATTGGTGTTACGCCATGTGCGGAAAGGAACGAGAATGTTCTCATCCTTACCGAAAGCCATGTAGCCGTGCATCATCGCAGAAATACCGATAGCAGCCAACTGCTTGATTTCGCAGTCGTACTCAGCCTTCACGTTCTTGCGGAGGTCGGCATAACAATCCTGCAAACCTTTCCAGATTGTGTCGATGCTGTAAGTCCAGAGACCATCAACCAACTGGTTTTCCCACTCAAAGCTACCCTGTGCGATAGGGTTATTGTCGGTGTCGATCAAGACAGCCTTGATTCGGGTAGAGCCAAACTCGATACCGAGAATGGCTTTACCTGATTCTATAATAGTTTTTGCGCTCATTTCTTATAAGATATTAAAAATTAGCGTAACGCCTTGTTAAGCATGTAGTAAATCTCGTTGTTGCGGAGCTGCTGCTTGAAGCTGCTGATAGTTGTATTCTTGTCGATGTTGACGAACTCAATACCGAGAATCTCGCAGAAGTCTTCCCAGTACTCAGCAGTGATATCGTAAGAGAATGCACTGTGGTGAGTACCACCAGCGAGGATCCAAGCACCTGCACCAATCTCGAAGGTTGGCTGTGGAACCCAGAGAGCTGAAGCTACAGGGAGCTTAGGCATTGCCTTTGGCTCGATGCACTCTACCTCACTTGCGATGAGACGGAAACGGTTGCCGAGGTCAACTACAGTTGCCTTAACACCCTTACCTGTCTTAGATGTGAACACGAGGCGGGCAGTCTGCTGCTTGCGGATACCGATGCCGAGGAAGTGAACCTCGAGCTTTGGCTTGTCTGAAGCAATCAATGGGCATACCTCGAGCATGTGGCTCTGGAGGCTAGATGTGCGGTCCTCAGCGAAGTTGAGTGTGTAGTCCTCAAGGAATGAGCAACCCTTCTCCAAGCCCTGGTTCATAACCCAGAGTGTGCGGTAGAGGCAAGCTGTCTTCCAGTCACCCTCTGCACCGAAACCGTAACCCTCTGCCATCAGGCGCTGTGAAGCCAAACCAGGAATCTGGTCGAAACCGCAGAAGTTTGGATCGTCGATGTTAGCATCGCCGAGGTCATCGAAGTTGGTTGTGAATGCTACTGCGTTCTCATCCTTCAATACGCGACGGAGAGCAATCTCAGCCTTAGCTGCGTTCTTCACCTTCTCCCAATATACTTCCTCGCCAGACTCATCGATCTTGATAGTATATTCCTTCTTGTACTCCTCAACGAGAGCATCAGCCTCAGCATCAGTTACCTTCTTGTAGTACTCCATGAGTGAAGATACTGGGTAGTAATCTACGTGGTAACCCAAGCGCTGCTCGAACTCTACACGGTCGCCATCTGTTACGGCAACGTTGTTCATGTTCATACCGAACATCAAGCAGCGTACGTTGTGAGCATCAGCAACACCAGCAGCTACGCGAGCCCATGTTGCAATCTGCTTCTGAGCCTCTTCGCTCTTCCAGTAACCTACAACTACCTTTCTAGGGATGCGCATACGGGTGCAGATGTGACCGAACTCGATGTCGCCGTGAGCTGACTGGTTGAGGTTCATGAAGTCCATATCGATAGAATCCCAAGGGAGTTCTGCATTGTACTGAGTGTGGAAGTGGAGGAGAGGCTTCTCGAGAGCCTGCAAGCCCTTGATCCACATCTTAGCTGGAGAGAAGGTGTGCATCCATGTGATGATACCTACGCACTTCTCATCGTTGTTGGCAGCCTTCATCACAGCCTCTACTTCTGCAGAAGAGTTAGCTGTGCCCTTGTAAACTACCTTGATTGGGATGATGCCACTGTTGTTCAGACCATCTACCATGTCCTTTGAGTGACCATCAACTATCTTAACTGTTTCGCCTCCGTAAAGAAGCTGTGCACCAGTTACAAACCATACCTCTAAATTTTCAAATGCTTTAATCATGATTGTTTGTTGTATTAATTGTTATTGTTATGTGATTTATTATCTTTATTTGAAGCACTGTTGATTAGTGCTTTTTCTGTCCGTAGTAAGCGTTAGGACCATGCTTGCGGTTGAAGTGCTTCTCTACGAGCAATGGGTTCATCGTTGTGTTTGGATTCACAGAGAATGAGATGAAAGCCATCTTTGCCACCTGTTCAGCTACTACTGCGTGATAAACAGCCTGGTCAGCATCCTTACCCCATGTAAAAGGACCATGGTTCTTAACCAATACGCCAGGAGTATGAACTGGGTTGATGTTATCTTTCTTGAAACGGTCAACGATGACAACACCTGTGTTGTGCTCATATTCTGCCATCATGTCCTCTGTCATCGCATCTGTGCAAGGGATGCAATCGTGGAAGTAATCAGCATGAGTTGTACCAATGTTAGGGATGTCCAAGCCAGCCTGTGCCCAAGCGGTAGCATAAGTAGAGTGAGTATGAACTACGCCACCCAACTCTGGGAATGCGCGGTAGAGAACCAAGTGGGTTGGTGTATCAGATGATGGATTCAGATCGCCTTCTACTACCTTACCTGTTTCCAAGTCTACCACTACCATGTCGCTAGCCTTCATGGTGTCATAATCGACGCCTGATGGTTTGATGACAACCAGACCTTTCTCGCGGTCGATGCCACTCACATTACCCCATGTAAAGAGCACGAGGTTGTGCTTAACGAGATCAAGGTTTGCCTTGAACACTTTTTCTTTTAATTCTTCTAACATAATATCTTTTGTTTTAAGTTGTTTATTCTATTTCAAGTTGAACGATGGGTCTTCCTCGTATGCTTTCTTGTTGAAGCGGTAGAGGGCGGCGCCTCGTTTCGAGTTGACTTTATCGATGAGTTCTGTTTTCTCGATGAAGTCGATATCCTTCACGCGTTTGCGGAAGTTGCGCTTATCAATCTCTTCGCCTATTACTGCCTCGAATACGTGCTGAAGTTGTGTCAGCGTAAAGAGGTCTGGGAGGAGTTTGAAGCTTAATGGCTCATGATTGATGCGGCGGCGTATCTGTGCGATAGCGTTGCGGATCATGAGTTTGTGGTCTGAGTAAAGTTCTGGAAGTTCGTTCAGACTAACCCATTCCAATCCGTGTTCTACACGGAGGCTGTCATCATAGTCTTTCACATTGATGAGAGTGCAATAGGCGATAGAGATAACTCGCTCACCTGGGTCACGGTCGATGCGGCCGAAAGCTCCTACTTGTCTTATATAGAGGTTTTTCATTCCAGTAAGTTCCAGGATGACTCTGTTAGCTGCATCTTCGAGATTTTCTGTTGCGCCAACGAAACCACCATAGAGTGACCATTCGCCTCTTCCCGGGTCCATCTTGCGTTTGCCTATCAGTACCTGGAGGTTACTACCGTCGAAACCGAAAATGATACAATCGACGGATACTAATACTTTGGAGTATTCATTATAAAACTGGGTCATGGTCTTTCTGCTGTTTTGATGTAATGATTCAATGTATGTATAGTTGTGTTCTTTTGCTTGCTCTTCATAGAGCAGGTTCGAGAGGAAAATCAAGGAGTAAGAAGGAGAAGAAAGGATCGCGGATTTTTTCAACAGAAACTGTTTTGTCTGATCTTTGAGAAAATTCCAGACTCCTCACTTCTTACTCCTGACGTGAATAATATTTTACCAGAAGTATGCGTAGAATGCTGCGCAGAGGCCGATTACTACGAGGGTACCGATAATATCGAAGGCACCCCAACTCTCACGGATAGACTTCTTGAAGTCTGATGTGAAGGTGATTGCCTCTACCTGCTCCTTGCTAGGAGCTGGAGTGAAGCAGCTCACTACTACCATGAAGATGATGAGGAAGACGAGCAACCAGCACTCGAATACGAGCCAGTTGGTCTGCCAGAACCATGCGGTGTAATCCCAGAATGCACCATCCATTGTTGCCTTACCTGTATCTGTGATGACGTTGGTAACGAGGCGGAGCATACCGATGAGGAAACCTGTAATCATGGTGTATTCACCTGCCTTTGGAGTAATCTTCTTGAAGAAGATACCCATTGCAAATACGGCTACCATGGCTGGAGCCAGGAGTGACTGAATACCCTGGAGATAGTTATACAATGTATCCATCTTCATCATGATTGGCAACCATGCGAAACCGAGAACTACAACTACTACGGTAGCGATACGGCCAACGAGTACGTAGTGAGCCTCAGACATACCCTTCTTCAATGGCTTGTAGAAGTCCTCGGTGAAGAGGGTAGCACAGCTGTTGAAGAATGCTGCCAATGAAGCAACGAGTGCGCAGATGAAACCGATGGTTACGATACCCTTGATACCTGCAGGAAGTACGGTCTTTACCATGATGGCGAAGGCTGCATCTGTCTCGTTCATCTGGATAGCACCCTTCTGAGCCAAAGCTGCTGCGATCATACCTGGGATGAGGAACATGAAGCAAGGGAGTACCTTGAAGAAACCGGCTGCGATAGTACCGCGGCGGGCACGCTTCATAACCTCTACGTTGCTCTCGCCAGGAACCTGTCCCAATACACGCTGAACGATGTGCTGGTCTGTACACCAGTACCAGAAACCGATGATGGTTGCACCGATGAATACTACGAAACCAGGATACTCCTGATACATAGAGTCACCAGCCTCCCAGTGGAACATGTGAGTTGTACCATAACCGTTGTTCAGCTTGCCGCAGTAATCCATCATGTCGGCCCAACCAGCAGCGATGCTGCCACCGCCAAGGGTAGAGAGACCGAGGAAGAGTACGAGGAAAGAACCGATGACGAGGATAGGAGTCTGGATAGTTGACAATGTCATCACACCCTTCATACCACCGAATACGGTGAAGATGGTGGTGAGGATAATCAAGCCGATGGCACCAACCCAGAAGTTCAAGCCCCAAAGATATTCGAAGAAGATACCACCTGTAAGGGCTGTAACACTCACCTTAGTAAGGATGTAAGCTACGAGGGTGATGATAGAGAGCCATGAACCTGTGCGCTGGGTATAGCGGAACTTCAGGAAGTCTGGCATGGTGATGATCTTACCCATCTTGTTGATGAGCAACTGGTAGAAAGGTACGAACAGCCAACCCAAGATGAGGATCATCCAACCCTGCATCTCCCAGTGTGCCATACCGACACCACTCTTGGCACCTGTACCAGCCAAACCAACGAGGTGCTCAGAACCAATGTTGGCAGCAAAAATAGCCATACCGATTACATACCATGGCTCACCCTTACCGAAGAGGTAGGCAGAAGAGTCTTCACCTTTCTGAGCCTTTCTGTCTTTCACGATTGCGTGCCAGACAGCCCAAATTACGCCGATAACACCAATGGCGAGTATAGCCCAATCAAGCCATACGAATTCTGTTGAATTCCAATTCATAATTACTATAAGATTGTTTGTTTATTATTATTTGTTTATTCTTTTCTTTTATTGGATGCTTATTATGTTAGTTTCTTATCCAGCAAATTTCGTTTTTTGTCATTGCAAAAACTTCTTGTTGGATGTTAGCTGTTCCGGCGGACTTTATCCGCCGGTTCGCTAACTTTTAAACTAACTTAAGCTTACTTTTTAACGCTGAATTTGTAAGCGAGGTGAGAATAGTATTTCTCTCCTGGCTTCAATGTGGCATCTGTCCAATCCTTTACGCCCTGAGCAATCTTGGTTGGAGAATCAGGATATTTCTGGCTCTCGAAGCAAACGCTTACGTGTTTAGGATACTTGATGCCATGCTTGCAGGCAATTCCTGTGCCTTGGAAGTTACCGGTGTAAACCTGAATGCCTGGCTCGTTGGTAAATACTTCAAGAAGGATACCGCTCTTTGGTGAGTAGAGGCTTGCGCAAACTGTTTTGTCATCGCCCTTACCATTCTTATATGTGTTCAAACACCAGTTGTGGTCGTAACCTGTGGCATTCTTAATCTGATCAAAGTTATAATCAACTTTCTTGCCGATTTCTGCAGGTTTACGGAAATCCATAGGGGTTCCCTCGACACTCTTGATTTCACCAGTTGGGATGTAAAGTGAATCTGCAGGAGTGAACTTATCTGCATTGATGTACATTACCTGATCGAAACCTTCCTTAGATGGATCGCCATTCAAGTTGAAGTAACTGTGGTTGGTCATATTGACAACGGTCTCTTTGTCTGTTGTAGCGCCAAACTCGATGTCGAGTGTATTGTCACTCTTGACAGTATATTTAGCTGTTGCTGTTACGTTGCCAGGGAAACCATTCTCGCCATCCTTAGCATTGATAGTGAAGGTAACGGATGAGTCGTTCTTCTCTGTAATGTCGTAAACCTGGTTCAACCATCCTGTAGCACCACCACCATGCAGGCAGTTGCCATTATCATTTGCCTTCAACTGGTATGTTGAACCAGCAAGTGAAAGTTTAGCATCCTTGATACGGTTGGCATAACGTCCTACAGAAGAACCATAATCTGAAGGAGAGTTAAGGGTGTCAGCATACTGATGGATATTATCGTAACCAAGAACCACATCTGTTGGCTTTCCGTCCTTGTCTGGAACGGAAATGGAAACGACACGTCCACCATAATTGGTGAGGCAAACTTCCATGCCATTTGCATTCTTGAGAGTTACTAACTCAGTCTTCTTGCCCAATACTGTTGAATCGAAATCTGCTGGATTCAAACCAGATTGTGTGAGACTTGCATTGCTGCTTGATGAACAAGCTGAGAGGGTAGCGATAGCCGCAAAACCAACTCCCATAAATAGGGTCTTAAATGTACTCATTTTTAGGCTGTTTTTTATTGTCTATTCATTTTGGGTGTAAAATTACAATTTTATTTCGAATCTGCAAGCGTTTTCCCTAACTTTTTTTCTTCTAAAGTGTCTTTTTAACACTATTTGTATGAAAACGCCTGTTTTTGTCTTATTTGGGACAAAAAAAACTGCAGTTAGCAAATACTAACTGCAGTTCCTTATATTATATATAATGTATATATTAGCAAACCTTGTGAGAACCCTCAGAGATGATTACAGGGTAAATCTCTGGAGCATGACCATATTTAGCTGTGAATTTAGCTGTAACGTCCTCAACGAACTTGTCGTAGATATCGTCCTTTACCAGGTTGATGGTGCAGCCACCGAAGCCACCGCCCATGATACGGCTACCAGTAACACCGTTCTCCTTAGCAACATCGTTTAAGAAGTCGAGTTCCTCGCAGCTTACCTCGTATTCCTTGCTCAAGCCGTGGTGAGTCTCGTACATCTTCTGACCTACTGTCTCGTAGTCACCCTTCTCAAGAGCATCGCAGACTGCCAATACGCGGTCCTTCTCGCCCAATACGAAGTGAGCGCGGCTGTAATCCTCTTCGCCTACCTCAGCGCGAACCTCTTCCAACTGCTCCCATGTGCAATCACGGAGAGTTTCGAACTTAGCTTCTGGGTGCTTTGCTGCAATGTGCTTAACAACATTTTCGCAAGAGTTGCGGCGGTCGTTGTATGGAGAACCTGCCAACTCGTGCTTTACCTTAGAGTTTACCAGGCAGAGTTTATAGCCCTTAGGCTCGAATGGGAAGTATTCAAATTCGCGGCTGTTGCAATCGAGGCGCATCAACTTACCTTCCTTACCGAAAACAGAAGCAAACTGGTCCATGATACCGCAGTTAACACCTACATACTTGTGCTCAGTAGCCTGGCCAGCGAGAACGAGATCCCATTTAGAAACCTTGTTGTCACCAAAGAGGTCGTTCAAAGCAAAAGCAAAACAACTTTCAAGAGCAGCAGATGAAGACATACCAGCACCGAGAGGCACATCACCATAGAATGCTGCATTGAAACCCTTTACGTCAACGCCCAATGCCTTCATCTCCTGGCAAACACCATAGATGTAACGTGCCCATGAAGCGCGAGGACCTTCAGGATCATTAACCTTGAATTCTACACGGTCCTTCAAGTCGATAGAGTAGAGCATGACGGTATCTGTTCCGTTAGGACGTATTTCTGCCATGATACCCTTATCTACTGCACCTGGGAAAACAAATCCACCATTATAATCGGTATGCTCGCCAATCAAGTTAATACGACCTGGTGACATGTAGATGTTACCTGTTTTACCATCGAAATGCTTGATGAATCGGCTTCTTACTTTTTCAATATCCATAATTAGTTAAGTTTTTGTTGTGTTGTTACTAAAGATTTGATTATATGATTTAGCCCTAAGACTATATATGCCTTAGGGCTAATTTATTTCGTGTTATTAATCAACAGGAATATCCTTGTTGATGTTCTTGCAACCAGCTACAGCATAGAAGAACATGTATGCCATACAGATGAGAGGCACAATGTAACTAGCCATATAGCCAGCGTTGTCTGCGATGAAGTTCTGTACCAATGGCATCAATCCGCCACCTACTACCATCATCATGAAGATACCTGAAGCCTGGGCTGTATACTTGCCAAGACCCTCGGTAGCGAGGTTGAAGATAGAAGACCACATGATAGAAGTGCAGAGACCGCAGAGTACCAGGAACATGGCAGCGATAGGCACTGTTACCATCTGGAATGATGTACCTGTAAATACAGGCATTTCTACTGTTGTTGACTTGCCGAGAAGTACGGCGAGGACGATAAAGATCATACCTGCACCATTGGCAATCATCATCATCATGCGGCTAGATACCTTGTCAGCAATAAAACTGGAGCAAAGACGACCAACCAGCATCAGAAGCCAGTATGTACCTGCAACGAAACCACCGATAGCTGCTGCATTTGCCAAGGCTGTACCATTGATGAAACCACCACCATTTGCTGTTGTATCAGAAATGTAGAAGTTCAATGTTCCAGGAATGCCTACCTCAACACCTACATAAACGAAGATTGCGATAACGCCGAGGTTGAAGTGGCGGAAAGCCCATGGTGAATGCTCGAATACAGTCTTGTCTGTAGTCTTACCCATCTCTGGATCCTGGATAGGGATGAAGTTCAAGATAACGAATGCTGCTGCGAATACGGCAAGGGCAATGTAAAGCACGAGGTTCACATCTACCATTTTGGTATTAGCAGTAACAGTACCGATAAGGGCACCTACGAGCATTGGGGTTAAAGTTCCGGATAAACTGTTCAATGTACCACCGATGAGGTTCAACTGGTTACCGCGGTTACCACCACCACCGATGAGGTTCAACATTGGGTTTACAACAGTATTCAAAATACAAACTGCGAAACCTGAGATGAACGCACCGAAGAGGTAAACAGCGAAGCCTGAGATGTCGGCACCGAACTTACCTGAAAGGAACTGGATGAGCACGCCTACGAATCCGGTAGCGATACCGGTGAGGGCTGTCTTCTTGTAACCGATCTTGGTGAGCAACTTACCTGCAGGGATACCCATGAAGAGGTAAGCCAAGAAGTTCATGGCGTTACCCAACATACCAATCATGTTAGCACTTCCGCTGTCAGCGAATACATTTTTCCAAATAACTCCGATAGGAGCAGCCAAATTCGTTACGAACGAAATCATGGCGTAGAGGAACATCATCGTGATAATGGCGATGATATTGCCATTTTTACTTTGGTTTTCCATTTTTTTTGATAGTTGATATTGTTATTTGTTATTATTATTTGCGAAAAGCTTGTTTATACTCTTTTTGAAGAGGTTATTAATTCTCTTTTATGGTAAAGAGGTTGCTACTCTTTTCTTCTAAGAGGTTGTTTCTTCTTTAAAGACGTTAAGACTTCTCTTTAAGATTGTTGTCGCGCTGGATGAGTTTTGTCATTCAAGCGCGAAAATGGAGCAAGTGCTGTTTAGAGTACCTGCTCCATGATTTATTCTGATTTATTTGTCAATTCCAAACTTATAGATTGTCTTCTGGGTGTATGTTTCACCCGGATTTAATCTGCAACTTGGGAAATAGGTGTGATTTGGAGTGTCTGGGAACTTCTGTGCCTCGAAGCAGACTGCACTGCGACGTGGGAATGTTGCACCAAACTGTCCTGAGATACCTGCAAGGAAATTACCTGTGTACATCTGCAAACCTGGTTCTGTGGTATAAACCTCCATGGTACGGCAGCTTACAGGGTCTTTTATACGGGCAGCGAAACTCAACTCACCTTCTTCTGTCTTGTTCAATACATAGTTGTGGTCATAGCCCTGACCATTCTTGATCTGCTCGTTGTCTGCATTGATGTCCTGACCAATTGGCTTTGGTGTACGGAAATCGAATGGTGTGCCCTCAACCTTCAAAATCTCACCTGTAGGGATAGAATACTTATCAATAGGGAGATAGTAGTTTGCGTTTACCTCACAGATGATATTGTCAACTGTTGGGGTAGGATTAGCAATACCCTGGATTGAGAAGAAAGCGTGATGTGTCAGGTTGCAGATGGTTGTCTTGTTGGTTGTAGCCTGATACTTGATAACGAACTCATTGTCGTCGGTCAATGTGTAAGCTACCCAAACTGTCAACTCACCAGTGAAGCCTTCTTCACCATAAGGGCTCGTATATTTCAACACGACAGCGCTATCACTCATGCGGGTTGCATCCCAAACTTTGGTGTGGAAACCTGTAGGTCCACCATGCAGGTGGTTGGGACCATCGTTGCATGCCAATTGATACTCCTTGCCGTGAAGTATGAACTTGCCTTCTTTAATACGGTTGCCATAACGACCGATGAGCACACTCAAGAATGGCTCAGGTGAGTTGATGACGTCCTGTATGTTGTCATGGCCTTGGATGAGGTTGGCATAGTTGCCATCCTTGTCAGGCATCATGATGGCTACGACTGCTCCACCATAGTTAGTCACTGCAACTTCGTTGCCTTGCTTGTTTCTTAACACGAAGAGATCAGTCTTCTTGCCATTCACTGTGGTCTGAAAATCTTCTCTTTTCAAACCACACTTATTTGCTGGTTCTGTATTCATAATATCTCACTTTTTTTAGTTACCTTACTTTGGTTTAAGTAATGTACTGCAAAGTAACTAAAAAAAAATGAGTATTACAAATATTTTATGAACTTTTTGATTTAAAAAATCCTAAAATGATTCTGATAGCAAATCGGCAACGACGTAACTTGATCCGCCAATAAAGATAAAATCATCTTTTTTTGCGTTTGATACAGCTGCGTTAAATGCTTGTGAGATAGTTCGATAGCATGTTCCGTTCAAGCCGTGCTTTTGTGCGTATCCGTATAATTTGTCTACAGGAATCGCTCTTTTGGTTGATGGCTGTGTCCAATAGAAAATCGTGCTTTCTTTTGGCAACTTTTCTAATAGTCCCATTACATGCTCTACATCTTTGTCATCAACCATTCCGAAGACAATATGTTTCGTATCGGCTTTGATGGATGCAATCTGAGGTTCCAGATACTCCCATCCGGCAAGGTTATGTCCTGTATCACAGATGGTGAGAGGGTGCTCGTTGAGTTTTTCCCATCTGCCACGTAAGCCTGTCAGCTCGCATACATGTTCAAAGCCGTTCTTTATGCTTTGATCTTTGATTTCTATTCCTTCTTCCTTCAGGCATTCTACGGCTGCGGATATGGTGCCGAAGTTCTTTTTCTGATAGTTGCCTTTCAGTTCGAAGTTTATGTCTGCGTCTGCTGCCAGTGCAAAATGGATAGGAGAATTCTGCTCATGGGCTTTTTGGATGAATACAGGTTGGGTCTCTTCGTTCCATTCGCCAATAACGACAGGAATCTGTGGCTTGATGATACCCGCCTTTTCGCCTGCAATCTCGCCGAGTGTATTCCCGAGGAATTGGGTGTGGTCAAAACTGATGTTCGTGATAACGGATAGGATAGGAGTGATGATGTTGGTACTATCCAGTCTTCCTCCCAATCCAACTTCGATGACGGCAAAGTCTACCTTTTGTTCTGCAAAATACTGAAATGCCATCATGGTGGTCAGTTCAAAGAACGAAGGATGTAGCGGTTCGAAGAATTTCCGGTTGTTTTCTACAAAGTCGATTACATACTCTTCGCTTACCATTTCACCATTTACGCGAATGCGTTCTCTGAAATCTACAAGATGTGGAGATGTGAACAGGCCGACCTTATAGCCCTGGCTCTGCAGGATTGCTGCAAGGGTATGGGATGATGAACCTTTTCCGTTGGTTCCTGCAATGTGGATACATTTATATTGGTTATGAGGATGTCCGAAGTGTTCATCCATTTTATACATCGTATCAAGCCCAGGTTTGTATGCCTTGGCTCCAATCTTTTCAAAAACCGGCGTGCTGGTGAAAAGATATTCAACAGTTTCTTGATAATTCATGTTATATGTTATACCTTATTATATATACAGATAATCCCCGAAAAGAGCGAACCGTTCTTTCGAAGATAGTTCGCCCTCTTCGGGGATTGCTCTTTACTGTTTATTTTTTAAAGAGATTCTTGAAACTTTCAAAGAGAGATTTCTTCTCTGCATTATCTGCTTTGAAATTATCGCATTCCTTGAATTTCACAACAAGATCCTTTTCTTCCTTGGTCAGAGAGGTAGGTACGAAAACGGTAATATTGACGATAATATCACCACGGCCATAACCATATCCCTTAATAGCCGGCATACCTTTGCCACGCAAACGAATCTGTTTGCCAGGTTGTGTGCCAGGTTCTATTTTGATCTTCGTCTTACCATCCAAGGTAGGGACTTCTACCTCGCCACCCAAAGTGGCAGTTGCAAAGTCAAGAACAAGATTATGGTATAAGTCCTGACCTACACGCTCGAAATCATCGTTCTTTTCTACGCTTACCATTACCTGTAGGTTTCCGTAGAGACCATTGTGCTTGCCTTGGTTACCCTTTCCTTCAACGGTAACAACCATATCGTTGTCGACACCTGCAGGAATATTGATTTCTACGAGTTCCTCGCCCTTCACGATTCCGTCGCCACCGCATTCCTTACATTTGTTCTTGATGATAGTTCCCTCACCGCCACACTTTGTACAGGCAGCCTGAGTTTGCATCATGCCGAACATGCTGCGTACGGTCTTTAATACATAGCCGCTTCCGTGACATTCCGGACATGTTTCTGGCTGTGCGCCACCTTCGCAACCTGTTCCGTGACATGCAGAGCAAGTTACATCCTTGCGAATCTTGAAGCGTTTGGTAACACCTGTTGCTGCTTCCTGAAGAGTCAGTTTTACTCTTACGCGAAGGTCGCCACCCTGGTAAACCCGCTTCTGTGAGCCGCCACCGAAACCGCCGCCACCAAAGCCGCTGAAACCGCCGTGTCCGCCAAAGATATCTCCAAACATAGAGAAGATGTCGTTCATGTCCATGCTGGCACCACCGCCAAATCCGCCGAATCCACCTTGTGGGCCGTCGAAACCAAACTGGTCATACTGCTGGCGCTTCTGGGCATCGTGGAGAACTTCGTAAGCTTCGGCAGCTTCCTTGAATTTCTCTTCCGCCTCTTTGTTGCCAGGGTTGCGGTCTGGATGATACTTGATGGCTATCTTTCGATACGCCTTCTTTATTTCGTCTTCTGATGCCGACTTGTCTACGCCCAGCACCTCATAATAGTCTCTCTTAGCCATTTGCTTATTTCAAATATTGAATTTTCTTACAGAATTCTAATAGAATGTTCTGGATTTTGAAAAATAATTCTTGATATTTCTTTCTTACTGACCTACAGCTACCTTGGCATGGCGAATCACCTTGTCGTTCATCGTATAACCTGTCTGGACGCAGTCAATGATTTTTCCCTTCTTGTCATCGCCCATTCCTGGAACCATAGCAATAGCCTCGTGGAAATCTACATCGAAATCCTTGTCGTTGGTTTCAATCTTCTTTACGCCAAGACCTTCGAGTGTCTTTACGAACTTGTTGAAAATCATCTGGACACCTTCCTTGATAGCCTTAGGGTCTTCGCTCTTGTCAGCGATGGCACGCTCAAAGTCGTCGAGAACAGGCAGAATAGCAGCTACGGTCTTCTCGCCGCCATTCAAAATCAGTTCTGCTTTCTCTTTGAGGGTACGCTTGCGGTAATTCTCAAACTCAGCAGTCTTATAGAGCAACTGTTTCTTGAGTTCCTCTACCTCTTGCTGTGCTTTTGTTAAAGGATCAATCTCTTCTGCCTTCTTGTCAGCAGCGTCTGTATTGTTGTCACCTTCTTCTGCCTTGTTGTCAGTATTCTGATTTTCCTCAGTATTTTCATTTTGAGTTGTCTGCTCATTATTTTCATTCTGAACAGTCTCCTGAACATTTCCGTCCTCTATATTGATTTCTTTTTCTTTTGACATAGTCTTAAATTTTTTAAACATGATAATTCTTGTTATTGGTTGTTTGACAAAAAGTGTGCCAACCCGATTCTCATCGAATTGGCACAATTAAATTATAAGATAATTTGTGGTTGCTGTTTAAAACAGCAGAATAACTTTCTGTTTAGAATCCGTACATCTTAGCCTTCTGCTCCTTGATAGCTTCATCGTAGATATACTCATCATAAGACATGAGCTTGTCGATGGTGCCTGATGGAGTGAGCTCGATGATGCGGTTTGCCACGGTGTTGATGAATTCGTGGTCGTGGCTAGAGAAGAGGATATTGCCCTTGAAACCTACCAGGTTGTTGTTGAATGCCTGAATACTCTCCAGGTCCAAGTGGTTGGTTGGTGTATCAAGAATCAGGCAGTTGGCGTTCTGCAATTGCATGCGTGCAATCATACATCTCATCTTCTCACCTCCGGAGAGGACATTTACCTTCTTCAGTACTTCTTCGCCGCTGAAGAGCATTCTTCCGAGGTAGCCCTTCATGGCAACTTCGTTACCTGGACCATACTGGCTCAACCAGTCTACCAGGTTCTTGTCGCTCTGGAAAAATTCAGTATTATCGAGTGGGAGATAAGCTGTTGTGATAGTAACACCCCACTTGTAGTCACCTGCGTCAGCCTTTCGGTTGCCGTTGATGATTTCGAAGAGTGCGGTCATCGCCTTAGGATTATGAGAAAGGAATACTACCTTCTCGCCCTTTTCTATGTTGAAGTTTACATTGTCGAAGAGCACTGTTCCGTCTTCGTCGCATGCTTTCAGTCCCTCTACCTCCAGAATCTGGTTACCTGGCTCACGGTCCATCTGGAAGATGATGCCTGGGTATTTACGGCTTGATGGACGGATTTCTTCAACGTTCAGCTTCTCCAGCATCTTCTTGCGGGATGTAGTCTGCTTACTCTTAGCAACGTTAGCTGAGAATCGGCGGATGAATTCTTCCAACTGCTTCTTCTTCTCTTCAGCCTTCATCTTCTGGTTCTGAGCCTGGCGGAGAGCCAACTGAGAACTCTCGTACCAGAAAGAGTAGTTACCTGCAAACATCGTAATCTTACCGAAGTCGATATCTACGGTCTGGGTACTTACAGCATCGAGGAAGTGACGGTCGTGAGATACTACGAGTACGGTCTGCTCGATGTTGCTGAGATAGTCTTCCAACCACTCAACTGTATCGAGGTCGAGGTCGTTGGTAGGCTCATCGAGAAGAAGGTTGTCTGGGTTGCCGAAGAGTGCCTTTGCCAGCATCACGCGCACCTTCTCTGTATTTGAAAGTTCTCCAACGAGTTTGTCGTGGCGGTCTTCCTTTACACCGAGGTTCTGCAGAAGTTGTGCGGCATTGCTTTCAGCCTCCCAACCATTCATTTCTGCAAACTTGAGCTCCAGCTCTGCAGCGAGGTTACCATCTTCTTCTGTCATCTCTGGCTTAGCATAGAGGCGCTCGCGCTCCTTCATGTTTTCCCATAATGGCTGATGACCCATCAGAACGGTATCCATCACGCGGAAATCGTCATATTTGAAGTGGTCCTGTTCCAAGACAGAAAGTCGCTCGCCTGGTCCCATTTCTACTGTACCCTTGTTTGGTTCAAGGTCGCCGCTGATAGCGCGGAGGAAAGTAGATTTTCCGGCGCCGTTAGCACCGATGATACCATAAATATTACCATGAGTGAACTTGAGGTTTACATCCTTGTAAAGCACTCTCTTTCCGAATTGGATCGCAAGATTTTGTACTGTAATCATTCCTTTTTATTATTCTGTACTTTTATTTTTTTTTTTTTTTACTACTATTAATGCCTTGAAAGAATCGAGTTGTTAGTCTAGACTTTTCAAGAAACGCTCACCCTGCGGAGTACGAAGCCAAATGGCAAACCCCAGTGCAGGTACCAATATAATGGAAAATATAATTGTTAAACCTTCTCCCATAATTTTATTTTTTTATTAATACCTTATTAGCAATATATGCAAAAAGCCAAGTAAGGAATAAACCAATAATTATACTGGTAATATTGAAGATTTTTAATTCGCCATCAGCATATATCGTGACGGCATTACCTGCAACCATGACCAAGAAACATGTCTTGGCAAGGTCGTAGAAAAACTTTCCGAGACATTCTCGGGCAGTTTTGTTTCTTTCTTTATCTTCTCTTTGCGTCATTGCAATTTCTGTTATTCAGCTGCAAAATTACAAAAAAATATTTGAAACACAATGATTTATTGGCAAAAGTTACTAATTTTTAGTTAAAAACATGGTGGCTTTTTGTTATTTTGCAGAAAAGTCTTACTTTTGTAGGCTGAAACGGAGAAAATACAGCATTGATTCTGTGTTTTTTATGTTAAGAAAATGATATCGGTAACAATATGAGACAACAAAATAGAAAAGGAAATTTTAATAAGCATACCAATAATGCTTATGGCTACGGAAACCCCAATGAATACGACCACTATAAGGTGGAGAAGTCTGCTCCGTTGCTGGAATGGCTGATGGAGAATGTGAAGGGACCTAGCAAGACCAAGGTGAAGCAGACTCTGCAGGGTAGGGGAATCAAGGTAAATGGCAAAACCATTACCCAGTTTGATTATGCCCTGAAGCCGGGGATGAAGGTGAGTGTGAGCAAGACAAAGAAGAATCAGGAGGTATTTAAAAGCAGATACCTTAAGATTGTTTATGAAGACAGATATCTGATTGTTGTCGAGAAAAACATTGGTATCTTGAGTATGGCAGCCGGTCATTCTACTCTGAATGTGAAAACGGTACTTGATGATTATTTTCATAAGACTCGCCAGAACTGCCAGGCGCATGTAGTACACCGACTTGACCGTGATACTTCGGGTTTGATGATTTATGCCAAGGATAAGCAGACGGAACTGGCTTTGGAGGATGATTGGCATCATAATGTGTACGACCGCAGATATGTGGCTCTGGTTTCCGGAGAGATGGAAGAAGATGAAGGTACCGTTGCCAACTGGCTGAAAGATAACAAGGCTTATATTACTTACAGTAGTGATACGGATAATGGCGGCAAGTATGCTGTTACCCATTTCCATACATTAGAGCGTACCACCGCTCATTCTCTGGTGGAGTTCAAACTCGAAACTGGCCGTAAGAATCAGATTCGTGTTCATACAGCTGATATGGGGCATCCGGTGTGTGGTGATATCAAGTATGGTAATGGTGATGATCCATGCCAGCGCTTGTGCCTGCATGCCTATGTGCTGTGTTTCTATCATCCCGTAACGCATCAGCCTATGGAATTTGAAACTCCGATACCGGCTGAATTCCGCAGGGCATTAAAGAATGATCGTTAATAGGGTGATGAATACTGATTGGTAGTTTATACTATATAATAATGTGATATGAATGATTTTGGATATTATGCGCTGGTATTGGTAGTCCTTGTTGTAGGACTGTTTGTCTTAAAGAAGGTGGCTACCTGCATGATTAAAGCAATGGTAGCTGTTGTTATGGTAGCCGTGCTGGCAGTTCTTTACTGGCTCTTCTGTTGATAGTAGAGTTGTATGATGATGACGGGATAAGATTTTAGATATTTTTGATTGGTAAATTGGTTGCAGTTGTCTGGGTGTAAACTTTGGATGGCTGCAACTTTTTTATAGTGATATTTAAAGAGATATAAAGTGATATTTAAAGGTGATATGAAATGGTAGGGAGAAATATAAAACAAAAAAGAGCATTTCTGTTAAGAAATGCTCTTTTTGTACACCCTTAGGGATTCGAACCCTAGACCCACTGATTAAGAGTCAGTTG
>JAJWFY010000066.1:0-8932 GCA_021615735.1 Segatella copri | reverse complement strand
ATAGAAATCAACTTCATCGAAAATCCAGGCTTGGTAAAGGTCTTCAGCAAGGCGAAGAATAGTCAGGACATCTTGTTGCGTCTCTCCACTGTGACCAGCCAGGATTTGATCAAGGGCAGTACCCTTGTGTTCTTTGATGAAGTGCAGGAATGCCCGGAAATCGTAACTGCCATCAAATTTCTGGTGGAAGAGGGGAGCTATCGCTATGTTTTAAGCGGTAGCCTATTGGGTGTGGAGATCAAGAATCTCCGTTCTGCACCAGTGGGATATATGGATGTGAAAGATATGTATCCTCTTGATTTGGAGGAGTTTGCTACAGCAGTTGGTATCAATGATAGAATTATAGATGCTTTGAGGAAACATTTTACGGAAGGGACTGCTGTAGATGAATTCATCCATGAAAAGATGATGGAGGTATTCCGCCTTTATCTTATAGTAGGTGGAATGCCTGCAGCTGTTGATAAATATCTGGCTACCAATAATCTGCAAGATGTAATGGCAGAGCAGCAGGCTATCATACGTCTCTATAAGCAGGATATAGCGAAATATGACCCTGAACATAAATTGTATATTCAGGAAATCTTTGACAGGATCCCTGCTGAGCTTGATGCCAAGAACAAGCGTTTCATATTGAAGAACCTGAATGAAAACATCAAGTTTGCACGTTATCAGAACAGTTTCTTGTGGTTGAAGGATGCCGGTGTAGCTTTGCCGGTATATAATGTTGAGGAGCCTACTGTGCCGTTGATTTTGTCGAGCAGCAGAAACTTATTCAAGCTGTTTATGGCAGATATTGGTCTTTTGGCAAGTCTTTATGCGGATGGCATTCAACTGAAGATTTTGGATAACGAACCGTCCATCAACTTTGGTTCGGTATATGAGAATGCCGTAGCACAAGAGCTCTGGGCGCACGGTTTCCAGTTGTATTATTATAACAACAAGCGCCAGGGTGAACTGGATTTTGTGATAGAGCAAAATGGTGAGGTGTTGCCGATAGAGGTTAAATCGGGCAAGGATTATGAGCGTCACAAAGCGCTTACGAATGTGGTGAACTCAACAACTTATCAGATTTCTAAAGCCTATGTGCTGTGTAATGATAATGTGAAGAAGGTGGGAAAAATCACTTATCTCCCTATTTACATGCTGATGTTTATCAAGAAGGAGCAGAAGCTGCCTACCAAATATTCCATTGATTTAAACGGACTGGTTTAAAGGAGCTCAGTATTAAAAGAGAATCCGGTTTTTTAAAGGACTCTCTTTCATTATATTATGGGTTATTCTACAGTCTCTATCATGTCGATGATGGTATAGATTGGCAAGATATCAAATGAAAATTAGCCTCCTATATCCAGGAATCTCCTATTAATATTAATGGATATCAGACTCTTCTGCTGCTGATGCTTTGTTTTCCCTGGGTTGTGGGTTGGGTACGAAGCCAAGGATGGCAACCAGACAACTCATCAAAGGACTGATGATGTTGAAGAAGCAGAAGGGGAGATAGACAAGTGTCGGGATACCAAGAACCGTACTCTGCGTCATACCGCAGGCTGTCCATGGAACCAATACGCTCGTTACGGTAGCGCTATCCTCTGTACTACGGCTCAAGAGTTCCGGACGGTAGCCTCGTTCGGCATACTCATCCTTATAGATAGATGCATTCATAATAATGCTCAGGAACTGGTCACCCATAACGAGATTGAGCAAGACACCTGATGTCACGGTGCTGCAGACTAGTGATACGGTGCTGTGGATGCTTTTCAGGAGCATGTGGGTAATGGCGTGGAGCATGCCGCTGGCAACCATACATGAACCGAAACACATGGCACAGAGGATGAGCCAGATGGTATTGAGCATGCCAGCCATACCTCGGGTGGCTACGAGATCATTGATGTTTGCCATACCGCAATCTACCTGGGTATGGGTATAGCAGGTGGTCATGATTCCTTCAAAGAGGCTTTTGGCAGAGATGCTGTCTTCACCTGCTATCCCTACAAGTACTTCCGGCTGGAGAATGAGGGCACAGATGCATGCTGAAAGGGCTGAAAGAAGAAGTGTGATGAGAGATGGAGTCTTGCGGTAGATGAGCCATCCTGTAAAAGCCGGAACGAGCATGGTAAACAGAGAGATATTGAAACCATGACTCAGACCGGTAAGATACTGGCTGATATCCACTGGCTTGGAATCATAACAGAGTCCGATGATGAGATAGAGTACCAACGAGAGCAGGATGCTTGGTATGGTAGTATAGAGCATATAGCGGATATGTGAGAAGAGATCCGCTCCAGCTATACTCGAAGCAAGGACGGTGGTATCGCTCATTGGCGAGAGTTTATCTCCGAAATAGGCACCGGAGATAATAGCTCCAGCGGTGTAGGGGGCTGGTATTCCCAGGGCATCACCAATTCCCATCAGAGCAATACCGATGGTGGCAATAGTGGTCCATGAGGTTCCCGTCATCACAGAAATGATGCTGGAGATGATGCATGCGCAGGGAAGGAAAAAGGTTGGCGACATGATCTGTACACCATAATATATCAATGTGGGTACCACACCACTGATCATCCAGGTAGCTGACATCATTCCGATGAGCAGCAGGATCAGGATAGATACTCCGGCATCGCCCACGGTCTTTTTGATCATCTCTTCAAAGATATTCCATTTCATCCTATAGATGCCCATACCGAGTGCTACACAAACGGCTGTGGCTATCATGAGGGCCACCTGAGAGGCACCAGCCAGGGCATCATCAGGGAAGATTTTGACAACCAGGACGATGAGGGTGATAAGTACTGCCAGCGGTATGACAGAAATAAAAGGATGTGGTGCAACTGGCTGCAGAGACGAGCAGGATGCCTGATTCTCTGCAGCTTGAAATTTCTGTTTCTTTTCTTCTTGTTCCATTTGTTAATATTCTCTTTTCATTTTAGTTTTTCATTTACTTTGCGTTTTCATCCGTTTCTTCAACGCTTTTCTTCTGTGTATTCGGCAAGAATCCTGCTATGATGCCGAGCAATGGCAGGAAGGCACTCACCTGGAAGATAAACTCGATGCTCGTCTTATCTGCTAACCAGCCGAAGAAAGCAGAGCCCAAACCTCCCAAACCAAACATCAGTCCGAAGAAAATGCCGGCTATCAGTCCTACTTTATCTGGCATCAGGTCGGTGGCATATACCACGATGGAAGAGAAAGCCGAGGCAATGATCAATCCTGACAGGAAGGTAAAGATGATGGTCCACGTGAAGTTGACGAAAGGCATGGCGATGGCGAAAGGTGCTGCTCCCAGAATGGAAAACCAGATGACATACTTTCTGCCGAACTTGTCACCCAGCATTCCTCCTGCCACAGTTCCTATGGCAAAGGCAGCAAGGAACACGAAGAGACACAGCTGTGAAGTCTGTACCGAGACACCGAACTTATCCATCAGGAAAAAGGTGAAGTAGCTCGTGATGCATGCCGTATAGAAATACTTGGAGAACACGAGCATGATGAGGATAAACAATGCCCAATACTTCACCCTTTTGGAAATATGAGTATTGAGAAGCGGTTGTTTCTGCGGATGGTTCACCACGTAAGCCAGTCGTGCCTTGTACCAGACTCCCAATCTTACCATGATGATGGCAGCGAGGAGGGCTGCAAGGGCAAACCAGGAGATGGCATGCTGTCCGAAAGGCAGGATGATGATGGCAGCCAGCAGCGGACCTACTGCCGATCCGCCATTGCCACCCACCTGAAAGATAGATTGTGCCAGACTCTTCTTGCCTCCCGATGCCATCTGTGCCACTCTTGAAGCTGTGGGATGAAACACGGATGAGCCCAGACCTACGACGCTCACAGCCAGGAGAATCAGAAAATAATTCTCGGCAAAAGCCAACAGGAGCAAGCCCACCAAGGTGAAGCACATACCGAGGGAAAGAGCATAGGGACGGGGATGCTTGTCAGCATAAAGCCCCGTAAAAGGTTGCAGGATGGAAGACGTCATCTGGAAGACCAGCGTGATGATACCTATCTGTGCAAACGAGAAGTCGAACTTATCCTTCACAATCGGATAGATGGAAGGGATAATCGACTGAATCATATCATTCAAGAAATGGGAAATGCTACAGATGATGAGCATGGAATATACCGTACCCTCTACCATCTTAGGATTTCCCTTGATTTTACTACCTATTGACTTGATGTTCATTGTATTAATTTAAATTATTCATTTTCATACAGTTCTATCGGCAAACCATCTGGGTCGCTGAAGAACACAAATCATTTCATTACTTCTTGAATTTTCATGCCAAGTAGTGCTTTTCGTGCAAAGGTAACTAAAATTTCCAGATTACGCAAGAAAAGGTCCAATATAATATTCATTTTATAAAAAATTATTATTTCATGGAATTTTTCTTGGTTAGTACCTTCCCATTTTCTAAGGGTGATTATGATAAATAGGCGGTACGTATATATCAGTTTGGAATTTGTACTTCGGAAATATGCGGGTGTCAAATATTGTTTCTTAATTATCGCAATTTCCGTATTTTCAATCTAGAAGGTCATGATGATAAAAATCTTTTGGTTTGATAGCGTATTACTTGCTCTCTGCAAGACGAATCACCTATAGTTGTACGACCGTAAGGCTACAGTTGTACGACTATATAGGCTATAGTTGTACAACTCTGGAGTTATAGTCGTACAACTATAGGGGTTATAGTTGTACGACTACAGAATTCCGGATTTCCGAAGAAATTAGTGAGATTTATAACACGTTGAATATCTGACGATTACGAATTTCGCCATATTTCCAATATTCTTCAAGAAATATTTTCCGAGCGGAAATTCGTGATTTTCAGAGGATTTAAATCATGATTTTGTAAAAAAAATAAGCCTGGTCAACTGACGGAACATGACATCTGTATAATGACCACTTATACCTGAAATAGGGCCATTTTTGATTAATTAATAGTTATTTTACTCACATTTTAGCAAATATCATTACCTTTGCAATTTGTATGGTTATATCATCGACTCACAGACGGGTAAACTGACAGAAGTAAAATAGAAACAGAATAAAGAAATTAGTTTAAATTAAAACACGTAATATTAAGAATATGATTTCATTTGAAAGTGATTACAACAATGGTATGCTGCCAGAGATTCTAGAAGCTCTTGGCAAGACAAACGGTGATAAAACATCTGGTTATGGTTTTGATCCATACTCTGAATCTGCAAAAGAGAAAATCCGCAAGGCTGTGGACAATGAGAATGCAGAAGTGTTCTTCCTGATAGGCGGTACGCAGACCAACACCACGGTCATTGATTCCGTCCTCATGGGATGCGAAGGAGTAATCTGTGTGGAAACCGGTCATATCGAGGTACATGAATCAGGAGCAGTAGAAGCTTTCGGGCATAAGGTCATTACCCTGCCAGGAAAAAACAGCAAGCTGACAACCGGCACCCTGTCAGCCTATATGGATTCCTTCCTAGCCGACGAATCGCATCCTCACATGGTACAGCCAGGCATGGTTTATATCTCGATGCCAACAGAGTTCGGAATGGTTTATACCAGAGAAGAACTGGCTGCGCTGTATGCAACCTGCCAGAAATATGACCTCCGTCTCTTCATCGATGGTGCACGACTGGGATACGGTCTGGTTTCAGCGGCATGCGACTATGACTTGCCATTCCTTGCAAAACATTGTGATGTATTCTATATCGGCGGAACCAAGGTGGGTGCCATGATGGGAGAAGCTGTGGTATTCTCGGGCATGAAGGCACCGAAATACTTCTTCACCAACGTGAAGCGTCATGGAGCCTTGCTTGCCAAGGGCAGAATGCTCGGCATCCAGTTTGACACACTGTTTACGGATGAGCTCTATTTCAAGATATCGCGCCATGCCATCGCTATGGCTACCCGCATCCGCAGCATCTTCGAAAAGCATGGTATCGCCATCGCCTACGATTCCCCAACCAATCAGCAGTTTGTAGTACTCTCACCTGCCCTCTACGAGGCTCTTTCCCAAAAAGTAGCATTCGAGATATGGGAAAGAAAGAGCGAACATGAAATCATCTGCCGATTCGTGACAAGCTGGGCAACAAAGGAGGAAGAACTCGACGAGCTAGACCGTATTCTTCAAGCTTACGCCTAAGAAGGCTAAGGATGGTTCTCCTCCAGAATCATCCTTAGCAATTCTTCATTTGCCTCGTTGTTAATCTCTGCATCCTCCAACTCAGAGAAATAGTCAAGCGTAGCAGAACATTCGCCTGTAATATCTATCCCTATCACTTTTTCATGGGCATAGATGATGCGAAGCACGGCTTGGAGCTGCATAAGTGTCATATCTCCATTGCTCCAGTCGGTGATGGCATCCTGCTTTCTCAATACATCCTTGTCGATGGATATGTAAACCGGCTCATGTATAAGTTTACCTGCCTTCGACGGCCAAGCCTGGTGATGGTCTATCTCTGCCTGACTGTAAAACAACACCCTCTCTCTTAAGTGAACAGGCACCTGGGCTATCAACTCGTCCGATGCCCCCACAATGATAATGTGTTTGACAAACGGGTTCTTCTCCAAAACATCTCTCACCCAACCGCCACATGACACAACACCCTCCCATTCCGGTTGCTGCATATCCGGATGATGGTCGAAAACAATGAGCGAGAAAGGTTCATGAATTCTTGACACCCAATATTCCGTAAGATAATGGAAATCTCCGGAATCTATGAAATGAACGGCTTTGGCAGGAAAAGGAGCCAATCGGCGATGCAGTTCCTCGCTACCCTCTTTGTCACAATAGCAGTCTACCCCTTTCATGTCCCGGCAATCTACATGGATAATATTCTTATTTGAGGCAAATGCCTCCAATTCATATACACCGGTAAAGTTAAGGAGAATGATAGGTATTTTCTTTTTCATATTGAATCTGAGAACTTATATGTCTTTTGTATCATCTTTAAAATGTACAAAGGTACGTGTTTTTTCTCGAATTACAAAGAAAAGATGCAATTATTTGCAAAACATTACGTTTGTTTATAAAATGTAATATATGGTATACTGAACTTTCGCATGTAAGTTTCACACGCCATGAAAGGGCGAAAGTTCAGTATATAACAATATCAAGAATGTTCATGCAGCCAAGCTTTCTGCTCGTAGCTCAGACGATCCCAGTTGGTTCTCTTCTTTCTTTTCTTACCGCCACCAACTACTGCCTTTGTCGTGCCCTTAGCTAGGACACCAACAAATAACAACATTAACAATGTTTCCATAATCTTATGATTTTACTTTGATATACTAAATGTTCCAAAAGGAATCTCCTGGGCAGACGATACTGCCATGTAGATAATTCCATATTCTCCTGGTTCAAGCTCTGAAGCCGGAATAGTGAGCAGATAGCTCTGACTGCCATACTTATGTCCGGAGAAGGCAAGATATCCTTTCTTCTGGGCATCGGAACTTCCAAGCACCGCTGGCTGGAGCGTCAACCACTGTATTCTTCTATCCTTCTTGGAAGCCTTAAAGCGCACGATGCGGTAGATACCCATCGGATCATAATCATTTTTCTCAGCCTTGATGAGTAAGCGTATGTCCTTGCCGTCGTTTTTAAGAGAATGAGCAGACTTACCTCCGGCAAAAGCGATATCCATTCCTTCAACTCCAGCTAAAGTGTTCACTGCATCAGCAGCAAGCCCTACACCGGCAGCCGTTCCCATCACTCTCACACCGGTCTCCAGTCCAGACATACTACCTGTGCTCAAACCTACCATTCCACCAGCAAAGCCGAGGTCACTTACTGCACCAGCAATCTTTGAGAACTTTGAGAACTTGTTCTGGTGTTTTTCTACCTTGCCATTTTCCTTCGGAAGAACGACGTATGTGGAATCGCTGGTAAGTATACAATAGCTACCAATGAACTCTGGCTCTTGAGCCGTTACCTGTTGTGCATTTGAAGAAGCAGCTAGTGCCAATGCCGCGATAGAAAAGAAAAGTTTCTTCATATTTTTAAAGTCTGTGCCTGGCTCCTAACAACGTTTTATTTAAATTGTAAAGTTAGCGGAAAGGGGTGGAACCAAACCGAATCATCTGCACTCATAGACCTTCGCATTGCCACTCCGCCAGAATCTTCAGTTGGTCCACCCCAGTTGTGTGTATATACTAAATCTTTCACGGCCAAGGTTCCTCGGTCGTGAAAGAGGTACAATTCACTCTATGGGGCATCCCTGCAAGATTATCGAGCGGATGAGTTTGCGAAGTTCATGAGTGTCGACTTTACAGTTACACCTTAACGCTGTTGTACGTATTGATGCTTTTGCATCACGTTTGCAAAGATACGAAAAAATGCTGTAGCAGCCAAACTTTTCATGGCTTATTTTTCTTCTCAGAAAAGCTCGTTTTTCGATTCTTTTGACAAACCTTCGTTTTTTTTGCGCATATCTCTATGATAAATAATATTCTCTTCCTCTTAACGCGCGCGATGACATTCTTCTTACTGTTAAAAAAGTTAAAACTAAAACTTTTCGGGAAAAAGAAAGCAACAACTACCACATAGCCGTTATATGGTAGGTAGTCGGATAGGGAAATATATATAGCAGTAAGAATGAGGATGAGTCCCCTTGTGGGTGACCCATAAAAGTATAAAATCCCTATTCTAACTAACTTTTCTAAGAAAACCAGACAAATATAATAACACACACAACAAAAAAGTTCTCCGACACCTATTGGTGTGTGTTATTGTTTTTTTATTTTATTTTTTATTCTTTGTGGACAAAACATAGACACTATTAGGATATTACTTGGATATTACTTGGACATCTTATTTTTGAATCCTAATTAAATAGCAGAAAAATAAGCTGTTACCAAAAATATAGTCCGTCAAATTGTGAGTTGTATTTATAGAGAACTAAAGTTTCGCAAGTGAAAATTCACAAGCGTGATTTAACGTAATTTTGGAAT
>JAJWFY010000065.1:0-9067 GCA_021615735.1 Segatella copri | reverse complement strand
AATCATTTTCCATCAGTTTTCCACCTTTCTGTGTCTACTTTTTGAGGGGCAGCATCCTTAGAAGCATTCCAACGGCGTAGAGCCTCTTCTCTTGTTAACTTTGTAGTATCCAAATATTCTTCCTCCTATTTATTCTAGTTCAACATTCAGCCACCAAAATTACACATATTCTTCGAAACCACCAAGAAAATCACAAGAAATCTGCAACTTATCATCAAATAACCACGAAATCAATCGTAAACTATTAACTGTAAACTATAAACTGCTATTCCCTACCTCAGCAAGCTATAATAAGGCGGTCCCATCCCGCAAAATATGGCGAGGGCTTTGATGCCCCGCCAACCTTAGAGCGTAGCGGTTCCATGGACAGCCTGCGGTATGACGCAGAGTACGGTTCTTGGTATCCCGACACTTGTCTATCTCCCCTTCTGCTTCTTCAACATCATCAGTCCTTTGATGAGTTGTCTGGTTGCCATCCTTGGATTCGTACCCAACCCACAACCCAGGGAAAACAAAGCATCAGCAGCGGAAGAGTCTGATATCCATTAATATGAATAGGAAAAAGAATGCAATGGTATATAAAAAAGTGGTTGAAAGAAGTAAACTTCCACATTTAAACGTTTATCTTCGTTCCCAATCCGTAAGCCAATCAACTTACAGATTGGGAATTATTGCTTATAAGTTTTTTATCAAGAATTTTATAAATTCATCCTTGACATTAGAGATTTCTCCCTTGTCATAGATTGTAAGAAGAGTTACATTCATACCATCCTCACTAACTTTTACATTAAGAGTTAGGATTCTTGCACCACCACTTTTGCCTTTACCCTTGTCAGCAATGGTCATTCTTATCTTACGAACGCCACCACCAAGGTCATCTCCAATAAGAGGATTCTTGTAAATTTCATCTAACCAAGCATCATAGTCAGATTTCAATGAATGATATTTTTTAGCCAAACGTTTAAACTGTCTTTTAAACTCAGAGCCATATTCAACATGTATTTTCATGTCAATCTTCCATTTCTAAATCTTTTAATAAATCCCTTGCATCTGGTAGTTTTCTTCCTTCCAACTTAGCAAGTTTCACTTCCTGCAATGCTCTTGTCAAACTTTCCTTCACAAAAGCTTGCTGCTTCTGTGTCTTTGTCAAGACAGGCTCTTTTACAACTGTAGTTGACACAACACCACGAAGCATATTAATAGCCTTACGAATGTTTTGCAGAGGCTGGTTAGTATCTACCGTAACTAATATCTGTTTCATAATCTTCTCCTTTTAAACGTTTTACTGAATCAGGTTGCAAAAATACTTTTTTCCCCTCACACCGCCAAACTTCTTGCATTATTTTAACGTTAAAGGTCTATATTCCAGTCCATTCTTGTCATTATCATCAAACCATTTCTGAAAATCACATTATTATATTTAGTTTATATAACTTGCCGCCAAAGTTACGCTTTTTTCTCGAAACCACCAAGAAAACCACAAGAAATCTGCAAGTTATCAGCAAATTACCTGGATATAAACTATAACCAGTCATCCCCATGCGGTCCCATCCCGTACAATCTGGCGAGACCTTTGATGGTCCGCCAACCTTAGAGCGTAGCGGTTCCGAGCGACGAGGAGGAGCGGTTTCCTCCCTCTTCCCTGAGGGTGAGAGGGTCGGGGTGAGAGGTGGAGCCCTCTTTAATGGTAAAGAGGGACGGGGTGATTTTAGAAAAAACTTATTGCCCTTACGCATATTTGTGCAAATTACACTTATAAACATGTGTTACATGTTGTGTTTGCGCAAACAGAACGGGTAATCCATGCAAACGTTTGCACAAATAAATAGAACCTTTTTGAAATATTTTCTTGCTTACTATAGAAAATCCTCTTATATTTGCAGCCGAAAAAAGATACCAACTACAAACGAAGGCTAAGTTTAATATAAACGAAACCAAATATAAAAGTAAAGATATGATGAAGCAAACATTCATAAAATCAGCAATGTTGCTGCTGCTGATCCTTTCAACGGCAACGACGCGAGCGCAGGAGGTCGCTCTGAAGACCAACTTACTGGGATGGGCTTCTACATCTGCCAACGCCGGCATAGAAATCGGCACGGGCAAGAAAACAACCTTCTTACTCTTCGGAACCCTGAACCCCTGGAAGTTCTCGGGCGACAAGAAGATGAGATTCTGGAATGTTATGCCAGAATACAGATGGTACACCTGCCAGAAGTTTGGAGGCCATTTCTTCGGAATCCATGCCCTAGGCGGTGAATACAACATTAAAAACATTGACATGCCCTTCGGCATCCTGCCGAAAACTCTGGAGGGCAGGCATTATGAAGGCTGGTATGTAGGTGGAGGCCTTACCTACGGCTATCAGTGGTTGCTCAATAAGCACCTCAATTTCGAAGGGTCTATCGGTTTGGGATATGCCTACAGTCCTTACAAGCTTTACGGACGATGCGAAAAATGTCTCGACAAAGACCACCGCAACTATGTGGGCCCTACAAAAGCCGCACTATCTCTCATATACGTGTTCTAAGAATTTAATTTAACTGTTGTTTTAACTGACAATAAAAACACGTAATAACTAGACAGAATACAAAAAATTTTAGGGAAATCATAATATGGATAAAATGAAGCTTTATGCGGTCATTTCGCCTCTCTGCATACTCTTTTCTCAGGGCATCATGCCTGCTCAGGCTCAACAGCTGGCAGGGGGCAAGATTCAGGTAGACAGCGTCTTGGCACGCAAGAACGGCAACCGGATGGACGTTGCCTTCCGTATGAATCTGAACGATTTGAAGATGAAATCAGAGCAGCAGATTGTTTTCACACCGGTAATGGTAGGAACTGATTCTATCGCTCTCAACCCTATCATCATCCAGGGTAGAAACCAGGCTGTAAGATACCGCCGGCTTGCCGACAGCAAGAAGAATCCGCAGGCACAGGTTGTTACCCGCAAGAACAAGACCAGTCAACAGGTTTACTTCGCCCAGTCTGTTCCTTATCAGAAATGGATGAAGAAGTTCAAACTCTCGGTAAAGGAAGATCTCTGCGGATGCGGCAACCTGATAGAACAGGACAATACGCCGATTGCGGATATCGACCGTACACCGAAGATTACGAAGGATTTCTTCGTGCAGCCGAAGGCGGAAGCCAAGAAGGTGAGAGCCGAAAAGGGTGAAGCTTATCTCAGCTTTGTGGTTAACAAGAGTAATATCCTTGCCAACTTCCGTGAGAATGCTACTGAGCTGAAGAAGATTACTTCTACCATCGACCTGGTGAAGAACGACAAGAACGTTGAAATCACAGATATTGATATCCACGGTTTTGCTTCGCCTGATGGTTCGTATGCCAACAACAAGCGCCTTGCCAACGAGCGTGCAGCTGCTCTCCGCAACTATGTGAGCAGCCTCTACACCTTAAACAGCAAGCTCTTTACCTATCAGGCTACACCGGAAGACTGGGAAGGATTCAAGAAGAAGATTCAGGCTAGTCATCTGGCTGATAAGGAAGCAATTCTCGAGATAGCTAACTCCTCGCTGGCTCCCGATGATAAGGACCTGAAGATCAGAAAGCTCCATCCGGCAAGTTACCGCTATATCCTGGATCATATCTATCCTCGTCTCCGTCATAGCGACTATATGGTAACCTACACGGTTCGTCCGTTCAGCATCGAAGAAGCCAAGGAGATATTGAAGACCAAACCACAGCAGCTTTCTCTGCAGGAGATGTTCCTGGTGGCACAGACTTACGAGCCGGGTTCGCCAGAGTTTAACGAGGTATTCGACATTGCTGTCCGTCTCTTCCCAGATGATGAGACTGCGAATCTCAATGCCGCCTGCACCGATTTGCAGAAAGGCGATCTTACTTCTGCCGAAAAGCATCTTGCCAAGGCAGGCAACTCGAAAGAGGCAGAGCGTGTAAGAGATGTCTTCAAGCAGATAAAGGAATTGGAATAACAGAAAATTAGAGAATAACGATTATAAACAAGCTTAACTTTCAAAAATTATGAAGATTAAACATTTATTTGGCTTGGCTGTCATCGCAGCTATGACAGCAAGCTGTTCAAGCAATGAGGACCTGGGAACCGCAGGTTCAGGTACTGGTACTAATGAAGCAGGTGTTGGTTATGCTACTTTCACCATCAACTTGCCTTCGGTAAGTGGAACTCGTGCTGCAGATGCTGGTGGTGCTGAAATGAACGAAGGCTCAGCAGAAGAGTATGCTGTAAAAAGCGCAACTGCCCTCATCTTCCAGAAGTATGGTTCAGATGAAGGCTCTTACAAGTTTGTTGAGAGCGTAACTTTACCTATAGATGGATGGACAGACGATCCCAAAGATGGTATCACAACTACTTCTAAAAAGCTGATAGCAAAGCTTACCAATGTGGATACCAAGAATGATTATAGTGTTTTGATTTTGCTTAACAATACAAAGGTTGCTTTGCCTACTGTAGGTCAAAGTTATAATGATTGGAATAGCAAAAATATTTTGACTCTTTCAGCTACTGATTGGGCTGGTTCTGATGGCTTCTATATGGCTAATGCTCCGTTGAAAGGAAGTGCTGCCTCACCAACAACTTTGGTTACTATTGATAAAAATAAAATATATGCTAGCAAGGCAAAAGCAGAGGAAGATGCTAGTGAGTGTGCCGCAACAGTTTTTGTAGAGCGTGGTGTAGCAAAGATGTCTGTTGCTACGCCTGGAACAACTGGAACAATAATTGTTAAGGACAAGGCAAACCCAACAGCTACTACAAAGAAGAGTGAGGTAAAATTTAGCAATTGGGCTTTGGATATCACAAACAAGAAGACATTCGCTGTTCATAATATTGATGGCTTAAGTTCTGATTTTAGCACTATTTGGAAAACAGATCCTTCCAATCGTTTCATAGGTACTAACAACCGTGTTTACTGGGGTACGGATCCTAACTACAATTTGGCTGGACTCAATACTGCAGATGATGATAATGATGCCAAAAGAAAAGAAGAATTCAATTTTATCACAGCTACAAGTGATATTAATAAAGCCTTCGACAAGCCGGTATATTGTTTAGAGAACACCTTCAACTTGGCAAACATGTATCAGGGTCAGACAACCCGTGTTATCTTCAAGGCAAAATATACTCCTAAGGATGATACTGGTGCTGACCTTGCAGATACAGGTGGAACTTTCTACACCATCGGTAATATGACAACTATCCTGAAATTTGCAGACTTGAAGACTGCTGTTGATGCAGCAGCTGATGCAGTTCTCCCAGGTTGTGTTGTTGACTATAAAAATCTCGAGAAGGCAGGCTCTCATGTGATTACTTTGGAAGATATCAAGGAAAATGCTTCGAGTACAACACATCTCGATGGTGCTACTAAATATGGCACAGGTTTAAAGACTGGTGAAGATATCGTTGCCGCAATCAATGATAAACTCGGCTTGAAAGCTGGTCGTCCAGAAGAGAAGGTTGGTATCAATACCTATCTTGAGGGTGCTACATATTATATCGCTCGTGTTAAGCACTTCGGTGATGCTAAGACTCCATGGAACTCAGGTGAATCTTATAGCGACAACAACGCCAAGTATCTTGGCCGTTATGGTATGCTCCGTAACAACTGGTATGAATTGCAAGTTGGCAACGTCTATGGTCCTGGCTACCCTGGTGTACCTCCAGTAGACCCAACTCTGCCAGATGATGAGAATGAGAAGTATCTCAGCGTCAGCGTAAAGATCCTTTCTTGGGCTAAGCGTACAGACACAGTCGATTTGTAATCCATTTCACATTATTATATATAGCTCAGCCGCTCCAGCGCTAAGGAGCGGCTGGCTATATCGGAAGAATAAGAATCAATTTATACACTTTACTTTTTCATAAAACAGATAAGCATCATGGCAAACAAGAAGTTTAACAGTTGGATCAAGAATATATGCATGGGATGGGGATTCATCATGGCGGGCAGTATGCTCAGCAGCTGCAACGACTTGATGCACGACGACCTGCCTCCTTGTGACATGGGTGTTGACTTGCAGTTCAAGTACGACTACAACGTGCAGCGTGCCGACATGTTCAAAGATCATGTGGGCGGCCTCAGCGTATTCGTATACGACGAGCAGGGCAACTTCATTGCTCGCCATGATGCCTATAACGATGCGACATCACAGCCGCTCAAGGACCCTAACTATGCCATGCGAATCAATCTGGAACCGGGCAAATACCGATTCGCAACCTTCGCCTTCCAAAAGAAATACGAGGATGCACTCGCGCAGCCAGGTGCCAAATTCCAGATAGCTCTGCCACAGCAGGGTGACAACATCACCGCCCTCCATGCACGACTCGACCGCGAACAGGGCAAGGTGAACAACCAGAGCCAACCGCTCGATACACTCTGGCAAGGACTCAGCAACGAACTGGTTGAAGTAAAAGACCTGCAGGTTACACGCCATACCATCGGTCTGGTTCGTGATACCAAGCAGCTCACCATCAGCCTGCATCAGACCGACGAGCCTGCCAACATCAATGCCGATGACTTCAGTTATCAGATAACCAATGCCAACGGCGATATCAGTTACGACAACTCTCTCCTCCCCGACGAGGAGTTGACATATACCCCATACTACACCTGGACCACTGAGTTTAAGGATAAGGAAGGCAATGTAAAGGAGCGCACCGCTCATGCCGCCCTCATGTTCTCCCGACTCATCTGGCATCCGGTAGAAGAAAACGACAAGAATGCCATCCTCACTATCACGAACAAGACTACAGGCGAAGAGGTGGCATGCATCAATCTTGCTGTCTGTCTGGCTCAAGGCCGTGGCGCCTTCGAAGCCCGCCATTATTCAGCACAGGAATTCCTGGACCGTGAGTACGACTACAAGCTCGACTTCTTCCTCCAGGGCAACCAGTGGAAGTATGTGCAGCTCAGCATTTCCATCCTGGATTGGAGCAAGCGCATCCAGCGTGTCGATTTCTAACCGTTTCAGGTGTCAGAGCCCCTTCCGGGCATTTAGCTCATAAGAGTATTTGACTTTAAAAATTAGAAACAATGAAAATACGAGATTTCATTTTAAGTTTAGTTAGTTGGTTTATATTGTTGGTTACAGTAAGTTGCTCTGACGAACTTGGAGGCGAGCGCGCCCCCATTTCGTCAGAAAGCAACTTGCATGTACTCGTGCCAACCGTGCTCAGCACTCGCGGCACCAATCCCGACGATGCTTCCGGCCTTCCTACCTATAATGCTACGGTAGATGAATGCCAGATCAACGACCTGACCCTCTATGCTTTCCCTACAGGAAATGAAGGAGGTAAGCTCCTGGTCGAGAAGCTTCCTGCCCCACTGGCTACGATGATGGTGGAACAGCATGTTGCTAACTATCAGCTCAATATCGAGCCGGGCACTTACCATATCTATGTGGTTGCCAACATGAACAAGGTGTTGAGTGGTCAAACTATCAAAACAGAAAATGAACTCAAAAATATAGTACTGAACTATGAAGCTGGAACAGTACCGGGAATGCCTGTTTCTACAAACATCCCGATGATTTATGAGCCAAAGGATGTGAACGGTACTATCATCAATACAAAAATAGAAAAAAGTGGTAAGAAATATACAGAGGTGGCAGCTAACCTGAAGTTTACTTGCGTAAAGGTTAAGCTGAATCTGATCTTCGATCCTACTGCTGAAGGTTCTGCATTCAATGGTAATAGCTATATCATCAAGGATATTCTGGCTCAAAAGCTTTCTCCTAGCACCATGCTGAGTTGGGATGGAGCATTTAGCAAGCCAGCCTCTAGTGTTAGCCAAGATTATGCCAATGGTTTTGAAAATAAAGTTTATGCAACTCCTTCTGAGGCAAGTAATAAGGGTGGTTATTATAAGGCGGGAGACTGGACAGAGGTTGCAACCAATGCCAATGTGAATAATAAGGACATCATCACCCTTGTTCAGGGTGCTACTCCTACACCTGCTCCACAGAATGCCGCCGATAAGTGGCTTTTTCAAGGCACTTACTATCTGCCTGAGCGTTATATCGCCGAAGCCTCTCAGCAGTCTACCCTCAAAGTTAATGGCTCTGTGAATGGTAACATTGAGAACTACTATAAGATTAAGCTGGGACATCGTCAGGATGAGAGCCCAACTTCCACCGAAGTTCCAACCTTCCCTCGTGGCACCTATTATGAGATTATCGGCAAGATCAAGAGTCTGGGAAACATGACTCTCAACTGTAATGTGAGCGTAGAGGACTGGACTACTGTAACGATAGATGCAGACTTCAGCCATACCACACTGTGGGTAAACAAGACAAGCGCTCAAATAACCTCCATAGAGGAAGACTCTATTTCCTACAAGTCAAATTGGGTGAATGTGGAGTTTGGTTGCGATGCGATTGTTGATGGTAAGCCCCTCGTCGTTGTAGATAAAAGAGATGAGGTCAATCATATTATCACCTTTAGGATTAATCCCGAGATTCCCATGAGTGCTTATGGAAATGGGGAAGGTCAATTTCCTCCGAAAGGAAAGACCAAGATATGGCTGAAGGCTAACAACCTGAAGAAATATCTGGATGTAGACTACAATGTAGAACCTCTGTTTGAGGTTGATCCATTGGAGGTAATCATCTATTATGAGGCAAGTGCAAAAACCAACACAAAGGTATTCACTTGGGTTACAAACTTGGGAGGTATCGTGCTTCCTAACGAGCAGACTTCCACCATTGGTAGCTCAACTATCAATATATCGAAGCCATCCGATGAAAACGCTCCCGAGGGAACATTCCAGGTGGAGGCTACAACCGACCCTGGAACAACTACAGTGCATACATTCCGAGTACACTCGAAAGACTCGTATAATAGCAACTATAAGTACAGAGATATTAAAGTAACTGTAAGACCTCCGGTTGACAATTACCGTATCTATTTCCGTGCCATTAATGACAGGTCGTCAAATAAAGACAAGTTTAATACTAACCAATTCCAAGGTATTTTGGATGAATACTATGGAACAGGTGATAACAATAACAACTGGAACGATTCTTGGAGTTGGGACAATAAGATGCAAACAAGTAGACATAATGTATATATTTA
>JAJWFY010000064.1:0-9119 GCA_021615735.1 Segatella copri | reverse complement strand
TTAATTTTCAACAACTTAGGCTACATGTTCCGGATTTTATCCGGACAGTAGTGCTATTCAATATAAATTTTGCATTACTAGAAGAATAATTCCCATATAATTTTACAGAATAACCAAGTCTAGACAAAGCATGATAAAAATGGATTTTCACTTTCTCTTTTGTATTAGCGCCATTTGTTGTTATCTGACCCGGAGCATTAGCCCACAACAAATCTTCCTGGCCAGCAGCATTATCTGCTACAGTAAAATCAAAAGTAGTTGTATTTTCTTTTAACTTCTGACTTTCTTTATAAGGAGCATACGCATAGAAATCAATTTGACCATCTGTTGGCCAAAACTTAAGAGGAGTATATGTCCACTTTGAATTTGAATAAGTTACCTTCTGATTGTCGAAATCAGGAAAAGAAGCCGAACCATTATACTTACTAAACACACCAAAACCTTTAGCCATAAGCGTCGTCTTCGTCTCCTCGCTACCACGTGTACCATTTACAGCAACTGCACTTCTTCCCCAATAGCTATCAAAGCTGATAGCCTCATTCTTAGAAGAATTGTCTGAAAAACTATCCAAGTCATCGCTTGAACAACTTACCAATGTCAACGCTGCCATTGCAGCAATACCCATAACAAATTTCTTATCCATATCTTTTTGGATTTTTAAATTAAACTAATCTATTATTACTCTTTTACTATTTTTATCTGATTCTTATCACTTTTTCTACAGTTCCATATCAATATCCTCAGGTTTACCCCAATCCTTGACCGTGACATCAAAACCGCCAGAACTTCCTTCCGAAGGCTTCACATCAGGTAAAGGGTTCGGCAACTCAACATCAACATGGAGAGAAGAAAAATAACCTAACTCCGATGAATTTTCATCTTCCTGAAACTTATCTCCTACCGCAAACTGATAATCTACCTGCGTCTTTTTGTCTATCAACAAAGCTGAAAAAGACAGCTTATTGTTTTCTGCATCAGGATGGGCAGTTTCTGGCAGGCCAAAACATTTAAACGATGTCGTCAACGTTCCTAGTGTCGCGTCATTCTTATCTATCGTTTTCGTCCAGGACTCCAGAAGATAAGTCACCTTACTACTCTGAAGCGGCTTCCCCTGGCCCAGCAGAAATCCTTCTGAAATGCCAGTTAAGGATCCTCTCGCAGAATACAGGTTTCCTATACCTGGAACTTTCACGTTGACCTGGATATGCGAAAGCACATTCCTTGGCGTTAAAGTAGCCTCAGAATAGTCTCCAGAAACATCGAATTCATCGAGTTTATCAGAGGCAAGCCACTCGGGCTCAACCCCTATCAATTCATTATCTCCACGCGAGTACCAGCGTGATGTTGTATGCAGTACCACAGCTCGCGCCGTCTCGTAAGAGTCCATTCCCTGAAATTCGAGTGTACCAAACTCGGTCGTACTCTGGTTGAATACCAGTACATGATATTTTCCAGGTTCCAAGAAAAAGTCGGCATGGGTTATGTCATTAGTCAAGGCAGTATGCGGAGCACCACCTGACCAGGGAAACACCATGACCGTCATACCTGTAGGCACCTCTTTATCAAACAAACGCCAATCTACATTAATCCGCACCAATCTACGGCCATCCTTTGGCGGACAACTGGAATAGTCATCATAAACGCAAGAAGTAAGCGAAATGATAAGGAGCCAACAGTACAAGAATAGTTCTATACATCTTTTACATCTTTTCATGAATGCTTCATATTTATCAAACTTCTTTTCTAATTATCATATACATTTCAAAATTCCGGGTGCAAAAGTACAATATAAAATTGAATTAGCTCTTAAAGAATGTTTAATAAAAATAAAATGATAAAAAAGATAATGTTTTTGTTACATCACAAAAAAAATGCCAGTAACCACATGTTTAGTAAGCAATTAAAAAACCTCCAATCAAACCTATTGATTGGAGGTTTCATTTCTATCATTTATTCAAGTTTCGCAAGTGGGTTTAAGTACGGGAGGGGCAGAAGCCCAGAAGCAGCACGCCCTGAACCAACGGTCACCGGCCGAAGGGAAAGGTAAAGGGCAGAAGCAGCACGCCCTGAAGGTTTTGCCCCACACGCCCTGAAAGGGCAGAAGCTCCTAGCCCAGGGCAACGTCCTGGGTATAATAGCAATCAGCAAGGCGCCCTGTAAGGGCAAAAGCTTTGTATATTGCCATGTATTTGAAAGCTTTTGCCCTTACAGGGCGACAGGTTTGTGTCCGTAATTACCCAGGGCGATGCCCTGGGCTAGGAGCTTCTGCCCTTTCAGGGCGTGCTGCTTCCAGGGGCTTCTGCCCTTTCCCTTCGGCCGGTGACCGTTGGTTCAGGGCGTGTGGGGCAAAACTTGCAGGGCGTGCTGCAACTATTCATACATTATCGGCTCATTCATACATTATCGGCTCATTCATACATTATCGGCTCAGCCAAGCCTCCGGATTGAGCTTGGCTGTCTCCTTGCGAAGCTGGAACTGGAGGATGTTTTCAGAGCCAACACTACCCAAAGCCTGACGGGTACGTACCTTCTGACCCTTATGAACGCTGACCGATTTCAGATTACAGTAAACAGAGATGTAGGCACCATGACGGACCAGCACATTCCACATGCCACCATAACCGAAGACGGCACTCACCTCACCATCGTAGATGCTGCGAGCCACACAACCCGGCTTGCCCTGGATGTTGATACCCTTATTGTCGAGCGTTACGCCCTTCAAGCCTTCTACATTATACTGACCGAAATGACTCACCACACGGTAACTGCCGCTGATAGGCATCGGCAATCTACCACGGTTTGCCTCGAATCCACCGCTCAGCATACGGTCTACCGAACTCAAGGTAGAAGCCTCCTGTGCCTCCTTCTTGGCAGCGGCAATCTCACGGGTACTGCGTTCCGCATCCATCTTCGCCTTCAACTCGGCAGCCTGTCTTTCAGCCTCCGCCTTTCTTGCAGCCTGTTCGGCAGCAGCCTCACGGGCAGCCTGCTCTGCGGCGGCACGCTTGGCAGCCTCGGCAGCAGCACGCGCCCTAGCCTGCGCTTTTGCCTTCGCCTTAGCCTCAGCCTGGGCAGCAGCCTCCTCCTGAGCCTTTCTTGCAGCCTCGGCAGCCAGTCTTGCTTCTTCGGCAGCCTTTCTGCGGGCAGCTTCGGCAGCAGCCTCACGCGCCTTGGCTTCGGCTATACGACGGGCATTCTCCCTGGCAGCAGCCTCGGCAGCAGCTTTCTTGCGAGCCAGTTCCTCGGCACGTTTCTTGGCGGCAGCAGCGGCAGCGGCCTTCTTCTTAGCCTCGGCAGCAGCACGGGCTCTTGCCTTGGCTACTTCCTGAGCTATCAAACGGTCAATCTGAGCGTTGATTGCCGCATCTTTCTGACGCTGGTCGGCAATCACAGCCTGAATGGTCTTCTGCTGTTTCTGCAGTCCCTGCACCATTTCCTGCTGCTGGGTCTGTTTGCCTTCCAATACCGTCTTCTCCTGCTTACCCTTATATAATAAGGTGTTCTTATGTCCCTTAACATGCTGCAACTGCTGGTGCTTCTCGTTCACCTGCTTCTGCTTAGCCTTTACAGCCTCGCCCTGCACCTTCTGATAGGAAGAATACTGGCGGATGAAGGAAAGGCGGCGATACATCTGTGTCAGATTCTTGGCACTGAAGATGAACATCAGCTTGTCCTGAACCGTATGATGACGGCTCATATAGCGCATGGAACGGATATACTTGTTCTTGCGGTCCTGCAACTGTTGCTGAAGCGTTTTCAACTGTGCCTGCAGAATGCCGATATTGCCGTCAATATGATGGATATCCTTCTGGATACCGTCAATCTTCTTCTGACTCTGGTCTATTTCTCCGTTCAGCGCCATCAGGTCTTCAAGACGTTTCTTCACATCCGCCTTATTTCTCTGCAAAGCCTGCTCCTGCTCTCTGATCTTCTTCTGGATAGAAGCGCGCTGTCCCTGCAAACCTCGGATAGAGGCATTGCTATAGGTTGCTGCCTTGCGTTCTGCTCTGGTTGGCGCAGCTGGTTTGTATGTCTTTCTGGCCGCATGACTTCTGCTGTTCGTCTTTCTGGCAGGAGTAGCAGCCTTCTTTTTCGCAGTTACGGCAGTCTTTCTCACCGGCTTCTTCTGGGCAGAATGCTTCTGCGCAAAAGGTGCGAGCGAGAAGGTGATTGCCATGATGAATAATAAGATTCGCTTCATTTCTTATATTAAAAACCCATGTTCTATAATTTCAAACTCTTGATGAGCATCTACATACTCAATATCTTGCTGAGCACATCTGTTGGAGAAATCTGCTTGTATTTGCCGGAAATCTCTGTCTGAGTGCTCCACTTGCTGTCGGTCTTCACCTGATTCAATTCCAGACTGATCTTAGCCTCCTGCTTTTTCCTGGTAGCAGTAGTGGTCATCGACAGATTCAGGGTGGCAGGGAACATCTTGACGCCTACACTCTTGAAGTTGCCGTAGTCTACATGAAGATTGGATGTGCCATTCTGCGTACTCTTATAGACTACATCGGCTGCTGTGATACGGCCGGTAGTGCGGTTGGCTGTCCAGGCATAGGTCATATTGCCGTTCCTGAAACTAACCGGCACATTGTCTCCTGCCACATCCAAGGTGGCATCAAACTTCTTCAGGTCTGATTCCTTCACAGTCCTTTCGCCCGGCAGGAGCAGCTGGTTCCAGAAGAGAGCCTGCAGAGAATAGAAGGAGATGCCCTGCTTCTTGAGGAAGTCTACCTGGGTATAATCTGCCTTGATATATTCCTTGTGCAGACGGTCGATGATAAGTACATGGTCGGGAGTAAACTCCAGACGGCCCACCTCTGTACCCAAGATAGGAATAAAGAGCTGGATGCGGATGATTTCATCCTTACGCATGCTCAGTTTGCCCGGCACAGTAATGTCCTTATCACCAGCCTGGAGAGTAAACGACATGTTGCCTACAATATTCCTGGTATACACCTGATTGTCTGAAACCTTCTGTACGAAAGCCAACTTCTTGAGCGTCTCACTCTGACGAGAGACAGAACCCTTGGTGGCATTCTCTTTCTGATGACTGGCTGATGAGGAGCCAGAGCCCTGTAAATTCTTGCTGGTTCCGCAAGAACCGAGGAGCAGGATGCTGCAGGCTGCGGCAAGCAGCATCATCTTATTCTTCTTCATTATATATTTCATCTTTCTTGATTTTTCTACTTTTTATTTCTTCTTACCTTTTCTTACTGACTTCTTCGTAGCGGCAACTTTCTGCTTGGGCGCATTACGCTTTTTCAGTTCTTCTTCGGTAATATATTGTCTGTTCTTAATCTTCCATGCCAGCACCTCAGTCTGGTTCTCGCCGGTATAGGCTTTCTTCCAGAAATCTACGGATTCATCGGCCATACCATTCATATAATAGATATCTCCGGCATGTTCAATAACCGTACTGTTATCTGCGGTGGAATCGCGGTTTTTGAGTGCCTGGTCTATATAGGTCTTGGCATCAGCATAGCGTTCTTCCATAAAGAGAATCCAAGCATAGGTATCCAGATAAGTACCGTTGTTCGGCTCTGCCTTGATGGTCTTGTAGCTCATCGCCTCAGCCTTATGCAGGTCAACGCCCTTCTCGCTCAGATAGTAGGCATAGTTGTTCAGCGCCATCACGTTGTCATCTTTCCATTGCAGACAGGAGTCGTAAGCCGCAAAGGCTTCCTGCTCTTCACCTTTCTTATGAAGGATATCGCCGGTTACGGCATAGAGGTCGGATACCAGGTCGGCAGGCGACTGTGCATTCACCTGCGCCAGACCGAGACGGAACTCGCGAAGCGCCTCGTCTTCCTTATTTTTCTGATAATACGCCATTCCACCGAAGTAATAGAATACCATTTCTTCGGGATTATACTCCTGAGCCGCCTTACATTGCAGGGAGACCAGGTCATATTTCTTCTCGTTCCAGAGCATCTGCACGAGTTGCATTCTGGCATTCACGTTATCCGGAGCTATGGTAAGCACCTTTTCGAAGGCACGGCATACGGAATCGGCTGGCATCTTCTTCAAACTCATGTAAGCGGCTCTCATCTCTGCCACTTCGGCTGACGGATGAGCCACGTTGAGCGCCTTGTCGAACAGCGCAATCACCTTGGTAGAATCACCACCTTCGCTCTCGTTTTTCTGGATGAAAGAGCGGTACATCATCACCTTGGTCTCCAGATCCGATTTCGGACTCATCAATATCTTATCGAGCATCTGCCCGGCAAGCTGCTCCTGACGGGTGGCATTATAATAGTCGTAAAGCGACATCTGGGCATAGGAATTGTCAGGCTCTTCCTTCAGCACATCGGTAAAGCACTTGTAGGCTTCCTTCTGGCGGTCGTGCTGTACGAGCCAGTTGCCCAGCATCGTCTTGTACTGCATATCCAGCGGATGCTGGTCTACCAGCGACTTCAGTTCCTGATAGGCAGCCTTCTTGTCGTTCATCAGTTCATAAACTCTCATTTTAGAGAGGGTGAACTGTTCGCTTTCACCTTCTTCCACCTCAAGACGCGAAATGGTTTTGAGTACTGATTTATAATCCTTATTCTGGGAATAAAGCTGAACCAGAATGCGGAGAGCATCGGTATTATCGTGGTTTTTGGCATACAGATTCTCATAGGCATCGATGGCAAGATCGTATTTCTGGCTACCTATATAATATCTGCCCAACTGCTCTGCATAGGTCTGGTTTTCCGGATTCAGTTCTATTGCCTTCTGCATATAGGCAAGGGCCAGGGAATCCTGCTTGAGCTGAGAATAGAAAAGCGACTCATAGAAATAGGTTTCAGCCGCCTTCGGGTCAATCTTCCGGGCATGCTCAAAGAGGTCGAAAGCTGCCGAATAATTGCCGGCAGCCTGCTGGCGCGCTCCCTCCAGGAAGAAATAGTTGTAGCGCTGGCGGTCGTTCGGAGAGAGATGGTCCTCCTGAACCGCCGGCTTCTGAACCGGCTGCACCTTCTTCTTACGGGCAAGCGACGGCATGGCTACCGAACCCAGCAAGACCAGCCCCATTGCCCAACTGATATTTCTAAGATTCATCTTCACGATTCTAATCCTTTCTATTCTATCTTTAATAATCTGTTATTTTACACCCGTATGACCGTATCCGCCGGCTCCACGTTCGGTTTCATCGAGCTCATTAACCTCGATGAAATCGCATTGTTCGTGCTTGGCCAGCACCATCTGGGCTATACGTTCGCCATCGTTGATAACGAAATCCTCTGTAGAGAAATTGATGAGCAGAACCATGATTTCGCCGCGATAATCGGCATCAATGGTTCCCGGCGTATTCAGTACGGTAATGCCATGCTTCAAAGCCAGACCGCTGCGAGGACGGATCTGCGCTTCATAACCTGCAGGCAAAGCCATATAAAGACCGGTTGGCACCAGTCGTCGCTCCATAGGATGAAGCACGATTGCCTCATCGATGTTTGCCCGCAAATCCATGCCGGCACTCTGAGGTGTGGCAAACGCAGGTAGAGGCTGATGCCCCTTGTTGATAATCTGTACTTTTATCATGACTTCTTCTTTTTTATCTGTGTCTGAGTTTAATAATCTGCAAAAATAAGCAATTTTGATGGAATAAATGAATTTTTGAGGATAAAAACATGTAATTTATCATATTTTATTTTGATTTGTGCTTACTTTAGTGTATTTTTGCGCTACAGAATCAAGTAATACAATAATATGGAGTGGAAACAACTGATATCCAACAAGCGTTTCGGACAGGAGCATAAGCATGCCGAGCGCCATGATGATCGCTCTGAATTCAAGCGCGATTACGACCGTCTTATCTTTTCATCGGCATTCCGCCGCCTGCAGAACAAGACGCAGGTTTTCCCTTTGCCGGGCAGCATCTTCGTTCACAACCGCCTCACCCACAGTCTGGAGGTGGCGAGTGTGGGCATGTCGATAGGTAACGACATTTCCCGACACGTCATCCGGAAGCGGCCTGAACTGAAGGATACGCTCGTCGAGGAGATAGGTACCATCGTAAGTGCAGCCTGTCTGGCACATGATTTGGGCAATCCGCCTTTTGGTCATTCCGGCGAGAAAGCCATCCAGACTTTCTTCTCTGAAGGACCGGGTCAGAAGATAAAATCAATGGTTTCATCGGAGTTTTGGGATGATATTACGCATTTCGAAGGTAACGCAAATGCCTTCAGAATCCTGACCCACCGATTCAAGGGGCGCCGTCAGGGTGGTTTCGTCATGACCTATTCCATGCTTGCTTCCATCGTGAAATACCCGTTTGCAAGCAGTCTTGCCGGCAACCACGGCAAATTCGGTTTCTTTGCTTCAGAAACGGAATCTTATAGGAAAATTGCCGATGAATTGGGCATTTTTTGCAAATCTGCACCGGGTGAGCCTCTCAAATACGCCCGCCATCCACTTGTATATATGGTAGAAGCTGCCGACGATATCTGCTACGAAATCATGGACATCGAAGACTCCCATAAGCTCAAGATTCTTTCCTTTGCCGAGACGGAACACTTGCTGCTGAGTTTCTTCGATGAAGAAATCCAGCAGAAGATACGCCAGCGCATCATCGACGAAGAACTGACAGACGAAAACGAGAAAGTGGTTTACATGAGAGCCAGCGTCATCGGCAAACTGGAGAACGAATGTGTGGCAGCCTTCCTGGCGCACGAGGAGGAAATCCTTGCCGGAACTTTCGAGGGCAGTCTCATCGACCATATTTCCGAGCGCCAGAAAAAGGCATACAAGGAATGTGAGAAGATTTCCTACTCTAAGATTTACCAAAGCAAGCCGGTACTCGACATAGAACTGTCGGGTTATCAAATCATGGCAACTCTGATGGAGGTTTTCATCGAAGCTGCCGTCAACCCATCGCGCTTCTACTCCAAACAGCTCTTGCGCCGGGTAAGCAGCCAGTATGATATAGAGAACGAGAATCTGGAGGAGCGCATCATGGCGGTAATTGATTATATCAGCGGCATGACCGACATCTATGCGCTCGACATCTATCAGAAGATCAACGGAATCAGCCTGCCTATTGTATAAGGGAAGCGGAGTTCAAACATACCAACGCTGCTGCCCCTCAAAAAGTAGACACAGAAAGGTGGAAAACTGATGGAAAATGATTA
>JAJWFY010000063.1:0-9917 GCA_021615735.1 Segatella copri | reverse complement strand
TGAACACTTATAAATCGCTCATTTTAAGCTATTCAGCAGATTATAGAAGAATTTTAAGGAAAAAATACTTGAAAAGGGGGAGGAGATAATAAGTTTACTGATGTAATGAGGGTGCGTCTTCGGCAAGACTTTTATAATTGCAATAAAAAAAAGTTAAAGTCGTAGAATCATTTGGTAATTAGAGAGATAATAACTAATTTTGTATCATCGAACATTTAAATTAAATAGAATATGCCAGAGATTGTAAGATTTTATGGAATCATAATAAAGATGTTCTTTAAACCAAAAGAACATGAACCATCACATATTCATGCGATATACAATGAGTATGTCGGTTTGTTTAATATCAAGACATTTGAAATGTTTGAGGGAGATCTTCCTAAAAAGGCTCAAGAGTTAGTTAAAGAATGGCTCTCACTTCATTCTGATGAACTTCAGGAAATGTGGGACAAACAAATAATAACAAAACTTCCACCATTATGATACCAAGGATTAAGAAAATATCAGTTCTCGACGATTATATCCTCTTCGTTGAATTTGATGATGGATATAAAGTTTTGTACGACGTGAAAGACGATATTCAAACACTTCCTTCGTTTCGTGCATTGAAAGATGTCTATGGACTCTTCAAGCAGGCACGTCTTGATTCAAGTCGTACATGTGTGTATTGGAATGACGAAATCGATCTTGCCAGCGATAGTATTTATGAATTTGGCAAGGCAGCATAGTAACGTTTAAGAGGGTGCGTCATAAGTCAGGATAATGGCTTATAACGCACCCTCTTTTTACCTTTGAAAGTATTAACGTAGGTTCGCAAGTTCAGCCGGTTTCAGGCTTGTTCCTTCAATTTCTGGATTTCCTCCAATGGAAGTTCGGTGGCTGTTGATACCTGCTCATCAGAGAGGCCCATTGACAGGAGACGGCGAGCTGTAGCTAGCTTTTCTTTTTCCATACCTTTCTTTTCATCAAACTTTCTGGTGGCATATATATCACGCATATTCTTGATGTCCTCGTCATACAACTCTAGTTCCTCTCGGGAGAGCTTGCGGAGGTCGCCTATTTCTGCCAACTTGCGGAAGACTGGATACTTCTCGCTGAATGGCATCTGTTCAAACATGTTCATATTCTTCACTATATAAATCCAACAATCAAATATATCCATACACTCTGCCTCCGTGTGCTTGTCGAACAATGGCAACTGGAGGTACACAATACGCATCCTGTCGGACACTCGCTGGCGTGTCTGCAAATCGGTAAGCACCAGATCGGTGCGAAACTCCTTTAATATCGGACTTTGCGATACAAAGTCCATGAAACATACCGTATAGACTGGAGCCAAGTGATAGTCCCAGATTCCACGAACGCCCTGCTGTACAATGGCACGTGCCGTGTAATACAATGCCCTGTCGGCAAAGTATTCCTGCTCTTTCTTCTGCATCTCTACGATGACATGCTTGCCTTCGTTTGTGATGCAATAGACATCGAAGACCACACCGCGGTCATCGGGGCGCAAGCCAAGTTTTTCGGTCTTGGCAAACGTCACGTCCTTGATTACCAACTCGTCTTCAAACAGTCCGTTGAGGAATGTGATCAGACATTCTTTCGTGTCTTCGCTTCCAAATATCCTCTTGAAAGCCCAGTCAACACGTGGGTCTATAAATCTTGCCATCTGCTTACGCTTTATAAGGTCGTGGACGCAATATTGCTATTCGTTGGCAAAGATACGACTTTTCCTCGTAACTTCCAAGGATTTAGGGGAAAATGTGGGGATGATGATGATGAAAAAATAAGTGTTTCTTTTCGGAGCACCTGCATAAACCTGTGTTTAGGCATAAATGTTAGTAAGTCTAAACAGGAAGAACTTGGGAAGCCTTTCTTACGATTGACGTTTTGCGGAGCCGCTTATCATTATATTACGGTTGTACAACTAAAAGGGTTATAGTTGTACGACTATAAAGCTACGGTTGTACGACTAAAGGGTGGATAGTTGTACGACTAAAGAGGTTATAGTTGTACGACTAAAGAGGTTATAGTTGTACGACTAAAGGGTGTATAGTTGTACGACTAAAAGGTGTTGTCACTAGGCTCAGCAGAGGTGCTGACTGCAGTCAGCAGACCTGCTGACTAGGCTCGGCAGAGCTGCTGAGCCTAGTGGCAATGTCTGAGAAGGTATATTCCACAGAGCAGACGCATTAAATATTTTGCACCAAAAGATACAAGTTATCACATTATTATATATATATGCATCATCTTTCATAGAAGACAAAGAACGCAAATTCAACAAGCAAGTGCAAAAATCCATCCCATTGTCTGTTGTTATGGACTTTATTTTTCTGAAATTTTATACCTTTGTGTCATGAAAAATCAAGGACAATTAGCGTTGGCACAATTAATTCTGCCATCAGAGATACTTTCAAATTTTGAAGTAGTACGTGTAGAAGAAGAGGCATCCCTTATTCGCATCTATCTTGATGAATCAGTTAAAGCTGATTATAAAGAGAACCCTTTGATTGAATCTAAACGGTTCTGTGATGCCGTAACTATCCGTAACTTCCAAGGTTTTAGGGAAAAAATACTTGAAAAGGGGGAGGAGAACGAAAAAAAATAGGCGGCTCCCGGAATTGAGAGCCGCCTATTGATATTTAAATTTGTTTGATGAAGCAAATGCTTACTTCTTTGTGAACTCACACTTAGCATAGCCGTTAGCCCATGCATAAAGTTTGATGTCGTATGTACCTTCTTCTGGTACGAACTGTTTCTGTGGAGCATTGTTAGAGAATACAAATTTATCGCCATCAAATCCCCACTGCATATCCCAAGCATCGTTAGCACGGAACTTGCATTCACCTGCTTTCAGCTTAATGTTCTTCGCTTCCCAATAGCGACCTTCCTTAGTTTCTTTGTTGTAAGGAACATAAGTCAAGTCCACGTCAGAATCCCAACCATTAGGGGCTGCGCTACCAATAATACCGATAGAAGTGATAGGAGTCAATGTATATGTCTTAGCAGACAAGTCTACATCTACCTTGTAGTAACCTGCAGGTTCTGTTATTACGATGTTGGCTGCATTTGGAGCTGTATCGAAGTTTGCGCCATAGCCAGTACCACTCCAGTCTGGCGCTGTAGTGAACTTAAATCCGTTCTGATTGAGGTACATGAAACCTGTGAAGTGTACACCATCACCTGCGAGATAGTCATATCCATCCCAGCCGTTAGCATCGCCCTTCATGTATAGCTCTGGGGCTGCCTCAATGGTATAAGAATAGTCCATCATGTTGAGAGTGAGCTTGTACTTGCCAGGCTCTTTAATCATACCTGCACCAGGACCAACGTTTGTCAACGATCCTTCCATGCTGTCGCTTCCGTTTTGCTTAGGTCCTACTACGCCATCAGCCCAGAAGTTATCAGAATCAATGTTCTTCTTAGGAATAATCTTCCAATACTGGTCAGCCTTTTTTGTTTCGAAAGTGATAGTGAAAATAGGATCGTCATATACATCTTTGTCGCTGTGCATGAATGCCTGTTTAGCACTTACAGTATTCCAACCGTCAACGGCTGCGGCATCACCAACGGCTTCGACATTAAACATATCGCCTACGAGGTAGTAGCCAGAATCAATGAATGGAGACTTTGGAGTCATCTCAAGGTTAAATTTACCAGCATCAATAAGAACAGCATCACCATTTTTGACCGCATTTAAATAAACATGGGCAACAAAAGAGTGAGCTATAGGACGCCTGCCATAAAAAGATACTATTACTTCTGAAAGATCTGCAACAGCGGCCTTACCCTCAATGCTTGCATTAACGGTTTTCTTGATTGCATTATCTTCTCCTTGAGGAATAATCTCTAAGCGAGCATTATCAAGTGTAAAACCTTCAGGAAGAGCTGCTTCGCTCAATGTGAAGATGCTGACACTATCTGTTGTCACATTGGAACAGTCGATGGACTGAACTACTGGTGTTGCAGTAAAGCCAGGAATCGTGATAGCTTCTTCCTCTGGATTGTGCTGTGGTTGAGCCCAATCATCGTAGTTGCCGTTGCAGCTGGCAAGTATAATACTTGCCAAGACTGCTAAGCTATATAAAATTTTCTTTTTCATTTTGCTTTCATCTTAAATTATTTAACTTCAGCTTTATTTGTATCAAAGTTGACATACAACTTCTTGCCAGGGGTGGTAGTTACAGAGTACTCATTACCCATGGTCTCAGCCCAGTTGTTTGGCATATTCTTTATACGCCAGAATACTTCGCCCTTGTGAATAGTGAACTCTGTGCTATACCAGTTGATGTCACCGACCTTGACAGCAACACGAAGTTCGCAGCCGGCTGCGAATGCAGGAGAAACCCAATCACCACTTGGATCGTCTGGAGGTGTCAGAGCATTTTCGTCAGCAAAGCCCCAATCGGTTTGACCAATACAAGCACCAATCAGGCAAACCTGAGTCTTGTAAACAGTCAGTGTCCAGTTGATGTTCTTCTTGTCTTTGGAAATCTTACCCTTGAAGTGGAGAGTGTACCAACCTGCGTTGGCAACCTTGAGGTTTTGGTCGTTACCTGCAGTGATACCTGCACCAGCTTCATCAACGATTTCCTTGATTTGGTTGATGCCGAGTTTGTCATTGATCTCGGTACCCCAATTGAATTCGCCACCAGCTGGCACGTAGATGATACCATAGTAGTTGCCCTCCAAGCCTTCTACCTGTGGAATAGACTTCCAACTCTCCCATGGTTTCTGGATAGAACTTCCAGTCAAGAAGAGGTTTTCTGTGAACTTAGCGTCAGGAATAGTAGCCTTCACAGAAGGCAAGGTGATGACATTTGAATAGGTCTCGCCCAAGGTTTGATTCAAAGTACCGCCAATGACTGCACGAAGGCGGATATAAACAGACATCTTCTCTGGAATATTTGCTTCAGGATTGGCAGCCCGGAAGAGAGATACAACAGCTTTGTTTGCTTCGTATGCATTAAAATCCAAACTGCTTGGATTCTCTGCGTATGTCGCCAACTCTTTATGAGTGACTGTAGGATCGCTGACGAATGCAGGGTCGATAGAAACCTGTGCATAATACTTCACAGGGTAAGGTACTCCACCATAATTTGGCTGAGAGCATGTCAGTACCAAGTTTTTTGCACTGTTGAGGTCGTAGGTATTGTTTTCTGCAAGAGCAGGAATGTTCAATACAAATCCCTCAGCAAGATGACTCAGGTCCAATGAAGGGTTGCTGTCTCTGTCTTCATCACAGGATGTAAAGAGCAAAGGGAGTACCAATGCTGGCAGCAACATGAATTTGAATATCTTTTTCATAATTGATTTCATTTAATTAAATCTTGTTTCCAAACAATTAATATTTTGGGTTCTGATTCATGTTAGGATTGTTTTTGATCTCATTGTCTGGAATAGGATAGACGTCATAGTATGCAGGAATACCTGCGCCATTTTCTGCACCACCCTTGTAACTCCAGAGATACTTAGAACCAGTGAACAAGCCAAAGCGAACCAAGTCTGAACGGCGACGACCTTCCATGTAGAACTCACGGCACCATTCGTCGATAAGAGTCTGCTCATCTACTGATGAAGCTCTCGAGACACGGTTGGCACGGTCCTGAACCTTCAGGATGTCATCCAAACCATCCTGACCAAGGCGATACTTAGCCTCTGCACGGGTCAGATAGATTTCTGCCAAACGGAACAATGGGAAGTCGGTATCAGAATAGTTCTGGTCGTGCTGTGTGGTACCATCTGCGTGGAGATTGCTCCACTTTACAAAAGACGCACCATTCAGAGGACCTGTGATAGCCTCACCAGGATTGATTGTACGAACTTTGCCTTCTTCGCAGCCACCTACACCCATATACAACAGGGCGCGATCGTCTCCAGCCTTTGCGATTACGTCTGCTGTACCGATTTCCTTCTCGCTATCCTTAGCTCTCACCTCTTCTTGTGTAGGATTTTTCAAGACATCACCAACTGTAGCCATAGGGATGTCCTTCTTGTTAGGGAAGAACTTCTCAACCATGTTTTCGCGGGCAAACATACATTTCCATGGGTCACCTGTGCTTGCATAAGGCATACCAGCGATAGTGGATGCCGATACGAGGTAAGTGGTACCTGCATACGCACGGGCCTTCAAACCATCCTGACGGATAGGGAAGATGATTTCCTTCATAGCCTCTGGGTTGCAGTCATTGTCGCCCATAAACAACTGCTGATAACCGCTATAGCCATTCTTTTCTGCACGACAAAGATCGTATTTACCGCTGTTGATAATCTTGTCGCAATAATCGATAGCCTTCTGGTAGTCCTTCACCTTACCATCGGTATAAACTTCAGAGTTAAGAGCCAAGCGGGCATGAAGTGCGTATGCTGCACCACGGTCGGCACGTCCGAAATTCTGACTGTTATTATAAGCGCCCATCTCAGCCATCAGAGGCTCAATGGTGGTCAACTCTTTATCCAACCACTCGTAGAGATCCTTGCCGCTTTTCTCGGTAGGGAGATTGTTGTCGAAGGTGTCCTTGAATGGAGCCTTGCGATACAGGTCAAGGAAATAATAGTAGTTCAGTGCACGGAGGAAGCGAACTTCTGCAATCTTGTCTTCGCTCAGGCTGCCTGACTGCTCGGAAATAAACTGGTTGTACAGGGTAATGTCGAAAATGAGACGCTGGTATGCCCAGTTTACACGGTCATTACTGCTTTTCCAATGGAAATTGGTGATAGGAGCGATGGCATTATCGTTCTGGTATGCCCATGCTGTCTCGTCAGTCATCAACTCTTGCAGGTTGAAAATGGTACGGATGAATCCGCTCTCACCCTCGTCGCAACTCAAGTCTGCTGAACCAGCAGGACCTTTCTGTCCGGTAAGACCAAGAGTAGCATACTGCTTGGCCAAGAGACCCTCTACGGTATATGTTGGGTTGGACTGTGGGTCAATGGACTTGATATTCAGTTCGTCTGCGCAAGAGACAAAGCCCATGCACAACATACTTGCCATTGCAGTCTTTATAAATATCTTTTTCATAATTGTCTCCTTTTTGTATTTTAGAAGTTAAGATTCAAACCAAGCTGGAAGCTTATTGGACGTGGGTAAGGATTACTGTCGATACCACTGCTTACCTCTGGGTCGATACCCTTGTACTTGGTAATGATGAATGGGTTCTGTACGGTGAAGAAGATGCGTCCGCTGCAAATCTTCTCTGCACCTGCCTTGATCAATGCTGGGAAGCTATATCCCAAAGTCATGTTGCTGCACTTCAGGTAAGAAGCATTGCGTACAAAGTAGTCACTGGTATTGGTGGTGAGATCTGTTGTACCCTTAAAGCCAAGATTGACGGCCTCTGCAGTTGTGTTTCTGAAGAGATTGGTATCGTTGATTTTCATCAACTCAGCTTTTGAGTTCAAGAAATCGTAGTACACATAGTTGCCGATAGATGCATGGAAGGCAGCACTGAAGTCCCAGTTCTTATAGATGAACTTGGTGGTGAAACCCATGATGACATCAGGAGCTGGGCTCTTGTAGCAATAACGGTCGTCATTATCAATCTTGCCGTTACCATCACGGTCAACATACAGTCCCTCAATAGGCTTGCCGTTCTCGTCGTAAACCTGCTGGTAAACATAGAACGAATTGAGAGGTTCGCCAACCTTGTTCACCTGTACCAATGTGTTGTTACCACGAGATACCTTGCTACCTGTCCAAACCCAGTCTTGCAAACCAGCCTCTAACTCTGTGATTTCATTGTGGTTCCATCCTACGTTGTAGGTTACATCCCACAAGAAGTCCTTAGTGACGATAGGCTTCACATTGAATGCCAATTCCACACCATAGTTTTCTACAGCACCGATGTTCTTCAAGAGATTGTCACCAAAGTTGGTACCACCGGCAATGGAAACTGTTGCCAACAGGTCGGTAGTCTTACGATAGTAACCATCAATATTGAAGCCGAAGCGACCATTGAGAGCGGTGAAGTCAAGACCGCCATTATAGGTTGTGGTCTTTTCCCATGTCAGCTCAGTGTTGTATCTTGTTGGGCGCATGGTCTGATAATACTTGTCACCAAATGGATACTGTGCATAAGTGTCGCTGATGGTATATTTAGGAGTATAGTAGAAGTCGTCAATACCATTCTGCTGACCAGTCATACCCCAGCCCAAGCGGAGCTTCAACTCGTCAATCCATTTTACATTCTTCAAGAAAGACTCGTTGTTGATCTTCCATGCAAAGGCTGCTGCTGGGAAGTAACCCCACTTCTTGCCCTTTCTGAAGCGAGAAGAACCATCGGCACGGAAGGTTGCTGTAAGCAAATAGCGGTCTAATAAGTTATAATTGAAACGTCCGAAGTAAGATACCAAAGAGTTGTGACCCTTCCACATGGTGTTTGCCATGTATCGTGGGTTATTCACGTAGTTCCATTCTCCATCTACTAACTGTGGATTGTTATCTCTCAAATACTCATCGATACCGCTTCCGAAGTCATAGGTTGTTCTGTGAAAGTGGCTCTGCTCAGCACCTGCCATGATGTCGATGTCGTGCACACCAAACTTGTGGGCATATTCTGCAAAAGCTTTTCCTTCGATGCTGTATTTGTATTGATGTTTAGTAGCATACCAACCAAAATAGTTGTTGGATGCTTTTGAATAATCGTTGACTGATGATGAATACTTGTTAATATCATCATTCTGCTTGGCATCAGTGTACTGTGCACCGATGGCAGCATGCAAATGCAAGTCTTCGAAGCCATGAACCTTATAATCTACCTCCAAGTTTGAAGATATGTCATGAGTATTGGCCATTATCTTTCGGTTGTTGAGGAGATTCACAGGGTTATGAGGAACCTGAGTACCGGGAATCTTTGTCCAGTTAGGATCTGTAATCTTGTCGCCTTTGTTGTCCAGATACTCGAAATATCCGCCTGTACAATAATTGTACACCTCATCGTTTACACGAACGGGCTGTGTTGGATCCATGGTCAACGCAGCACCGATAGCACCACTATGATCGGCATAGCGGTCCTTTTCGAACATATACTTCGCTGTGAAGTTGAAGTTCAAGTGCTTGTCGAGGAAGGAAGGAGCCACATTGACAGAAGTATTGAAACGCTTCATCCAGGTGGTTTTAACGATACCATTGTTGTCTTCGAAACCTAAGCCAATACGGTAAGGCATATCCTTCAAACCGCCCTGAATGCTGAGGCTGTGCTTGGTAGAGACAGAAGTGCGGAAAATCTCATCCTGCCAGTCGGTGTCGGCTGTACCCAAACCACTTGTATCAATGCCTAAAGAGGTAAGAGCCTGCTTGTACTCGCTGGCATTCATCACCTCATATTTCTTCTGGATGGTAGATATTGTGATATCGCCATTGTAGGTAACCGTAGGTCTCTGGCCTGCACGTCCCTTCTTGGTGGTGATGATGATGACACCATTAGAAGCACGAGAACCATAGATGGCTGTTGCCGAAGCGTCCTTCAATACAGTGAAGCTTTCGATATCGTTAGGGTTAATCATCGCCAAGACGTTACTTGTACCCTTCAGATTGTTATTATCAATAGCCAAACCATCGATTACATAGAGAGGGTCATTAGAAGCATTCAGAGAGGCACCACCACGGATACGGATCTGTGCTCCAGAACCTGGCTGACCACCGCCAGTCTGTACGTCTACACCAGCTATCTTACCTACCAACATATCAGAGGCACTGCTTGTGATACCCTTTGACATCTCATCTGGCTTGATAGCTGTAACAGAACCAGTCAAGTCGTTCTTCTTAGCGCGACCATAACCAATGACAACGACCTCGTTCAAAGACTTCTGGTCGTCAACCAAGGTAATCATCATGTTAGATGTTGCTTTGATTGTTTTTGGTGTCATTCCCAGATAGGTGAAAGTAAGATTGGCACCTGGCGCTGCATCAACTGAGA
>JAJWFY010000030.1:0-40922 GCA_021615735.1 Segatella copri | reverse complement strand
CGCCCCCGTTTCTCCTGCAAACCCGCCCCTCCAGCAAAGAAGCAAAGAAGGGAGCAGTCCCCCTCTCACCCCCGTTCCAAGCGATTCCATCGCTTGTCCCTCATCGCTTGTCCTTCATCGCCAATCTTCACCATTCATCCCTGCCTTCTCCCTTCACAATCTCCTTCACCCGTTCCTCTATTTTCCTCCAAGGTTGCCCCAGGTTTATCGTCCTCACAAAGATGCGATGCCCCGTCTCCTTATACCTATAAGAAAAGTCGAAATCCTCATCCACGGTAGGGTAGACCAAAGCTCCGCAAGCATTCATAGTATGCGGCTTGCTCCGGTCTTCCTGGTTCATCACGTAAGAAAGAATCTGCGAGAGATGGTCCCTGCGAACCTTCTCCCTGCCGCCAAACTTCGAAACCAGCGCCTCGCGGTAAAACTTGGCATCAAGAATAAGCTTCTCCTGCGTATTCGGATTGAAAAGCGTCACGTCGGTTTCCATCATCGGTAGAGCCTCGCCAGCCTCCTTAAACATCATCCCGAAAGGTGAAAGTTGGAAATCAATATATTCCCGATGCACCTCAGGATACTCATCCCGGCAATTCTGCTTGCAGAAATTCATGAGGAATCGCTCAAAGATGCAGTTCATCCGGAAATCATCCTCCGTGAAATCAAAAAACTCCAGTCTGCCATCCTTATCCTTGCAGGGAAGGGTAGAGTCCCAAATCAACCGGCAGATATTAAGAACCAGCTTATAAAACCCGCTAAGCCTATGCTGAAGGAGCCGCCCCAGCAAACCTTCTGTAACATGAATCTCCTCAATATGAGGAATTTTTGCCAAAGTCTTTCGCAACCTGGCTCTGATATTCTCATCAATTCCCTCTATCCTCATCAGTCTCTTCAAGGTAGAAAAGATAACCCGGTTGATGACTACATCCTGCGTAAGCTCATCTACCTGGCAGATGGTTCTGCCTTTTAGCTGCTTACCGCTTTTCAAAGTCTCAGCAAGATTCAGCTTGCCGCGAACGCCCTCCACTTCCTGCTCCTCAAACCGATACGCTCTCAAAAGTCCTTGGCGCAAAAGCCTATCGCAGGCGTTGAGCAAAACCATGGACAATAGGTTCTCCAGCGAATGGGATTTTGAGCCTTATACCGCAAGTCAAGTGGTTAAATGGTACGGGGAAGGCAAATGGAAGATTGAGCAATAATTTGATAGTGGGGGTGAACGGATAGTTCATCCCCTTGTTCGTATTGCTAAAGAGAACTGTATCCAGATTATATGTTCTTTCTATTTTTGCCATAATCGAAACCTGCTTTTTGTTTTATGCCGCAAAGTTAAGATTATTATTTGGAATAAGCAAAGTTTTCGGGGCTTTTTCTTGGTGTTTTATCAGAAAATGAGTAGTTTTGCGGACGTGAATCAAATAGATAACGAATACGATAATGGATAAGACAACGACTCAAATTACGATGCTGGGTACGGGAAATGCTACGGTTTCCCAGATTTATAATACCTGTTTTGTGCTCCAGACTCCCAGCACCCTGATGCTGGTGGATGCGGGCGGAGGAAACGGAATACTGGCGCAGCTGAAGAAGGTGAATGTTCAGATTTCTGATATTCATCACCTCTTCGTTACCCATGCCCATACCGACCATGTGTTGGGTGTGATCAGGGTAATCCGAATGGTGGCACAATGTAAGGGTTACGAGGGATTGCTGCATGTGTATGGAAACGATAAGGTGATGAAGGTGATCAAGACCATCATCGACATGATTCTTGCCAAGAAGCAACTGGCTAAGGTGGCTGAAAGGGTGGTGTTCCATCAGCTGGAAGATGGTGATTGTTTCGAAGTGGGGGATATGAAGCTGGAATGCTTTGATATTCAGTCTACTAAGGAAAAACAGTTCGGATTCCGGGCTGAGTTGCCTTCTTCTGATGAATCGGATAAGCCTTTGGTCTTGGCGTGCCTGGGCGATGAGCCTTATAACGAGCTGAACCGACGCTACATAGTGGGGGCTGACTGGATGATGTGCGAGGCGTTCTGTCTCTATGCCGACCGCGATACGTTCAAGCCTTATGAGAAGTGCCACAGTACGGCGCTTGATGCCGGAAAACTGGCGGAGGAACTGGGCGTGAAGAATCTTATCCTGTATCATACGGAGGAGAAAACGCTCGCAAATCGTAAAGAAAATTACACCCGTGAAGCTGCCGAGAACTTCAAGGGTAGAATCTTCGTTCCGGATGATTTGGAGGTGATAGAGCTGTAGGATTTTCTTTGTCCCACAGATTTCTTTGTCCCACAGATTTCACAGATTTACACAGATTCTTGACCTGTTCGGTCTTTGGATAAAAAGGCACGCAGATTTCGTAGATTTTTTTGTTTGAATATTTGGGGAATTATCCTCCCGATTATGGCAAGAATGAATCTGTGTAAATCTGTGGTATCTGTGGGACTTTTGAAGAGACTCACTTTCCCTGCCTTTTTTAATACGCTTCTCCCTGCTCTATTTCTTCCTGCGTAATGCGCTTGCGGTCGATGGCGCGCCAGGCAAAGACGATGTAGGCGAGCACGAACGGGATGAGGAGGGAAACTATCGCCATGGTGCGGAGCGTGAACTCGCTGCTACAGCTGTTGGCGAGAGTGAGCGAACTCTGAAGGTCGATGTTGGACGGATAGTAGGCGGTATTGTTCCAGCCGGCTATCAGCAGCAGAACCAGCACGGTAAGCACGGTTCCGATGCCCGTAAACCAGATTCCCTTTCTATACAGCACGCTCCTCGATGACTTGAAAATGCCGAAAAGAACGAGTACTACACCTATTAATAATATTACAATCAAGATTGGCATCTCCAGAAGATTGTGAAGATACTTCATGCTCTCTATCGTAATGCCGGAAGAAGTGCTGAATCCATCCTTTACCAGTAATCTGATGAGGAATGGCAGGAAGAACAATAGGAAGAGCAGGGCATTCCATGGCAACTGGCGGGTGCAGCGCTCCTGAATCTGCTGGTGTTCGATGTTGTTCTTGATGTAGAGCATGCCCAGAATGCGGGCTAGCATCAGTACGGCAAGTCCCAGCACCACGTTCCATGGGTCGAGCAGGGCATCAAGACCATGACTGGCGTTTGCCCAGCGGCTGATGACGGGTTGCAGACTGTTGGTAATATTGCCCTTGTCTATCAGGAAATTGCTGCCGTTGAAGAAGGTGGCTACGGCTCCGCCAAGAAGCAGCGGACCCACGATGCCGTTGATGATGAGGCAAATCTGAAAGGTCTTCGGTCCAAGAAAATTACCTATCTTGTTCTGGAATTCATAGCTCACCGCCTGTATCACAAATGAGAACAGGATGATTATCCACAGCCAGTAGGCTCCGCCGAAACTAGTGCTGTAGAACAATGGGAACGAGGCGAAGAAGGCTCCGCCGAAGGTGACGAGCGTGGTGAAGGTGAACTCCCACTTTCGTCCCGTAGAGTTGATGATGAGGCGACGCTCTTCTTCCGTTTTTCCCAAACAGAAAATCAAGGTGTTGGCTCCCTGTACAAACATGAGAAACACCAGCAGGGCTCCTAATAATGATACGAGGAACCACCAGTATGATTGCAAAAATTCGTATGTCATAATACTTTCGGGTTTTGTTGTTTACTGAAAAACTATCCTATGATTCTTTTCGAAATCTTTCTGAAAAACATTGATTATCAGAGAGATTATTCATATTCCGGTCCTTTCTTAATCTGCTTCATCAGGATGCTGATTTCTACGGCAAGCATGGTGGTAAAGAGTGCCAGGAAGATGAAGAAGGTGGTGGCCACGCTGCCTGCCTCGATGTCGGAGATGGCGGCACTTACTGGCAGCAGGTCTTGGATGGTCCAAGGCTGGCGACCGATTTCTGCTACTATCCAGCCCGATTCTGAGGCGATGTAAGCCAGCGGAATCATGATGATGGCGGAAATGAGGACCCATCGGTATTGGGCGATTTCCTTCTTATAGACCAGGAATAGGCTGAGGGCGAAGAAGAGGATGAGCAGGCAGCCTACTCCCACCATCAGGCGGAAGGCGTAGAAGCAGATCGGGATGCTCGGCACCAGTTCCTTGGCGTCCTTGATGTAACCATATCCGAAGTATTTCATGTTTTCCTTTAAGATAGGGAGCTGGTCTTTCGCCTTGGTTTCGCGATAGGTTTTCAGGGCAACAATCGCCTTCTTGCCCCGGGCTATCTTTTCCTGCACGGATGGTTCACGGGTGCCATCCTCCTTAGTATAACCATTGAGAATATTGTTTACGCCTGGCACGTAGCCATCGGCTGTGCGGGTGGCTAAGAACGAGAGCATGTTGGGGATGGCGATGCGCATGGCTGGCTCCTGTTCGTTTTCGTAATCGGGCTGCTGGAAGGGGTGAACGGCTGCTATCGCCGTGAGGCTTTCGCCGTTTCCACCATTATATAATGCTTCCATCGCAGCCAGTTTCATCGGCTGCACCTGTGCCACCTGATAGGCAGAGCTGTCGCCGGTCATCGCAGCCAGCAGGGTGGCGATGAGTCCTACTCCGGCACCCATCTTGATGCTCGCCTTCGCCAGTTGGGTTTCTCTCTTCTTCAGGAGATACCAGCAGCTTACGGCTACCACGAAGGTGGCGCCGATGATCCAGGAGGAAGTAACGGTATGGGTGAACTTGTTGATGGCGAATGGCGAGAGTGCCACATCCATAAACGAAGTCATCTCGAAGCGCATGGTGTCGGGATTGAATTCCTGCCCTACAGGATATTGCATCCAGGCGTTGGCTACTAGAATCCACCAGGCAGAAATGGTGGCGCCAAGTCCCGTGAGCCAGGTGGAGGCAAGGTGGAAGCCCCGGCTCACCTTATCCCAGCCGAAGAACATTACGGCTACGAAGGTGCTCTCCATGAAGAATGCCAGGATGCCTTCGATGGCTAGGGGAGCGCCGAATACGTCGCCCACGAACCAGGAGTAGTTGCTCCAGTTGGTGCCGAATTCAAATTCCAGGATAATGCCTGTGGCAACGCCCATGGCGAAGTTGACGCCAAAGAGTTTTTGCCAGAAACGGGTTACGTGCTTCCAGAACAGCTTGTTGGTGCGGTAGTAACATGTTTCGGCGATGCCCATGATTACTGCCAGTCCCAGGGTGAGCGGCACGAACAGCCAATGGTAGATGGCCGTGAGTGCGAATTGCGCCCTCGACCAGTCGATGGTGGCTGATGTAATGTCTAACAATAGATTTGTCATCATAGTTGAATGGTTTTAAAATTGTTATTATATAATGTTTTTGTATTTCTTTCGATGTGAAGCTTGCGGGGATTCTGAGTCTTATCTGCTCAGAATTTCCTTGGAAACGAAGCCTGCCTTGTCTCCGTTCTTGGCATTCGTATTGATAAAATCTGGAAAGAAAAAGAGCTTGAGCACCAGGAAGATGATGGCAAGCTTGATGAGGATGACAGCCCACAACGTCTTGCCCAGGGTCATCGTCCTGAAACCATCGTAATAGAGATGGAATATTTGGGATAGAAGTCCTAGTTTCATCGGCTTCACATCCGTTTTCATCAGGTTTTTATCCTTTTTCTTCTGCATAAGCACTCCTTCTTTTAAAAAATCTGCTGCAAATCTACAATAAAATTATGTAACTACCAAATATTTTCTTGAAAAAGTTACAAAAAGGTTGTTTTTAGGTATCTCATAAGGGAGTTATTTTAAAGTTTTTCTTTTTAATTTTATCTGTTTATCCATCAAAAAGTAATCTATCTTCTCTAAAAACTCTCGTTTTATTCCTTTATGTTAAAATCTTCTCCCCAAAAATCGCCTATCTTTGCAGTCTCATTACATGAAATAAGATGCAAAAAACTTATCATATAAAATAGGAGAAAAGAAAAATGGAAAAGAATGAAATGACAGAAAAATCAGAAATGAATGAAACAATAGAAAACAAGGCAAAGGAAAACGTAGTGATTGATGATTTCGACTTCTCTCTGATAGCCGATTTCTTCAAGAGGGTAGATAGACAAGGCCCTGGTGGCGAGGCTGAAGGATTTCTGGAGTTATTGCAAAACATCATCAGGTTCTTGCAATAACTCCACGTCTTAATCTGAATTCCATCGGGCTCACCCCGTGCTTCCGCTTGAATGCCGTGCAGAAATGACTCTGGTAATCGTAGCCCAGCTTGATTCCGATGTCGGCAATCGGCAGACTTGTGTCGAGGAGATAATGAACCGCTAAATCCATGCGGAAATCGAAGAGATACTGGAATACCGTGGTGCCAAACTCCTGCTTGAAGGCTTTCTTCAGGGTGCATTCGTTGGTGCCCACCATTGCCGCCAACTCGTGAAGCGATGGCATTTCCTGATAGTGGGTGAGGATGATGCTTTTGGCATCGTGTATCTTGTCACGGATGCTGAGGCTGAGGGTTTGGGTGCTTGGCAAGAGACTGGCGGGCAGGAGAAATCCCGAGAGGCAGTCGATAATCTTCGATTCCAGGTATTTGGAGGCTTGGTTGCCTAACAGGCGGGAACGCTGGATGTCTCGTGCCGCCTTGATGACTTCTGCTATGGCGGGCTGGTTGTACTTGATGATGGTCTGGGTGTCGAAGGTAGGATTGGTTAGAGGAGAGAGCTGCTCAAAAGCCTCCGCGTCGTGCTCAATAAGCTCTTCTATGAATTGCTGTGGGATGACCACGTTGAAGATTTCGAATTGGGTGCCCTGGTTCAAGTGAGTGTTGGCACCACCTTCGCCGCTTAGAAAACAGAGGCTTGCCTCGCCTGTTTTCCACATCATTTTCTTTTTTGTTCCACGATTGCCGTACACTTCTTTCATGCTGCCGCCAAGGGTTGGCATGGAGAAGAGCAGGGCTGGTCTGACCTCGTGCTGAGCGATAAACTTGGCGTTGTTCGCCTTGCCGAGATAGTGTTGGTTCATAATGCCAAACTTCTGGTAATGCCACTCCTTGAGCGAAACTTCCAATGCATCCGATTCGATGTGGTTGCTCCGTTCCATCCCATGGTTGTCGATGAAGGTAAGGCCGTTTTGCCTTACTTCCCCTTCTACCTTTCCATCTTTTATTATCTGACAGTCAACCATTAGCTTTACTTTAAGTTGTTTTTATGCTGCGAAATTGCAATTAAGCAAGAAATTCGTTGCAAATATACTATTTTCGAAGTTAATATGCAAGTTTATTTATAAAAATATACCCCTTTTCGCAAAAAAAGTCTCTGCTCTATTTTCCCCCCATTCGTCCCACGGCTTCCTGGGCGGAGTTCTCGCCACGGTATTGCTTCTTTGCCTGGTTGAAGCGGTAGGTGAGGCGGAGCTGCACGCTTCGGGTGTCCTCCCACTTCTGCTGCTGGAACCGCACGTTGCCGTAGGTGCCATCGGTCTTTCGGCTTATGGTGTTGAAGATGTCGCTCACGTTCAGGCTTAGCGAGAGGCGGTCTTTCAGGAAACTCTTGTAGAGCTGGAAGTCGAAGTTGTGCACGCTGTTGATGGTGAGGTACTCGTAGGTGCCGCTGCTTCGGTAGGAGAACGAGAGGTTCATGTACCAGCCCTTGGGCAGATGGAAGCCGTTGTAGAGGCTGAAGATGTAGTAGGGGTCGTGGAAGCTTTTCTCCTTGCCCATGCTGATGGCCTTGATGAAGCCCTGCTGGATGCCTGCCTGTAGCTGTGGCTCGTAGAAGCCCCAGCGGTGGCGGTAGCCGAGGAAGCTGCCCCAGTTCCAGCAATGGTCGATGTTGGTCCAGGTGATGTAGCCCGTTTGCGGGTCATCTGAATCGGGTTTGATGATGCTGGTGATGTAATCCTTCACGTAGGTGTAGCTTGCCTGAAGGAAGAGGTCGCCGTAGCTAGCCTGGTATTGGAACTCGTGGCGCTTGGATGGCTCCAGCTGGCTGTTTCCTATCTGTCTCATGTAGTGGCTTGCGTAAACCGTGCCCGTGTTCAGCTCCTGGAAGGATGGGCGGGTTTCGGAAGATCGGTAGCTCAGCGACTGGGAGAATCTGCCTGACTGATGAGAGAGCAGAAGGGAAGGGTAGAGGTTGTCGTATTTGCGATGAAGCGGCTCGGTGGAGGCTGTTTCTGGCGTTCCTGTTGTTCCAATTTCTGAATTGCCATTTTCAAAACTTCCAATTCCACTTCTTCCAGTTTCATCTTTCAGATAGTTCAGGCGGCTGTCCACATGCTCGTATCTCAATCCTACTCTTAATGAGAAGGGCTTGAAATCGAGTGAATACTCGGCGAAGACGGCAGCATGATTTTCCTTGGTGATGCTGTGGGTGGAGGTTCCCTTATCGGCAGGGGTGTAATCGGTGCGCGATTCGCTCTTCACGTAGTTGTACTCGGCGCCCATCATCCAGGTTTGCTTGTCGTTGATGGTGTAGTTGGCGCGGGCCTTTGCTCCCCAGATGGTTCCATCGCTTTGCGGCAGGAGTGTGAACTTGTTTCTGGCGTCTTCCTCGCTAACTCCATTCGCCAGATTCTTCTCCGAAATCTCATTCACGAATTGGTCCTGCTCCGTGTGCAGCTTCACGAAATCGCCGAAGATGTTCAGCTTCCATTTTTCTCCGTAATGGCCCTGGTAGAAGGCGTTCACGTGGTGCTGCCAGTCGTAATAGAGGAACTTGTTGTCGCCCGTTACGTTATCATCTACGTGATCGTTGGTCATCGCATAGCTCGTCATCTTGAAAGGCATCGGCTGATGGATGTTGTAGCCGTCGTATTTTACTCCGATGGTTTGCTTTTCAGTCAGGGCGAGGTCGGCTCCGGCGCTCCAGTAGAAGTGGTCGTTGTAGCTATGCTTGCAGTCGAGGGTAGAGGAGGCGATGTAGGTGGTGGCGTTGTCGCCAGCTTGGTTGCCGCTTACGTAATTCGTAGCGATGTCCTGTTCTTTCCAATTACCCTGCCAGTTGGCGTAGCCAAGCTTGTCGTAGTAGGTTATTTTGCCGTGGGTGTAGGTAAGGTCGAGGTCGTGGTTGTTGCTCACGAAGGAGTCGAAGAGGATGCCGGAGTTCTCTACGATGGCGAGTCCTTGCAGGTTCTTCTTGGTTGTGATGAGCAGCACGCAGCCCACGTTGTTGCCGTATTCGGCTCCGGGATGATGAATCACTTTCACCTCTTTTATCTGTGTAACGGGCAGGTTTTCTACCACGCTGTAATCCTGCACCTTTCTGTCGTTGATGTAGATTTCGGGTGCGCCTCCGATAAATGCCTGCGCTTTGCCATCCTTGTTTTTGAACATTCCGGGAAGTTTGGCAAGCACTTCCGTAGCAGTTGGCTCCTTCTCGAGAGAAGTTCCCGAGATGCGAGCCACGATTCCACCATTCTTCTGGCGGAATTGTGAGCGGGTTCCCTTGATGGTTACGGCTGCGAGCTGTTTCTCCCATTGGATGCTGTCCTGACGAAGTTTTTCCCTCATCGCCTGGATGCTATCAGTAGAAATATTCTCTGTAGAAACGCTTTCTATTGTAGTGGTCTTTGTCTGTTGAGCGTTTGCCATCATCTGATTTCCCAAGAAGAGCAAGCCGCTCATTATCAATTCATGTTTCATAATCTTCTTTTTAATTTTATAGTAAAAAATGCCGCAAAAAAAATGCGAATGATGCTGCAAAATTACGGATAAGGAAAGAAAGCGATTTTAATATAACGGAATTTTATCGGATAAGCTGCGTGTTTTTATGAGATAAGTCTTGCCGTTTCATCAGAATTTATTATCTTTGTCCCCTAAAACATAGAAAACATTTTAATCAGAAATAATCAGAAGAAATAATGAATATAGAATCTGTTAGAGAGTATTGCCTCTCGCTTCCCCTCGTAACCGAGGATTTTCCTTTTGATGAGCAGACCTTGGTGTTTCGCATCTTGGGCAAGATCTTTGCCTGTGTTGACCTGGAGCGCCCCGAATGGATTACGATGAAATGTAATGCCGATTACGCCCTCGAACTCCGGGAAGTGCATCCCGAAATAGAAGGCGCATGGCATTGGAATAAGAAATACTGGAATCAGGTAAACCTTTATGGCACGCTGGAAGATGATTTCATCCAAGCCCTGATTCGCCACAGTTATTCCGAAGTGGTGAAGAAGCTCAAGAAACAGGAAAAGCTTGAGCATCCTGAAATCATGGAGGTGGTAGAGTAGTTTCTACCACTCCACCTTATCATTCAGAATCACGCCATCAGCAGCATCTTCGGCTGTAAAAGTTTCGCCCTTATACTGCACGCAGAGCATCAGCAGAGGTTCGGCACCATTGTTGCGAACAGAGCGCTTGCCGGCTGGTGCTACTCTCACCACGCTTCCCTCCTGGACAGGGAATACCTCGCCATCTACCTGGAACTCGCCCTTGCCGCTGAGGAAGAAATACAGTTCCTCGTGGTTCTTGTGGGTGTGGAGGAATCCTGTCTCTCTGCCAGGAGCAAAGCTCTGGAATGAGAACTCACCACCAATAGCGTTCACGCTCTGACCTCCGAATACCTTTCCTGGAATCTTAATCTCAGGACCCATCTCTAAGGTGTAATCCTTGATTTCACTCATCTTGCCAAAATCTGTGGCTGTAAAGTTTTCAGCCTTTGCAATAATCTTTGTTTCTTTCATCTTGTCTGTTATTTTTAAATGTTTATATTTCTTTTTTCTTTCTTTTTGTGAATACTTCTGTTTTCTGCTCTCACTTCTGAATTGCGCTGCAAAGATACTGCGAAAAACCGGTTCCTGCAAGAGGGCACTTGGGGGTAAGATGGTTACTGGGAGGTAACTATTGCGAGGGAATGGGAGAAAGAAAAATGAAGCGTTAACTTAGATTAACTTGGTATGTTTGGTATCTTTTCGGATATTAGTTACTTTTGTAGCCTATTGCAGAATATTGTAGAGTTTTGCAGAATATTATAGATTATTGTAGAATATAAAGAAGATAGATTATGGGAAGAATGATAAAAGAAATGGTAGTGCAGGACTGTCCCATCCGTAACGTCCTGGCGCGCGTTTGCGACAAGTGGTCGCTACTGGTAATCTACACCCTGAAAAATCATCAGGATGGTCCCCTCAGGTTTAATGCCCTGCGTAAGCTGATTCCGGATATTTCGCAGAAAATGCTTACCAGCACGTTAAAATCGTTGGAGGCTGATGGCTACGTTACCCGCAAGGCTTATGCCGAAGTGCCGCCAAGAGTGGAGTATTCTCTCACACCCCGTACTGAAACCCTTATTCCTATTATGGATCATCTGATAGAATGGGCGCTGGATAACATGGCTGTGATTCTGAAGGATAGGGATAAGGTTGCAGGCTGATTTCCAAGATGAGTTTTCCTGAAGAATATTCCTAGATGAGATTTCCGGAAAAACATTCATTTTATCTGTAATTGGGGTAATGCGTGTTTTCGGGAATCTTCGTATCTTTGCACTCGGAAATCATGATCATCATATAACTATAAGTATAAAAAATATGTATATTGAGAAAATAAAGTCGCCAGCCGACTTGAAGAAGCTGGATTTGAAGGAGTTGCAGGTGGTGGCTGATGAAACCAGACAAGCTGTGCTGAACCGTGTGAGCAAGCATGGCGGTCATGTGGGGCCGAACCTGGGATTCGTGGAGGCTACCGTGGCGCTTCACTACGTTTTTAATGCGCCAAAGGATAAGCTCGTGTTTGACGTAAGCCACCAATGCTATCCGCATAAGGTGCTCACCGGACGAGCTGCGGGATTCCTCGGCGATGTGGATGACATGAATGCCATTTCGGGCTATTCTTCTCCTGCCGAATGTCCGGAGTATGACAATTTTGAGGTGGGACATACTTCCACTTCCGTGAGTCTTGCCACTGGTTTGCAGAAGGCGCGCGACGTCAAGGGTACCGATGAGAACATCATCGCCATTATCGGCGACGGATCCCTTTCGGGCGGCGAGGCTTTCGAGGGACTGGATGAGGCTTCGGAACTCGGCACGGGCATCATCATCGTGGTGAACGACAACGAAATGTCTATCGCCGAAAATCATGGAGGAATCTACAAGAACCTGCGTGACTTGCGCCAGAGCAACGGCACCTGCGAGCACAACTGGTTCAAGGCGTGGGGCTTTGAATACAAGTATCTGGAAGAGGGCAACGACATCGAAAAACTCATCCAGGTTTTCGAGAGCGTGAAGGATACGGATAAGCCTACCGTGGTTCACATTCATACAGAAAAAGGTCATGGATTTGCGCCAGCCGTAGCCAATAAGGAGGCTTGGCATTGGGGAATGCCTTTCAATCTGGAAGACGGTTCGCGACCAAGAAGGAATGCCGATGGAACCCTCCCGGAGGTTGCTCCAACAGAGGATTACGGCACATTATTCTCTGACTGGATGCTCAGCGAGATGAAGCAGGATAAGACCCTCATCGCCGTAACCGCCGGTACTCCTACCGCAGGTGGCTTTACTGCCGATAAGCGCCAACTGGCTGGCAATCAGCACATCGATATGGGAATAGCCGAAGAGCAGGCAGTAGCGATGATTTCGGGAATGGCGAAGGGTGGACTGCATCCGGTATGGACGGTTTACAGTACCTTTATCCAGCGCACCTACGACCAAATAGCGCAAGACCTCTGCATCAATTCCAACCCAGCCGTAATCAACGTGGTAGGAGGCGGAGTGAACTCGATGAACGACATCACCCACATCTGTCTTTTCGACATTCCGATGCTCTGCAGCATTCCGGGGCTCATCTATCTGGCTCCAACCACCTGCGAGGAGTATTTCGCCATGCTCCGCTGGAGCATCCGGCAGGATAAGAAACCTATCGCCATCCGTGTGCCAAGCAATGGCGTGGTTCATGCGTCTGAAACCGTTGATGCTGAGTATGGCTATGAGGCAAAGTACAAGGTGATGCACCAGGGCGAGAAGGTGGCAGTCATCGCCGCCGGTTCGTTCTATCAGAAGGGCGAGAATGTAGTCCGCCTGTTGGCTGATAAGGGCATCGATGCTACGCTCATCAATCCCCGTTATCTGAATGAGGTGGATGCCGAGACGCTGGATAGCCTGAAGGCAAACCATCAGTTGGTGGTAACCCTGGAGGATGGTTCGAAGGATGGCGGATTCGGAGAGCGTATCGCCTCTTACTATGGCACTTCAGAAATGAAGGTGATGGTGGGCGGCATCAGGAAGGGTCTCTACGATAGATATGATGTGCAGCAGTTGCTTTCGGATAATCGCCTGCTCGATGAGCAGATTGTGGAAGACATCTTGTTAGTAATTAATGATTAATTATTAGTTAGACGGCATAGTTAGTTTTTATTTAACGAGAAATCCAAGCCGGAGAATGATCTCTAGCTTGGATTTCTTCTGTTTTATCATCGAATGTTTGTCTTAATCTCAGTCATCATCCCAGTCATTATCTCAATCATCATCATCATCGTCATCATCATCATCCCAATCTCTATCGTGCTTCCACTTCTTCTTGTCGTGCTTCCACTTCTTGTCGTGCTTGTGATGTTTGTGATGCTTGTCCGGCTTTCCTGGTCCGTAAGTTACATGGGTTCCGCCTGGCCATCCTGGTCTTCCGTAGCTGCACTCAGGGCGAGGGCGGCGCTTGTCGTGTCCCCAGTTATGCTTTGGATACTTGGTGTAAATATGGTGAACATACACATGATTCTGCCAGCCGATAGGGCGATAGAAATAGTATGAGTTCTTGAATCTCTTCCATTGTCTGGCGGTCATCATGCGCTTGAGCTGCTTGTTGCGATAATGCCAGCCGTAGGCATCGATGTCGCGATAGCTTCGGATGCCGTCCAGATAGGTGAAGTTGATGTTCAGGAGATTGTTGCGCTGGGCGTTGCTCAATCCCAGTTCCACCACCATCTTATCTGTGATAAAACGGGCTTCTGCCTGAATATTTGTCAGTCTCTGAGCATTCATAGATGTAATCATCATCCATACTGCTACCAATGTCATAATCATTCTTTTCATAACTATCTTCTCTTTAAAGGGTTATTACTGCATTTATTTTAATTGAAGAAGCTACTTGGTGCCGCTATCAACTTTTTGATGGTGCAAAGATAGAGAGAATAGCTGAAAAAAGCAAAGGGAAAACCATAATCTGATGTATGATTTTCCCTAAAAGCATCGGGGAGATTCCCGTAATAAGATTGTAGCATCTTTTATCTGCTAATTAAAATCCTTGTAACCTCTTTGACACATAATACCCCTACCTTTGCACCCGAAATTTAACAGGTATTACCTCGAAAGGGGAAATCTTTAATAAAAGTATTATAGTCAGATAAAGAAAAATGGAAAAGAAAGTATCGGGTAAGCATAGCAGCATGAATGGCTTTGCTATGATGAAAGGTAGAGTAGTTACAGTAGTTTTGGCTTCGGCTTTATTGTTGGGTGGAGGCTTGACTGCACAGGCTCAAAACGCAGTATTAACAACCTGTTCTCAGAGTGCAGCAACCGCTATTCCGCAGAATCCTAACTGGAAGGCGAATGCTGCCGAATGGCAGAAACTGAAGGGCGAAATCACCCTCTACATGACCAATGATATGGGCCGCAACGGCTACTACGACCAGAAGCCTATCGCCGAACTGATGGGCGAGATGGCGGGCACGGTAGATCCTGAATGCGTACTTGCCGTAGGCGACATCCACCATTTCAATGGCGTGACTTCCACCCAGGATCCTCTGTGGCTTACCAATTACGAATGGGTTTATTCTCATCCCGACCTGATGCTCGACTGGTTCCCGGTTTGTGGCAACCATGAGTATCGTGGTAATACTCAGGCTTTTATGGACTACGGCAAGGTGAGCCGCCGCTGGATGATGTCAGCCAAATATTACACCAAGGTGTTTGACCACAAGGGAACTACCATCCGTGTCATCTTCCTCGACACCACACCTCTTATCGATTCTTACCGCAAGAATTCAGAAATCTATCCTGATGCCTGCAAGCAGGATGCTGAGGCTCAGCTTTCATGGCTCGACGAAACCCTGAAGAATGCCAAGGAAGACTGGGTCATCGTGGTAGGCCATCATCCTATCTACGCCTACACCACGAAGAAGGAGAATGAGCGCCTCGACATGCAGAAGCGTCTTCTGCCTATCCTCCATAAATATAATAATGTGGCGATTTATGCCTGCGGTCACATCCATAACTTCCAGCACATCCAGAAGAAGGGCGATAACATCGACTATGTAGTCAATTCCTCTTCATCTCTGGCTCGTCCTGTGAAGCCTATCGATGGCACCGTGTTCTGCAGTCCAGCAGATGGTTTCTCTGTATTTACAGCAGATAAGAAGCAGCTGAGAATGTCAATGATAGATAAGGATGGAAAAATCATCCACACGATTACAAAAAGTAAGTGAAGAGTGAAGAACGAAGAGTGAAGAATTCAATAGCGATATAGATGAAAAGATTTTTACTGAGTGCGGCGCTTCTTGCCGCAGCGACTACCACCATCCAGGCACACACGCTGGATGGTATAGTCAAGGATAACAAAACGGGCGAACCCCTCATCGGAACCGTAATCCGAGTAAAGGAGCTGCCCAACGTGAGTACCACCACCGGACTTGATGGTACTTTCACCCTGCATGAATTGCCTGATAAGGGCAAGGTGACCATCATCGTTTCCTACATGTCGTACAAGACCAGGGAGATGGTAGTGGATGTGGCTAAGAAAGACAAGGTGGATATTCCGATGGATGAAGACTTGAAGCAGTTGGGCGAAGTGGTGGTTACCGGCCATCGTGAATACCGCAGCGACCGCAGCGCCATAGAATCCGTGAAGAATGCCGGCAACGTGCTCAACGTGATGAGCCAGCAGAGCATCCAGCTTTCGCCTGATGTCAACGTGGCGAGCGTTCTGCAGCGAGTATCGGGTGTAACCATGGAGCGTGATGCATCGGGCGAGGCTTCCTACGCCATCCTCCGAGGCATGGACAAGCGCTACAACTACACCCTGGTAAACGGCGTGAAGATTCCTAGTCCGGATGATAAAAACCGTTATATCCCTTTGAATATCTTCCCTTCAGATCTGATGGACCGCCTCGTGGTTTCCAAGTCTCTGACTGCTGATATGGAAGGCGATGCTGCCGGCGGCGTGGTGGACATGGTGATGAAGGATGCCCCATCCCACTTCCAGATTCAGGCGAATGCAGCCATCGGAGCGAGTGATTATTTCTGGAAGGATGGCAGAGACTATCTTACCAGCAACCGCTCTGATTATACAAAGAAATCTCCTTACGAGGCTTTCGGTTCTGAATACAAGGCGCAGATGAGCGATTTCAAGAACGGTCCTGTGCAGTTGAAGAGCCATTCCATGCCATCTCCTAACTTCATCGGAGGTTTGAGCATCGGTAACCGATTCTGGGGCGACCGCCTCGGCGTGATGCTTGCCGGAAGCGTTCAGAATACTTTCCGTGGCACCGAGCGCACCTACAATTCCGTAAAGATGGCATCGGGCGAGCAGGCGATGTACATTTCCAATCTGCACCATCGCTACTACAGCATCCACGATCTTACCACGGGTGCTCATGCCAAGTTCGATTTAACCCTGCCTGGCAACAAACTGGAGTGGTACAACATGTATGTGCGCACCAATTCCAAGGGCATCAGATACAATAGCGGCATCAATACCGAATACATCGGAGCCGACAGCTACACCCAGGACGATGAGGTTCGCTCTACTTCTACCACCCAGAGCATCTTCGCCACCAACCTGAAGGGTACCCATCATCTTACCAAGGATTTTACCGTAGATTGGTCGGGCATCTTCTCACAGGCTAAGGAGGAAGATCCGGATAGAACTTACGTCACCCTGACGAATACCGTAAGCACCAACGCATCAGGCGAAGGCGATGCCGTATCGGGTTCCATCTGGGATGCCAACAAGAACATCACCAAGACTCTGCCTAAGAGTGCCGAGCGCCGATTCCAGCACAACAAGGATACCGACTGGGCTGGTTACATCAACCTCTCTTACGATACCCATTTCGCCAACGATGTGGAGGCGCTCTGGAAGGCAGGTGCACAGTATCGCAGAAAGGAACGCAGCAACAGATATTATTCTTACATCTTCAACCCTGCCGACATTTCGCAGAAACTGGATGGCAACGGACTGGAGCAGTTTGATAACATCGATTGGGTTTGCAAGACGCCTTATTCTCAGGCTTCGCAGCTCAACTACGATTCCAAGGAGCACATCGGCGGCGCCTATGCCATGGTAACCATGAAGAGCGAGGTGGGAGAACTGAATGCCGGTTTCCGTGCCGAGCACACCAACCAGATTTACACCATGCTCCAGCACTTCCGCAATATGGGACAGGTGGGCGAGCAGAGCTACTGGGATTATCTGCCATCGGCATCCATCAAGTGGACGCCAACCAAGAAGATGAACGTGCGTCTCTCTTACTATCGCTCCATCAACCGTCCGGGCTTCTACGAGATAGTGCCTTATCAGATTCAGGGCGAGGAGTATCAGGAAAAAGGTAATCCAAACCTGAAGCGTGCCCGCATCGACAACATCGACCTGCGCTGGGAGTGGTTCCCAAGCAAGACCGAACAGATTCTTGCCGGCGTATTCTATAAGTATCTGAAAGACCCTATAGAACAGGTGTTCGTAACATCGGATGGCAAGATTGGAGCCGGAACCGATGCCTATTACATGCCTGATAATCTGGGTAATGCCAAGAACATGGGCTTCGAAATCGATGTGATCAAGTACATCCGCCACTTCGGAGTAAAGGCGAATTATACTTACACCCATTCTGAAATCACCACCTCGAAGCGTGAGTACCAGGAGGGTAGTGCCGAGTATAAGATGGGTGTAACCCAGACCCGTCCGCTGGTTAACCAGGCTCCTCATACCGCCAACATCTCCTTATTATATAAGGATACGGAGCATGGCTGGAATGCGCAGCTGGCCTCTTCCTTCACGGGCACCAAGCTCGCCCTGGTTTCTCCCTTCAAGGATGCCGACCAGTGGGATAAGGCGATGTTCGGTCTCGACCTGAGTGCCGAGAAGCAATTCAAGAACGGCATCTCCATCTTCTTCAAGGCAAACAATCTGCTCGATGCCAAGCGCGAGAGATACTTGAAGACCGTGAACAAGAGCAACCTGGAGTATGAGGGTCAGAAGAGCGATAAGACCATCGTGGGCACTTATCAGTATGGCAGAACCTTCCTGCTGGGAGTAAGATACAAACTTTAAAAGGTAAAAAGGCTTTTAAAGGTAAAAAGGTAAAAAAGTAAAAAGGTAAAAAAAGAAGAAATGAAAAAGATAAATACTTTTGCAGCTTTGCTCATGATGGCAGCAGCTGCAATGTTCTCCACATCTTGCGAGAACGATAATATCAATCCATACGATTACGTGAATAATGGCGGTAATGGAAGTGATGGCAATGAGAACCAGGGTTCTAAGGATGTCATCACAACGAAGGTGGCAGAATATCCTAAAGGTTCTGTGGTTTGGACCAAGGATACTACCCTGAGCCAGAGCGTTGAAATTCCAGTAGGAGCATCGCTCTACATTGAGCCAGGCGTAACCGTTACCTGCAAATCAGAGGTTCAGGTGCCGGTAGAAATCGTAGTATTGGGCAATCTCTATTGTCTGGGAACCGCCGAAAAACCGGTAGTCTTTACTTCTGATACCAAGAAACCAGCCGATTGGGGCGGCATCATCTGCGGCTACAATTCAGAAGAGGTGGTGCTCAACCACGTAGATGTGGCCTATGCCGGTGCTACTCCTACCGAGAGTTCAGCTTCTTTCCAGAACAAGCTTTTCAAGACCACCATCGATGGCGGTGTGCCAGCCTTTCACTTCTGTAATGTAAACGGCAAGTTTGTGATGGCAAACAGTTTCTTCCATGACAACTACAACGACCAGACTTACTTTACAGGTGGTAACGGCGTGATTATCAACAATATCTTTGCCGATAGCGGAAATGCAGCCGATGGTGGCGAGGCCATCAACGTAAAGGCAGGTTGTAAGCTCGATGTAGCCAACAACATCATCTACAACGCCTGCACCAACGCCTTCAAGCTTTCTAATGCCGGCAATAGCGAGGTAATCCCTCTCTCTGAGATGACCGTCTATAACAATACCATCATCAACTGCGGCTGGCGCCGTTCCAAAAACAAAAAGGGTGGTTCTGTCTGGGTAGAGAAGGCAGCGAAGCCAGTCTTCGTGAACAACCTCATCTACGATTCCCGTTTCGGTCTGAAGCAGCCAAAGAAGGATGGTGTAGATATGGAGCACAGCCGTCTTACTCCAAACTACTACTTTGCATCTACAGAGCCTGGCGTAGCACAGATGGCGAAGGGTGCAGAGCTCGGCATCTGGTTTGATACCGACATCAAGAGTAGCGTGGCTGGTCAGCTCAACCCTCTCTTCAAGAGTTTCAAGCAGAGCGAGAAGATGAATATCAACTGCGAGATTGATAAAGTGGAGAATGGTGCTCCATTAGCATTCGACAAGAGTTGGAATTTCGATTATCAGGCAGGCAGTCCTGCTCTTTCTGGTGGTGTAACTGATTTTACTCCGCTCTTCCCAGAGGGTCTGCCATTCTTCGGTATGAAGCAGGTGAATTTCCTGGATAAGAATAACGACCAGAACTATTACTTTGCCGCTCCATTGCCAAGTGCAAGATTCGGAGCGAGATTGTAAAAAGCTATTATATATCATAGCGCGATTAATTAAAAAGAGGATGCGTGCAGGCGACAGAGATGTAGCTTGCACGCTTTTCTTGTATAATCGGTTTAGTTCAAGATAGAAACAACGTCTTTTCTTCATCTCTCTTATCTCCTTTCTTCCCTCTTTCCAGTATTAATAATGTGTTAATCTCTGGAAAAGTCTTGGTTGATTATAGGATAAAATGTTCTTTAACCCTATTGAAATCTCCGTTCATAGACGTTGAACCGCGGTTCAGCGTCTTTGAACGGCGGTTCAACGTCTTTGAACGGACATTCAACGTCTATGAACGGAGATTTTATCTAGTTATAAATGCTTTTATTCTTAGTTGAAAGAACTGTTTTAGTAGGTTAAAATCCTTGTTTTACCCCTCTTCTTGTTCTAATAAAAAAGAAAAAAGCTTTGAAAACAATCTCGTTTTCAAAGCTTTTTCCTTATTTATGCCTCTTTCTTCTTCGTCTTAGGAAGAACGAGGTTGAGAATTACGCCGATGACGGCGGAAAGACCGATGCCGGAAATGGCGAAGGAACCGGATGAGAGAACGGCGCCACCCAAGCCCATCGTCAGCATCACAGAGATGATGATAACATTGCGGGTTTCATTCATGTCTACCTTGTTCTGCATCAGATTCTGAACGCCCACACTTGCGATGGTTCCGAAAAGCAGCAGCATGATGCCACCTAAAACCGCCTGAGGAATGCTCTGCAACAAAGCACTCAACTTGCCCACGATGGAGAAACAGATGGCGGTGGCTGCGGATATGCGAATCACGGCAGGACTCGTTACCTTGGTGATAGACATCGCACCTGTTACCTCTGAATAAGTGGTCTCAGGAGGTCCGCCCAGAAAGGCTGAACAGAGACATGCCAGTCCATCGCCCAACATCGTGCGATGCAATCCCGGATCTGCCACGAAATCCTTCTTGGCTACGGCACTCACCACATATACATCGCCGATATGCTCCAGCACCGGAGCTATTGCCACGGGCAACATATAGAGGAATGGAGCCCAGGAGAAATGGGTGATGGTATCGAAGGATACAGGACAGGAGAACCATGATGCCGCTGCCACGCCAGAGAAATCTACCTCGCCCATGCAGATGGCGATGACATAGCCCACGATAACCCCCGAAATGATAGGAACCAGCTTCATCAAGCCCTTGCAGAAGGTAAGCACCAGGATAGCGGTGATGAGCGATGTAAAGGCGAGAATCCAGTTGGTCTTTGCCATATCCACAGCGCTGCCCGAAAGGGAGAGACCGATGAGAATGATGGCGGGACCGATGACTACCGGAGGAAAAATCCTGTCCAGCAGTTTCTTGCCCTGCCATTTCACTAGGGCGCTCATGACGAAATACACCAGAGAAACGCTGGTTAGTCCGGCGATTGTTCCCGGCAGTCCCCATTGCTTGGTTGCAGCGATGATAGGGGCGATAAAGGCGAAGGAACTGCCCAGGAAGATAGGCACCTTACCCTTGGTGATGAAGTGAAAAAGAAAGGTTCCTACACCAGCGGTGAAGAGAGCCGTTGCCGGATCGATGCCTATCAGAAGAGGCACCAGAACCGTTGCACCGAAAGCCACAAACAGGAACTGTACTCCCACAAGGGTTTTCTTGGTCATAGAAAGTTGTTCTGTATCCATTGTCGATATTCTTTATTAGTCTTTCAGACTCTCCTGATACCAGTCGAAGAGTTTCTTCACACCATCCTCAATCTCTACCTTATGCGTCCAGCCAAGGCTGTGGAGCTTATCTACAGAGATGAGCTTGCGCATGGTTCCGTCTGGCTTGCTGGCATCAAACTCTACCTCACCTTCGAAACCTACTGCCTTTACTACAAGCTCAGAAAGTTCACGGATGGTGAGCTCCTTGCCGGTACCCACGTTGATGTGGCAGTTGCGAATCTCACCCAATGATGGGATGGCGCCACCACGGCCCTCAGAGTTGTTTCTATCCACAGCACCATCTACCTTGGCACCATAGAATACAGAACTGTACTTCTCGATACCGATGATGTCCTTGAAATCTACATTCAGGAGCACGTGAACGCTGGCATCTGCCATATCCTCGCTCCAGAGGAATTCACGCAATGGTTTGCCTGTTCCCCAAAGCACTACCTTGTTGTCGTAGATGCCGTAGAACTCCAGCGCCTTCAGAATGCGCTCGTGAGAGTTGCTGCCGTCTACGTTACCCTCGCCGATGATTTCGCGGAGCTTATCAGTAGGGTTGATAGGGCGCTTGTTCATATCCACCTCGATGCTGTGCCAGTCGCCATCGTGGATGAGTTTGGCAAGATAAATCTTGCGCATCATCGCAGGCATTACGTGGCTGTTCTCCAGATGGAAGTTATCGTTAGGGCCATAGAGGTTGGTTGGCATCACAGCGATATAGTTGGTACCATACTGAAGGTTGTAGCTCTCGCACATCTTCAGTCCGGCAATCTTGGCGATGGCATATTCCTCGTTGGTATATTCCAGCGGAGAAGTAAGGAGCACATCTTCGCTCATAGGCTGTGGTGCATTCTTAGGATAGATGCAGGTAGAGCCCAGGAAGAGGAGCTTCTTCACGCCATGAGAATAAGCGTTGCTGATTACGTTGCATTGCATCTTCATGTTCTGCATGATGAAGTCTGCACGATACAATGAATTCGCCATGATACCGCCCACAAAGGCAGCAGCCAATACTACTGCATCAGGCTTTTCCTCATCAAAGAACTTCTCTACTGCATACTGGTCGGTCAAGTCGAGTTCTTTGTGAGAACGACCTACCAGGTTGTTATAACCTCTCTTCTTGAGGTTATTCCAGATAGCAGAACCCACGAGCCCGTGGTGTCCTGCTATATAAATCTTACTATCTTTTGATAACATTGATTATTGCTATAAACTATCTATCAACTGTTAACTATAAACTATTACTTAACAATTCCCTTTTCCAAATATTCTGCAAGATTGCAGCGAACCTTCTGACCGGCATCCTCGGCAGCTACCTTCGCCATATCGCTCTCTACCATGATCTTTACGAGATCCTCGAAAGAGGTGGTGTTAGGATTCCAGTTGAGCTTGGCCTTAGCCTTTGTTGGGTCACCCCAGAGGTTTACCACGTCGGTAGGACGGTAGAAATCAGGAGAAACCTCAACGAGTGTCTTGCCGATGAGTTCCTCAGGACCCTCAACGCAGATACCCTTCTCGTTCTCATCCTTGCCTTCCCACTTCAGTTCGATTCCTACATAGTGGAACGCCAGCTGGGCGAACTCACGAACAGAGTGCTGCTTACCTGTTGCAATCACAAAGTCCTCTGGTTTCTCAGCCTGGAGAATCAGCCACATACACTCTACATAATCCTTGGCATAACCCCAGTCGCGGAGCGAATCCAGGTTACCGAGATAGAGCTTGTCTTGCTTGCCCTGCTTGATGCGGGCTGCAGCCAAAGTAATCTTGCGGGTTACGAAAGTCTCACCACGGCGCTCACTTTCATGATTGAAGAGGATACCAGAGCAGCAGAACATATCATAAGCCTCACGATACTCCTTGACAATCCAGAAACCATACTGCTTGGCAACAGCGTATGGAGAATAAGGGTGGAATGGAGTGTTCTCGTTCTGAGGAACCTCTTCTACCTTACCGTAGAGCTCAGATGTTGAAGCCTGATACATGCGGCAGGTCTTCTCCAGACCGCATTGGCGGATAGACTCCAGGATACGGAGCACACCGGTAGCATCTACATCTGCTGTAAACTCAGGGGAGTCGAAGCTCACCTGTACGTGGCTCTGTGCTGCCAGATTATATACCTCAGTAGGTTTCACCTTGTTCATTACCTGGATGATACTCATAGAGTCACCGAGGTCAGCATAGTGAAGATGGAAATTAGGTGTACCCTCCAAATGGGCAATTCTTTCGCGGTAGTCGGTAGATGACCGGCGGATAGTTCCGTGAACATCATACCCTTTTTCCAACAATAATTCAGCCAAGTATGAACCATCCTGGCCTGTAATACCTGTAATTAAAGCTACTTTTCTATTCATGTCATTATATGTTTTTAATGATGTCTTTTTATTGAATAAGTCAGAATATCTGTGGGTGAACCGGATTAAGCCTTAGCAATCAGGTTTTCAAAGTCATCACAGAATTCAGTCATCTGGTGATAGAGTAGATTGCAACCCTTATTGGATAATTCTTCATCTGGTAGCGGACCGCTGTTGATAGCTACCGTAAAAATATTGGCTGCCACGCCGGCACGGACGCCCAAAGGAGCATTCTCTACCACGATGCCTTCCCAGGGTTTCAGGTTTCCTGCCTTCTGCAATCCCATGAGATATGGGTCAGGATTTGGTTTGCCGCGCTTTACATCATAGGCGGTTACGATATGTGCTTCATCCAGAAAATCGCCGAAGTCGTTGAGCAGTCGCATGATGAGCGGGCGCTGTCCGCTTCCTGTTACCACTCCTACCTGCATGCCGGCATCTTTAATCTTCTGCATGATTTCCTTTACGCCAGGAAATATTTCGGCAGTAGGCATCGAGTGGAATATTTCGGTCTTCACATCATACATCTTCTGTGCTTCGTCCAGCGTGATGTCGATGCCCTTCTGCTTCTTCACCATCATCTGGATGGTGTCAATGCCTCGGGCTCCTTCGGTGGCATAAGCATCGGCTGCTGTCATGTGGATATCAAACTGTTTCATCGATTCCTGCCATGCCACAGCATGATTTGGCATACTGTTGTACAGCACGCCGTCCATATCAAAAAGCACGGCTTTAGGGTTGAATTCCCCAAAGCCGTGTTCTTTCATATATTTAAAAATAATTTCCTTCATGAATTATTTAATGTTTTGTGTTTAATGTTTAGTGTTTAATGCTTTGCATGGCGTATGCCTCAACTAAACATTAAACACTACACATTATTCATTCTTCAAGCGCTCCTGGATAGCTTTGCTCTCTGCCTCATAACCTGGCTTGTTGAGCAATGCGAACATATTCTTCTTGTATGCCTCAACACCAGGCTGGTTGAATGGGTTCACCTCTTCCAAGAGACCGCTGATACCGCAAGCCTTCTCGAAGAAGTAGATCAGCTGACCGAGGTAGTAAGCGTTCAACTCTGGTACGTTAACCAGGATGTTAGGAACACCACCGTCAACGTGAGCCAGACGTGTACCGAGCTCTGCCATCTTGTTCACCTCGTCAACACGCTTGCCCTCGAGGAAGTTCAAACCGTCGAGGTTCTCATCATCGTGAGGGAAGAGCAACTTCTCGTTAGGAGTCTCTACGCTGATAACAGTCTCGAAGATAGAGCGCTCGCCCTGCTGAATCCACTGGCCCATAGAGTGAAGGTCGGTAGTGAAGTCGCAAGCTGCTGGGAAGATACCCTTCTGGTCCTTACCCTCGCTCTCACCATAGAGCTGCTTCCACCACTCAGCGAAGTAGTGAAGTTTAGGCTGGAAGTTGCATACAATCTCAATCTTCTTGCCAGCCTGAGTATAGAGAGCCTGACGTGTAGCTGCATAGATAGCTGCAGGATTCTCCTCGAAAGCTACGTCCTTGCCGCAAGCCTTCTCCATGTCAGCCGCACCAGCTACGAGCTGCTTTACATCGAAACCTGCTACTGCGATAGGCAACAAACCTACTGGAGTCAAGACAGAGAAGCGGCCACCTACATTATCAGGGATGATGAAGCTCTTGTAACCCTCCTTGTCAGCACAAGTACGTGCAGCACCCTTCTTGGCGTCGGTTACAGCTACGATAACATCCTTAGCCTCTTCCTTACCGCGCTGATCCTCGCATTGCTTCTTCAAAAGACGGAAAGCGAGAGCAGTCTCAGTAGTGGTACCAGACTTAGAGATATTGATGACACCAAACTTCTTGTCCTTCAAGTAAGAAGTCAACTCGAAGAGGTAGTCCTCACCGATATTGTTACCTGCGAAGAGGATAGTAGGATTCTTCTTGTCGTTTACGAGCCAAGCGAAAGAGTTGCCGAGGCCTTCGATAACGGCGCGGGCACCGAGGTAGCTACCACCGATACCTGCAACAACAACAACCTCACACTTCTCACGCAAAGTGTTGGCAACAGCCTGAATCTCATCGAGGAACTCAGGAGTGATAGAAGATGGCAAATGCAACCATCCCAAGAAATCGTTACCTTCACATGTGCCGTTCTCAAGAGCTTCCTGAGCGGCCTTAACCTTAGGCTCGTAAGCCTTTACTGCACCTTCTGCGAGGAATGATGCAGCCTTTGTAATGTTTAAGCTGATACTTTTCATTTTTCTTTTAATATCTAAATGAATGTGTTAATGTTACTACTTGAAGACAAACTCTTCTGCCGAAACCGAAGGATAGGATGTGACTATCTGAACGAGTCGGTCAAGAGTTTGATTTCGATTTGCGGACTGATGCGCTCGTACAATATATTATATACAGCATCGAGAATCGGCATGTTGACGTGCATGTGGCGATTGATTTCCTTCATACACTTGGTGCCGAAATATCCTTCTGCAATCATCTCCATCTCTATCTGCGCACTCTTCACGCTGTAGCCCTTGCCTATCATGGTTCCGAAGGTGCGGTTGCGGGAAAAGTTGCTGTAACCTGTTACGAGCAAGTCGCCCAGATAAACTGAGTCGTACATGCTTCGGTCGATAGGGTGGACGGCTGTCAGGAAGCGGTGCATCTCCTGAACGGCATTTGACATGAGTACCGCCTGGAAGTTGTCACCATACTTCAGTCCGCCACAGATACCTGCTGCGATGGCGTATACGTTCTTCAGAACCGAAGAGTATTCGATACCGATGACATCGCTCGCAGTCTTGGTCTTGATGAATTCACTCGCCAGACAATCGTTGGCGAAGGCACGCGCCTTTTCGGTATCGCTACAGCCCACGGTGAGATAGCTCAGTCGCTCCAGTGCCACCTCCTCGGCATGAGAAGGACCTCCGATGCAGGCGAGGTTCTCGTAAGGCACATCGTAAACCTGATGGAAATACTCTGAGCAAACAAGGTTTTCATCAGGCACAATACCTTTGATGGCTGTGATGATGAACTTGTCGCTGAGTCGCGTCTTGAGCTTCTTGAGATGATTCTTCAGATAAGGCGATGGGGTGACGAACACGAGTGTATCGTAATTCTGCACTATCTTGTTGATGTCGGAAGAGAAGAAAATCTCATCTACATTGAATCGTGCCGACATCAGATAGGCAGGGTTGTGCCCCATGCGCTTGAAGTCCTCGATGCGGTCATCGCGACGCATATACCAGCCTATGTGATGAGTATGACCCACCACAATCTTGGCTATTGCCGTAGCCCAGCTACCGCCGCCAATTATCGCTATTTTACCGCAGTTGAACACTTCGAATGAATTTATAATTAATAATTAATAATGAGGCTTTCGCCTTTGTTTGTAGATATAATGTATAACCAATAAAAAGCCGGAACTCTTTATTGATTATACATTATTAATTATGCATTATCAATTAAGCATTTGCTGCATTAATCCAGCCCTGAATGTCGTCAACAGAAGGCTTCTCGTAGCCGAGCTTGTACTTCTTGTTGATTTCTCCAATCTTCTGCTGCAAGCCTTGTGCTTTTTCTTCGCGGATATCAGAGATGAGGTTGAAGCCTGCCTTGCGGAGCACGTATGCCCAATCCTCTGGCACGCCAATCTCTGCCCATTCCTTGATGGTGCTCTGTGGCATCTTCTTCTCTGGCTTCATCTGTGGGAAGAACAGTACTTCCTGAATGAAGGTCTTGCCGGTCATCAACATCACCAAACGGTCGATACCGATACCGATACCTGATGTTGGAGGCATACCGTACTGGAGGGCACGGAGGAAGTCCTGGTCGATGATCATCGCCTCGTCGTCACCCTTGTCAGCCAACTTCATCTGGTCGATGAAACGCTCTTCCTGATCAATTGGGTCGTTGAGCTCAGAGTATGCATTGGCAAGCTCCTTACCGTTAACCATCAACTCGAAACGCTCGGTCAAACCTGGCTTAGAACGGTGCTTCTTGGTCAATGGAGACATCTCTACAGGATAATCAGTAATGAAGGTTGGCTGGAGGAAGGTTCCCTCGCAGAACTCACCGAAGAGTTCGTCAATCAACTTACCCTTACCCATGGTCTCATCTACATCCATGCCCTTCTCCTTGCAGAATGCGCGGATTTCTTCTTCTGTCTTGCCGTTGCAGTCGAAACCGGTCTTCTCCTTGATGGCATCGAGGATAGGCAGACGGCGATATGGCGCCTTGAAGCTGATGATGTTGCCATCAATCTCGCGCTCTGGCTTGCCGTTTACGGCGATACAGATTGTTTCGAGCAACTTCTCTGTGAAAGCCATCATCCAGTTGTAGTCCTTGTACTGAACATAAAGCTCCATACAGGTGAACTCTGGGTTGTGGTTACGGTCCATACCCTCGTTGCGGAAGTTCTTGCCGATTTCATAAACACCCTCGAAACCACCTACGATGAGGCGCTTCAGATAGAGCTCGGTAGCGATACGCATGTACATATCCTGATCGAGCGCATTGAAGTGGGTGATGAATGGGCGGGCAGAAGCACCACCGGCAATGCTCTGCAGGGTAGGAGTCTCTACCTCAGTATAACCTGCGTTGTCGAGTACGCTGCGGAGTGTGCGGAGTACGGTAGCACGCTGCAGGAAGGTCTCCTTTACGCCATCATTAACGATGAGGTCAACGTAGCGCTGGCGGTAACGCAACTCTGGATCATCGAACTTGTCGTAAGCCACGCCATCCTTATACTTCACGATAGGGAGTGGCTTCAAGCTCTTGGAGAGCAGGCACAGTTCCTTGGCGTGAACAGAAATCTCGCCAGTCTGTGTGCGGAATACGAAACCCTTTACACCGATGAAGTCACCGATATCGAGGAGTTTCTTGAAAACAGTATTATAAAGGTCCTTGTTCTCGTCTGGACAAATCTCGTCGCGGGCGATATAAACCTGGATTCTTCCCTTTGAGTCCTGCAACTCAGCGAAGCTAGCTTTACCCATTACGCGGCGACCCATCATACGTCCGGCGATAACTACCTGGCGTGGCTCGTCCTCGTCCTTGAATTCAGCTTTGATATCTGTGCTGAATGCATTGGTTGGAAACTCTGCTGCTGGGTATGGGTCGATGCCCATCTCGCGCAATGTCTGAAGACTCTGTCTGCGAACGATTTCCTGTTCGCTTAGCTCTAAAATGTTCATATTCTATTCAGATATATCTTTTATTTTCTTATTTTTGGTGCAAAAATACAAAATAAATCTGAACTATATGCCGTTTTTTATGTTTTTTATTATTAAAGAAAGGAAAAGGTATGTAAAGTTTGCCCTTCATCAAATAAAAAGTGCGATAAATTTTGTTTTCTCTAAAGAAAGTCTTACCTTTGCGTTGAGTTTATCAGAAACATACTTTGGAGCGAAGAGAAAACGAATAGCTCTGAATCAATAACAAAATACGAAAAATAGGAGATAATAAGATGAACATAGATGAATTAGTAAAAAGAATCAGCAAGACTGATGGATTATCCAAGACCCTCGGAATGCATTTCATTTCTACCCCTGAGCCTGATACGCTTCAGGCAACGATGATGGTAGATGAGCGTAATCGCCAACCTTTCGGCTTCTTGAGTGGAGGTGCTTCTCTGGCTCTTGCCGAGAATGTGGCGGGTATCGGTTCCCTGGCGCTCTGTCCGGGACAGATTGCAGTGGGTATCAATGTGAGCGGTACTCATGTTCAGGCGGTCAGCGAGGGCGATACGGTTACTGCCTTTGCCAAGATTGTGCACAAGGGCAGAACCTTGCATACCTGGCAGGTGGATATCAAGAATACGGCTGGTGAGGTAATCTGTACTGTACAGGTAACCAACTATGTGTTCACTCCAAAGAAAGACAATCAGAAAAAGGGGGCAGAAACAAAGGTATGATAGCTTTTGCGTATTATCGTCTGCCTTATCTGCACCATGCTACCTATGTGGCTCAGCATGAGGGAGAACCTGAGGTACTCTCTTCTGTGGCAGAACTGAATGGCAAGGAAGGTTTCGTGATAGCTCCTTTCTCGCCGTCCGGCGAATGTCCTGTGGTGCTGATGCATCCGGATGAGAGCAAACTGATCTCTGCCGAGGGGGCTGAAAATGCATCGCGACGCGGCACTTCCTACGTCGCGACGCAGCAGAATTTACGTCGGGACGTAGCAAAGTCTACGTCGGGACGTAATTTTGAGGCCTACGCCAGGGAGTTTGAATGCTTTCACCAGCAGCTCTCTGAAGGTAAATTCAGCAAGATTGTTCTTGCGAGAAAACTGCGTATTCAGAGCCCATGGCTGCCTTTAGATTCAGTCCAGACTTCAAAAGTGGAAGATACAGACAATACTTCGGTTATGCAGAATACTGCCAATACATCGGCTGTGCAGGATGCCGACTCTTTAAAGGCTCTGTTTCTGAAAACCTGCCGGATGTATCCCCGTCTTTTTGTAGCCTTGGTTTATACGCCTCAATCGGGCTTATGGCTGATGGCAACACCAGAAATCCTGCTCAAAGGTGAACAGAACCAGATGGTAACCATGTCGTTGGCAGGTACCCAGAAGGCAGAACCTTCCAAGACCGTAGCCGATTATCCGGTAGAAGGGGTGGAGTGGTCGGAGAAGAACAGAGAAGAACAGCAGTATGTAACCGATTATATAGAGGATTGCATCAAGACCTTTTCGGATGATTATCAGAAGAAGGGACCTTATACCACGATGGCTGCCAATCTCTATCATCTCCGTACCGACATCGCTTTCCGTCTGCATGATACAGGACGGCTGGGCGATGTGCTCGATGCCTTATATCCTACGCCTGCCGTCTGTGGGATACCGAAGGATGAGGCTCGCCGGTTTATCCTGCAGCATGAAGAGCAGCCGCGCAGATACTACAGCGGTTTTGTGGGACCAATTTCGCCGGAAGGAAAGACGCATCTCTATGTTTCCCTGCGCTGCATGAACATCCTGGATGACGGTTCCTGCGAACTCTATGCCGGAGGCGGATTGCTGAGGGAAAGCGAGATGGAGAAGGAGTGGAAGGAAACTGAAGCTAAGATGCATACCATCCTGTCGGTCTTGTAAGAGTATCATTAAGGTCTTGTAATACTAAAAGACAAAGGTTCTTCAAGAATCTGAAAACATAAAAATAACCTAAAAAAATAAGGTGAAATGTATAGCAATAAAGAAAACGTCAATATTTTGACAAGTTTACTGGTAGCGCATGGTGTTCGCCATGCTGTGGTGTGTCCGGGCAGCAGAAATGCAGCCATAGTTCACAATCTCAACGAGTGTAAAGACATCACTTGCTATCCTGTAACCGACGAACGTAGTGCCGGCTTCCAAGCTCTTGGACTTTCTATGGCTGAAGGTTATCAGCCTGTCGTAGTTTGTGTGACTTCGGGTTCTGCATTGCTCAATCTTTATCCGGCAGTAGCTGAGGCTTATTATCAGCAAATCCCGCTCATAGTGATTTCTGCCGACAGACCGGCACAGTGGATCAACCAGCTGGATGGTCAGACGCTTCCTCAGCCTGATGCTTTGGGGCAGATGGTAAGAAAAGCAGTATCTCTGCCAGAAGTGTTCGAAGGTGAGCAGCAGGAAGAGATGCATTGGTATTGCAACCGGCTGGTCAACGAAGCGCTGTTGAAAAGCATGGGGCGGGTAAAGGGACCTGTACACATCAATGTACCTATCTCTGAGCCTTTCTATTCGTTTACGAAAGAAGCTTTGCCCGTAGAGCGCAAGATAGAGGTTGCTTACTGCAGGGCAAATATTGACACATTTGATGGGACCCCTTTTGAATGTGTGTTAAAAGCCAAACGTCCATTGTTGGTAATAGGACAGTTGGACAATACCGAAAAATATGTAGACTTGTTGGCTTATATTGACCGAATGCCTATATTATGGGAATCTCTGGCAATGCCACCTTATCTATATAAGGTTCAGGAAGAACTGGGAGAAGATTGGAATAAAACCACCATGTATGGCGCTTTCGAGAATTTGCTGGATGAAATAAAGGACGATGAAAGATTCCGTCCTGACCTGGTGGTTTATATAGGTGGACATATTGTAAGCAAGAAGCTGAAATCTTATCTGCGTTCGCTTAAAGGAGTTGAGCAGATAAGAATCTCGCAAGAGGCTGATATCGAAGATACGTTCATGCATCTTACTAAAGTGATGGATTTGCCAAACAGTGATGCTATGTCATGGTTGGGTAATTTTGGCTGGCACAACCACTGGGAGGATTATCGCAAATTGTGGATGGATGCGTTAGCTAAAAGTTATGAACGTAAAGAGAACTTCAAGCCTGAGTTCAGCAGTCTGGCTACCGTAAAGGAATTCTTCAGCCAGCTTCAGAAGGTTGAACCTCAGAATTTCAAAGCGTTCACCTTAGGCGATAAAGATGCTCAGGACGATGGTATCTATGACCGCGAATTCGATACATTCCTTCCAGGTATGATGAGCAGCGTCATCTCCGGTAACAGTTCTGCCATCCGGTTGATGAATCTGTATGCCGACCGCCATGTTTACTGCAATCGTGGGGTGAACGGTATAGAAGGTTCACTTTCTACGGCTGTAGGTTTCTCGATGTGCAAGAACAAGTCTGATAAGCATGTATACTGCGTTCTCGGCGACCTGAGTTTCTTCTATGACCAGAATGCGCTCTGGAATAGAAATCTGAACGGCAAGCTCCGTATCATCGTGCTCAATAATGGTGGCGGTGCCATCTTTGGCAAGTTCCAGGGATTAAAGGAGAGTCAGGCTCGTGAAGAAATAATAATGGCAAAGCATCATGCAACGGCTGAAGGAATCTGTAGTCAGAATGAGGTAAAATATCTCGCAGCTCATACGAAGGAAGAGATGGAACAAGGCATCTGCCAATTGATTCATGCCGAGAGCGAGTGCCCGATGCTTCTGGAGGTTTTCACCGATATGGATGTAGATAACGAGATGCTTGAAGCCATCCAGAAGTGCTGATAGATGACTTATAAGGAACTATAACTGATAGTTCTGTCAAAAAAATAAGATAGTAAGTAATCATAAAGTTCAAAGTTCAAAATTCAAAGTTCAAAGTAAAATGAGAGAATGGAAAAAGATAGAAGGTTTTGATTTCAAGGAAATCATCTTCGAGGAGTATAATCATATCGCTAAGATTACCATCAACCGTGAGCGCTACCGTAATGCCTTCACGCCGTTGACCACTTGGGAGATGGCACAGGCATTCAACTATTGCCGCGACTGTCTGGATATCCGTGTGGTCATTCTGACGGGTGCCGGCGATAAGGCGTTCTGTGCAGGAGGTGACATGCATGTGAAGGGCCGCGGCGGTTATGTGGGTAACGATGGTGTACCTCGCCTGAATGTGCTCGATGTGCAGATGCAGATTCGCCGTCTGCCAAAGCCGGTTATCGCTATGGTGAATGGTTATGCCATCGGTGGCGGTCATGTGCTTCATGTGATGTGCGACCTGACCATCGCTTCAGAGAATGCCATCTTTGGACAGACTGGTCCTAAGGTAGGAAGCTTCGATGCCGGTTTCGGTTCTTCTTATCTGGCAAGAATGGTGGGTCAGAAGAAGGCACGCGAAATCTGGTTCCTCTGCAAGCAGTATTCTGCCAAGGAGGCTGAACAGATGGGAATGGTGAACAAGGTGGTGCCTCTCGACCAGTTGGAAGATACCTGTGTAGAGTGGGCTGAAATCATGATGGAACGTTCGCCTCTGGCACTCCGTATGATCAAGGCTGGCTTGAATGCCGAACTGGATGGTCAGGCTGGTATTCAGGAGTTGGCTGGCGATGCCACGATGCTCTATTATACGATGGATGAGGCTCAGGAAGGTGGCAAGGCGTTCCTTGAGAAGCGCAAGCCTCGCTTCGAGGATTATCCTCAGTTCCCGTAATTTCATCAGCAATAAACAATAAAAAACCTCGGAAGAAAAGCAATCTGCCAATCTTCCGAGGTTTCTTGTTTTTTATTCGTGAGTAGCGAATCTCTGCTCTGCCAGTTTCTCGTATTTGGTGCCTGGCTTGCCATAGTTGGCATACGGCCAGATGCTGATGCCGCCACGAGGAGTAAAGATGCCTGTTACCTCAATATATTTAGGGTCCATCAGCTTGATGAGATCCTTCATGATGATGTTCACGCAGTCTTCATGGAAGTCGCCATGATTGCGGAAACTGAAGAGATAAAGTTTCAGACTCTTGCTCTCTACCATCTTTACGTCAGGAATATAGCTGATGCGAATCTCTGCGAAATCTGGCTGTCCCGTAATAGGGCAGAGCGATGTAAACTCAGGGCAGTTGAAACGTACCCAGTAATCATTGCCAGGATGCTTGTTCACGAAAGTTTCGAGCACCTCTGGCGCATAATCCATTCTATATGTAGTCTTGGCACCTAATGCCTGAAGACCGTCTTCTTTTCTATCCACGCTTGGTAATGTTTTAATGTTTGCTATTTACTGATGTCTTTTAGCCGAGGCTGAAGATCTTGAATACATTGTAGGAGATGTTATTGTCGTATGCATCTTCACCTTCATGCTTCTTCACGTATTTTACTACACGTATGGTCAGAGGCAATACCACAATCTCGTAGGCTGTCTTCAGTATCACCTGCCAGAGCATGAGCCAAGGCAATTCTGATGCAGGCACCACACCGCCCAGGGCAAGTGGAAAGAAGATAAGGCTGTCGCAACTCTCACCGGCAATGGTACTGAGGATGGCACGGGCAGAGAAATGCTTGCCACCATCGCGGATTTTCATCACGCTCATTACATAGGCATTGGCAAATGAACCGATGATGAAGGCTACGAAAGAGGCTGCTGCAATGCGAGGTGCCAGACCGAAGATGGCATGAAAACCGGCATCGTTGGTCCAATAAGGTGCTGCTGGAATTACATCGCAGATAGCACCCAGTGCCACGAAGAAGAAGTTCATTGCAAAGCCGGTCCAGATCAACAGACGCGCTTTCTGATAGCCCCATACTTCACATACCACATCGTTGATGATGTAGCTTACAGGGAATACGATGAGTCCACCGGTAAGGGAAACTGGCCCGAAGGCGATTTGCTTTGTTTCGAGTACGTTTGCTGCAATCAGGCAAACGCAGAAGAGGATGCTGAAAAGCATAAACAGCACGCTCACTTGAGTTTTTTTCTTGTCCATTTTCTTGTTTTTTACGAGGTTTACCAAGCACTCGGGTTATTGAATATGATGATTCTTTTCTGAAATCGGCTGCAAAATTACAACTTTTCTTCCTAATAGCCAAATATTTGGGCAAAAAAATGGCTCCAAATACTAATCACTAGCACTTGGAGCCCTTATCTAACTAAAAACCTAAAACTTTTTTCTAAAAACTAAACCTAACAATCTTAACCTATGAGAAACTAACCTTTTCAGATTATATTTTGATAGCGAAATAACACTCTTGTTATCCGCTGTCATCTGTCATCAAGCAACAGATATACCAAAAAGTAGTTTCATGACAAGATGTCAGTGAATTTTTACTTTTCCATAAACTTCTTTGCAGCTCTTAACTGATGTCTCATCACACTCAGGAATTCCTGACTCTCCTGCAGTACGTTGAGATAAACCAGAGAAATCTGCATCAGCGTATTGTCAGTCATGTGCTGGATGCGGTCGATATGCTTCTTGCGGAGAACAGAGAGTTCGTCTTTGCAGGCATCTGCCTCGGCAAGAATCTCGCGATAGCTGTCATATCTGCCGGTCTCTATCAGTTCGCAGCTCATGCGCATCAGGTCGTTGATCTTCTGGCGTACAGGAGCAAACTCCTTGATGTATTCAGCAGGAAGCGGATTGAAGTTGTTGTCAACATGTTCCTTGATAGGGTCGAGCATACGGCGCAGAGAGTAGATAAACTGCTGGTTGCTGTTGGCGCCCAGATGGAACCAGGTGTTGCGCTCGATGGCAATCTCGATAGGCGATTTCTTCAAACCGAGCATCTCCTGACGGCGGAACTTCTTCAGCATATCCTGCTCCTTCTTCAGATTCTTGTTGGCATGACGAAGGTCGCGGGTATTCTCGTTGGCAAGACCATCCATAATCTGGTTGAACTCGTTCAGGGCGAAGTGGCAGACGTAAGACTGGGTGCGTGAAACCTGACGGCGAAGCAAATCCCATACAATCTCCGGGTCGCGGGAACGCATCATCAGCTGGAATGTACTGCTCTTGCCCTCTTCCTTAGCCTTCTTGTTATATTTGATGTTGCTGCGGATGAGCAGGTAGATAACCAAGCCCATGAAGCAAGCCTGGATGCCCACACCACCGAAGTGCATGATGATACAAACAATGGCACAGGCTGCGAAAGCTACACCGGCTGTGATGAACCAACCACCGATTACACTCAATACACCTGTTACACGGAATACTGCACTTTCGCGGCTCCATGCTCTATCAGCAAGTGAAGAACCCATAGCCACCATGAAGGTAACGTAGGTGGTAGAGAGAGGCAACTTGAGGTTGGTACCGATGGTGATTAGCATAGAAGCAAGTACCAGGTTAACGGCTGCACGAACCACGTCGAAAGCAGCACTCTCCTCGAGTTCAACATTATTCTTGTCGAAACGGCTGTTGATCCAGTTCATCAGTGCCTTTGGCATAAACTGCTTCAACCATGAATCTGTAGCCTGGCAGTTGCGTACAATCACGCGGGCTGCAGAAGAACTGCCGAACATCTCATCGCCCTCATCCTGACGGCTCAAGTCAACAGAAGTCTTGATTACGTTCTGTGCTTTCTTGGATGTCGCCATGGCGATAATCATCACGGCACCGGCAGCAAGCAGGAAGCCTGGAGTAGTCTTGGCGCTCTCCATCAATGAAGTCATCATAAACTGGTCTGGCGCTGCACCGTTGGCATTTGCCATATAGTCCTGATAAGAAGAAAGACCAGCCAAAGGCACACCGATGAAGTTCACCAGGTCGTTACCAGCGAACGCCATAGCCAGGGCGAAAGTACCCATCAGCACTGTAAACTTGAAGATGTTGACACGGCAGAGGTGCAGGAATTCCATCACAACAGCAGACACCACGAAGGTGATGCAGATGAGGAAACCGAGATTCTGGTCGATGTAATCGCGCACCTCAGCAGGCAGGTAAGGACTCTTGCCCAAACCCTTCATGAAGATGAAGTAAGAGAGGGCTGTAAAGGCGATACCGCCGAAGATGGCGATGCTGTAGCGTGAATGCTTGCGATAGTTGAAGGTGAAGACGATACGTGAAAGCCACATCACAAAGGCACCAAACACGAAGGCGATGATGACAGATGAAAAGATACCCATGATTACCTCCAACGCCTTGTTGCTGTTGAGCAATACGCCATAGTTGAGGCTGTCGTCTCCATACATCTTCAATGTAGCGAGGATGAAAGCACCACCCAGCAGCTCGAATACCAGAGAGACGGTAGTAGAGGTTGGCATACCTAAGGTGTTGAACACATCCAGGATGATGACATCAGTCACCATGACCGCCAGGAAGAGCGTCATCACTTCTTCGAAGGTGAAGTGGTCTGGACTCATGATACCATGTCGGGCTATATCCATCATTCCTGATGACATGATGGCTCCGAGAACCACACCGCAGGATGCGATAATCAGCACCGTGCGAAACTTAGCCACCTTAGCTCCGATGGCAGATTGCAGGAAGTTGACAGCATCGTTGCTGACTCCTACGAAGAGATCGAACACTGCCAGACAGAGCAGGAAGATCACAATACATAAATAAATTGTACCCATTATATTTTACTATTGTTTATTATACCTTATTATATAAGGGGTTTATCTCAACATAGCTAGATACATTTCTCCCCTTACTTTTCTGGGTGCAAAGGTACGAGTACGATGTTACAGGCGATTTAAACAGGTGTTACAATATTGTTAAGATGTTGTTGTGCTGGCGATTGAATAAGAAAGTTGCCACCGAAAACAAAGAAAAGTGCGAAAATGTTTGGAAGTTACGGAAGTATTTTATATCTTTGCAGTCGGATAGGGTGTATTCCCTTTCCACTGATTTTTGAGATTTAAGAAGCGTTATGCTTATCGAAGTACTGGAAACCTAGGAAATTTCCCGACATACTCTAAGATAGCATAGTGGTTCTCACGCATAGCGTGGGCTGCTATTGTTGCATCTATGAGTATGGGCTTTCCTAGGGCCTCCGGTATTGAGATGTGGGCATTGCAGTTCACGCTTCTCTGTTTAATAGAAAGACCTAATAGGACTGAAAAGGCCAAGAAAGGATACTGCTATGTATTGTAAATATTGTGGTAAGGAAATTGCTGATGATTCCAAGTTTTGCTCAAACTGTGGAAAAGCATTGAATGGGCAAAAATCGTTTGTATTTAAATCTAAGTGTTATAAATTGTTGGACAAGTTCCATATTAATAAAACTTGCGGCTATATTTATGGCTTATGGTTATCTTTGAATCTAACATTGTGGTTGTTTAGAGATAGTTGCTATGAGAACGATGACCTCGATTGTTTTTATCCTGAATATGGGTTAGATGATATTTCAATATATGATATAAGAGAATTTATTTTTTATGTATTTCTCTTGCCGTTTGTATTTTGGCTTGTCTATAAATTACATAAATGTTATAAGATGAAAAATCATAAATAATATGGATAAACAATCTTTTTTGTCTAACCTAATAGGTAAAGCTAATTATCATGGCTTTAAAGAGGAGTATGCATTAGTCATATTCTTCATAGGCACAGGTTTGCTTGCTATACTGACACCTTTGACTTTCTTTTGTTATTGGGGTATTTTAAGCTCGTTTTTAAATTTGATAACAGGAACATCCTTGTTGTTTATAGTTTATGTGGCAGCTTTAATAGTGCTCTTAGATAAGGAAGTTAAGGTTGAAACTCATTCGAATAGTACAATTGCAAAGCAAAAAGTAAAGAAGCCGTTTACTTATAAGCTGACAATTGTATGGGGACTATTCCTTGTTGTCGGTGGAATTGTTGCTATTTATGGCACGAATAAGTATAGGCATTCTTATGCCTTTCAATGTAAGGATGTATATGTTGTAAATAAAGGGGATAAGTTTTATCACCTTTATGATGAATGTAGCCAATGTGAAAATGCAAAGTATTTGTATGTAGCTAAAGGTTATCAGATGGAAAAGGCACATTTAAAACTTTGTCCAGAATGTACAGAACTGGCTGAAGAATACGAGGAAATAGCTGCGGAAAATCAAGCCAGGAGACCATAAAATAGCAATTATGAGATTCCTAAATAATTATAACGTGAAAATGGAAACAATGAAATATACAAGAAATCAAGTTGGAAATATGTCGTCCATGACATATTTGGAAACAATGTGCCAAGAACTTAAAAAGGCAGGTTTTCATGCGAAGCAACGTGGAAATAGACCGCCCCATGAGTATGAGCCTCATGATGCTGTGTTTGGTGGAGATATTGTGTTTAATATTGAAGCTGTTTGTTATCTTCGAAATATAGGTCTATTGGATAATGGTAAGTGTCCTATGTGTAATATGCGAGAGGATAGATTGGAGTATGCCCTTTCTTATCAAAATGGTGCAACATTTCATGTATGTAAAAATTGTTATAAGCAATATGCTCGGCAAGAAAAACAAAAGCGTGGGTGTGCTTGTTGTCTAATAGTTCTTGCTGTGTTGGGAGTGATTATATATGGTATTGTTCAACTTTTAATTTTGTAGGATATGTTATTAATTGTGGTAATTGTTGGAGTAGTGGTGTGTGTCTTTTTAGGACATTTTGCTTTTTCTTATCATAAACAAGAGAAAACGGTTCGTTCTAAAGGTGGCATTACTGCTATGTTTTCTGAAGTTATTAAAGGACTCTTGGAATATAGAAGTGCAAGAGTAGTTCAACAGTCTAATTCTTTTATAGGAATATCTGGGGTTTTTTATGATCCAATCACTTCTAGAGAATGTGGTAATTGGGGATTTAAACTTCAAATTTCTTTTAAGCTACTTGTTGTTCAGTATCGTGCATATGTAGATTTAGGTGGTGGAGAACATATTAAACAAAATTGGGATTTCCCAATAACTCTATCGCAATCTGAAATTGTAAATATTCTGAAAAAGAAGGCTGATGAGACTAATGTTTATGGAATTTTTAAATAAAAAAAATGAACTATCTTAAAATTATTTTGGCAGTATTACTGCTGTTGTGTTTGTTGGATATGCCTTACGGTTTCTATATATTGATAAGATATGTAGCGACAGTTGTGTTTGGTTACATGGCATATTCCTATTACCAAGAAAACAAAAACGAGTTGGCTATTGCAGCTGGAGCTTTGGCAGTATTGTTCCAGCCACTTGTCAAATTTGCTTTAGGCGGATTTGTATGGAATGTGGTGGATGTTGTTGTTGCTATCGCTTTAGTTGTGTTAGTATTTGTTGAACATAAAAATAACAAGGAGCGTAAATTATGGAAAAAGTAAGCAAAGGTGTAGAATATATTTTGCGATGTGCTATTGCAAAAGGTGGTTCTGTAGGGTATAATCCGTATATGTATAGATTAGGTTGTGCAGACAATATACCACCTTCTGATAACTTTAATAGTGAACTTCAAAAATATGGTCGTATAGATTGGGGCAGATCTTCATTTTTAGGAGAAGGCAATGATGGATGGGATGTACCTGGTGTATGGCATGCTTTTTATATAAATGACAAAGGGCGTTCTGCAATAAAAACAATTGATTTAGAACGAAATGGAAAGTTCGGATATAAAAAGATATTGCGATGTCTGTGGTATGCATTCATTATACTTCTTAAGGATGTTGTGTTATGTTTGGGGTTAGGCATATTGCTGTCTTATTTTTTGTGTAATATAGAGGAAGGGGATAAAGTTGGTTGTTTGTTCGGATTTTGGCATGGCCTTTTTGCAATACCAAACTTCTTTCGCTATGTTATTGATGATAATGTCTTGTTTTACTCATCTAATCATACAGTTGGCTATATTATATGTTATATATTGGTGTTAATCCCAGAGTCTATAGCCTTTGTTGGGGTTATAAAAGGAGCGATTAATAACATAATAAAAAAGTGTTTGAATCCTTTTAAATAAAATCAAGGCTTGCTGATACAACTTATCGATTTTTTGTTTAATTTTGCAATCGATACTAATAGATGCTACTATAATATGGGAAATGATACAGAAAATATAAAGATATTGTGCATCGGTGTTGGTGGGGCTGGCACTAATGTAATCAATCGTATGAAGGATATTGGTATTCCGAATGCAGAGTTTCTGTAAGCGTCTCCGCGTTTATACCTTGCATAATTCCAAAAAAGCAGTAACAGCTG
>JAJWFY010000029.1:0-41038 GCA_021615735.1 Segatella copri | reverse complement strand
AATATAAATAATTAATAATCATTTTTCGTGTCCACTTTGGGGAGCTGCTACAATTAAAAGATAAACATTTGGGGGATTTGGAACATTTTAAGCAAAAACATTTGGGGGATTTGGAACATTTTAAGCAAAAACATTTGGGGGATTTGGAACATTTTAACAAAAAACATTTGGGGGATTTGGAACTTATATGTATCTTTGCGCTCAAAATCAGCAAGTTATGAGAAAAAGAACATTTAAAAGAAAAGTGTACGACAAAATGCTCGAATGGAAGCGAGAGAGAAATGGTAGCACAGCCCTCTTGCTCAAAGGAGCACGCCGTGTAGGAAAGTCAACAGTAGCCAAAGCTTTCGCAGAAAATGAATACAAAAGCTATATCCTTATAGATTTCGCACAAGCATCTAAGGAAGTGAAACAGCTGTTTGACAACCTCATGGACTTGAACTACATATTTTTACGCCTCCAATCAATCTACCAAGTAATCTTGGAGCCACGCAAATCAGCCATCATTTTCGATGAAGTACAAATGTGCCCACAAGCCCGGCAAGCCATCAAATACCTAGTAGCAGACGGAAGATACGACTACATAGAGACAGGCTCTCTTATCAGTATCAAAAAGAATGTAGAAAACATTTTGATTCCAAGCGAAGAAACACGTTTGGATCTCTATCCGATGGATTACGAGGAATTTCGATGGGCAATGGGCGATACTGCTACATTTCCCCTTCTCAAGCAGTTTCTCGATGCAAAAGTTCCATTGGGAGCAGCGCATCGAGAAGCTATGCGCAACCTTCGTCTATATATGCTTGTAGGTGGAATGCCACAAGCCGTAAACGAGTACTTAGATACCAACAATCTGAGCAAAACAGATGCCGTAAAGCGAGAAATCATAGAACTTTATCTTGACGACTTCAGAAAGATTGACAAAACAGGAAGAGCTGCCAAGTTATTCGAGAGTATTCCTTCCGAATTAAACAAAAATTCAGCCAGATACCAGGTAGCAAGCGTATTGGATGATGCAGGCAGAAAGAATCTCATGGGAGTCTTGGCAGACATGAAAGACAGCATGGTGGTCAATTTCGCCTATCACGCAAATGATCCCAATGTTGGTTTTTCATTACATAGTGACGAAGACTACTATAAAATGTTTGTTGGAGACACAGGGCTATTCGTCACACTTGCTTTTTGGGATAAAGACTACACAGAGAACACCATTTACGAAAAGTTGTTGAGCGACAAACTGAGTAGCGATATGGGGTATGCCTATGAGAATCTCGTTGCCCAAATGCTTACCGCATCAGGAAACAAACTATTCTATTACACATTTCCCCATGCAACGAGTCACAAGAACTATGAGATAGATTTCTTGCTATCTCGTGGCAAGAAGATTTATCCGATAGAAGTGAAATCTTCAGGATATAACAGTCACAAGTCGCTAGATGAATTTTGCCAGAAGTTCTCTGATAGAATCGACAAAAGATACCTATTATATACGAAAGATTTCAAAAAAGATGGACAGACCTTATTGGTGCCAATATATATGACACCTTTGCTATAAATAAAATATAACACGGACAAATTGAATTTGTCCGTGTTTTTTTCTTGGAAAGAGGCGAGCTTTACAGCCAGCATTCTTACCCCTGTATTCGTCAAAAGTGTGATTTATCACAAAAAAATCGAATAATATGGAGATAAAACGTTATACAATGTCACTCGTTTAAACAGTAACAAAAAGCAATATTTACCCTTCTACTATCTTCCATTCACCAATGGTTCGCTTCTGGCTGTCGTAGTTGATTCCTACTTTTACCATTCGTTTGCCGTCAGCAGAATAAGGAATAAGATAACCTTTGTCATCAATCTGTTGCAAAGCCTCCTCAGCCGTCTTATCAAACTTCAATTCCATCACATAGATTGTATCCGGCATGTGAAGAACGGCATCTGCTCTGCCTATTGCACTATCCTCCTCCACCAAGATGTAAGCACCCATCAAATTAAAAATGAGATAAAAGACCGTTTGGAAGTCCTTCTCGTTCTTGTTGGCAAGTCGATTGGAGATACTGGCGAGATAAGCCTGCATTTTCTGCAAAGCACCATCCATATTATTGTTATATAGTTGCTCCAAAAAGTCGAAGATGAAACTATTATTGTTCAACGATATTGGAGAGAGATAGTTAGGAGCCAAGGAACGAACCATTCCTACACGCACTTCCTTGTTTGGATAATCCAGCTGATAGCTCTGCAAGATAGGGTTATACTTCTTGATGGTAAGATACCCGCTCTGATAAAGCAATGGTAAAGCAGAAGTCATCTGCTCAGGAGAGACATCGAAATCATCCACCCCTACGGATTTCTGTTCTATATCCATCACCCCCACATGATGTTTGCGTAAAGTGTTGATAATGTATGCAGGAGTACCTGAACTAAACCAATAAGCTGCTACTTCCTTACTTCTCAACGCTTTAACCAGACTAAACGGATTAAACACATCTTCTGATTTTTTACTGAAATGATAACCATCATAATATGAACCCAACTCGGCAACCGTTTCATCAAAAGTTTTTCCCAAAGACTTGGCTAGCAACTCAACATCAGGCTTCATCACCGTCAGTAGTTCTGTCTTGCTGATACCACAGATAGCAGAATACTGATCGAACATGCTGATATTATCCAAATTATTGATCTCGCTAAAGATACTCAACTGAGAGAACTTGGTGATACCCGTGATAAAGGTAAATTCCAGCCAAGGGTCGAGATATTTCAATGGGCTATAGAACTTCCTCATAACCAAGCGCAATGGCATCAAACTTTCCTTCTCATGCACGACATCCAAGAGAGAAGCATCATATTCGTCTATCAAAACGACCACCTTTTGACCCGTCTGCTTATAGGCACGCTTTACCAAAGACTGCAAACGCTGGCTCGGCTGCACCGCCAATTCGTCACGTCCATAGACCTGCTCGTATTCTGAAAGCATGTAGCCCAGCATCTCTTCTAACCCTTCGGGTGTCTGATTTTTGGCAGTACTCATGTCGAAGTGAAGAACAGGACGTTTCACCCATTCTTTCTCATATTCGCCAAGTGCCAAACCATCAAACAGTTCCTTCCTGCCCTCATAATATGCCTGGAGCGTAGAGACAAAAAGCGACTTACCGAATCGTCTTGGACGACTCAGAAACACATATTTAGAACCATTACGCAAGAAATCGACAATATACCTTGTCTTATCTACGTACACATAATTACCCTCTCGTATATCAGAGAACGTTTGCATTCCTACTGGGTATTTTCTTATCTCTTCCATAGCCATATTTCTTTAGACGGTGCGAAGTTACGAATAAAATATCAGATACGCAAATAAAAAGACAAAAAAAAGAGAGGCGAGCTTCACAGCCAGCCTCTCCCGAGAGATTTATAGAAAATGCCACTCATGGCATTCCTATATTGTTGATTAAAAATATTATCAAAATTAATTTGCCTTTGGCAATGTTTTACTCCAATCATTCTGAGCAACACCAAAACCTGAATTGATTTCGTCAACAGGAATTGGATATACAAAGTCTGAAATCTTATAATTGTTAAAAGTAAACTTCACCTCTGGGGCACCATAAGCATATACAGATGCCTTTTCGTCCCAACGGCGCAAATCATACAAACGAAGTCCCTCCTGGAACAATTCGCGAGCACGCTCATCCTTCAAGAAAGCAAGAACCTCATCCTTTGTTGTACCCAACTGCTCGGCAGAAGTAATATCCGCATTACGCTTTGCCACAACTAACAAAGAATTTCTAGCCTCATCAAAATCTGCGGCAGTAGTTCCATGAAGCTTAGCCTCTGCCTTAATGAGATACATTTCTGGCGCATTGATCAAATAGTTTGTCGTTGTTACGGTAGGGAACTTACCACCCTTAAAGACAGGCTTGGTTGGTGTAGATGAAGCATCCCAAATGAAGATTGAAGTTCTGCAATCATTTGCACCATACATCTTCTGAAGCTTAGGACTTGGACTAAAGCTGTAAGTTGACCACAATGTACCGCAAGAATTTGCTGCCCAGTTATGCTTGTCATCAATAGACAAATAGAACAAGCTCTCCGTATTGACACCTGTAGAAGAATACATTGCCTTGTATTCATCTGCCGTTGTTGCTATAGAAGACACACCTGCATCATCAAGAGCTTGCTGAGCATAAGACGCAGCGTCAGACCAATTCTCCATATAGAGATAAACACGAGCCAACAATCCTTCTGCTGCAGCCTTGGTAAAGTAAACTTTCTTGCCTCTATCTGCACCAGCTTTGCCAAAATGCTCAATAGCATCTTTCAAATCGGCGACAATAGACTTGTATGTTTCACCAACCGTAGAGCGAGATACCTGCTCGAAAGCCTTTATTGGCTCCTCTGAAATTACAATACCTGGTTGATCAGAAAAATCCTGACCATTTACCTTGATTTGATGACCATAGATATTGACTAAAGCAAGTTTAGCATAAGCACGAAGAGCGTAAGCCTCAGCCAAAGCGACATCCAAAGTCTTCTTATCTTCCTCTGTGGAAGTCTCATACAATTTCTTACCTGCATTAATTGCTCTCGCTGAATTATCAATTACTTTGTAACCATAATTCCAAATATAAAGCAAATAGCTTTCCTCATCTGTCATCGTATAAGAATAGATGGCATCCATATGATTTGTAGAACCATTCCAATATGACAAGTCTGTAGGAATATCACCAATCATCGTTGCAAAGTCTCCTGCAAAATAATAGTGATAAAACCAATCGTACTCACCATTTACGGCATGACTTACAGAAGATGCATCTGTCAAGCCATTATCTACATCAACACCAGTATAGTTCTTGGTGTCAAAAAAGTCATCTCCACAACTTGTCAAACAAGTTCCTGCTACTGACAAAAACAGTAAACCTAATATAAGTTTCTTCATATTATTCCTTAATTTGAATCTTTTTAGAAAGTAATCTGAATACCACCAACAAATGTAGTCACACCAGGATACTGCCATGCGATAACGCCATTATCATATGTATCAGGTGTATATCCAGTAAAGTCACTTGCAGTAAAGGTGTATAAGTTATCTGCTGAAATGTAAATACGTACCTTTTGCATGAAAGCCTTCTTTGTCAAAGAAGATGGCAAAGTATAGCCCAATGTAACATTACTCAAGCGCAAGTAGCTTCCGTTCATGAGGAAACGAGAAGAAGTCGCTGTTGAATGATCTGGATCATTGTAAACATAACGAGGATATTTTGCATTAGGATTATCCTCTGTCCATGAGTTAAGAGCCATATCTTTGAGCGGTGTCATCTCACGCATACCCCAACCTGTAAAGGCTGCGCCATAATCATAGACCTTAGCACCCAAACGATAATTGAAGCTTAAACTTGCATCAAGTCCTTTCCAATTGATAGATGTTCCAAATCCACCGAATACCTTTGGATCAGCAGAACCCAAATGACGCTTTGCAGCCTCACTATAATTGCTTGTTGTCTCATCACCAGTTTCATTCTTATACCATAGAGGCTTACCATTGGTTTTATCCACACCTGCATATTCTCTCATATAGAACTCATTGTATGGATAACCCTCTTCGTTGATTGTCAATGTATTGACGATAGGTTCACCACTAGACAACTTAACCACACGGTTTTGGTTCCAAGTCATATTAGCATAAGCATTCCAATCCAAGTCCTTTCTATGCATGATAGTAGCCTTCAAATCTACTTCGATACCTTGGTTACGAATCTTACCAATGTTCTTATAAGTGCTATACAAACCAGTTGTCATAGACAAAGGCATTTTCATCAAGGCATCAGATGTTGTCTCATTATAGTAATCCAAAGACAAATGGATGCGATTAATGAAAGAAAGGTCAAAGCCTACATCAAATTTCTTAGAAGTTTCCCAAGTCAACTTTGTATTAGAGATTGACTCTGGAGCAATACCTACCACACCATCATAGTTGTGACCTGCCATATAATAACCACGTGCAGCATACCAATCAATGTCTTGGTTACCTACAGTACCATAAGATGCACGAAGTGTAGCATTCGAGATAACAGGATTATCCTTTAAGAACTTCTCTGAAGAAAGGCGCCACTTTGCACCAACAGACCAGAAATTACCCCAAAGGTTGTCTGTTCCAAATACAGAAGAACCATCACGGCGGAAAGATGCAGATGCATAGTATTTGTCAAGATATGAGTAATGTGCATCAGCAAAATAAGAAGCCAATCTTGCTTCTTTCTGGTCATATTCTGGATCTTCCCACTTACCGGCTGTAGAAAGTTTATTCATTCCCAAAGATGCGAATGGGAAATCATAACCAGTATAATGGTCAGAATAATATGATTTCTTCTGCATCTCTTGACCCAACATCACAGATACATTATGCATATCGTTAAACGTTTTATTCCATCCCAAGACATTGTTCCAAGTGATGGTAGTAGAACGCGAATTGAACTGATCACCATAACCATTGTAATCTTCCATTCCCTGTGGATCGTAAATAGCAGACATATATTGATACTCACGATAGTTCATGATATTTACACCTAAGTTTGTACGGAAATAAATACCATTCCAAATATCAACTTGCACGTATGGATTCAAGTTCAATGTCTCATTGCGACTTTCGTATACATTACCCAACTTATCTGCAAGAGCAAGAGGATTATATAAGCCATAAGTATAACCATAGTACTTGCCTTCCTCATCATGAGTTGGATAGAATGGTTGCATCATAGAAATCGCAGCGGTCATAGTATTACTCATTGCACCTGCAGTTGACTGACTTGAACCATTCTTAATAGAGAAGGCATAGTTAGCATTAGCACCTACAGCAAAGCGACCGAACTTGCTCTCCACATTGACACGACCAGAATATCTCTTAAAGTCAGAAGCAATTACCAAACCCTTTGTATCGAGATAACCAGCACTGATATAGAAACCAGTCTTACCTGTCTTTCCCTGAGCACTGATGTTGTAGTCTTGATAATAACCATGGCGAGTAACCTCATCTATCCAATTGGTAGATCTCTTACCATCCCACTCATAATATTCTGTCAAGAAAGCTTTTGCATCAGCAATATTGCTGTATTTTCCTGCAGCAACACGACCTTGTGCATACAAATTCATAGTCTGCTCTGCATTGGCATAATCCATGTTGTTATTTGCCATAGAAGTGAAGCCTTGCTTAATATCAACATTGATATTCAACTTGCCCTCAGTACCCTTCTTGGTGGTAATGACAATCACACCATTAGCTGCACGAGCACCATAAATAGCAGTTGCGGCAGCATCCTTCAATACAGTAACAGTCTCAATATCCTCAGGATTCACAGATGCCATTGGATCCAGGTAGTTACCCTCGCCAGAGTATGTACCTTCCTTATCAGAGTTCATTGGCATACCATCGATTACATACAATGGCTGAGTACCTGAACTGATAGAAGAACGTCCACGTACATAGATAGAACCCCATGTACCAGGCTGACCTGTAGAGTTGTTCATCTGAATACCAGACACATTACCCTCCAAAGCCTTAACAAAGTTTGCGTCGCTCTTCTTCTCAATCTGAGCACCATTCAGCAAAGAAGCTGCACCAGTAAAAGAGGCTTTCTTTTGGACACCATAACCAGTTACAACCACCTCATCAAGGGTCTTTTGGTCTGCACGTAGTTCTATCTGAACCTTATTACCCTTAATTGTAACTGTTTTGTCTTCCATTCCCATGTAAGAAACCTTCACAGTATTCTTACCCTGAGGAAGAACGATAGAAAAGTTACCGTCTACATCGGTAACAGCACCAGTATTAGTACCAACAATCTTGATTGATGCGCCAATAACAGGCTCACCATCCTCTGAAGCTACTACCTTACCGGTAACGGATGTTTGGGCAAAGGCTACTCCACAACTGAGAATTGCCCCCCCACAAATAAAGCGATTCTTTTAAACATAATCTCTCTCTTTATTAGATAATAATTAATAAATTTATAATAATCGGCTGCAAAATTAGATTATTTTTCGGATATTTGCAAATATTTTGAAAGAAAAATTTAATAACGCACATAAAAAAGTCAGTTTTTAACACTTTCACCTTACCATATTGCTGCAAAATGAATATTATTGCTACAATAAGACAACGATTTGTAAGAACAGAAACAATAAGGTTCTTAAGTTATCTATACCGACATCTGACGGGTAGAGCGTATTGCTTAAATACGTAGAACAAATAGATTAAGTAGTCACAATTCTACGATTAACCGGTTCTAACAACTGGTTCCGTATGGTTGCCGGCAGCTGCCAACAAGGTTGCTGACATATGTCAATAACTCTGTTGGCATATGTCAGGAACCTTGTTGGCATATGTCAGGAACCTTGTTGGCATATGTCAGGAACCTTGTTGGCATATGTCGACAACTCTGTTGGCATATGTCAGGAACCCTACAAATCTAATTCCTCAGACCAACAGATACGTTATCTATAAGCATAAGATATATCTGTTTCAGGCTTATTATCTGCAAAGAATAAATAGAACATCTTATTGTGCAGCAGGGACCAGAATACTTGACATACCACAAAAAAGAAAACGTTTACGATACTTTTTAGTTAAAAAATTTGGGTATATTGCACATTTTTCGTAATTTTGCGCACGATTTCAACGACTAGAACAAAACAAAGTGGTTTTACACCTTATTATATATATAGAGAATGATATATGTAGGGGATTGTCGTTAGTATAAACAAAAGTATTAAGATAACAATGACTCACAATTTGTTAAAAGGCAAGCGTGGCATCATCTTCGGTGCACTCAATGAGGAATCAATCGCTTGGAAAGTAGCTGTAAAGGCTGCTGAAGAGGGTGCTACTATCGCACTTAGTAATACAGCTATGGCTTTGCGTATGGGTACGCTGGATAAGCTCGCTGAACAGATCAACGCTCCTATCATCGCAGCTGATGCGACTAGCGTAGAAGACTTGGAAAAGGTATTCACAGAGGCTCAGGAGAAACTCGGTGGCAAAATCGACTTCGTGCTCCACTCTGTAGCTATGAGCCCTAACGTTCGCAAGCATCGTACATACGATGACCTCGACTACAACTTCCTGAACAAGACATTGGACATCTCTGCTATCTCTTTCCATAAGATGTTGCAGGTAGCCAAGAAGTTGGATGCTATCAACGAGTGGGGTTCTGTAGTAGCTCTCACATACGTAGCTTCTCAGCGTACATTCTTCGGTTACAACGATATGGCTGATGCCAAGAGCATGCTCGAGAGCATCGCCCGCAGCTTCGGTTACATCTATGGCCGTGAGAAGCACGTCCGCATCAACACCATCTCTCAGAGCCCTACAGCTACAACTGCAGGTAAGGGTATCAAGGACATCGAGAACATGATGGACTTCGCCGACAAGATGTCTCCACTCGGAAACGCCGTAGCTGAGGATTGCGCTAACTACTGCGTGATGATGTTCTCTGACTTCACACGCAAGGTGACCATGCAGAACCTCTTCCACGATGGTGGTTTCTCATCAATGGGTATGAGCCTCCGTGCCATGAACCAGTATGCTAAGGATATGACTCCTTATGAGGATGAGAATGGTAAGGTTATCTACGGATAATCAGGCAGAAGAGATAAAATCTCACTAATATACAAACAGGTATGTTCAGTAAAAATCTGAGCATACCTGTTTTTTTATTCATATCCACCCTCTATCTTAAACTTGGCAACAAGCGGGAGATGATCGCTGTATCCACCCAAATATCGGGGACCGAGATAGGTTCGGAAAGGTTTCTTTCCGCCATATTTCTCATCATCTTCTAAAAGGAATGGCAAATCGCCTATCTGGCAACTCATCTTAAGCCAGGAAAGCGAAGGACTAAAGAGTATCTGGTCAAGGCTCCGCCAATCTCCATGCCAGCGATAAGTAGCCTTGGCACCATGAGAACCATTGGCGCCAACGGATATATTAATAAGGTGGTGCTGATAAAGATAACGGAGGGCAGGCGAATCAGAATAATCGTTGAAATCGCCAGCTACGATAATCCTTGCACTATCATTGAGCGCATAGATAGAATCTACGGCAGAAGCCAACTGGTTGGCTACCTGAAGGCGGTATGGACGCGAAACCTGTTCGCCACCACGCCGGCTGGGCGCATGCAATACAAAGACATGGAGCGTATCATCATTCATAATCCGCCCCGAAGCGTAGAGAATATCTCTCGTAGGGCGAGTATCAGGCAGCGGCTTGATGCGGATAGAACGGGACTGTATAAGCGCAAAAGAAGACGGCTGATAAAGCAAAGCCACATCTATGCCTCGTTCATCCGGCGAATCGGTCATCACATAATCATAATTCACACCGCGAAGAGCTGAACGCCGGGTTAAATCAAACAGCACGCTATCATTCTCCACTTCACAAAGCGCCACGAAATCGGGAACATGCCAGGACTTCTCCGAGGGTCTTGAAGGATTATCTGGGGAGGCGGTACCAACAAGCGACAAATCTTCATAACCCAAAGCTACTATAGTCTTGGAAAGATTTGCCAGCTTGCGCCAATAGCGATAAGGCGTCCACTTGTAACTGCTCTGTGGCAGGAATTCATAGTCATTCTTCAGCGAATCATGCTTCGTATCGAAGAGGTTTTCGCAGTTCAACTCCACAAAAGTGAGGAAACTTGATAAGATGAGAGTGAAAAACATAACATTTTATTTTGTATTGTCAACGATTTGATGTATCTTTGCAGTCGGTTTACAATGGTCCTATAGTTTAACGGATAGAACGGAGGTTTCCTAAACCTTTGATCCGAGTTCGATTCTCGGTGGGACCACGTACATTTCTTATCATTCCAGAGATGATAAAACAATAAAGGTCGCTCCTGACAATCAGGAAGCGACCTTTATTATTTTTATATTCTTTCCAGTATCTTTCTCTATCCGACATGCATCGGACAGAGAAAGAATGAAGAGTTTCTGATTACTTAACTTCAGCAACCTCCTCAGCTGGCTCTTCCTTAATCTTGCGACCAAGAACGATGTAAGCCATTGGAGATGCAATGAAGATAGATGACAATGTACCGAATACAACACCCAGAATCATTGCGAATGAGAAGCTGCGGATGCTGTCACCACCAAGGATGAAGATGCAGAGCAACACGAGCAATGTAGAAACAGAAGTATTGATGGTACGTGCCAAGGTCTCGTTGACAGAAGCATTGAAGATCTGCTGACGATCAGCCTTAGGATGAAGCTTCAGGTTCTCACGGATACGGTCGAATACAACCACCTTATCATTGATAGAGTAACCTACCACAGTCAGGATAGCACCGATGAAGGTCTGGTCAATCTCCAATGAGAATGGAACGAGACCCCACAGGAGTGAGTAGAAACCGATTACTGTCAAGGCATCAAATGCCAAAGCTACAGTAGAACCTACAGAGAAGGCCACGTTGCGGAAACGTATCAGGATGTAGAGGAAGATAGCAATCAATGCGAAGAGCACACTATAGATAGCACCCATAGTGATATCCTTAGCCACTGAAGGACCTACCTTAGTACTACTGATGATAGAACCACCCTGACGAACATCTGGATTCTTGAATGCCTCAACACTCTTCTGAGAAACCAGGTTAGCCTTCTTCAAGGCATTGTAAAGGATAGTCTCAGCCTCATCGTCAACAGTTGGACTGTTGCTCTCAATCATATAGTTGGTAGATACACGGATAGTCTTACCGTCTGTACCGATAGCGATAGCACTTGTAGTAGCCTTAGTACCATCTGCATTGACGAAAGCACCGCCAAGAACGGTACGGATTTGCTCAGGCTCTACAGGATTCTCGAACTGTACTACATAGTTACGACCACCAGTGAAGTCGATACTCTTACTCAAGCCACGAACAAAGAAGCTACCGATGAATACCACAGCTGCTACGATGGCAACGGTGAAGGTAGTCTTGTACATAGACATGAACTTATACTTCTTGCCCTGCATCAGGTTGTGAGAAACTGGAGTATCAAACTTGCAGTGCATCCACTTATCGTGGTTCAACTTATAATCGTAAACCAGACGAGTCAGGAACACAGCAGTGAAGAATGAAACTACGATACCGATGATCCATGTAGTAGCGAAACCACGGATAGGACCTGTACCGGTAGTCAACAGGATAACACCAGTAATCAAAGATGTCAAGTTAGAGTCGAAGATAGCAGAGAAAGCATTGCCATAACCGGCAGCTACAGCCTGCTTCATACCCTTACCGGAGCGGAGCTCCTCCTTGATACGTTCATAGATAAGCACGTTGGCATCCACGGCAGTACCCAGAGACAAGACCATACCGGCAAGACCTGGTAACGTCAGAGCCGCCTGGAAGGACGTCAGAATACCCAACGTGAAGAATACGTTGACGAGCAAAGCCAGGTTAGCCATCATACCAGGAATGACATTGTACATCATCACCATGTAAACCATCAGGAGTACGAAAGCTACAACGAATGATACAATACCCATCTGGATAGACTGTGCACCGAGTGTAGGACCTACAACCTCCTCCTGAACGATACGTGCAGGAGCTGGCATACGACCAGACTTCAATGTGTTAGCCAAGTCCTTGGTATCCTCAATAGTGAAGTTACCGGAAATCTGAGAGCTACCACCATCAATCTCGCCGTTTACGCGAGGAGCAGAGTAAACTACGCCATCCAGAACGATAGCAATAGCCTTACCTACGTTAGCCTTGGTCATCTGAGCCCACTTACGTGCGCCCTCAGTATTCATCTTCATACTAACAACAGGTGAACCCATCTGGTCGAACTCGTCCTTAGCATCGGTAATTACATCACCCTCCAAAGGAGCACGACCTGTAGTGGTAGTCACCTTCAAGGCGTGAAGCTCGAAGATATTCTTAACCTTCAGGTTATCAGCTGGCTTAGCACTCCAAAGCAGACGCAAGTCTGATGGCAAAACGCGCTTAGCCACAGCAGAGTAGATAATCTTGTTGATGGCAGCAGTATCGCGAACGCTAGCATAACCAACAGTGCTCAAACCACCACCGAGCTGCAAACGAGCCAACAATGGGTGAGCCTTGATAGCAGCAGCATTCTGAGCATCCTCGCCTACCTTGCTTGCAGCATCGTCCTTCTTCTTGATAGAGAACTTAGCCTCAGCCTTCTTAGGTTCAGCCTTAGCAACTTCCTTCTTAGCTGCTGCAGAATCTGCTGCAACTGTATCGTTCTTCTCCTCACCATTATCACCATTTGCGATACGGGTATCAAGCTGCTGGAGATAAGGAGCGATTTCCTCTGAGTTGTATGTCTCCCAGAACTCAAGGTTTGCACTACCCTGGAGCATCTTACGCATACGCTCTGGCTGGCTGATACCTGGCATTTCTACCATGATACGGCCCTGCTGACCTTCCAACTTCTGGATGTTAGGCTGTACAACACCAAACTTATCGATACGGGTGCGGACAACGTTGAAAGAGTTGTCGATAGCATCCTGTACAGAAGCGCGGATAGCCTTTTCTACCTCCGCATCGCTGCTCTGAGGAGAAACCTTACCCTGCAACTGCTGGGTAGCGAACACTTCTGCGAGTTTATGACCTGGTGCGCTCTTATGATAAGCGTTAATGAAAAGTGACACGAAGTCACCACCGTTAGCTTCTTCCTGAGCTCTAGCTTCCTTCATGGCATTGGTAAAACCAGCGTCGGTCTTATGATCGGCAAGGTTTTCAAGTACATCAGGTACAGAAATCTCAAGAATTACATTCATACCGCCCTTAAGGTCAAGTCCAAGACCAATCTGAGTCTCCAAGCAGTTCTGGTAAGAATAAACACCTAAGTACTTAACAGAATCCTTATAATCCTGCTGAGCAATAGGATCTTTAATCTTTGCAGCCTCGCTGTCATAGTAACGTGTGGCAAACGAGAATGACAAATAGAAGATACTTGCGAGTGTCAGTAAGACGGCTACACAAATTACAATTCCTTTGTTTTGCATTTCTATTTATTGTTATTAATTATTTGTTTCTTTTCAATTGCTTTTAGGGATTCTTTCAAAAACCTCCATAAAGTTGTGCAAAAATAAGCATTTTTTTTCTTATATAAGAATAATTTGCTCTATTTTTGCTTTTTAGGGCGCATTTTTAGCTTACAAATGATAGGATAGTGGTCTGAAACGGCAATTTTATCATCAACTTTACATTCATAAGGCTCCCAATCGTCTGAACACATGATATTGTCAATGCGAACAAAAAAGCCTCCATGATGATAGCTGATACCCGGTCCGTTACCACTTGCAATGTAGCAATCCGTCAAATCTTTAGCTATCGTACGATGAGCATAAGAGATAGGACCATCATTAAAGTCACCGCACAAAATAATACTCTGTTCTTTATGCTGCTGAATGTATTTTGCTACAGCCTCAGCCTCCGGAGCCCGTTTCTTTGTTGCCTCGGCAAGTTTTACAACGAGCAGCTTGGACGTTTCTTCTGCAGTATCAACCTGTAATTTTCCGATAACCAGATTCTTGAACTGGCGTCTGTCCTCTAAACTTAAGCCGGTAGTCTCCAGATGATTATTGACAAGAAGGACTTCTCTATTCTTCACTTTCAGCCGATATGCCACACTCATATTTCCTTTCGATTCATAAGGAATACGCTCTTTAGAAAGAATAGGATATTTACTGAGCAACATAAGACAATTTCCACCATTTATGTGCATCGTAGTATCCTGATAAGCATACATCGGCTTGAGCATACTATCTATCTGCTCAACATTCCGGGAAGTAGGACATGCTTCCTGCAGACAAACAATATCAGCATCCTGCTCCTGCAGATAAGCAATACAGATATTAGTTCCTTCGGCATCCTCTGTCTGTGCACCAAAATTCCAGGTATTATATGACAGTACTTTGATACAACCTTTTGGAGTTTCGCCAGAAAAGTTGATTGGCATATACTTGCGGACAGGAACAAAACAGATCAAGAAGCCTAAGAATGGAATAATGGCATACTTAGACCGGAAGAGCAACCAGAAAAGCAAAAAGCCTAAGTTAACTATAAGAAAAACCGGGAAAAGTAAGCCAAGATTAGCCAATGCGGCGAACTTTTCTGGCTGAAAGAAGTCAGAAAAGCCCACCAGCAACATGATGATGATAGTTGCCACATTAGCACCAGCTACCATCTTATATGTAAATTCCTTAAATCCTTTAAACATAGTTTCCTACTTATTACTCTGATCAAAGAGCATCTGCTTTTCACTCTGAGTCAAGCTATCATAACCGCTTTTCCTTATCTTATCCAAGATCCTATCTATCTCTTCCTGAGATACGACCTTTTCATTGGTCTTACATTCAGCATCCTGTTCATAAGTCGGATTATAAGATTCATTCTTGGTATAAGTAAAATGCGTTCTACCTGCCCGACGCTTTCCGCCGAACATACCTTTCAACTTATCGAATGCATCAGCAGAATTAGACTGATAGTAACCATTACCAATCTGCTTACGCCAATAACGGATCAGGAAGAATCCAAAGACCATACCTCCTAAATGGGCAATATGAGCCACACCGTCATCAGAGAGAGAGAATGTTGAAACCAATTCTATGACAGCATAGCCTATCACGAAGAATTTAGCTTTAATAGGAACTGGCAACGGGAAAATGAAGAGACGCTCGTTTGGATAAATCATACCAAAGGCAAGCAATATGGCATAAATAGCTCCTGAAGCACCCACGGTAGTCCATAGGTTCAGATATTGCTCCATTGTTATTCTGGCTCCATTAACACTAACATAATCATAAGCTGCCATATCCTTTGCCACATAGGTAATATACTGTGCAGCTTCCTGGAACAAACCTGCTCCCACTCCACACGCTATGTAATAAAAAAGGAATTTCTTTGGTCCCCAAACTCTTTCTACTACACAGCCAAACATCCATAGGGCAAACATATTAAAGAGAATATGCTGGAAACCACCATGCATAAACATGTAGGTAACTAACTGATAAATATGGAAATCGGATGCCAGGAAGAAATGAAGCCCAAACATATCTGTCAGGCCAGAACCGCCACCCATACTCTTGTCCATCAGCATGCATGCCAGGAATGCTACTACATTCACTATCAGCAAATTCTTTGTTACAATTGGAATATTGCGCATAACTTTATTTCTATAAACAGTTTAATAATCTGAATAATATTTGTATTTTGGCGACAAAATTACGAAAAATATCCGTGAAAACACCAAAAAATAGACTTATTACACTTAAATTTCAATAATTTCAGCACTTTTCTGCTTTTTTTATTTGAACTTTCACAAGAAAAAGCTATATTTGTAAACGAATTCAACTAAGAAACAACAATATTATTCATTTAATAACGAAAAATTATGAACAAAACAGAATTGATTGACAAGATTGCAGCAGGTGCTGAGATTACAAAGGCACAGGCTAAGGCCGCTCTTGAAGCTACAACAAACGCATTGAAGGAAGCCCTCATTGCAGGTGACAAGATCCAGTTGGTAGGTTTCGGTACATTCAGCATTAACGAACGTCCTGCTCGTGAGGGTATCAATCCAGCTACTAAGGAGAAGATCCAGATTGCAGCTAAAAAGGTTGCTAAGTTCAAGGCTGGTGCTGAGCTTGCAGATGCAATCAACAAATAATTGTAAAGATTATTTTAATTATAAATATAGGGCAGTCCTTTATGGCTGCCCTATATTTTTTTATTCTATTCAAGTTTATTCAAACTTAAATCTTCATGTTTGATCCTTTATTTTGGCTGTTTTCCGATATATGCCAAGATACCACCATCTACATAGAGAATGTGACCATTCACTGCATTAGAAGCATCTGAAGCCAAGAAAACAGCAGGACCAGCCAACTCTTCTGGTTCCAACCAGCGACCTGCAGGAGTCTTTGCACAAATGAAGCTGTCGAATGGATGACGGCTACCATCAGCCTGACGCTCACGGAGAGGTGCTGTCTGAGGAGTTGCGATGTAACCAGGGCCCAAGCCATTGCACTGGATGTTGTACTCACCATACTCTGAGCAGATGTTACGTGTCAACATCTTCAAGCCACCCTTGGCAGCTGCGTATGCAGAAACAGTCTCACGACCCAACTCGCTCATCATAGAACAGATGTTGATAATCTTACCATGACCCTTCTTGATCATACCAGGGATAACAGCCTTAGATACGATGAAAGGTGCAGTGAGGTCAATGTCAATAACCTGCTTGAAGTCATCTACAGACATCTCTGTCATAGGAATACGCTTGATAATACCTGCGTTGTTTACCAAAATATCAATAACACCAAGTTCCTTCTCGATGTCAGCTACCATGTTTTTCACCTGTTCCTCGTCTGTTACATCACAGATATAACCCTTTGCCTCAATACCCTTTGCTTTGTAATCTGCAAGAGCCTGATCCATGTGGTGCTGGCTACGGCAATTGAAAGCAATCTTAGCACCAGCTTTGGCATAAGCCTCAGCCATAGCAAACCCGATACCATAAGCGGCACCTGTAACGAGGGCAACCTTACCCTCTAATGAGAATAGTTTATTAAAGTCCATAATTTTATTTTTTATAAATTGTTTGATTTGTTACGAGGGCAAAGATACAAAATAATTTTGAATATCACCCTAAATCAATACGAAAGATGCACCCTTTTTACTTATTTTCTCATTTTATAGACTGCTTTTCATAAGTTTGTCCCTTTTTACTATGTTTTATTCACACACTTATCTTATCTGAACACCCAATGTTTCTTCTATTACATGGATGACCTGTGGGATGGAATTCGTATCAAAATCACCCGTCAGACGCTTGCTCTCATCAGAAGCCGTATAGCTTGTACCAGATAATTTAGAAAGTTCCTCCAATACTTCGGATAATGGAGTGTTGTCGAAATGCAGACGATGCGTAGCCCATGCCACATCATTGATATCATAATCTGCCAACAACTTAGGCTGGGCAGCCCCTTTCAACAGACGTGCCCGCTTGCCTTTAATCAGGAAGACACCTTCAGCAGAACTGCGAGCCGTGAAAAGCACCTTTCCGCTGGTTACCATCACTTCGGGAGTATCTGTTCTTTCATCCACCATAAACTGGGTACCGAGCACCCTTACATGTCCATGCTCTCCCATCACATCGAAAGGATGCTGTTCATCATGCTTCACCTGATAATAGATACAGCCCTTCATCTCCACCTTTCTGCAATCATCTTCCTGATAGGAAAGAGAAGAATGAGGCATTAATGACACCTTCGTTCCATCAGGCAGATGATATGCCACTACTTCCGATTCGGCAGAAAGCGTCACCGTCTTTGGCTGTAAAAGCGTATAGGCTCCTATGGTGAAGAGCACCAGAATAGATGCAGCCACAGCTATCCAACGGATGCGACGCATGCGTAAAGATACAGTTGCTGCATGCGAAACCTCTTCATCAGCAATGCCAACCCGAGTCTTCACCTTCTGCAAGGCCTTCCGGGTATCCAGCTTGTTCGGCTGAAAAAACTTCAGTACAAAATCCTGTTCATTCTTGTTGATCTTCATCATAGAATCCCTTTCTTCCTTTAAAATTGTCCTGTAATCTGTGCCTTGCCGGCAATGGCAAAGCACAAGGTACCTAAAATGATAAAAAGACTTCTTTTCATACTCCTCACCTTTTTTATTTGGTATATATTCCACCTTGATTATCCGATGGTGCCGATGGCAATGGGGCGATATACTTCGAAGCTTCACAGACATTAAATCCTGCCACTACACCGAAACCACCTTTTACGTTCGAATAAGTAGGTGTCACCTGCATCAATCCAGCGTCCGCCCAACTATTGCTCTGCGCATCGTTAATGCTCTTCAAGAAGCGATAGTACTCTGGAGTAACCTTGCAAAGTTGTACATTATAAGTAAAGCCAAACAAACGGTCCCAACCATCATACGTGTGCCAATAAGAATCATTACTGTTCACTTCCAAATGCATCGTATAGGTCTGTCCATTTATCGTCCGGTCATTGAAGATATAAACATCATCAAAGTATTTGTATTCGTCAAAGCCGAAATCATCATCCAACTCTGACTTCTTGTTAATCAATGGCTCACTGGTGGTCACCATCTCAGGCCAAACAATATTTGATGCCAAACTATCAAAACACCATTCATATTCATCCTCCCTACCCAAATAATTAAGGTAATCTTGGTAATTATTAGCATAAACATCATGTTGCCATCTATTGCCTTCTTTGGGAACACCTTTCAAGTTTCCATATTTCTGCTTGCGAGTTACCTTCACAGAATAATAATCCGTGGTTGAAGCAGGGTCACTAAAAGTCGCTTCCAACTTATCTACCGAGAAATAAACATCATGATCCGACGATTTCTCTTTCAAATGGATGTCACCTATATTTACATCAACCTTCTCGGGAATGGAAGTCGAAGCAGAAACCTCGGAGAGACCATCTACCGACACCTGGACCTCAATCTTATCTCCTGCCTTCTGCTTTCCTACGGCATAATACTGTCCTATTAGAGTAGAAAGAAACCAACTATCGGAAACTTGAGAAAAGGACTGCGCTTCCTTTATGTTTTCGATACGTTTCACCTCCTGTGGCATTCCATTTACCTTATATACGACACTTGCATCCACGGGCAAACGTGATTGGGTATCTATATCTCCTTTGAACGAAGAAACGGGCAAGCTTTTCGTTACAACAATAAGTGTGGTGTCTCCCTCCGTAGGAAAACAATAAAGTACCAATCGGGGAGTATCTTGCAGCTTCTTTACATCAAAATCATCTATGCAAGAAGAAAAGACCACACTCATCAAAAAGAAGAACAGTCCCCATCTCCAACTTACATTGATTTTTATTCTTCTATGATTTGTATTCATATCCAATGAAATTTCTTTTGTTTTAAAACTTGATAGTATAGCTAAATGAAGGTATTATTGGAATAAATCCCTTGTTTTTCGCCTCAAACTGCTGCGTAACCTCATTATAGTCCACCTTGACGTACATCGAGTTGAGATGGCAATAAGCATTATAGATGCTCAAATTCCAAATGCGCTCATGTCCATGCTTGGTGACATGACGGAAATCAAATCCCAAGTCCAAGCGATGATAAGCTGGAAGCGTCAAATTATTAGGGATGGCATAGACATAAGAGGCGGAATTCCACCAATTCCTATAATACTTGCCTTCTTGATCTGGCAAGCTTGGCAATGCCGCCAACTGGGTTGGCACCGTGGCATGATTGCCCGTGTGATAGTTCCAGACCGCAAAGCAACTCACCTTCTTGTTAAACGCATACCGCAAGGACAGATTCAACTTATGGCGGTTGTCAAACTTGTCGTAATACCAATCCTGATAGAAGTCATCATACTTTCGCTTGTTCCAAGAGAGCGTATAAGAACCACTCAAAGTCAGATGATTGGTGCGATAAGTGGCATCAGCCTCAACGCCATAGAAGAGCCCTTTGCCATCCATCACTTGCGAATCCCAATGCTCAGCAGGCGGCTCTATGCCTACCCAACTGCTGTATTGAAGCAGATGCTTGGACAACTTGTAATACCCTTCGAGCGACAGAAGCCAATGGCGGTTGGGCTGGGCATAGATTCCTGCCGCAAACTGATAAGAACGCATTGGCTTCAGATTTCGGGTAGTCGGTACCCAATAATCCGTAGGCAAGGACAAGTAGCTGTTAGAGACCTTATGCACATACTGGGTCATCTGAGTAAAGGAAGCCTTCAGCGACACCTCATTGCTCAGTTGATATTTCAGGGCAAAACGTGGGTCGATATTCAAGAAGTTCTTGTTACTGATATGAAAAAGGCCCATATTGAAGCCAACATTCATACTCCAGTTGCGGTTGATATTGATTTCATCCTCTGCGTATACCGTCCACTCATGCGCCACATGACGATTACTACTATTCATTCGGATGGTATCAACTTGGGCTGATGCATTTCCCTCATATCCAGTATAATCCAATTGCATAGCTGTCTGGGGGCGAAAGAGATGCATCGTATAGTCGCTTCCAAAACGGAAATGATGACGAGGGTTCGGACGGTAATCGAATGCCAGACGATAGCCCGCATCATAAATCGTTGAGGTATAACCATGCTCCAAGTGAGTGACAGAAGTGGCATTCTCTCCCGAAGGATTGATATAACGATCATCATCAAAGGAATACAACTTGGAACGATTATGGGAATACACCGCTGTAATGTTTGAAAAGAGCTTCGGAGAGAACAGGTAGTTCCAGTTGAATGCTACATTAAAGTTTCCCCAATCCAACTGCGACTTCGTCAAGTCCTTGTCATAGCTTTGGTTGGGTTGATACCCATCTGCCTTACTTTGATCAAAATCATCCTTCACATCCCAGCTGTCTTTTCCGTGATAGAGACTCAATTCTATCTTCGAACGGTCGTTGAAACGATGGGTTACCTTGGCATTCAGGTCCATGAAGTAATAACCTATCGAGAGTTTATCGTCTGGATCAGAGAAAGCCTTGGTCAAGGGACGGGACAGCAGATCCATCCAGGAACGGCGCATACCTATATTATAAGAGGTCTTGCCTTTCCGGATAGGTCCCTCAAACTGCACACTGGCATCAAGCAGTCCGATGCGATAGGCACCATGAAACTGATTCATGTTTCCATCGGCAGTACGCACATCCACCACCGACGACAATCTTCCACCATATCGTGCAGGAAAGCCGCTCTTGTAGAAATCCACATTCTTCACCACATCGGCATTGAAACTGGAGAAAAGCCCCAGCGCATGATTCGTATCATAAAGCGGAGTACCATCTATCAGATAAAGGTTCTCATCGCCATTGCCACCATGCACATAGAGTCCGCTTGCCAACTCCTGTCCTTCTGCCACACCACTCACACGCTGCAGGGTCTTCACCACATCCGGTGAAGACATCAGGGCAAACTCTGTCTTGATATCCTTGTTCGAAAAGGAGCGCTTGCCGGTTTGTGTGGTCAGAAGCGGAGAGTTCAAGTCGCCATCTACCACCACCTCAGGCAATTTACCATCAACACGGAGTGCCATATTATGATGCATATCTTTCGAGAGATTCAGCTTCTCTACCTTGTCGGCATAGCCCACATACGAAAAGCGAAGCTGGTGCTCGCCTTCGGGCAGGGTAAGCGAAAAGAAACCATATTCATTGGTCGTTGTACCAATGCCATCCGTCAGATCATAGATGGTGGCATTAATCAGCGATTCGCCACTCTCGTCACGGACGTATCCGCTGAGAGTGTGGCGACGCTGAACCTGCTGAACTTTGTGATTGATATTCGTGTAAGATGTTGATATTTGTTGTACGGGTTTTCGCTTCAATATCACATAGTTCGCATTGATATTATATAGAATATGAGTTTTCTCGAAAAGCACCTTCAGTGCCTTCTTCACCGGAAGATGCTGGATATCTGGTCCATGATACTTGATGTTCAATTCCCCATCAAGCGATGAATCATAGACGAAGTTGATTTTCCTGATGCGGTGCAGCCAATCCATCTGCTGACGGATGGTGGTAGAAGTCTGAGCCTCCACCATCATCTTCGGCGTACCTGCCAACGTTGGAGCTGGCAAGGCTAGAATTGAGAGCGCAAAAATAATCTCTTTACCTTTCATAACTGTACTTTTATTCATTCTTTTATTGCTATAACGCAAGAATTACAGAATACCCCCATGGATGAAAGGTAAAATATAGAAAAAATCTGCAAGAAAATCATCTTTCTTGCCTCGTAAGGTCTTTAAAGCCTTGGAAATCTGATGCTCCACGGTCTTTTCCGACAGGTTCAGTTCTTCAGCTATCTCCCGATAAGTCATTCCGTCACGCTTGCTCATCAGGAAGATTTCCCTGCATCGTTCGGGTAATAGCTCGATAGCCGTCCACAGTTTTGCCTCCCGGAAAGAACTTTCCTGTGCCTGGTCATCAGAAATCACGACACATAAATCGGTAGGAGAAATCTCCGTATCTATCGGAGACTGGCGGCGCAACCGGTCGATGCTGGCATTGCGCACAGAGGTATATAAGAAAGCCTTGATGTTTTCCGACATGATGTTCCTACTTATCAATTTCACAAAACAATCCTGCACCACGTCTTCAGCCTCATCGATATCATGCAGATAATGAGTGGCATAAAGACATAGCGGACGATAATACTGCTGAAATATCAAGTCTATCTCTTGCATAAACTTTCTCTACCTAAACTAAACTCTTATATAAACAAAATAACCCTCCAAATCCGCAAAGACTTGAAGGGTTATTTATGACCTGTTGTCCCAGGCGGATTCGAACCACCACTGACAGAACCAAAAACTGTAGTGCTACCATTACACCATAGGACAAGCAAATCGATTGCAAAGGTAGTGGATTTTTTCTCCACTACCAAATATTTTCAATACTTTTAACGATTACTTAACGGTAATCAAGAAGTAGTTCTTTTTACCTTTCTGAACCAGAAGATACTTGCCGTCAATCAGGTCATCAGCAGTGATTACCTGGTCGAAAGCAGCGAGCTTCTCCTTGTTGAGTGAAACGCCACCACCCTTAACGAGCTTGCGCATCTCGCTCTTGCTTGGGAAGATCTGCATACCTTCCTGGTTGAAGAGGTCAACAGCTGTACCACCGAGCAAGTTCTTGTCGAGGTCGTAGTGAGGTACGTTGGCGAATACATCGTTCAATGTAGCCTCATCGAGCTGTGCCAGATTCTCCTTGGTTGCCTTACCGAAGAGGATGTTGCTGGCTGCAATAGCCATATCCAAATCCTCCTGAGAATGAACCATTACAGTAACCTCCTCAGCCAGACGCTTCTGGAGCACACGGCGACCTGGATCCTGCTTGTGCTCCTCTACGAGAGCATCAATGGTCTCCTTGTCAAGGTCGGTGAAGATCTTGATGTACTTCTCGGCATCGTCATCGCTTACGTTCAACCAGAACTGGTAGAAAGCATAAGGAGTTGTGCGGTTGCGGTCCAACCAGATGTTACCGCTCTCAGTCTTACCGAACTTCTTGCCGTCTGCCTTGGTAATCAATGGGCAAGTGAGGCAGAAGCATTCAGCGTCGTTACCCAATGTACGGTGAATCAACTCAGTACCGGTAGTCATGTTACCCCACTGGTCGTTACCACCCAACTGGAGGCGCACGCCAAACTTCTCATACTGATAGAGGAAGTCGTAGCCCTGGAGCAACTGATAGGTGAACTCTGTGAAAGACAAACCATCACGAGCCTCACCATTCAAGCGCTTCTGCACGCTATCCTTCGCCATCATATAGTTTACAGTGATATGCTTACCAACCACACGAGCGAAATCGAGGAATGTGAAGTCCTTCATCCAGTCGTAGTTGTTAACCAACTCCGCCTTGTTAGGCTCATTGCCATCGAAGTCGAGGAACTTAGATACCTGCTTCTTGATAGCTTCCTGATTATGATAGAGAGTCTCTGAATCGAGAAGATTACGCTCCTGGCTCTTGCCAGAAGGGTCGCCAATCATACCCGTGGCACCGCCAACGAGGAGATAAGGCTTATGACCACAACGCTGCAAGTGGCGCAACATCATGATACCGCAAAGGTGACCGATGTGCAGAGAGTCTGCAGTAGGGTCGGTTCCGAGATAGGCTGACACCATGTGGGTGTTGAGATATTCCTCAGTACCTGGCATTATCTGCGCCAGCATACCACGCCATTTCAATTCTTCAACAAAATTTTTTGCCATAGAATATGATTCTTTATTATATTATATAATATGTATAAGGGGCCCAACAACACAGTCGGAAACTTACGGTACGGGATCATAACCCGAACCACCCCAAGGATTGCATCTTAAGATGCGCCAAACAGCCAAAGCCAGTCCCTTAAAGGGACCATGCTTCAGGATGGCTTGTCTCGCATACTCTGAGCAAGTGGGCTGAAAGCGACAAGAAGGTGGCGTATAAGGAGTAATACACTTCTGATAAAACAATATCGGCAGTATAAGAATCCATACCAGCACCTTTCTCATGCCATGTGCTATCATAAAGAGAATCTTCATCATAAACAGCTCTCTTTCATGACTGTTTCAGATTGCATCTCCTTGATATTATCAACCAATCTATCCAAAAGTTTAGTCATTTTGGTTGAAACCAGCTTTGAAGGCTGCAATTGTTCTGTTTGCCAAACAAAAGCCACAAGCAATTGTTTTCCAACATAATTCTGCATACAAGTCTCCAGCTCTTGTTTTTGACAACGAAAAGCTTCACGTATCTGTCGCTTTACCCTATTGCGTTTTACTGCGTGCTTAAAATAACGCTTTGATACACTGATAAGAACTTGAACAGAAGGGGCTTGCTCATCTTTCTTGTCAACAAGAAGAAACACCATTCTCATAGGCCATGCCGTCATTGCTTTAGCACCACCTCCAAAGAGCTGCTCTATAAGTGTCAGTTTACATAGATGCTCTTTCTTTCCGAATGTTTTATTTCTGTCTGGTGACATATCTATTTTATTAAATATTTCCTATTTATTGTGACGTTTCAGATAATCAGCCAAGGCACCAGTCATAGATGGAAAAGCTTTATTAGGAGCCTCCAAATCAAGACGCAAGCCTTCATCTGTTACAGTCTTGGCTGTAGCAGGTCCAAAAGCGCCAACAGCAATATTTCCCTGTTCAAAGTTAGGGAAGTTCTTTTTCAAAGCCTTCACACCCGTTGGGCTAAAGAAAAGCATCATATCGTAATCGAAGTTCTTGATTTCCTCTTCTGAGAAATCATTGCTCACGGTACGATACATTACACATTCTGTATGATTGAGTTTTTTCTCATCAAGCAAATTGGCAATATCATCATTATGAACACTGCTTAATGGTACCAGATATTTCTCGGTTTTATGGCGAGCCATCTGTCCCATCAATCCATCAATTTTACCTGTATCACCAAAGAACACCTTACGCTTGCGATACTGAACATACTTTTGGATGTAGAGAGCGATAGTCTCTATCACACAGAAATATTTCATATCTTCAGGAATTGTGATACGCATCTCCTTAGCTAATTTAAAGTAGTTGTCTACTGCATGACGAGATGTAAATACGACAGCAGTATAGTCAAGCAAATTTATTTTCTGCTGACGGAATTCTTTAGAAGAGAGTCCCTCTACCTTAAAGAATGGACGGAACACGCATTCTACTCCATATTGAGCCTGGATATCGAAGTAAGGAGACTTCTCACTTGCAGGTTTTGGCTGAGAAACTAAAATTTTCTTTATCATTTTGTCTTAAAAGTTTATTTTCAAATAATGACTGATTAACACAAGTCCACCCCAAAGAGCGAACAAGGGTATCACTTCAAGGGCACAAAAGTACAAAAATATTTGCAGAAACACGCCATTTCTTCTAAAAAAGATAATGTAAGCCTTCAAAAAAGCCAACAATTTAACTAATCCAAGGATAGTCAACGTGTATATCACTGCAATTTGCAATGGGAAATCGAAATACGACAAAAGCATCACCATTGGGAACAAGGCCACTCCTTGACATGATATAAGGAACAAGTATGCCTTGAGCCATTGTACATTTTTTTTCTTTTCAAAGAATACCCAACCAGAAATCACATAGAGGAACGCCTTCAACAAGAAATAGCCCCCCATACAACCAGCATATATACTGATTACCTGATATTGGTCTACGATAAACGTATCGCTGATAGATGCTTTCGAATAAATGAAATACCCGATTGCCAGCAAAAGACAGGTCTGCAACACGAAGAAGAACTGGTATCTTACTTCAGAACTGGTCTCCGTCACCTCTGTTGTACCGATGCGTGGAGTACGGAAGAAGGTTTTTGCCTGGCGTATAACAAAATGCTTAGATTTAGAGAATGCTATACAAGCCAAGAGAAAACAGACCAACAGCAATGAAGTAATAAAGCTATCACCAGCTACCGTATAGGGAACAGGATCACCTGCCACCCCTAAGCGTCCACCCTTTAATTCCGGATGAAACAGAGAATCTTTTGAAAAGAATGACTCACGATAATATTGTGGCAAACTTACATCCCTAAAACTCTTACCTGCCTTATGTCCTGGCAAGTGTAATGTATCCGGCATCTTGCTCCAATGAATCTCACTGGGCTTGATATGTGCCCTAATCATGGAGTCCTGCTGAGCTGGCGTTGCATTCTTAGGCAGCCAGCTCAACACCTCTTTGGGTGTGAGCTGGCTGCTATGTTGCCTGAGCACTTGCTGTTGCGATTCAGCCTCAAGTGCGGCATCTGTCTGTATCGAATCTGCCTGTTGCACCATTCCTTAAAGTCCGAAAACTTTCTTGATTTCGTCTACCTTATCTAATTTTTCCCATGTAAAGAGTTCTACCTTCACAGTTTTAGCCTCATGATATCGGCTGGTGAAGGTTTTCTCTACTATCTCATTCTTACGTCCCATGTGTCCATATGCCGCAGTTTCCTGGAACATTGGCTGGCGCAACTTCAACTGGCGCTCGATTGCTTTAGGACGAAGATCAAACATTTCTGCAATTTTCTTTGCAATCTCGCCGTCAGTCATATTCACATGGCTTCTGCCGTAAGTATTTACATAGATACTAACCGGTTCTGCCACGCCGATAGCATAACTTACCTGAACCAACATTTCATCTGCAACGCCGGCAGCAACCATATTCTTTGCAATATAACGGGCAGCATAAGCTGCAGAACGGTCAACCTTACTACTATCCTTTCCAGAGAAGGCACCACCACCATGAGCGCCCTTACCTCCATAAGTATCTACAATAATCTTACGACCGGTAAGACCTGTATCTCCATGAGGACCACCAATCACGAACTTACCTGTAGGGTTTACGAAGTACTTGATGTCATCATTGAAGAGAGCCAACACCTTATCACTCAGGTGAGTCTTTACTCTTGGAATCAGGATATTGATTACATCCTCACGAATCTTTGCCAGCATAGCATCATCATCGTCCTCACCATTTGCCTTCTTGATAAAATCATCATGCTGGGTAGAAACTACGATGGTATCGATGCGCTGTGGGATATTATCGTCTGAGTATTCGATAGTTACCTGGCTCTTAGAGTCTGGACGGAGATAAGTCATCACCTTGCCCTCCTTGCGGATATCTGCAAGTACACGCATGATGAGCTGAGCCAAGTCAAGTGATACCGGCATATAATTTTCGGTTTCCGTAGTAGCATAACCGAACATCATACCCTGGTCGCCTGCACCCTGATTATCATCCTCCTCACGACTTACACCGCGGTTAATATCATCGCTCTGCTCATGGATAGCAGTAAGCACACCACAAGAGTCGCCGTCAAACTGATATTCGCTCTTGGTATAACCGATTTTCTTGATAGTCTTGCGGGCAATGTTCTGCAAATCAACATAAACGTTAGAGCGAACCTCACCCATGATTACTACCTGACCAGTAGTACAAAAGGTTTCGATGGCGCAATGAGCGTGGTCATCGTAAGCCAAAAACTGGTCAAGCAATGCATCTGAAATCTGATCAGCCACTTTATCTGGATGTCCTTCAGAAACTGATTCTGATGAAAACAAATATGCCATATTTTCTTACTTTATTTCTATTAATTATTGATATTCATTATTTTGCGGCTGCAAAGTTACTCATATTTTTTCAGATTTTGTCATATTCCTATATAAAAAACGTCAATTCCTTGTGCTTTATCTGTTATTCGGGCATCTTTTGTCTGTTTTATCAGAATCAAACACTTGGTTTTCTTCACTATATTTGATATTTCGAGGATGATGTTCCAAGATAGCTCTGCGCAAATCTGAAGTTTCAAGATGAGTATAAATCTCTGTGGTTCCAATATCTTCATGCCCCAGCAAGGCCTGAATTACCCGCAAATCTGCTCCACCCTTCAACAAGGCTGTAGCAAAACTATGACGCAAAGTATGAGGAGAAATAGTTTTCTTGATTCCTGCCTCATAAGCCGCATTTTTAATCATGATAAGTATCATATTGCGCGTGAGATGAGCGCCTCTACGGTTCAAGAAGACATAGTCTTCCTCACCTGGCTTGATTGTCATCAGATTCCGGTCAATATACCAAAGATTGATTTCTTTCAGAGCTTTGCCTGAAATAGGAACTATGCGTTCCTTGTTACCTTTACCTATGATCCTAATAAACTTTTCTTCTTCAAACACATCGCTTTTCTTTAGATTCACAAGTTCCGAAACGCGAAGACCACATGAGAACAGAGTTTCTATAATCGCTTTATTACGCTGTCCCTCCCATTTTTCCAAATCAATAGCCCCTTCAAGCATATCAACCTCTTCTACAGATAAATATTCCGGCAAATGCTTTCCTATTTGGGGAGAAACCAGCAATTCGGTCGGATCGTCTTTTATATAATCATCAAGCACCAAATACCGGTAGAAAGAACGGATTCCGCTCAAAATCCGAGCTTGTGAACGGGCAGAAACACCACGATCATGCAAACTTGCAGAAAAATTCTCCAAGTCTTCCAATTTCATTTCCGTCAGCACCAAATTGTTCTTATCAGCATACTCCAAGAGAAAATTCAAGTCATGGTAATAGGCATCCAACGTATTTTTGGAGAAATTACGCCCCAACTTGAGGTATCTCATATAGTTCTTTATAATTTCATTCCTCATTTTTTGTCAGTTTCCTTAATTTATTGTATCTTTGCATCGTCTTTGCATAAGACAGGAGAGTACAAAAGATCTCTGCCGCAAAGATACGAAAAAAATATGGATTACGATTAAAAATCAAGTAAATATGAAGATACAAATTATTAATGGTCCAAACTTGAACCTTCTTGGTGTAAGAGAACCGGGTATTTATGGTAGCAATTCTTTCGAGAGTTATCTGCCTAAGCTGAAAGCGAAATTCCCTGATATTGAGATAGAGTACTTTCAGAGCAACATTGAAGGCGAGTTAATCAACAAGCTGCAGGAAGTAGGTTTTTCCTATGATGGTGTAGTACTCAATGCTGGCGCCTATACTCATACCAGCATCGCCTTGCAGGATTGTATTCGCAGTTTGAAATGCCCTTGCGTTGAAGTACACATCTCTAATGTGCATAAACGTGAAGAGTTCCGCCATCATTCATATATTTCCTGTGCTTGTCTGGGCGTAATCTGCGGTTTCGGTCTGGCTTCTTACGAACTTGCCATTTCAGGAATCTTAGCACAGAAAGAAACAGAAGAGTAAGATTTCCGTTACTCTAAATCCATCAGATTATGACAGAGACTGAACTCATAGACAAATATATCTGCCAGCATATAGAGCCTGAAGGCGATTATCTGTATCGTCTTTACCGCGCCACCAATATACATACTATCCATGGACGTATGGCTAGCGGCCATATTCAGGGCAGACTTCTCAAGATGCTTGTAGAGATGATTCGCCCGAAGAATATTCTGGAAGTAGGCACATTTAGTGGCTATAGTGCTATCTGCCTGGCACAGGGATTGCAGGAAGGTGGAAAACTCTACACTTTCGAAATCAATGATGAGATGGAAGATTTTACCCGTCCCTGGATAGAAGGTTCGAATGTTGCCGACAAGATTGACTTCCGCATCGGTGATGCCAACATTGAAGCGCCCCAACTAGGCGTAAAATTCGATATGGCTTTTGTTGATGGCGATAAGCGTACCTATATAGAAACGTATGAAATGGTTATGAGCATCCTGAACCCTGGAGGCTACATCCTTGCAGACAATACTCTTTGGGATGGTCACGTCATCGATCCTGCCTACGACCGAGACCACCAGACTCAAGGCATTCGGGCTTTCAATGATTTAATAGCAAAAGATCCTAGGGTAGAGGTTGTTATCTTACCACTACGCGATGGTCTTACACTCATCAGGAAAAAATAAAAAATCAATTAGAACAAGAAATGGCATGAATCCCCCATGAAAGATTCATGCCATTTCTTTTAGTATATGCACCCAAGTATAAGAAATTCTGTAGGTTTTAACTCAAAAGCCTTTTACTCAGCGCTCTTACAGGATACCATACAGCAAGCCAACCTACAGCAATTACAGTAACGAAGATAATGGCAACATCTGAGTAATGGACACTTACCGGATAAGCATCAACAATAAAGGAGCCTTCAGAATCTCCCAGACGTACAAATCCATATTGCTGCTGCAAAAAGCAGAGGAGCAAGCCCAATCCAATACCGATAACAGCACCTATCACAGCTATCATTCTACCTTCAAAAAGAAATACTCTGGTAATCTGCTTATCGTTAGCTCCAAGATTACGAAGAGTCACTACATCATTTTTCTTATCAATAATAAGCATAGAAAGCGACCCGATGATATTGAAACATGCAACAACTAAGATAAAGGTCAGAAAGATATAAGCAATCATCTTCTCTATCGACATAATTTTAAAGGTATCTTCCTGTTGTTCAAATCTGTCAAGCACTTTATATTTATTACCTGCTATCTGCTGCATCTCAGCCTTTACTGCATCCAGATTGCTACCCGGTTTCAAGCGTAATTCCAAATCAGAAAGCATACCTTGCTGTCCAAAGAGATTACGGGCAAATGAGATAGAAGTGATGATGTAGTTTTTATCATACTTAGCCTGTTTGACGGCAAAAAGTACGCCAGGAGAGTTGAGCGAGTCAACAACAAAGCCATCACCAGGGTTAGTCATATCCAGCTGTCCTTCCTTTTTAGGAGCATAGATTTTCAGGAAACCATCCCATTGTGCTCCTATGCCTAAATTCTGGGCAAGACGGATACCTACTGTTCCATATTCCAGATTGGCAGCATGCAAGGAGAAGGAGCCATCACCATATAAAATATCTGTAATATGAGAAAGTTCTGCAAAATTATCATCTACGCCCTTGATTTTCACCATAGCCTGATGATCATTATAGATTGCAAGAGCTTGATCTTCTACGGTTTCTGTTGCAACATCCACCTGCGGCAAAAGACGAATCTTAGTAAGAATAGGATCATCTGCAGGTGCAGTTTTTCCCTCAACAGGCACAACCTTGAGTTGTGGGTCAAAACTCGTAAAGAGTGAAGCTACCAGGTCATGGAAGCCGTTAAAAACACTCAGAACGATGACCAGAGCCATCGTAGCTACCGCCACTCCTATTACAGAAATAGAACTGATGACGTTGATGACGTGCGTACTCTTCTTTGAGAAAAGATACCTGCGAGCTATAAAGAATGGGAAATTCATAATTCTATCTTACCTTATTTATATAATAGTATAGGGAGTCAAGAATTGCCGTCTTAACTCCCTTGTCTTTTTACTTCCTTACTCTTTTACTTTTTCAAGAGTTCATCAATGTGCTCCAAATAATCGAGACTATCATCAAGGAAGAAACGGAGTTCTGGAATAATACGTAACTGGTTTCTCACTTTTTTACCCAAGTCGAAACGGATCGTCTTCTCATTTGCATTGATATTCTTCAAAATCTCCTCTCCTTTTTCAGAAGGGAACACACTCAAGTAAGCAGTACAGATACTGAGATCTGGACTTACTCTAACCTTAGTAACACTTACCATCACACCATGCATCATGCGGGTTTGTGACTGGAAAATAAGACTCAACTCCTTCTGGAGAAGTCTTGATATACGGTTTTGTCTTGTTTCTTGCATAACTATTAACTATAAATTATTAACTATAATACTATTCAAGATCTACATGTGTAACCTCCACCTGTTCATGAAGGAAAATCTGTGCAGATTCCTTGAATTTATCCTCACTCTCTGTTGTGAGATATCGGCAAGAGCCTGTTTTGGTTATCATCTGTTCCATCTGCGGATGGCGCTTCAGATAATCTTTCAGACTGTTTGCTACATATTGTCCTTGCGGAACCACTCTTACGCCATCAGGAAGATTCTTCACAATGCTGCTCATAAGAAGCGGATAATGCGTGCAACCCAAAATAATGGTATCAATATCAGCGTCCTTCAGCATCAGCTGGTCGATGCGTTTCTTTACGAAATAATCAGCTCCCGGACTATCTGCTTCATTGGCTTCCACGATGGCAGCCCAAAGCGGACAAGCCACGCCATTCACCTGAATCTCTGGCCAAAGTTTCGAAATTTCCATATTATAACTTTGGCTTTTAATAGTACCTTCTGTAGCCAGAAGTCCCACGTGATTACTCTTGGTAATAGTACCAATTACTTCGGCAGTAGGGCGGATAATACCCAGAACTCTTCTGGTGGGATCCAACTCAGGAATATCGCGCTGCTGCAAAGAACGTAGTGCTTTAGCCGAAGCCGTATTACATCCCAGGATAACGAGATGACACCCCATAGAGAAAAGTTTAAGCACAGCCTGGCGTGTGAACTTATAAACCACCTCAAACGAACGCGAGCCATAAGGAGCACGAGCGTTATCACCCAAGTACATATAATCATACTGAGGCATCATCTGGCGCAACCCATGCAGAATGGTCAGTCCGCCATAACCAGAATCAAAGACACCGATTGGACCGGGATTAGAAGGCAACATCATTTCAAAGTCTCCTCCAGCAAAGCTGTAATATCCTCCCCCATCTCTTCGTTGAGATAAGGAGCTGCGTTATTGTCTGTATTGAGGATAAAGGCAAAACCCTTCTGCTTGCCAATCTTTTTGGCTTCCTCGTTTATTTTTGCTTTGAGCGGAGCATAAGCATCATTCTCTGCTTGCTGCAAAAGGCGGGTAGCCTCAGCCTTGAAGGCAATATTCTTCTCCATCAATTCACGCAATTCAGCCTGACGCTTCTCCAGAATTGTCTTGGCATAAGTGCGCTGTCCATCAAGAAATTCCTCATACTTAGCATTAAACTCTGTTTCTACACGCTTCGTTTCTGCATCGTATTTCTCACGGAGTTCATCCATATTATGCTTGGCTATAGCGTAACCAGGCATAGTATGAAAAACCTTATCAAAACTAAAGTAGCCAAAATGCAAAGGAGCAGATACAGCAATCTGTTGTTGCTGAACCTTTGCTGCAGGCGTTGTATGCTGGGCTGAAACAGTCAAAGAGATGAGAGCAAAAGCCAGAAATAAGAGATTCTTTTTCATGATGAGTGATACCGTTTATGATGAATACCTTATAAATACCTCGTTATTGAAAATGAGAAATAAGGGCAAGCACTTCTGCCTGCCCTCAATCTATATTCTTTTTATTTGCCTTGATTACTTAATCTTAGCCTGTACTTCCTTAGTAACGTCTACTACGTTAGTACCAGTATATACAGCTGCTCCATCCTCGAAGATAAAGGTGTAGTTGCCTGCCTTACCTACTGCCTCGATAGCTGTACGTACCTTTGCTACGATAGGCTGCATGAGTTCGCTGCTCTTCTTCTGCAACTCCTGCTGACCATCCTGGTAAGCCTGCTGAATTTTCTGCTGAAGAGTCTGCAACTCTGTTTCCTTCTGCTGCTTTGCTGTAGCGTTCATTGTGCTGGAACCCTTCTGATACTCGTCAGCCTTACGCTGGAACTCATCCTGCATAGACTTCAAGTCATTCTCCTTCTGCTTCTGGAGAGCTTCCATCTCGCCATTAGCCTTAGCTACATCTGGCAAAGACTGCATAATCTGCTGAGTATTTACTTTACCAAACTTCTGAGCCATCATAGTCATTGGTGCACAGAGCATCAACATTAAAATAAGCTTTTTCATTGTTCTATTCTTTTTAATTATTAATTTCTAAATGATGTTTTCATGCTGCCAATTATTGGTACATGTACTTACCGGCTGCAAATATACAATTATTATTTGGAATAACCTAATTTTTGGAGCACTTCGTTGCTAATATCTATCTTAGGAGAGCCAAAGATGATGCCGCTGTTGCTAGCTCTATCGAGAACAAGCGAATATCCGCGCAGGTCTGAAATCTCTTTTACGGCTGTATAAATCTCTTCCTGAATAGGTCCCATCAATGCCTCACGCATCTTATAAAGGTCGCCTTCTGCACCAAAATATTTTTTCTTCAAATCGCTAGCCTCCTTCTCTTTCTGCATGATGGCATCCTGCTTAGCCTTCTTCTGCTCCTGGGAAAGGAACACTACCTCGTTCTGATAGTTCTTATACATGGTGCTTGCCTCTGTATTAAGAGCTTCTACCTCAGCCTGCCATTTGCGGCTTACCTGATTCAGCTGCTCGTTGGCACGCTCATAAGCGGGTACATTCTTCAAGATGTACTCCATATCTATCAATGCATATTTCTGTGCATGTGCTGAGATGGCTGCTACAGCCATCATCAGCATCAATACTATTTTCTTCATAAAACCCATTTTTAGAATTCCTGACCTAAGATGAAGTGGAACTGACTTCCACCCTTCTTATATGAGCTACCATTCCATACGGTATCGAAACCGTAAGCCCAGTCAATACCCATCAGACCAACCATAGGCAAGAAGATACGTACACCGACACCGGCACTACGCTTCATGCTGAATGGGTTGAACTTCTTGGTTTCATACCAGGCGTTACCAGCCTCTACGAAGGTCAAACCATAAATAGTGGTGTTACCTAAGAGGAATGGATAGCGAAGCTCCAATGAGAAGCGGTCGTATGCATAAGCATAGTAACCGGTTGTAGGACTGTAAGATACAGAACCATTCTCATAACCGCGGAGTCCGATTGTTTCCTCACCATAATATGATGAGTATCCACTCATACCGTCACCACCCACATAGTAGGTCTCGAACGGACTCTTCTTATACTTGTTATAAGAACCGAGCAAACCGAGTTCTACACGGGTCATCAATACGAAGCACTTCTGACCCTCTGTGAGTGCAGTATAAGTCTTTGCCTTGAACTTCCACTTATGGTATTCAATCCATCTGTACTTCTCCTGCTGCTCAGCAGAATAGGTTGGCGACTTAGAATCGTTGGCAAGATTCTTGTAGTCCTTGTTGTCGAACGCACTCCATGGTGGAGTAAGGTTGACACTTGCCTCAACCTCAGAACCACGACGTGGGAAGAGTTGGTTATCGGTTGATGTTCGGTTCAATGCGATGGTCAAGTTCAAGTTGTTCGCATTACCGTTGGTCATCAACATATAGCTCCAGTTCTTCATCATGTAGCGCTGGTAAGCCAACTGTACAGACAAGGTGAAGTAATCATCCGGCCAACGGAGGCGCTTACCCCAACCGAGGCTTACACCCACCATCTGGATATACTTGTCTGGATCGTAATAATTCTCGTAGTTGTTATAGTAACTAGAACCATAGCCATATAAGTAACTCTGATAGTTGTACATGGCTGCACTATTGTAATAGTTGCTTGACACGTCGGTACTCTTACTGTAGTATGCACCTACGCTGAACTGGATAGGGCGCTTGCCGCCAAACCAGTTGGTAGAGTAGCTTACGTTATAGCTCTGATAGTAGGTACCATTGGTCTGTGCACCGATACTCAGCACCTCACCATCACCGATAGGCATGATACCACGATGTTCCTTGTTCTTGTTGAAGAGGTTTGCCATAGAGAAGTTGTTGAGCTTCAAGCCCACACGTCCGATGACACCCGTCTGACCCCAACCGAGTGAGAACTCAATCTGGTCGTTACTCTTCTGCTCCAGGTTCCAGTTTACATCAACCGTACCATCTTCAGGATTAGGTTTTACATCCGGGCTAACCTTCTCAGGATCAAAGTGTCCCATAGAAGCAAGTTCACGAGCCGAACGCATCAGAGCATCCTTAGAGAAAAGGTCGCCTGGCTTGGTACGAAGTTCACGGCGCACTACGTTTTCGTAAAGACGGGTATTACCATTGATACGTACATGGCTCAGATAAGCCTGAGGTCCCTCTGTTACGCGCATCTCCAAATCGATAGAATCGCCATCAATATTGATTTCAGTCGGTTCGATACGAGAGAACACATAACCATTATTATAGTAGAGGTTAGAAACAGCGTCATCATCTTCATTCAGGCGCTTACCCAATATCTTCTGGTTATATACATCGCCCTTCTTCATACCGAGCAATGCTTCGAGATAAGCTGAAGAGTAAACGGTATTACCTGCCCAGGAGATGTTACGGATATAGTATTTCTTACCTTCATCTACCTTGATGTAGATATTAACGTGCTTCTCATCGAAGTTGCTCACGCTATCTTCCAGAATCTGAGCATCACGGAAACCATACTCATTATATTTGTCGATGAGTTTCTGCTTATCTTCCTTCCAACGCTCAGGGGTAAACTTCTTCGACTTGAAGAAAGTAGCGAACTTACCAGCCTCGTGAGTCTTGGCAAAAGCACCTTTCGAGAAAAGTCCACCCTTAATCTTGCGGTCAGAAAGCTGTTCGTTTCCATCGATTGTTATCTGATGAACCTTGATTTTTTCTTTCTTGTCAACAACAACATCCAGGATTACCTGTCCCTTGTTGGCAATATCATCGCGCTGGTTAATCTGGATATCAGCGTTCTTGAAGCCCTTATCATCGAAATACTTCTTGGCGAGAATCTTGGCACGGTCGAGCATATTCGGAGTTACCTGAGTGCCCTTTACCATACCCAACTTCTGCTCCATATCTTCACGCTCGCTCTTTTTCAAACCAACATAGTTGATATTAGAGATACGTGGACGAACCGCAAGATAGATATGGAGATAAAGCTTCTCACCTACGATAGAGTCGGCAGCGATAGCCACCTTCGAGAAGAGTCCATGTTTCCAGTAGCGCTTTACGGCATTGGTAATCTCGTCGCCAGGCACAGTAATCTCATCGCCCACACTGAGGCCGGAGATTCCTGTGAGAACATAGTCTTCATAGCCTTCAACACCCGAAACGTTGATACCACCAATCTTAAGGGTACGAGGTGTACCAGCATACGAGATATCAGGGTTCACGATTTTATCTTGTGCCTGAATCTGCATGCATGCCATTACGCCGAACAGCAGGATGAAAATCTTTTTAAATCTATTCATTTATACCTTATTATATATAATATGATTTTTCTATGCTTGTATGAGGTTTGCCTATTTCTCCTCCTCTTCCACCTGTGCCTCGGTTTTTCCAAATCGACGTTGGCGGTTCTGATAACTTGCTATTGCCTTGTGCAGATCTTCTTCATTGAAGTCTGGCCAGAAGGTATCACAGAAGTACAACTCTGAATAAGCTATCTGCCAAAGAAGATAGTTGCTGATACGGAGTTCACCTCCTGTACGTATCAGAAGTTCAGGATCCGGCATGAAACTGGTCTCAAGATGCTTCTCGAAGTTCTCCTCTGTCAGTTTATCCTCTATCTGCTCATAGGTTGAACCAGACTCAAGTGCTTCTTTTACCATTTTCTTTGTAGCATTCAGGATTTCCCAACGTGAAGAATAGCTCAATGCCACAACCATAGTCATAGCATCGTTCTTCGCAGTATGGTCCATAGTCTCCTGAAGCTTGTCCTGCACCTGTTGTGGCAAGCGTTTCAAATCGCCTATCACACGGAAGCGGACATTATTCTTCATGAAGATTTCATCTTCGAGCGATGTCAGTACCAGTCCCATCAAGGCAGCAACCTCATCGGCAGGACGGTTCCAATTCTCGGTAGAGAAGGTATAGAGGGTGAGATATTTCACACCCAACCGAGTACACTCCGATGTAATACGACGCACAGTATCTACTCCAGCCTGATGGCCGTAGCTACGTTCTTTGCCCCGTTCTGTTGCCCAGCGACCATTGCCATCCATAATGATAGCGATGTGCTCAGGAATCCTGTTCATATCTAAGTTGTCCATCATTCTTCTTTATTACAAGTTCTACATTTTGCACTGAAACTATAGGTCACCGAAACGGCTATGGTAGAATAGCAATCGGTATTCTTGAACATGCCACTACTCTTTACCCAGTAAGGGTCTTTCACGCCATCCAGTTCATCGCTAAGCGAGAAATGGAAAGTCCAGGCCAGTCCCAAGTTCAACCTTTCGTTTACTTTATATTTTGCGCCGATGCCTAAAGGCACGTTGGCTGTAAATACATTTTTTTCGTTACCTTTTACATAGGTTGCTCCCAAGCCACCCAGTATATAAGGAACCAGGCGCTGGGCTCCGCGATAGTCTCTGCCTGTTCCATAAGGCCAGAAGTTGTACTCAAACACCAGATTCATATCAACCAGCGTAGAATTGAAGGTATAGGGATTCTCCGCATAATCAGGATAGAAAGTATCCACATTAGCCGAAGAACCTTTTATCTTTCCAAAGCCCACGCTCAGTTTCAAATCCTTGTAGGGGTCGAAATTGTATCTTCCCACCAGGAAACCGGCAGGCTGCATGTCGCCAAGCACATTTCCGTTAAAGTCGCCTTCATAGGTCATCACCCCCACACCGGCACCTATCTCCATGCGATATTGCGGATCGTCCTGTGCACGAACCGCAATACAGCCCAAAGTTAAGAAGGCAAGCAGGATGATTAATCTTCCTTGCTCCAGCCATCTATATTGAAACGTCCTCTCCATACGTATCCGTTTCTGATAATCCAATAATAATGTTGCTTGTCACGGCAGAAAGCAAAACGACCTTCAGTAGCAAACTTAGCAGGCAGAACAACCATCGCATCCTGCTTCCAAGTCAATCCGGCATTCTGGCTCTTATACCATTTGCCGTTACTGCCTAAAGCAACGAAGCCTGTATCGGCAGCACAGGTAATTACCTGATCCAGCCAAGGCATCTTTCCACTTTTATTGTTTTCGATTTCCAGATAGTTCCACTGTCCGTCTTCATTTGCATAGTCAACCGTGCGCAACCATGTGGTAGCAACCGTATCTTTCAAAGCCTTGTCGCGAGTACCCAGCAGCATTACGTTCTCTACATCCTTAGCAGAGAGTACGCCAGCCACATTCATTGAGATATTCTGTTTTGGCAAATAGGCTTTATCTGTATCAAGTTTCTCTGCCTTCCAGTTGGCACCCTTATCTTCTGAAACAGAGATACCTGTAGCTGTATAAGCATAGAGATTCTTGCTGCTTGCACCAATGAGCTGCTTGATATCTGCGTTGTCAGAAACCACTGTCCATATTGCAGCATCGGCAGAAGCATAAACCTTGCCGCCATCTGAGATATAAAGTTTGCCATCCAGCGCTACTGCACTTTGGTAAGCGTCACTACTTAAGCCTACGTTCATCGTAATAGATGACCAGACGCTGCCATCATTGATGGCTGACTTCAGCACCTTAGTACCCTCGTCAGTCTTGCCGAATACATAGATGTCATCACCACAAGCTACAGCCTTCAGATCAGAGAACGCAGCCAACTGACTGTTGTTCTGAGCCAGCTCATGCCACTTAAACTCATAAGGCAACTCCTTATGTACGTATACGGTAACCGTATACTGGGCATAGGCAGAGTAGTCGCTGCTGTAAACTCTAATAAGGCGAGGCTTTGAGAAGTTGATGGAATCAGAGCTTGAATAGTATGCTGCGACAGAATCAGTCTTGTTGATATCCATCAGGAGAATAGGGCTGCTATTCTTGCTGCTGATAGTAGCCAACATGGCAGTATCCCTCACCCCACAAGGCAAGGAATCTACATTATAAATCCAGCGTCGTGCCTGATCTATGTAAAATTTATAGTCAGAGCCCTGCACATTAGCTTTGAGCAAGGTATCTTTACCTGCCTTCGTTTTGGTATATCTGTCAAGACTACCCAACGAGAAAGCCGTGATGGCTGTATCATGTGTATATTCTACTGTTGTTTCATCGCTGCTCAAGCAAGAAGAGAGCGAGAGCGTAGCTGTAATCAGCGCTATGAAAGCAAAAAACTTCCTTTTCATTCTATCCTATTTTATTTTTAGCTGCAAATTTACTGAGAATTCTTTAAAAACTCGACCTTTTCTCCTTATTATTATGCAAATTATTCATTTTTAGGCGCATTTTTTAAGTTTTTTAGTGATTTCGAGGCGTAAAAACGAAGAAATCCCGCTTCTTTTGCAAGAAACGGGATTCCATATTTAGTATAAATTCGAAGTGTCGAATTAGAGCTGTGGACCAGCAGCAACGAGAGCCTTACCAGCCTCGTTTGTCTCATACTTCTTGAAGTTCTTGATGAAACGAGCAGCCAAATCCTTAGCCTTCTCCTCCC
>JAJWFY010000028.1:0-41859 GCA_021615735.1 Segatella copri | reverse complement strand
CTCAAAACAAAAGCTCAAATCTGCTATTTTTTGCTTTTTTAGTCATTCTTTTTCCTTAAAAAATTTGGTAGTTTCAAATTTTCGCCTTATCTTTGCACCCAATATCAGAAAATTCTCGGGGTTGACTGGATTTGACGGCGAGATGAAATGGTACGTAAGCATGCGGAGGCTCGTTGGCTACCTCCTTAATCCTAGTGAACAAAAAATTAATTGGCGAAAATAACTACGCTCTCGCTGCCTAGTCGAAGTATAGTAAACTAGCTTTATTCCAGCACAGGGTGCTGGAACGAGACATCGCTCAACGGATGTTGTTCCGAATCTTGTTGATCAAGCGGTGCAGGTAAATCGGAAATAGTTCATGTACGCCTCGTTGCATGGATGAAATTTTAGAGGATAAGGGTATGATTGGTGGTCCAGGTCCTGTCATGCCTCGAAAACCGAAGGCTGGAATAAGCATGTAGAAAGCGTATGGTTTCCTTGTGCGGACGAGGGTTCAAATCCCTCCAGCTCCACCCTATTTGATAGAAACAAAAAACTCGCAGATTCTTTCTTTAGAATTTGCGAGTTTTTATTTTGCTGTTATTGTTTTCTCAAACTTTCACGATACTTCAGAGGTGACATGTGCAGATGCTCTCTTACATATTTACCGAAGAATGAGGTATTGGAGAAGCCCAGTATACCTGAAATCTCCTTGATTGTTTTCGTTGTAGAACGGAGATAATAGGTGATATCAGCAAGCGTATACTCCGTAATCCACTCGATGGCCGTCTTGCCGGAATGGCGCTTGCAGATGATGGAGAGATATTTTGGCGTGATGCAAAGCTGCTGCGCAAAATATTCTACAGGCTGATGCTTGATTTCGCTCTGCTGCAACATCTCCAGGAACTTATCAAAGAAATCGCTGGCACTGGTTCCCAAAGTTTCTTTCGGGAGATCTGTCAGCAAAAGATTGCTCACAGCAAGAAGAGCACTCTTCAAGAGCGTCTCCACAATCTCACGGCGATATGGTTTCCACGAACTGCGGTCGTTGAACTTCGGATCCAGACAGAGGCGCACCAAGTCGGTAAACTTAGAATAGAATACCATATCCACCTCGTTCATCTTCAACACCGAAACCTTGCTCACATACATGGCACGGTTCCATACCGAGATATGAGAACGAAGAATGCCAAGCAAGCCGTGATTGCTGACACACATGGCTGTGCATGCAAAATCTTCCGACACCTCTTTGATGTCGAGAATTGAGTTAGGCGGACTGATAAATATATCGCCCTTCTCCACGGTGAATTCCCGCCCGCTGAGTTCAGCTCTCAGGCTGCCTCTCTGACAGGATGCAATCATGTTCATCTGGAATCTCATAGGGTCGGGGTTCTGCAACACCTTGACATTATCAATAATCAAGATGTCCTCATCCAGATAGCTCGCACTGATTTCTGCACTCTGTGCGAACTCACCTTCTTCGATACGCTGCCTGACGTCCTTCTGTTCTTTCATTAAAATGATTTTTTAAATTTCTTCACTCTTCGTTCTTCACTCTTCCCTATCAAAAAGCCTCTCTGTATTTATTTTCGTCCTTATCCTCCAACATAGAGAGATAACTCTGATAGCGGCTAGCTGCAATATAATGTTCCTCAACCGCCTTGATTACCGCGCACCCCGGTTCGTGGGTATGGGTACAGTCAGAGAACTTACAATCCTGAGAGAACTTGAAGATTTCCTTAAAATAGCTGGTCAGCTCTTCCTTTTCGATATCAAAGGTACCAAAACCCTTGATGCCCGGAGTATCAATGAGATAACCACCTTCCGGCAGTTCCAGCATCTCACTGAAGGTTGTGGTATGCATTCCGCTATTATGCGCCTCGCTGATTTCGGCGGTACGCTGCTCTGCATCAGGAATGAGCTGGTTGATGAGGGTTGACTTTCCTACCCCGCTGTTGCCGCTCAACAAAGATTTCTTATCCTTGATAAGAGGTCGCAACAGTTCAACACCTTCGCCTGTAGCTGCCGACAATTCGATACATTTATATCCGATGGTCTCATAGAGCGTACACATCATCTTCTCGTAATGCAATTCTTCTTCTGAAAGTATATCACTTTTATTGAAGATGATGATAACAGGCACTCTATAGGCCTCAGCACCAGCCAGGAATCGGTCGATGAAGGTAGTAGAAGTCTGCGGATAATTCACCGTTACCACAAGCAGTGCCTGGTCTACATTAGCAGCCAGAATATGACTCTGCTTACTGAGGTTAGGTGATTTACGAATGATATAGTTTTGGCGGTCTTCGATAGAAGAGATAAATGCCGTACCCTCCTGGTTGGTAATAAGCTGCACATAATCACCTACAGCCACAGGATTGGTGCTGCGGATGCCCTTCAATCTGAAATTGCCCTTGATTTTACTTTCTATCAGCTGGCCATCGTCTGTCTTGACGGTGTACCAGCTGCCTGTATTTTTAATAACGAGTCCTCTCATTATCACTTATTAAATAATGTAAGTCCAGAATGATTTAGACTGTCATGATTTCCTTCTCCTTCTCGTCCATCAGGTTTTCGAGCTGCTTGATGTACTTGTCGTGGAGTTTCTGCAAATCGTTCTCAGCATCCTTCTCCAAGTCTTCAGAAAGTCCATCCTTGATAGCTTTCTTCAACTTCTCCTTGATTTCCTGGCGCACGTTGCGCACCTCAATCTTAGCACGCTCAGCAATCTTATTACACTGCTTTACGAGTTCCTTACGGCGCTCACCTGTTGGCTGAGGAATACCCAGACGTACGATTTCGCCATTGTTCTCAGGAGTGATACCTACACCACTATCCATAATAGCCTTTTCGATATCCTTGATAGCCTTTTTGTCCCAAGGGCGGATAGCGATAGTACGGGCATCAGGGGTTGTAACTGTAGCTACCTGGTTCAGAGGAACCATACTGCCATAACTATTTACGCGCACACCATCGAGGATGGCTACATTAGCACGACCAGCACGAACATGAGAGAGTTCCTCTGCGAGATACATTGCTGCCATCTCCATACGCTCTGCTGCAGAATTCAAAGTTTCTTTAACGTCTATCATAATTATATGTTTTTATTTTATTAATTCTAATCTTTTCAATTCTTCGCCCACATAGTTGGTGAGTTCTACAAACTGCTGGATAGTGAGCTGTTCAGGGCGCTTGGTCATGATGTCGGTGGTGTAGAAATCCTCGCGTGGGGTTACACCCGGGAACATCTGCTTGAGGCTTACACGGAGCATCTTGCGACGCTGGTTGAAGACTGTCTTTACCAGACGCTTAAACAGTTTTTCATCACAGCCAAGGTCAGTCACCTTGTTACGAGTCATACGGATTACCGCACTCTTTACCTTTGGTGGTGGGTTGAACACATTCTCATCTACCGTAAAGAGATATTCCACATCATACCATGCCTGGATGAGCACACTGAGGATACCATAGGCTTTGTTGCCTGGTTCTGATGCCATACGCAATGCCACCTCGCGCTGAATCATTCCGGTACAGCAAGGAATGAGATCCTTGTAATCGAGCATCTTGAAGAATATCTGCGATGAGATATCGTATGGATAATTACCTGTCAGTACAAACTGCTTTCCATCGAATATCTGGTTCAAATCCATTCTCAGGAAGTCTTCACCGATAATATTATCCTTGAGTGTAGGGAAATTCTCATGAAGATACGCCACCGACTCCGAGTCGATTTCCACCGCCTTGACGGGTCTTGGTTTCTCTACGAGATATTGGGTAAGAACGCCCATACCTGGTCCGATTTCGAGAACAGGTATATCCGGGCAGGCATCCACTGTATCGGCGATGCGCTTTGCTATATTGAGGTCGGTCAAGAAGTGCTGACCGAGATTCTTCTTAGGCTTTACAGCTTTCATATCTTATCTTTATATTATATATTTTGCAAAAATACGATTATTTTTTGAGAATCCACACGAAGTATGCGATTTTTTTTATCTTTTTGGGTAAAAAAGGGAAAGAGCCACTTGTTTCTTAAAAAAAAGGCTATACTTTTAGCCATAAATGGCGCCCAAGCGTTTATTTATGCTAAAAATATGCAGATTCGAACGATATTGTCAATAAAAGTATTATCTTTGCATCTAATTATGGATATAAAGAAGATAGCAAACAACATATGGAAGGTGGCTTTGTCGCTCATTCTGGGTGGCGCCATCCTTTATTGGATGTATCGCGGATTCGACTTCAAGCAAGTAGAAGATGTTCTGCTTCACAAGATGAGTTGGACCTGGATGCTGCTGTCGTTCCCTTTTGGCATCTCTGCCCAGGTGTTCAGAGGATGGAGATGGAAACAGTCGCTGGATCCATTGGGCGAGAAGGCTCGCTCCAGTACCAGCATCTACTCCATCTTCCTCTCCTATGCCTTGAGTCTTGTGATTCCCCGTGCGGGCGAGTTTGCCAGATGCGGTGTATTGAAGAAATGGGATGATGTTTCGTTTCCGAAAGCTCTGGGTACCGTTGTTACAGAAAGAGCCATCGATTCACTCCTCGTGCTGCTGATTACAGCACTGGTCTTTGTGATGCAGATTCCGGTATTCCTCAATTTCTTTGAGAAAACAGGTACGAGCATGGACAGTTTACTCTGTCAGTTTACAGCCACAGGTTACATAGTGACAGCTATCTGTGGCATAGCAGTACTCATTCTGGCTCACTATCTGCTCAAGCGACTCGCTATATATAATAAGGTGAAAGCAACACTGGGAGGTCTTTGGCAAGGTATCATCTCGCTGAAAGGTGTCAGAAATGTACCGCTCTACATCGCCCTTACACTGGGCATCTGGTTGAGTTATTTCTTCCACTACTATCTCACCTTCCAATGTTTCGAGGCAACCTCCCATCTCAATCTGATGTGCGGTCTGGTGACATTCATCGTGGGCAGCATAGCGGTCATCGTACCTACTCCAAACGGAGCCGGTCCTTGGCATTTTGCCGTCAAGACAATGCTCATTCTCTATGGCATTCAGGCAAACGATGCCCTCTTCTTCGTTCTCATCGTACACTCCGTGCAAACCCTGCTTGTAGTCCTTTTGGGAATCTATGCCTGGATAGCACTGGCGTTTACCGGGAAAGACAAAAGATAAAAGTTAAGAGTTGAAAGTTAATAGTTGATAGCGGCTACGCCGTATAGCGAGAATGTCCTATAAACTATTAACTATAAATTTTAAATTAAATAAATATGGCTGACATTAAGAATTTGAACCCAGTTGAAATCTGGCGTAACTTCGACAAGTTAACACAAGTTCCACGTCCATCAGGACATTTGGAAAAGATTCAGGCTTATTTGCTCGATTGGGCAAAAGAAGCAGGTGTAGAGGCTTTCCAAGACCCAGCAGGCAACATCGTGATGCGCAAACCTGCTACTCCAGGTATGGAGAACCGCAAAGGCGTTATTATGCAGGCGCACATGGACATGGTTCCTCAGAAAGCACCAGACAGCAAGCATAATTTCGAAACTGACCCTATTGAAACCATCATCGATGGCGACTGGATACGTGCTAATCATACAACACTCGGTAGCGACGACGGACTTGGCGTAGCTACAATCATGGCGGTAATGGAATCAAAAGATTTGCAGCATGGTCCTATAGAGGGCTTGATTACCGCCGACGAAGAGACAGGCATGTATGGTGCCAACGATCTCCCAGCAGGCGAACTGAACGGCGACATTCTCTTAAACTTCGATACCGAGGTTTGGGGTGAGTTCGTTATCGGTAGCGCTGGCGGTATCGACATCACAGCAACTCTCGATTATAAAGAGGTAGAAACTGACAAGGAAGATGCAGCCGTTAAGGTAACCCTCAAGGGATTGAAGGGCGGTCACTCCGGTATCGAGATCAACGAAGGCAGAGCGAATGCCAACAAGTGCATGGTTCGTTTCGTTCGTGAAGCTATTTCAGAACTCGATGCCCGTTTGGCTTCATGGCAGGGCGGCAACATGCGCAATGCCATCCCATTCCAGGCTGAGGTTGTTCTGACCCTGCCTAAGGAGAACATTGAAGCTTTGAATGACCTGGTAGCAGACTGGAAGGACGAAATCTGTGATGAGTTCGAAGGCATTGAAACAACTGAGAACATCGAGTTCTTCGCTGAGAATGTAGAGACTCCAAAGATGCAGGTTCCTGCCGAAATCCAGGATAATCTTGTAGATGCAATCTACGCTTGCCACGATGGTGTATTGCGTATGGCTCCATCTATGCCTGAAATCGTAGAGACCTCTTCAAACCTCGCAATCGTTGAGATTGGTGAGGGCAAGGCTGCTATCAAGATTCTGGCCCGTTCTAGCCACGAATACTACAAGATGTATCTTGCCACAATGATAGAAAGCTGTTTCAACATGGCAGGCATGAAGGTTGAATTCAGTGGCAGCTACATGGGATGGAACCCTAACCCTAAGAGCGACATTCTGGAACACGTATTGAAGGTTTACAAAGAGCAGAACGGCACAGACGGTAAGGTACAGGCTGTTCACGCAGGTCTGGAGTGCTCTATCATCCTGAGCAAGTATCCTAACCTCGATGTCGTATCATTCGGTCCTACCCTTCTTAGTCCTCACACAGCCAATGAGCGTTGCCAGATCAGTTGCGTAGCTCCTTTCTGGAACCTCGTCAAGCAGCTCCTGACAGAGATTCCTGCAAAGTAAAAAATGGGGAACGAAATTACAAAAAGATTAAAAAAGAAAGCCGAGAGTGAAAATTCTCGGCTTTTTTGTTTCAGTTTTCAAAAGAAATCATTACCTTTGCAGTCGATTTCGCAAGTCTTGTAAAATCTCTGTAGCAGATCATACAAATTCACTTGCATAAGTTTCATTAAAATAACACCAAAATGGACGATTATCACGCGGAGAACAATAATGAATTGTAAGGCGTGGAGATTCAGCAACGATGAAGCCTTTCAGTAGGCCATACCCAAGCGCTAGTCTCCATACCCCAAACTTTTATTATGTGGAGATTAGCAAACTATGAAGACTTATTGGAATATAGACAAGAATCTGACTGTACTCAATGAGTGGCAGCCAAACTGCTGGATACAAGTAACATGTCCAACTGATGAAGACCAGCGCTTGCTGGAAGAAGAATTCAAGATCCCTGATTATTTCCTCTCGGATATCAGCGATACCGATGAGCGTGCCCGCTATGAATATGACGATGGCTGGATGCTCATCATCCTCCGTATCCCTTATGTCAAGGAAATACGCAGCCGTACCCCATACACCACCGTGCCTCTGGGTATCATCCATAAGCGCGATGTTACCATCACCGTATGCTATTATGAAACCAATATGATGATTGATTTCGTAAGCTACCAGCAGAAGCGCAGCGAGGGGTTCACCGACTATGTAGACATGACCTTCCGTCTCTTCCTTTCATCAGCGGTTTGGTATCTGAAGCGATTGAAACAGATCAATTCGCTCATAGAAAAGGCAAAACGAAACCTCGATCATGGTGTAAACAATGAGAGCCTGATTGGTCTGAGCCGCCTGCAGGACTCCCTTACCTACTTCATCACCTCTATCCGAGGCAACGAGAATCTCCTGTCTAAGTTGAAGTTCAAGCTGCAGGTGGACGAACTTGATGCCGACCTCATCGAAGACGTAAACATCGAGATGACACAGGCACGTGAAACCACAAGCATCTACTCCGACATTCTGGAGTCGACGATGGATACCTATTCGAGCATCATCAACAACAACATGAATACCACGATGCGTACCTTGACCAGTATCAGTATCGTCATGATGTTGCCTACGCTGATTTCCTCATTGTTCGGTATGAACTTAATCAACGGTATGGAAGACAGCCATTACGGATTTGCCATTGCCCTGGTTATCTCCGTGCTCGTTTCTGCACTTTCATGGGGCTTCCTCAGATACAAGCGCCTGCTCTAAGCATATACCACTCTGATATGCATTAAGTAGCCCGAAAGAGCACATAAAACGATGATTAGCAAGAAAAAGGCAATTATAAATACAAAAAAAATTAAAAAATCGAATATCATGACATGATATTCGATTTTTTTTTTTAAGTTTGCAACTTATTAATAATATAATTTTGTATGGGGTCGAATTGCAGATAAGCGACTACCGGCCCAAGAAACTCGAATCATAAACTAAACAAAGTGACATGATGGACTCTCAAGAAAAAGCTCTGTTGCAGCAGAGCACCCTGGAAGACCCTGCCAAGAAGGCTTATGCCACCAAGCAGGAAGTGCTCGAAAGAGTAAAGGAAATCGCTCATAGCAGCGAAAATCCAAACAAGGAGGAACTCGACCTACTCAAGACTACTTTCTACAAGATTCATCTCGCAGAAAGAGACGCACAGATGAAAGAGTATCTCGCAAAAGGCGGTGACCCAGAGAAGTATATCCTTCTACCGGATGACACCGAAGAAGCCTTCAAGGCTGAGATGCAACTCATCAAGGAGAAAAGAGCCAAGATCTTCCTGGCCCAAGAAGAAGAAAAACAAGATAATCTCCGCAAAAAAGAGGAAATTATCGAAAAGATAAAGGTCATGACCACCTCACCGGAAGAGGCCAACAAATCATATCAGGACTTCAAGGCCTTGCAGCAGGAATGGAAGGAAATCAAGAACATCCCTGCAGACAAGGCAAACGAGGTATGGAAGAACTACCAGCTCTATGTAGAGCAGTTCTATGACATGCTCAAGTTGAACAGCGAAGCCCGCGAATATGACTTCAAGAAGAACCTTGAAGCCAAGACAAAACTCTGCGAGGCTGCAGAGAAACTCAATGAGGAAGAGGATGTTATTTCTGCTTTCCACCAGCTTCAGGACCTCCACCAGCAATATCGTGAGATTGGTCCTGTTGCCAAGGAGTTGAGAGAACAGATTTGGGAGCGTTTCAAGGCTGCCAGCACTGTTATCAACAAGAAGCACCAGCAGCACTTCGAAGACCTGCGTGCCAAGGAAGAGGAAAACCTCGCCAAGAAAACTGCCCTCTGCGAAAAGGTAGAGGCTGCCAACCAAGGAGAATACAAGACTGCCAAGGATTGGGAAAAAGTTACCCAGGAAATCATAGAGATTCAGAAAGAGTGGCGCACTATCGGTTTTGCCCCTCAGAAAATGAACGTCAAGATTTTTGAGCGTTTCCGCATCGCCAACGATGAATTCTTCAACAAGAAGGCAGAATTCTTCAAAGGATTGAAAGATACCTACTCTGCCAATCTCGAAAAGAAACAGCAACTCGTAAACAAGGCAAAGGAACTGGCTGACAGTACAGACTGGAAGAAGACTGGCGACAAGTTCATCGCTCTCCAGAAAGAATGGAAGAAGGTGGGTACCGTACCTCATAAACAAGGCGAATTGCTCTGGAAGGAATTTCTGGATACCTGCAACAAGTTCTTCGAAGCCCGCAACAAGCAGAATGCCGGTTCACGCAGCGAGGAACATGCCAATCTGGACAAGAAGCGCAACATTATTGCCCAGCTCAAGGAACTTGTAGTTGCAGAGATTTCAGACAACGATTTCCAGAAGAAGCTCAAAGATCTTGCCAAGCAATACAGTGCAATCGGACACGTTCCTTTCAAAGAGAAAGACAAGGTCTATAAAGAGTATCATGAGGCTATCGATGCAGCCTACGAGAAACTTCACGCCACCAACGCAAAGCGCCACTTCGACAACTTCAAGAACAACTTGAAGAATGTTGCCAAGGAAGGCGGCAATGCACTCGGCAATGAGCGTGGTAAACTCTTGCGCCGCTACGACCAGTTGCGCAGCGAGATTACTACCTACGAGAACAACCTCGGTTTCTTCAATACGGCTAGCAAGAAGGGCAACAGCCTGGTAGAAGAAATGAACCGTAAGATTGAGAAACTCAAGGCTGACCTCGAAATGGTAAAGCAGAAAATCAAGGCTATTGATGCCGAGAAGAAATAAACACAATAAACCCCAGGGCAAAAGCTCTGGGGTTTATTGTTATGAATACTCCATAAAACAGAATTCCTATAAACAAAAAAAAACACCTTTCATTACTGAAAGATGCCTTACCGTATGAGTTGGGATACCCGGACTCGAACCAGGAATGACAGGACCAGAATCTGTAGTGTTACCATTACACCATATCCCAAACTTAAAATAGAACTTTTTGATTGTTGGGATACCCGGACTCGAACCAGGAATGACAGGACCAGAATCTGTAGTGTTACCATTACACCATATCCCAATATCAGCAAACGAGATGTTCTTTTCTCAATTGCGAGTGCAAAGGTACTAGTTTTTTTTGAACCTACAAAATTTTTCGGCACTTTTTTCTAAAAAAAGCGCAATTTCTTTAATTTTCCACATTTTTTTTGCCTTTTAAGTTGATTTTCCATTATAATAATGTATCTTTGCAGAAAAATAGAGAATATAAATTAAGTAAGAAAGAAAAGATAAATGAACACAGTTAAACAACTCGTAGAGACTATTAAAGAAGGTATACAAGAAAAGAAAGGTCAAGACATTGTTATCGCCGACCTGACAGAAATCGATGGAAGCATTGCCAAGTACTTCATCATCTGCCAGGGAGGAAGCCCTACTCAGGTTGAAGCTATCGCAGGTTCTGTGGGAGACATCGTGCGCAAGAACCTGAAAGAAAAACCTGTAAATGTAGCAGGTCTCGGCAACGACCAGTGGGTGGCAATGGACTTTGTCGACGTATTAGTACACATCTTCCTTCCGGAAGTACGTGCTTATTACGACCTCGAACATTTATGGGAGGATGCAAAGCTTACCCATATACCTGATCTCGACTAGTCAGTCTCTCCCATCCTACATGATGGATCAGACATTGTTTTTCGACTAAAAGTTATACATATAAAATAAAATGGAACAAAGCAATAATATGAAACCTCGTGGCAATGGTGGACCAAAGATGCCACGATTTAATATGACCTGGCTTTTCACCATCTGCCTCATCACCATGATCATCCTCTTCTTTACAGGAGGAGGCGATGCGATTGGAGGCAGCGCTGCCAAGGAAGCTACATACACCCAATTTAAACAGTATGTAGACAAGGGTTATGTGCTCAGTGTTGTGGCCAATAAAACAGAAAGCACCCTCAAGATATACATCAACCCGAAATATACGCGCGATGTATACAATATGCCGGCAAAGTCTGTAGGTCCTAACCCATACGTAAAAGTACAGTTCGGCTCGGTTGACGAAGTGGAACGCTATGCCAACCAGATGTTGAAGGAAAAGAAGATACGCTCCTTCAGCTACGACAACCAGAAGGATAACGACTTCTTAAGCACGCTCTTCAATCTGGCACCTCTGCTCTTCTTCGTATTCTTCATCCTTTGGATGTCTGGAAGATTCAGCGGCGGTATGGGCAGCGGCGGTATGGGCGGCGGCATCTTCAGCGTGGGCAAAAGCAAAGCTAAGATGTACGAAAAGGGAAATGCCATCGGCATCACCTTTAAGGATGTGGCCGGACAGGAAGGGGCCAAGCAGGAAGTGAAGGAAATTGTAGACTTCCTGAAAAACCCACAAAAATATACCGACTTGGGTGGTAAGATTCCAAAGGGAGCCCTTCTCGTAGGCCCTCCGGGAACTGGTAAGACCCTCTTGGCTAAGGCTGTTGCCGGCGAGGCTGGCGTACCTTTCTTCTCCATGAGCGGTTCCGACTTCGTTGAAATGTTCGTAGGTGTAGGTGCCTCACGTGTACGCGACCTGTTCCGCCAGGCTAAAGAGAAATCACCTTGTATCATCTTTATCGATGAGATTGATGCTGTAGGCCGTGCCCGCAGCAAGAACCCAGCCATGGGTGGTAATGATGAGCGCGAGAACACCTTGAACGCTCTCCTTACAGAGATGGATGGTTTCGGCACCAACAGTGGTGTCATCATCCTTGCAGCTACCAACCGCGTAGACATGCTCGACAGCGCCTTGCTCCGTGCCGGACGTTTCGACCGCGAAATTCACGTAGATCTCCCTGGTTTGAACGAACGTAAGGCTATCTTCCTGGTTCATCTCAAACCTATCAAGATAGACGAAACAGTAGATGTTGATCTCCTGGCACGCCAGACTCCAGGGTTCTCGGGTGCAGATATTGCCAACGTTTGTAACGAGGCAGCCCTCATTGCTGCACGCCACGACAAGAAGGCTGTGTGCAAACAGGATTTCCTCGATGCAGTAGACCGTATTGTAGGCGGTCTGGAGAAGAAAACCAAGGTGATGACAGCCGACGAGAAGCGTAGCATCGCCCTTCACGAAGCAGGCCACGCAACCATCTCATGGTTCTGCCAGTATGCCAACCCTCTCATCAAGGTTACCATCGTACCTCGTGGTCAGGCTCTCGGTGCTGCATGGTATCTTCCAGAAGAGCGCCAGATAACCACCAAGGAACAGATGCTCGACGAGATGTGTTCATTAATGGGCGGACGTGCCGCAGAAGAACTCTTCACCGGTCATATTTCGTCAGGAGCCATGAACGACCTGGAGCGCGCCACAAAGAGTGCTTATGGTATGGTAGCTTATCTCGGTATGAGCAAGACGTTGCCAAACATCTGCTTTTACAACCGGAACGAATATGCATTCCAGCGTCCGTACTCTGAGTCTACAGCCCGCGAGATAGACCAGGAAGTTCTGAAGATTGTCAACGAACAGTATACCCGTGCCAAGAACATTCTGATGGAGCACAAGGAAGGCCACAATGCCTTAGCAGAACTTCTGATTAAGAAAGAGGTGATTATGGCAGAAGACGTAGAACATATCTTTGGCAAGCGCCCTTGGTTGAGCCGTTCGCAGGAAATCATGGAAGACGAACAGCCTAAGATAGACGATGACGCCGTAAAGGAACTTCCTGAAGTTCAGGCTGCCATCAAGGAGCATGAAGAGAACCAGAAGAAGAATGCAGATTCTGATGAGACTTCCAAGAAGGATGAAGGTTCGGAAGAAAACAAGAACGAATAAAACAAACCGATATGACTGACAAACAGAAGAATCTAGTGATAAGATCCATCACAGGCGTATTTTTCGTGGTGTGCATGGTATCTTGCTTTCTCAATCCCAGGGCAATGGTTATCCTGTTCGCCCTCATTACCGGATTGAGCATCTGGGAGTATTGCGGACTGGTAAACCAGAAGGAGAATGTTACGGTAAACCGTTTCATCAGCACCGTGGCGGGTGTTTACTTCTTCCTTGCCGTGGCTGGTTTCCGCATGGGCATTGTGGGCAATTTCGTGGTTTTCGTACCTTATCTGCTCACCATCCTCTATCTCTTCATCAGCGAGCTGTATACAGGCAACAAAGATGCCATCAACGATTGGGCTTACACTATGCTCTCTCAGTTGTACATCGCCTTGCCTTTCTCGATGATCAATGTATTGAGTTTCGAGACATCAGCTTTCGATGGCCAGATACATTACGACATGCTGTTGCCTTTGAGCATTTTCATTTTCCTCTGGACCAATGATACCGGTGCCTATTGCAGCGGTTCGCTTTTCGGCAAGCATAAGCTCTTTCCTCGCATCAGTCCAGCCAAGAGTTGGGAAGGCAGCATAGGCGGAGGCATATTCGTACTGATAGCAGCAGGCATTATTGGCTATATTGCCAATGATGGGGAAGCCCACCGTCTCAGCATTCTCGGTTGGGAAGGTTTAGGTCTGGTTGTGGTATTCTTCGGCACATGGGGCGATTTGGTAGAAAGCCTCTTCAAGCGTACCCTCGGAGTAAAGGATAGCGGCAACATCCTGCCAGGACATGGAGGCATGCTCGACCGCTTCGACTCTTCGCTCATGGCGATACCGGCAGCAGTAATCTACCTATACACCATCCAGTTGTTTGGATAATACATCTTTTATGAGATAAAGGCCAAACCTGCAGTTTGGCCAAGCACAAAGAAAGGCAGAGATTCCTCAAAGAACCCCTGCCTTTCTTTTTTTTCATATCACCATAAAAAACACAAGTAGCTTCGTTGGCTCACGCAAGTACTTGCCTCCAGTTTATCACGCAGATAATCTTTATGGGTGGCTGCATAGAAATGAAGGGTATACATCACATTCTCCACACCCTCGATAGGGCTCTTTGCCACGATATCAATATCCTGGTCCCAATGCGGACAGCCCATCAGGATGATATTATCCGGATCATACTTTCTGATTTCCGTAATGATGGTTTTAGCGTATACCTTCAAATCTGCCTTAGTCAGCAGTTCTGCAGCGGATTGATATCCGCCACAGAACTGAAAGAGATTACTTTTTATTAAAACATTTCACCTTTTTCCTGTTCTTCTTCAAAGTGTTCACCCTTTTGGGCTTCCTGCGCCTCATACTGTGCCTGGGCTGCACGCTGCTGAGCCTCACGTGCTTTAGCCTCAGCCGCCAGTCGGGCTTTTTCTGCTCTTATTCGTGCCAGTTCAGCCTCTTCTTCTGCCCGTTTCTGCGCCGCCAAAGCTTCCTCTTCGGCACGTTTCTTAGCAGCCTCGGCTTCAGCTATCGCCTTCTGTCGCGCACGTTCTGCAGCCTCAGCTGCAGCTTTGGCTTCAGCTTCAGCACGTTCACGAGCCATACGGAGAAGCATTTCCCTACGCTTAACCAGAAGATCAAACATGATGCCCGCAGCCTCATCCGGCGCAACCTTATCGCCTAACTGAGTTCGAACTTCCTGATATTCTGCCAACATCTTATCCCTGCCAGGTTCTCCCGGAAGAATCTGATAAAGTTCGTTGGCAATACCATCAACCGTAAAGCGGTCGGCAAGCATCTCCGGCACAATCTCCTTATTGGCGATAAGATTCACCAGCGAGATAAACTTCACTTTGATGATATGCTTGAAACCGAAACGGATGAGATGAGGTACAGGCGTTTCATAACATACCACCTGAGGCACATCGAAAAGAGCCGTCTCTAAGGTTGCAGTACCACTGGTAACAAGAGCTGCTGTAGCATGCGACAAGAGCGGATAAGTCTTGTTACGCACCAGTTTGACAGGTGTACCTTTGATAAACTTCTCATAGTAAGCATCGTCTATCGAAGGAGCACCGGCAAGCACCATCTGATAATCTTCAAAACGCTCAGCCACCTCAATCATCGCCGGCAGATTGTCTTTGATTTCCTGCAGACGGCTTCCTGCCAGCAAAGCGATAACAGGACGATAGGTGTCAAGATTATTCTCCTGACAGAATTCCGTAAAACTCTGATGATATCCCGACCTGAACTCCCCTACTTCCTGAGCCGTAGGATTACCTACATAATGAATAGGATAACGGTGCTTCTTTTCGAAGAACGGCACCTCGAATGGCAAGATTGAGAAGAGTTCAGCAATATCACGTTTAATGCTGCGGATCCGCCACTCCTTCCATGCCCATATCTTAGGAGAAATGTAATAATAGGCAGGGATATTGGTGTTCTTTTTCAAGAACTTAGCTATCTTGAGATTAAATCCCGGATAATCTACCAGTATCACTACATCCGGCTTCCATTTCACAATATCTTCCTTGCATCTCTTCAGGTTCGAAAAGATGGTACCCAAATGTAGCAGTACAGGCACAAAACCCATATAAGCCAACTCCTTAAAATGCTTGACGCGAGTGCCACCTTCAGCTGCCATCAAATCACCGCCGAAGAAACGGAATTCAGCAAACTCGTCTATTTTTTTCAACGAGCGCATCAATCTGCTGGCATGCAAATCTCCACTAGCCTCGCCTACTATCAGGTAATACTTCATAATTCAAAATTCTTTAACCAATCATAATCCGTTACATCAATCTTAGTTGGGGTAATAGCGATGTAACCATGATTCACAGCCCACTGGTCGGTATCCGTTGCCTCCGGTTCGTCATTACGGTATTCACCCACCATCCAATAATAATCATATCCATGCGGATGAGTGCGATGATCCACCTCATTGATCCAGGAGCCACGAGTCATCCGGCAACCCTTGAAACCCTTGAACGGAGGCAAAGCCGGGAAGTTGACATTCAGACAGGTATATTCTGGCAATCCCTTCTCCAGCACCATCTTAACAACCTTCAGTACCCCATCGCGCAAAGGAGTGAGATCAGCATTTTCATCATAATTGCAACTGCTGAAGGCTATACTTGGAATATGCTGCATACAGCCCTCCTTAGCTACACCCATAGTTCCCGAATAATGATTATTCACGCTCGAATTGTCACCATGATTGATACCGCCGATAATCAGATCAGGCTTGCGATCAGCAAGAAACTGATCCAACGCCAGTTTCACACAGTCAACCGGTGTGCCGCTACAAGACCAAACCTCAACATCATTCCCCATATTGTGGCGACGCTTCAGGCGCAATGGAGTAGTAGCCGAGAAGGCACAGGCGAATCCCGAACGGGCACTTTCCGGTGCTACAACCAGCAGGTCGCACCAGTCTTTCAGAAAGCTCACCAGGGTCTTGATTCCATTGGCATGATAGCCATCATCATTCGAAATTAATACTAACGGTTTCTTATTTTCCATAAAAATATCTTTCTTTTTGGTGCAAAAGTACGAAAAAACCTTTAAAGATAGCGACTTTCTCACAATATTTTTGTATCTTTGCCGAAAATTTACTAAGAAAATGGGAAAAATCATCGCATTAGCTAACCAAAAAGGCGGTGTAGGAAAGACTACTACCACCATTAACTTGGCAGCATCGCTTGCCACGCTAGAGAAAACTGTACTCGTAGTGGACGCCGACCCACAGGCAAACGCTTCCAGTGGATTGGGCGTGGACATCAGCGAGGTAGACTGCTCGCTCTACGAATGCATCATCGACCATGCAGACGTGCGCGATGCTATCTACACCACCGACATTGATGGACTCGACATCATACCTAGTCATATCGACCTGGTAGGTGCCGAGATAGAGATGCTGAATCTCAAAAATCGCGAAAAGGTGATTAAGACATTACTGCAGCCTATACGTGACGAATACGACTACATTCTGATAGACTGTTCGCCTTCGCTCGGCCTCATCACCGTCAATTCGTTGACGGCAGCCGACAGTGTCATCATCCCAGTCCAATGTGAATATTTCGCTCTTGAAGGTATCAGCAAATTGCTCAATACCATCAAGATCATCAAGAGCAAGCTGAATCCGAAACTCGAGATAGAAGGTTTCCTGCTCACCATGTATGATAGTCGTCTACGCCTTGCCAACCAGATATACGACGAGGTGAAACGCCACTTCCAGGAATTGGTGTTCAAGACCGTAATCCAGCGCAACGTGAAGCTGAGCGAGAGTCCGAGCCATGGTCTCCCAGTTATCCTTTACGATGCAGAAAGCAATGGAGCCAAAAACCATCTGGCCTTGGCAAAGGAGATTATCAACAAGAATAGTTAAGATTTGGAAATTGAACCCTTTTAGAAAGTTCAATGTTCAAAATTAAAAGTAAAAAAATGGCAGTACACAAGAAATACAACAACGGTACAAAGAGCAACGCTTTAGGACGCGGACTCGATGCCCTCATTTCTACCGAGGGAGTGCGCACCCAGGGCAGCAGTACCATCAATGAAATTTCTCTCGACCAGATTGAGGCGAATCCCAATCAGCCACGCCGGGAGTTTGACGACGAAGCCCTACATGAGCTCGCCGAAAGCATCAAGGCCATAGGCATCATCCAGCCTATCACCTTAAGACAGGTTTCAGAAAACAGATTCCAGATTATCGCCGGTGAACGCCGCTGGCGCGCTTCACAACTTGCGGGGCTGACAGCTATCCCTGCATACATCCGCACCATCAGCGATGAGAACGTAATGGAAATGGCGCTCGTAGAGAATATCCAGCGCCAAGACCTCAACGCCATAGAAATAGCACTCGCCTACGAACACCTTCTGGAAAACGAGGGTATGACACAGGAGAAAATTTCAGAACGTGTGGGCAAGAGCCGTGCAGCTATCGCCAACTATCTGCGACTGCTCAAACTTCCTGCCCAGGTGCAGATGGCACTACAGAAGAAAGAAATCGACATGGGTCATTGCCGTGCCCTACTGGCCCTCGACTCACCTTCGCTGCAAATCAAGTTGTTCAAGGAGATACAGAAGAACGGCTACTCAGTAAGAAAGGTTGAAGAGATGGTACAGCGACTCAAGAGCGGAGAAGACATCGAGAGCGGTAAGAAAACCCTCACGGCTAAGGCTCAGATGCCTGAGGAATTTACACAACTCAAAAACCGCCTGTCACAGTTTCTCAATACCAAAGTGCAGTTCACCTGCTCTGCTAAGGGCAAGGGAAAAATCAGCATTCCATTCGCCAACGAAGAGGAGCTGGAGCACATCATGAATGTTTTCGATCAGTTAAAGCAAGAATAAAAGTGAAACTCAGTATATCACAAATCTGTTTGGCAACCCTGCTGCTTCTGGCACCGATGAGCGCACAGGCACAGAAGTCGAAACAAAAAAAACAAGTGACCGATGTGCCAACCATCGCATCAGCCGACTCGGCAAAAATAGCCATCGACTCGATGCTTACCGCACAAGACAGCAGCAAACTGGCAAGCCTCAACCAACCAGTAAAGCCTGTACGCAAAAAGCGCAACTGGGCAACTTGGCGACCTGATACCAAGCGTGCCATGTGGTTGGCACTTGTATTACCTGGTGCCGGACAGATATACAATCGCAAATATTGGAAACTGCCTTTCATCTATGGCGGTTTCGTAGGCTGTACATACGCCATCACCTGGAACAACCAGATGTATCACGACTATTCGCAAGCCTACATGGATATTATGGACGATGACCCCAACACCCAGAGCTACAATCAGTTTCTGCACTTGGGTGCCCAGATCAACGAATCGAACATAGAACGCTATAAGGAAATCTTCCGCAAGCGAAAAGATAAATATCGCCGTTGGAGAGACTTGGGAACCTTCGTCATGATAGGCATCTATGCCTTCTCAGTGATTGATGCCTACGTAGATGCATCGCTCTCGGAATTTGACATCTCCGATGATCTCTCGCTCAGAATAGAGCCTACCATGCTGAATAACGGCAACAAGACGGTCAATCCGCTGCGGTCTGGAAGCCTCGGCGTAAGTTGCTCACTCACATTTTAATGCGTGAGGAGTTAGAATACACCTATATATATTATAACGCAAAATAGAAATTAGAAACATAGACGAGATAAAACATCAATATGAAGAAAATACTAGTCATGGCAGCAGCGATGCTGTTCAGCTTACAAGGCATTCATGCCCAAACCGACGTTACAGAAGAAACAGATAACGATGATATCATCACCGTTACCGACAAAGACGGAAAGCAGGAGGAAATCGAAGTACCTGAGGGAATGGAAGATAACCTCGACAGCCTGCTCCACCTTTACAATGCACAGACTTACATGATGGCAGATACAACCTGCAAATACCGCGATGTAAACCCTGTCTTCGAGAAGGAAGTGTATATCGACCGTCTGAAGAGAATGCCTACCATCATCGAAATGCCATACAATGAGGTAGTACAGAAATTCATAGACCGATACAGCGGCAAACTACGCCGTTCGGTAAGTTTTATGTTGGGAGCAAGTAACTTCTACATGCCTATTTTCGAAGAGGCATTAGAGGCTTACAACCTGCCACTGGAATTGAAATATCTGCCAGTTATCGAATCGGCACTTAACCCTAAAGCTGTATCACGCGTTGGTGCCACAGGTTTATGGCAGTTTATGCTGCCTACCGGCAAGCGATATGGACTGGAAGTAAACTCACTCATCGATGAACGCCGCGACCCGGTAAAAGCATCCTATGCAGCCGCCCACTATTTGAGCGACCTGTACAAAATATTCGACGATTGGAGCCTCGTGATTGCAGCTTACAACTGCGGTCCAACCAATGTCAACAAGGCCATCCATCGTGCAAAAGGCAACGCTGACTACTGGAACATCTATCCATATCTGCCAAAGGAAACACGTGGATATGTACCAGCTTTCATCGCTGCCAACTACATCATGAACTACTACTGCGATCATAACATCTGCCCTATGGTAAGCGAACTGCCAGTAAAGACAGACACTATCGTAGTATCAAAAGATATCCACCTGGAGCAGATTTCCAAAGTGCTGAACATCAACATCGAGCACCTGCGCAATCTGAATCCACAGTATCGTCATGATATCATCAACGGATTGAACCATCCGATGGTATTGCGTCTTCCATCTACCCTCATCGGTAGTTTCATCGACCAGCAGGACAGCATCTGTGCTTACAGAGCCGATGAACTCTTTCTGAAGCGCGCTACAGTAGATGTCAACGATGCACAGCCTACCTATAGCCGCCCACGAAGCAGCTACAGTCGCCACAGCGCTTCTTCACGCAGCAAGAAGAGCAGCAAGCGAGGCAGAAACAGGAAACAAGGCAACAAGAGTGTAACCATCAAGAATGGTGATACCCTTTCTGAAATAGCAGCACGCCACGGAACAACCGTTAAGAAACTGCGCAAACTGAACGGCATCAAGGGTAACAGTATCCGTGCCGGAAAGAAAATCAAAGTGAAATAAAAGAACTACGTCCGCTGTAGTTTTTTCAGTCTAATTAAGAACATTATTATTGGAGGGACCCACTTATGGATGACCAGAACTTGAAAGACCTCGAAAGAGAGCAGGCTGATAACCAGTTGATTGGCGATGCCTTTCAACACCTGCTTGACACCTACCTGAGTTCGCGACACCGCAAGAAGGTAGATATAGTGACCAAGGCATTCAACTTCGCCCGACAGGCGCACAAAGGTGTGCGCCGCCTCTCGGGCGAACCATATATCATGCACCCTATCGCCGTGGCTCAGATAGCCTGCGAGGAGATGGGGCTCGGCTCAACGAGCATCTGTGCCGCACTGCTTCATGATGTGGTAGAAGATACCGACTACACAGTAGAAGATATCTCAAACATCTTTGGAGCCAAGGTGGCACAAATCGTTGATGGACTCACCAAGATCAGTGGTGGAATCTTCGGCGATAAGGCATCAGCACAGGCAGAAAACTTCAAAAAACTGTTGCTCACTATGAGCGATGACATCCGTGTTATCCTTATCAAGATTTGCGACCGCCTGCACAACATGCGCACGCTGGAATCGCAACCGGCCAACAAACAATACAAGATTGCGGGCGAAACCTTGTATATTTATGCACCTCTCGCCAACCGATTGGGCTTGAACAAAATCAAGACCGAACTCGAAGACCTCAGCTTCCGCTACGACCATCCACAGGAGTATGCCAATATTGAGCATAAACTTGCCGATACCGAATCGCAGCGCGATACCCTCTTCGAGAGTTTTACTGCACCTATCCGCGAAGAACTCGACAAGTTAGGTGTAGAATACAAAATCAAAGCACGTGTGAAGAGCCCTTATTCTATTTGGAACAAGATGCAGAACAAGCACGTTACCTTCGATGAGATTTACGACATTCTTGCTGTGCGCATCATCTTTACGCCAAAGGTGAGAGCAAACGAAGTAAACGAATGCTTCAATATCTACGTAGCCATCAGCAAAATCTACAAGAGCCATCCAGACCGTCTGCGCGACTGGTTGAACCATCCGAAAGCAAACGGTTATCAGGCACTCCACGTTACCCTGATGAGTAAGCAGGGAAGATGGATAGAAGTACAGATCCGTTCCGACCGTATGGACGAGGTAGCAGAAAAGGGGTTTGCTGCCCACTGGAAATACAAAGAAGGAAACGAAGGTGAATATACAGAAGATGAGAACGAGCTGAACGACTGGCTCAGCACCATCAAGGAGATTCTGGACGATCCGCAGCCGGATGCCATGGACTTCCTCGATGCCATCAAGCTGAACCTCTATGCTTCAGAAATCTTCGTCTTCACTCCAAAGGGAGAAATCAAGACGATGCCGGCAGGCTGTACTGCCCTCGACTTCGCCTTCCAGATTCATACCTTCCTGGGCAGCCACTGTATCGGAGCCAAGGTAAACCATAAGCTTGTTCCGCTGAGCCATAAGCTGCAAAGTGGCGACCAGGTTGAGATTCTTACTTCCAAGAGCCAGCATGTACAGGAAGAATGGGTAAACTTCGTCAGTTCAGCCAAGGCAAAGAGCAAGATTCTTGCCATCCTGCGCCGCGATTCACGAGAGGTTCAGAAGAAGGGAGAAAACATACTCACCGAATGGCTCAAGAAGAACAGCATCGAGATGAGTGCGTCGGTGGTAGACCGCCTATGCGATTTTCATAATATCCAGAAGCCTGAAACCCTCTTCCAGTCATTGGGAGATCATCAGATTATCCTAGGCGATAAAGATTTCGATGAGTTGCAGGGCAAGCCTAAGAAACAGCAGGCCAGCAGCTGGCGCAATTATATCCCATTCCTGGGCAAGAGCAAGGAGAAGGCTCAAGAAAAAGGCATCGTGAAGCCTCAGGATCTTTTCGTGGTGGGCAAAGACTTCAACAAGAAGAAGCCACTCATCCTGACCGAGGAGAACATCAACCAGTTTATCTTCCCTAGCTGCTGCCATGCGATTCCTGGCGATGACGTTATGGGCTTTATCGACAACAAGAACCGCATCGAAATACATAAGCGCTCTTGCAGCATAGCAGCCAAACTGAAGTCCAGTTTCGGCAACCGCATCGTAGATGCCAAATGGGATATGCACAAGCAGATACTCTTCGATGCAACCATCGAAATCAAGGGTATCGACCGTAAGGGCATGCTGCTGGATGTAAGTAAAGTGATTAGTGACCAGTTAGGCATCAATATCCACAAGATAACAATCAGTAGTGATAACGGTATCTTCGACGGAACCATCGAACTCCGTGTTCACGACCGCGAAGAAGTTAAGACCATTATGAACCAACTCCGAAATATTGATGATCTGCAGGAAGTACAGAGAATCCTATAACTTAGGAGTTTATGATAATAAAGAAAAGATAAATAATAGAGAATCGCCGGATTTTAAACCTGGCGATTCTCTATGAAATCATACAGATTTCAACATCTTATAAAACAGATTCAAAACAACAAACTTAAAAACAATATGAAAAAATTATTCTTATCATTTTTAATGATGTTGACCCTGTTGCCTCTGGCAGCAGCCAACAAGTATGACAACCCCGACACGATTGTAGTATCCCGTAATGGTACCGGCGAATTCCGCACCATCGACGAGGCCATCGAAGTGTGCCGCGCCTTCATGGACTACACCAAGGTAATCTACGTAAAGAAAGGCGTGTACAAGGAGAAACTCATCCTCCCTTCATGGCTCACCAACATCACCATCTGTGGTGAAGACCGTGACCAAACTATCATCACCTGGGATGACCACGCCAACATCCTGATGCCTATCGGCGGTCTTGACTCCGAGGCAGCAGCCAAAGGCAAGAAGATGGGCACCTTCCGCACTTACACCCTCAAGGTGCAGGGCAACTATATCACGCTGAAGAATATCACTATCGAGAACAATGCCGCCAAACTGGGACAGGCAGTCTCCCTACATCTTGAAGGCGATCATATCCTGGTTCAGAACTGCCGTCTGCTGGGCAATCAGGATACCGTTTATACAGGTATAGCCAACAACCGTTCAGCCTTCTATGATTGCTACATCGAAGGAACCACCGATTTCATATTTGGTCCGGGAAGAGCATGGTTTGAGAATTGTGAGATTCGCAGCAAGGCCAACAGCTACATCACAGCCGCATCCAGTCCTGCCGGTCAGGAATATGGCTATGTATTCAACAAGTGCAAGCTTACCGCCGAGCCAGGTGTAGACAAGGTTTATCTGGGCCGTCCATGGCGCCCTTATGCAGCTACCCTCTTCATGAATTGCGAAATGGGCAGCCACATCCGTCCAGAAGGATGGCACAACTGGGGCAAGCAGAGCAACGAACAAACAGCCCGCTACAGCGAATATAACAACCACGGTGCAGGTGCTGCAACCAAGGCACGCGTAGCCTGGAGCCGTCAGCTCACCAAGAAAGAAGCTGCTAAAGTTACCATCAAGAATGTCTTCCGCGAAGAAGCGTGGTAACCCTAGCTAATCATAAAGTTCAAAGTTCAATATTCAAAGTTCAAAGTACTAAACCAGTCCATCGAGCTGCTTTTTGAGTTCTTTGAGCTGGTCTCTTACAGAAATAAGGGTGTCGAGAACTTCAGAAGATTTCTCGGCACCCGTTCTGTTTTGGTTCAGATACTTACGGGCAGCCGCAATCTTCAATCCCTTCACCTTGATGAGGTTGTAGATGAGCCTTACCTGCTCAATATCCTTATCGGTATACTGGCGCACTTTGTTGCCAGCAACCTTCGGTTTGAGAAAAGGAAACTCCTTTTCCCAATATCTCAACGTAGAGTCGTTTAGACCAAACATTTCACCTACTTCCTTGATAGAATAGTACAATTTCGTTGTTTTATCTGGAATTATTGCCATTTTTTCCGTCTTTAATTTCAAAAATAATTAATTTAGTTGCAAAATTAAACAATTCTTCTTATCTTTGCAAAGATTTTCGGAAGAAAATGCCCTAAAGGGCAAAAATATTTTCTGAGAGGACTCTCAATCCCCTCTCCAAAACAGGAAAAAGAAATTAAAGATAAATATAAAAAAGATATGATGACAGCTAATGAAGTGCGCGAATCCTTCAAGAAATTCTTCGAAGGTAAAGGCCACAAGATTGTTCCATCAGCACCTATGGTTATCAAGGATGACCCAACGCTGATGTTTACAAACGCTGGTATGAACCAGTGGAAAGACATCATCCTCGGTACAAAAGACCCAGGCAAGGATGTTCGTCGTGTTGATACTCAGAAATGTCTCCGTGTAAGCGGTAAGCACAACGACCTCGAAGAGGTGGGTCACGATACTTACCACCACACCATGTTCGAGATGCTCGGTAACTGGAGCTTCGGCGACTACTTTAAGGAGGGTGCCATTGATTTGGCATGGGAGTATCTTACTGAAGTTTTGAAACTCAACCCTGCCGATCTCTATGTTACCGTATTCGAGGGTAGCAAGGAGGAAGGTCTGGAACGCGACAACGAGGCTGCAGGTTACTGGGCTAAGCACGTGCCAGCCGACCACATCATCAATGGTAACAAGCACGACAACTTCTGGGAGATGGGCGAAACAGGTCCTTGCGGTCCTTGCTCAGAGATTCACGTGGATTCTCGTACTCCAGAGGAGAAGGCTCAGGTGCCAGGTCGTGAGTTGGTAAACAAGGATAACCCTCAGGTCATCGAAATCTGGAACATCGTGTTCATGCAGTACAACCGCAAGGCTGATGGTTCTCTCGAACCTCTCCCAATGCACGTTATCGATACAGGTATGGGCTTCGAGCGCTTGGTTCGCATGTTGCAGGACAAGCACTCTAACTATGATACTGATATCTTCCAGCCAATCATTAAGGAAATCGAGGCTATCTCTGGCAAGAAGTATGGCTTCACTACTCCTACAGGTGAGAATGGCGAGGGCAAGGATGAGCAGGAGAAGATTGATATCGCTATGCGTGTCTGCGCCGACCACCTCCGTGCCGTAGCCTTCTCTATCGCCGATGGTCAGTTGCCAAGCAACGCCAAGGCAGGTTACGTAATCCGACGCATTTTGCGCCGTGCCGTACGTTACGCTTACACATTCCTCGGCCAGAAGCAGGCATTCATGTACAAGCTCGTCAATGTATTGGTAGAGCAGATGGGTGCAGCCTTCCCAGAGTTGCCAGCTCAGCAGGAGCTCATCACCCGCGTGATGAAAGAGGAAGAGGATTCATTCCTCCGCACACTGGAGAAGGGTATCAACCTCCTCAATGGCGATATGGACGAGCTCAAGGCTCATGGCGAGACTCAGCTCGACGGCGTGAGCGCTTTCCGTCTCTTCGATACCTACGGTTTCCCTCTCGACCTCACAGAGCTCATCTGCCGTGAGAATGGTTACACCGTAGACGCTGCAGGCTTCGACGAGGAGATGAAGAAGCAGAAGGAGCGTGCCCGCAATGCCGCTGCCGTGGAGAACGGCGACTGGGAAGTACTGAAGGAAGGCGACCAGAACTTCGTGGGTTACGACTATACAGAATATGAGTGCCACATCCTGCGCTACCGCAAGGTGACTCAGAAGAAGAACTCTTTCTATGAGTTAGTACTCGACAACACTCCATTCTATGGTGAGATGGGTGGACAGGTTGGCGACAAGGGTGTGCTCGTAAGCGAGGATGAGACCATCCAGGTTATCGACACCAAGCGCGAGAACAACCAGAGCATTCACATCGTAAAGGAGTTGCCAAAGGATGTAAACGCTGATTTCATGGCTTGCGTAGATATCGAGAACCGCGAGGGAAGCGCAGCCAACCATACAGCTACCCACTTGCTCGACTACTGCCTGAAGCAGGTTTTGGGTGACCACGTAGAGCAGAAGGGTTCTTATGTAGACAAGGACACCTTGCGTTTCGACTTCTCTCACTTCCAGAAAGTAACTGATGAGGAGCTCCGCAAGGTAGAGCACATGGTAAACGAGATGATCCGTGCCGACTATCCATTGGATGAGCACCGCGATACTCCTATCGAGGAGGCTAAGGAACTTGGTGCTATCGCCCTCTTCGGCGAGAAGTATGGCGACAAGGTTCGTGTAGTTCGCTTCGGTCCATCAGCCGAGTTCTGTGGTGGTATTCACGCCAAGAGCACCGGTAAGATTGGTTTCTTCAAGATTATCTCTGAGAGCAGCGTAGCAGCCGGCATCCGCCGTATCGAGGCTTTGACAGGCAAGGCTTGCGAGGAGGCTATCTACGGCTTACAGGATACCATCGTAGCCTTGAAGGGCTTGTTCAACAATGCCAAGGACCTCGAAGGTGTCATCAGAAAGTACATCGACGAGCACGATGCCTTGAAGAAGGATGTTGAGAAGTTCCAGGCTCAGGCTGTAGAGCGTGCCAAGGATAAGCTTGTAGAGAATGCAAAAGAAATCAATGGTGTGAAGGTTGTTACAGCCGTATTACCAATGGAGCCAGCAGCTGCCAAGGATTTGGTATTCAAGGTTCGCGAGGCATTGCCAGAGAACATGATCTGCGTGGTAGGTTCTGTTTATAACGACAAGCCTATGCTCAGCGTGATGTTCAGCGATGATATGGTAAAGGATCATGGTTTGAACGCTGGTAAGATGATTCGCGAAGCTGCCAAGTTGATTCAGGGCGGCGGTGGCGGTCAGCCTCACTATGCTCAGGCTGGCGGTAAGAACAAGGACGGCTTGAGCGCTGCAGTCGATAAGGTTGTAGAGTTGGCTCAGCTGTAATCAGCTTCCACAAATGAATATATGATAGAGTTATCTTAACTCTTATATATAATAAGGTATAAAGGGTTGTAATCCATCTTTTCGAGGATTACAACCCTTTTTCTATTGACATTAGAGGAGTCTCCATGTCATAATTATCTATTTATGATAATCATCAAATGATAAAATTCCTTATTTCATTATCATTTTATGATAATCACTTTATGATAATCGGAATAAAAGTTGTATCTTTGCAGAAGATAAGCTGCACTCGGCAATTTGTAAGCAAGCTTACATTGCGCTCGTTTGCATTATCTTTGCAGCCGTTGAATATATAATAAGGTATAAATATGGTAATGAAGAATCCTTTTGTCACAAATGGTTACGCCGGTCCGGAATACTTCTGCGACCGTGTGGAAGAAACCCAGCACATCACAGAGATGCTGACCAATGAGAATAACATGGCTCTGATTTCCCCTCGACGCATCGGAAAGACAGAGCTGATTCACCATTGCTTTGCCCAGCCAGTCATCCAAAAAGATTATTATACTTTTATCATAGACATCTATTCAACCAATTCCGTCAGCGATCTGGTCAATATGTTCGGCAAAGCCATTATAGATGAACTTCGCCCTAAAGGCAGAAGCGCTTGGGAGAAATTCCTGATAGCACTCTCTTCTCTCCGTTCAGAAATCTCTTTCGATATCAACGGGGCTCCTGTTTGGGGAATAGGCATCGGCAACATAGTAAATCCCGAAATTACGCTTGATGAGATATTCTCTTATCTCAACCAAGCCGACAAGCCATGTCTTGTTGCCATCGACGAGTTTCAGCAAATCACCAACTATGCCGACAACCGCATAGAAGCTTTACTCCGTACCTACATTCAGCGTTGCACCAATGCCCACTTCATCTTCTCGGGTTCTCACCGCCATCTGATGGCAGAAATGTTCACATCTCCTGCCCGCCCATTCTATCAGAGCGTGACGCTGATGAACCTGAAGCCTCTGGATATTGAGAAATACAAGGAGTTTGCCACTGCCAAGTTCGAGGAGCGCAACAAACATCTAGATACTGCCATTATCGGAGAACTCTTCGCCCGTTTCGGTGGTGTCACTTCATACATCCAGCGAGTAATGAATGTTCTCTTCCTCAAGACTCCCGAACAGGGTACCTGCACTCTGGATATGGTAGATGACGCCATCAACTACAATCTCAACATGGCATCAGACACCTACGAGACCCTTCTGCGCCAGATGCCGGAAAAGCAGCGCAATGTCTTCATCGCCATCTCTGCAGAGGGCGAAGCCAGAAGCGTAAAGAGCGGAGCCTTCGCAAAGAAATATCATCTCCCGTCGCCAAGCTCTGTAAATTCCGCCCTGAAGGGATTGCTGGAGAAGGATTTCATCACCCAGCAGGATGATGCCTACGTGGTATATGACAAGTTCTTCGATTTGTGGCTGAAGAAGTATCTGAAATAGTATAAGGTGATTTCAATATTTTTATTACCTTTGCACCCAAATTTAAATATATATTCAATATGGCTATTATAAAGACAGTAGAGGGAAAGACTCCCCGTTGGGGAAAGAATTGTTTTATCGCTGAGAATGCCGTACTGACCGGCGACTGCATCCTTGGTGATGACTGCAGCATCTGGTATAGTGCGGTATTGCGCTCTGACGTGGATGCCATCAGATGTGGAAACAGAGTGAATGTGCAGGATTGCGCCTGCATCCATCAAACCGGTACGATGCCTTGCATCCTGGAGGATGATGTATCTGTGGGACATGGTGCCATCGTTCATGGAGCTACCGTTAGAAAAGGTGCTCTCATCGGTATGAATGCCACTGTGCTTGACAAGGCTGACATTGGAGAAGGGGCTATCATTGCTGCAGGTGCTGTAGTTACCCATGGCACCAAGGTTCCTGCACATGAGATTTGGGCGGGTATTCCAGCCAGGAAAGTAAAGGTCTGCGCTCCAGGACAAGCCGAGGAATTTGCCAAGCATTATTCCGGATACATCAAAGACTGGTATCTGAAGGAAGATTAATTGTTACAACGAGCATTTAATATCATTGATACGATACATCTATAAGTTATAAAAACCAAAAATAGATAAGTTTTATCACTTATAAGTGAAACTTTTCGTATATTTACAGAAAATTTCATTTATAAGTGATAAAAATAGGGCAACTATTATTCGTCAATCATATATCGACAAGATAGAAAGGTATCTTGGTAAGGAGACTATCATCGTATCCTCAGATTGGGCACACAGTATGTTCCCGATCTGAGGATTCTTTTACTCCTCCCCATTCAGGCATTCGCCCGTCTCATAACTCTTCGTCATATCCTTTAAGATATCAATCATCTCCTGCCTTATCGCCTCCCAAAAAATGAATATGCTTTCATAAAAGAAAAGCAAGCATCAACGAGCCAACCGATACAAGAGCCAACTGTAGCTATCCACCAGGCAACAAGATAACCAGTAGTACAATTGGTAGCCTTGAAAAGGACATCACCGTCAAAGAGATGCCTCACCAGATTAGGCAGGAAGAACAATCCATGCGCCAAACCAGCTTGCCATCCATACAATTCCGTACCATTGATGTTGACAAACAGTATCGCTGCCACCAATACAACTATCGGTCGCCAGGGCAAAAAGATGTAGGCCATAGCAAGATACCCCCAAATTTTATCCATCTCTTCTTTTATATTTTATATATCTAAACACTAACCAACCATAAAAGCCACACATTGCAGCCATAACATAGAACAAAAGGGAAACTAAGTTCGACCATTTACCTTCCACACCCATAACATAGTATCTATCTTCTATATATTTGGGTACCACCTCTAGTGCTCCTATAGACAAACCCAAGAAACACAAGGCTAAAACTACAGCCAACACCAATTTTATCTTTGCATTCATACTCCTTAGAACAAATGAAAACGTTTATACTCTTTTCTCCAATCTTCAAACTCTTTATCTGTAGACTTACCAAAAGTTGGATACATCTTATTATATTCAATCTCCGTATGAGTAAGTTTCTCTTTACGATAATCCTTCAAGGAATCCTTCTGCACCTGAAATCTACTCGATTCCACAAAAATCAGGCTCTTGTGAATCCTCGTCTTGGCACGCTCCTCCATCCATTCTCTGCCTTTAGCGAGAGAAGACATATACCAATATCTCGTCTCAGCCCAAGCATTCCTTGTAGGTTGCGCAGTACCATGAATGAAGTCACGATAAACGGGAAGCGAGAGACCGGTTAGCCAACAAACCAGGACCGAATCCCCCCTAGCCATTAGCGTCATGTCCGACAACATCTGTTGCATTGTCATCTTCTCCGACTTCCGCCAAAGCATCCTCCTATCCATATATTCATTCTTCAAAGCCTCCTTCTTCTTTTGCCAATAGCCATGAGGGTTCAAGAAGAACCAATAGCCAAATAATACTACCAGCACGGCACTCATTACCGCAGCCAACCAACACACTTTTTTCCTGATGTTCTTTTCCATAATTTCTATCTTTTATTTGTTATTACTCACAAAACACTTACATATCAATCATATCGTCATTGACATGGTAAGTATCTTCACTAAAGCTTTTCTCGCACGTAATGGCTGTTCTGCAAACAAAGTTGTTCATTCTCACAATATCAGGAATACTGTATGGCAAAGAACAATGCAAAGCAAGTAGTGCAGGACATATCTTGATCTTTTCAAAAGCTGGAGTAAAAAGCACACTTTCATCCCAACTAGTGACCTCAGATGGCAAATCCTCCGCAGCCCAACCTTTATCTGCAAGAGCATCCAATATCAGTTTTTTCTTCATCAAGTTATTGTCAAACAGATTTATCTGTTCACCAAGAGTGTAAATCAGCCGATGTATGAAAGGAAAAGCCGAACCATAGACATCATCGTCTTCCAAAGCCAATACCGCCAGACAAGAATCAACCTTATATTCTAAGACATACTCCCCATATTGCAGATAGTCATTCGCCTTAAAAGATGAAGAATTCTTAACAGCATTCCACATCTCAGTACCTTGCTTCAAACATTCGCCCATCAGTATTGCCAACTTATCACTTTGGTAAGAGACACGTTCCACGTAATCCATGCTTGGCTCACCCATCATCTGATCCATCAGATAACGTCGAGCTACAAGAAGCGAATATAGCGCAAACTTATCCTTATCATTTATCCTAACAGAAATATCTTCTTCCTCGAAAAAACCAATATCTTCAGCAATATGCTTGATTTTCCGTTCCATCAAAGCTAATGCATCTTGTTTTTCAGAAAGTGATGTATTAGGATTGCTCGCAAAATCGTACAAAGCATCTTCTGCCAAATCGCTCTCATGGTCATCCACCTCACAAAGTTGTCTTACTAATATGCTCACTAAATCTATCTTGCTCATAATTTATCCTTCTAAGTGTTCTACAAAAACTCAAAAACTTATGCTTTACTGCGAGTATTCTCACTTAAAAAGCGAGAATACTCCACGTACAACGGAAGAACCAGCAAGGCCACCTGCAACTCCACCGACAAGTCCACCTATAACTGTTCCAACTCCAGGACACACAAAAGTTCCTAACGCTGCGCCAAAGGTTCCACCAGCATAGCCTGCACCTATTCCGGCTGCATTACTTGTTGTGTTTTCGGCAAACTCGCCAGCCGACATCTTTCCCTTACACATTTTCACAGCATCAGGTATCGTCTGTGCTGCCAGCATGATTCCACCTGTTATCATGTTAGTTCGCATACCCTTAGCGATTACATTCTTCGCAGCCTGTCCAACGACTTCCTTGCCAACTAACGCCGAAGCCGTCTTCTCGACAACAGTCTTCCCGACTTGAGTTGTTGTTGCAACATCAAGTATGGTCCTGGCAGAACTTGTTGCAGCCGATGCCATTGAACGACCGACAGTTGTACGGAGTAACTGTTGTGTTCCAACACCTACAACCAAAGAAGTACCTCCAGACTTGGCCATTTGTACAGACGCTGTTTTGAGGGCTTCACCATGACTTTTACCACTACGGATAGCCTTAGCATATCCAAGCACAAAGGAAAAACCACAGGTGATAGAACAAGAAACCGATTGGGTCTTTACATCAAACTTAACAGAATCCAAAGTTCCAGCTTTGGCAATGTTCACAGCTTGATTGTAGGTACAATTGCCCTTAATGACTATATCTTTTGCCACTGCTGGATCTGTTATACCTGGAACTTGACCAGAACGAATCTTATCAGCCATCAATCGAACACACTCATCGTACTGCTCCTTTGGAACTTCAAGTTTCATTCCACCATAGCGATACGAACCATCAGAAAAAGCAGCCCCTATAGTCTTAGATGGGGAAGAACAATACTTCGTCTGAATTTCGATACCATTGCTAATGCGATCTGCACCGTTAAGGCAGTTGTCACGACCAACCTGTTCTACTTTCTTTCCAGAAAGACGGTCTGCCATTGCATTAGCATCTTCTGCAGCCCAGCCATGTCCTTGCTTGTTACGATACTTTGGGTACTGCATATAGTTGTTTGTTGACTGAGCGCTACATGTTGCTGACGCGCTATTGATTACTGTTTTGTCGTTTACTTTTTTCATATCTTTGATTTTTTAAAGATTATTCAAAATGTCACATTACTCACTTGCCATCTTTTACATGCTTCTACACAAACATTGTCCGTATAGAAGCAATGCAAAAATGAGGGCATTAAAAGAATGCGTGTCCTCGCAACCAAGATGGGATTGTCTTAGAACAAACAAGCCCAATTCCTCCGATTACAGGAGTTGCAGGTACAAGCATTGCTGCTACTGCTAAACAAGAACTAGCCAACGCTACAGTTCTCAACACATTCTTACCATTGATGACACTTTCTTTTCTGTTGTTCTGTTTCATAACTTGTTGTTTTTTGTGTCAGCTGCAAACAAGTATTATTACCTGTCATTCGCCAACGGTTTGATAAAATTAAAAATTAATAATAGATAATAAACACAACGCATCATGTGTTAGACAACATCAAATGTCAAGTGATGTCCACCATTCTGAATATATCCTCAATATGTCAAAGACCTTTGCACTCCCTATGTTTGGAATTGCGCTGCAAAGATAGGCAAACTTTTCAAAACGAGCAAGAAAAAATGAAAAAGGATTAGTGCCAGCACCAATCTTAATAGATTATTCATAGTTTTTACATAAGGTAAGATATCACTTTTTGATTAGGAACTATACGAATGAGACTGATGGACAGCATCAGCTGAACGGCAGGAGCTGAAGTTTGCCTCTCTAAGAACATCCTGCGAAGTAGGCATCCTAGACCATTTTTTGTGAAAAGAACTATTAAATTGGCTCGCTATGAAATTTTAACACTTAATATGTTTGATAACTCAGAAATATGTGTATTTTTGCAACCTATAAAATGTTTAATATAAAAAAATATGAAAAAAGAAAGATATCTAGAAGATGATTTTAACGGTTTTGTAGAGGAACTTATTAATTTAAGCCGTCTAGAAGTCAAAGAAGAAGGTATTGCAAAACGTATGTTAGCTAAAGGATATGATAGTTTATCCGACAAACAAAAGTACGTTTTTGACAAGACAATAGAGAAAAATGCAGTTGATAAGTGTCAACGCTGTGGTATCGATATTCCTTGGTGTGAAATGCTAGAAGCACTTGACAATGGAGGCTATTGTAATTACTGCCACCATATGATGGAAAAGATAAATAAAGAATGAATTTATAAGGGAGGTTATCATACCTCCCTTATTTCTTTGAGAAACGGTTTACTCAATGGCTTTGTTCTTTAAACAGTAAAAACACCTTTATCCCCCATGACCACCTGCACAAGTAACTCACTTACGGATTCACAAATTGCAAGTAGGTTATACTCATGCAAACAGAAATTAAAAGCTATCACTAAATATTTATTTACATATTGTCATTTATCCTCTTTGAGCTTGACATCTGTAGTAAACCAAAAATCTTCATTTGAATTCTTGATTCTTGGGCGAGACTGAGCTACAAATGCTACATTACTACCCTCAGGAAAAGAATCTGCATCATTAGTTTCAATTGCGACAAAAATAGAAGAAAATTTTATATATTTTTTCTTCTTTTTTTCGACAATCACCCCCACAAATTCCTTACCTGCACATAGGCGCGACTGAGTATATTTATCGGATTCACAAGTTTTGGAATCCTTATCAATATTTATGGACAACGGATTTTCTTTTTTAGCTTTAAAAGTATTATAATACCATTCCACACAAGTAAAGAAGGCAAAATAAATAGCACGAAACATCATGCTACCATACCCCTTAAATGTTTCTTCACTTGTTTCATCTTCATGGTCTAATTTATTAGCCAAGTTAAGCAAATAAATTAAAGACTGCCCAATTAAAACAGGACATTGTTCCTTACCATATAATTTATACATACACTCTCCTAATTGAGTTTTTGTCTCTAACTTAACAATATTATTCTTAACCACATCATTACGAATGAGCGTTTCTATACAGTAGCGCATCGAGTTTAAGCCTTTTTGAGAAGGCTCTTCTCCCTTCCCAATAACATCATTATACTCTTGACGAACTTCTTGCAAATATCCCATTGCACTTTTCGACAAAGACTCCATGAGGAAAACTTTTCGTATAGTTGGACAATCTTTAAAAAACAAATCATCAAATTTTGATTTTATATGTTTAAATAAATCAGGAATAGGACATTCTATTTTATTAAAGACTTCAAAGCCTTCATCCTTTGCATTATTCTCAATATATTTTTGGAAGTCTTCATTCTTTTGATAAGTTTCTCCTGTATAAACTATTTTTACACAAGAAGAATTCCTAACAACTTTCAAAGCACTTTGAAACCCAGCAGTTATATTTTTATTATTTACATCAGTTTTTGAATACCCAAAGACATCCAAGATTACAACATAATAAAGATTTTTAGCAAATTCTTGCATAAAATCCTCAGCATAAGCAACTTTTTTAATCTCAAATGAGCTCGCTAAAGGAGTTTGCTGAAATTTTTCCAAACGTTCATTTAGCTTGTCAGAACTTTCAGATGCAAATGCATCATCTAACCATAATACTTTATATTTTTCTTCCATATCATTTTGATATTATAATTTCAAAACCAATTGAACATTTCTCTGTCGCTGGCATTAAAGAAATACTACCATCCTTCAAGAAATCATCAATATACATTTTTGCATAAAACAATCCATTTCCCGTATGTCCAGTTTTTCCATAAAACTCACCTTTTTTAAATATCTTTGCACTATCTCCGTCATAAGCGACACCATTGTTAGATATTTTCAAAACGTATTTATGCGACAACTCTGTTAGAGATATCCATACTGTAGGATTAACAAAACTCATTCCTTCAGGAAAGGCATGCCTCTTTATATTACTTTTTATATTTTCTAAAACCCATTCTTCAAACATACCTTTTGATAAAATCACCATTGGCTTATCTTGACAATTGTAGTTCCATATTACATTATACTTTTTCTCTGTTTTCTTAAATACATCACGAACTATATCCCATAAGTTGTACGTGCTCACTTTGAATTTTCCAAAATGTGCTACATACTCTTTCATTTCTTTTACTTGTTCCTTGATGTCTGCTATATTTTGCTCCACATCGATATTTTCCGAAATATAAGATATATCATCTATTATCGTCCCAAGAAATCCTGTCATACGAGAATGGCGAAAAGAATGGGTAGCATTCTCCCAAAACTGTTCTTTCTTCTTATACTCGTCTAACTGTTGCTTTAGGTTATGGTTCTCTTCTTTTAGTTGCTTGACAACTTTATCTTCCACAGAAAGTGCATCGTCTTCATTTTTTCTCATAAAACAGACACACTTTCCACCATCATATAAATGAGACAAGATCTTATTCTGAAATTGTTTATCTTTCACTATAGCTATATCAAACTTCTCGTTCTCAGGAAGAGTATCAATACAGAAATCAGAGTATTTGCGCCCCATAAGTTCAAGACAAAGTGTAACTATTGCCTTATCTGAAGCTGAGACATAAAAACGTCTATTAGAAAATGCATTCACAAGATTAGGCACAAAACCTTGCACTAGACAGGATTTTGCACCATACTGACTCATAGTATCAATAACAAATTTATTATATCCTGCTACATTTTCCTCAAGAAAAAGCAAAGGATAAAAATGTTCTACCAAATAATCAGCAAATGGAAGCAAAAGTTTCACAACCATCTCTTTTCCTTTGACTAAACTATTTTCTTTTGTATAATCTACATTCGAAAAAAGTTTGGACACATTACTATAAGAAAAGCTATCTTTAGTCCTTAGCATTATCATAAAAATCGACAAAAGAAAATTTGCGTTCTGCCTAGCAACATCTTTTCGATCAAGAGTAGAAATAGAGTCAGACATTAACTTATTTACTACATCAAAAGCCTCATACCTATCACAAACAGCATCCTGTTCCTGTCTACGCAACATGATTAGGATGCAAGTTACAGGTATAATATTGTCTTTTGACATATTACTTGAAAACAACATCTTTCCAAGATGAAATACACTAGCAGCAGCAAGACCAATTGGTCCAAAAGCAGCTCCAATTGTATAAACAGTAGCCAAAGATGCAATATTATATGTACCAAAAGAAGACAATACTCCTAAGACTTTCAAGCGATCATCTATCACGTTCTTTGAAGCTTTTGATAGGGACAAAGATTCTGCATAGATAGCAGATAAAACTACAGGCAAAGATATTCTGAGAGCTGGCGAAGTCGTAAATCTAACTTCCAACTCTTCCACAACATCCTTAGCAGAGCTTGCTGCCAAATTATAATTATTTTTAAAAAAAACAGGTTTCTTTAATGCCAGTTGCCTTAAGCAAGCAAGAAGTATAGCATCCTCATAATCCACGAAACTATTGCTATGCATATTACTGATTTTCAGTATATCTGCGACATGTTTCAAATAGACATAATAATCTATATTCTTACCATCCACCGATAAAGCTTTTATTATTTCTGCCTTACCGACTTTTCTTTCCATTCGCTTCCATTCTCCATCAGTCAAATCGATAGAGATTCTCTTTTTGTCATCGATAAAAAGAACTTCCTTTAAAAGGTTCAACTGTTCAGAAGTACATGCGTCGAGAAAATCCCAGCCTTTATTACTTTTTTGCTTTTTCATAATCATTCTTTTTTTTTGTTCTAAATTGTACATTATCTAAAAGATGAAGCTAAGCTCAAAGTTTATTCCACCTTAGAATGCACTTTCGAGTGCAAAGATATGACTATTTTCCATAATGAACAAACATTTTTTCTATTATACTAGTGCCGCACTAATAAACTTACTATTTCGTCCATTTATGTTGAGTATCGCTGTCGCAAAGCCTCTATTCGCTTTTTAACTTGCTCTCTCACATCAGAAGGAGAAACAACCTCTATGTCATCCCCATACAGCAACATACGACCATAAAATTCTTTATTTGGTACAATATCTATAGATAGCATTCCATATTCTTCGCCATCATGATTTCCAAAAGCTAAAACTTCATGCTGCGATTCATGAAAAGGCTTGCTGACAAACAATCCATGCTTATAAAGAGAATGCGTTTTAAGCGTTATATGTACCACATCAGTCCATTCTTGATGAGAAACTCCTATTATTTGATTCCAATACTTATATTCACCTTCCTTCATTGGAACATAATCCACCCCATTAACTATACAATAACTATAGATTCTGTCTACGGAATACTTTCCATAATTACCATCTTCATTCACTCCCAAGATGAACCATCTACCATTATACTCTTTCAAGAGATGAGGATGGAATATCAACTCTGTTCTATCACCATAGCGTTCCGCATAAGAAATTTTTAAAACTTGCCTTTTCTTTATTGCTTCATATAAATTTGGTAAATATTCTAAATGTGTTAAAGAACGATCTAAGCCTACACAAACCAGAGGTCTTCTTTTACGTTCCTTCAATTTTTGTAAGTTCAACGTATCTTTAAAAAAGTAATCTAGCCAAGCTTCAGGGAAAAAGCCACCTGAATCTTGACAAAATTCCCAATAACGCTTTACATCCTTTATCATTCGACAATTGGTGTTGCCTAGAGGATCAGACCTTTCTCCTACATAATGAAAAACACGATTTCGTGTTCCTCCTTCCATAACAACACAATCATTTCCTTCTACCAACTTTAACAAATCTATAACTACAATAAAAGCCTTCTTCAACACATTATAATCAGAGTAAGCAGAGACTGTACAATTCTTCTGCCTATCAGATAAAGCTTCAAGTGTTTTACTTTTAGCCAGCACTCTATCGTAATTCACTAATTCATGAGTCATTAACTCATTATAAACTAGCTTTTCATAATATGCTTGTTTGGATTCACTCATACTCATTCTAGATTAATTTATCAGTTTCTCTGCATCATAGCGACTTCAAGCGAGAACTTTACCCTGCCCTGTCACTAATCCAATGGCAAATTTAGTAAAAATCTGATGAACCACCAAACATTTAACAAGAAATCTTATGGATTCCTCTTATATTTTATTTTCAGGGACTCCTAACCCCTCTTCTTTCTGCATTCATACCTTATTATATAGAGTTATTGTCAATTCTGCTGCAAAACTACAATCCGGTGGCGAAAAAAAACTGACATAGGGAGAAGAAAAATGAAGAGGGAAGATTAAATTGCAGATGAAATACAATATGCATGCTGCCCGGAAAGGTTACCGTTGCATTCCAATTCAATTGCGCACACAGTGCATTCGCATTTTGAACCCCAAAAATCCTTAATGACCGAAAATGACCGTGACTTTAATGACCGGATTTTAGGTAGAAACAAAAAAAGACCGCTCTCCTCGTATTGAGGTGAGCGGTCGATTTATTTATGGATGAGTCTGCTTATTATAATAAGGTAGACTCCATGTTCTTTATCCCATGCAGCTCGTTACTCCGAGCGTAGTAGCGATAGCGGTCAGAATGCTGATGGCTATCTGCAGAATTGTTTTCCAAGTGTTCGCTTTCATTTTTTTGAATGTTGAATGTTGAATTTTTGGGGCGGATAGGCTGGACTAGGGGCTAGCACCCTAGCCAGTCTATCCTTGGTCTATTCAAGGCCGTCGCCAGTATCGTCCTTGCCGGTAGTAACGCCGGTTGATTCAGAGCCTTGACCGTCGCTGCCGGTCTGACCGGTGTTTGAACCACCTGGGGTAGAACCGCCTGGCGTATTATCCGGAGTGGTTGGCGCGTTGAGGTCAACGTTGGTCTTACCCTCCTTAATCGCCTTGATAACGGCTGCCTGAGCGCTGCGGCTGGCTACGAGGTTGAACTCGGCGTCATCGCGAAGGTTCTTGAACTCCTGACCTGGCTCCCACTGAACCTTCACACCGGTGATGTTCTGCGAGGTGAACTTGTCGGCATCCTCGGCACCCTTTGAGGTGAGAAGGAGAGAGAAATCACCGAGGTCGCCCAGACGAATCTTCTTACCCTCAAGCAACATCTCACGCATACAGTCTACGGCGATGTAGAGGATGGCGCTGATGTCAGCTCTCGAATAGACACTACCATGAGAGGTGATGTGCTTGGCAAACTTCTCGATGGTCATGATGTCGGTGTACTGTGAGATGGCGAAAGCATTCTGCTTCTCAGTCTTCACGAGTTCCAGGTCCTTCGGGTCAGGGGTTGTACCCTCCTTCTTTGCCTGGTTGATGCGTGACTTCGCCTGGTTGATTTCCAGAAGATTTGCGTTCACGCTACGCATTACGATGCTGTAATTAATCATAGTCGTTTGTAGTATGTTTAGAGTCCTTTGTTTTGCAACTCCCCAGAACGCCCCGTTCCTGCCGTTTTCGGGGTCTTCATTGATGACCGGCGCCTGCCATCATTTATGACCCGCGTAGGTCTTAATAGAAGACCGCCTTCAGGCACCTAAGACATTTCCTTCGATTGCTGGTGCAAAGATACGAATTAATCTGGTATCTACCAAATTTAGACATGTGATAAGGAGCGATTTTCAGCAAACTTACGATTTGAAAGTTAGCTAAAAAAAAACAAACTCTATGTTTTGTGGGGCACATCTCTATGTTTTGTGGGGCACATCTCTATGTTTTCGCGGTATAGAAGCTGAGTTTTGCTGTATAAATCAGCATATTACAAAGTAATAACCTATTTGCAGGAAACGTGTTCAGTATTCAGTATTCAGTATTCAGTTTTTTTCGCTGTTGTTCTCATTCTCTGTATAGATAGTATTATATATATATAATCACTAGTGTCCCGTTAAAACGAGACGATTATTAAATAAGTTATTAATACTCAAAAGTTTACGGACTTTTTATAGTGTATTCGATTTGATTTTGTATCTTTGCACGCATATTTAAAATACGTGTGCGATGAACAAAGGCAAAACTATATTCTCTCAGATTATGTCACTTATACCAGAACGTGATTTCAAAACTTGTGTAGACCGTTATAAGGGAAACTACAGAGCAAGAAACTTCTCTTGCAAAGACCAATTCCTAGTAATGAGCTATGCTCAATTAACAGGTCGTGATAGTCTTCGAGATATAGAAAACTGCCTTACGGCACTCTCCAGCAAACTTTACCATTGTGGTATTAGTTATGCTGTACCACGTAATACTCTAGCAAAAGCTAACGAGAAGCGAGATTGGCATATCTATAAAGATTTTGCAGACGTTCTTTTGAAAAAAGTACGTCCTCTTTATGTCAAAGACAAGTTCAGATTAGACCTAGACAACATGGTATATGCTTTTGATAGCAGTACTATAAGTCTGTGTCTCAAATTATGTCCTTGGGCAAAGTATCGCAAAAACAAAGGTGGCATCAAAATGCACACATTAGTCGATTTGCGAGGAAATCTTCCAGTCTCAGTTTATTTGACTTCTGCATCGGTTAATGATGTAAAAGCTCTTGATGATCTCTACATAGAACCTTCTGCTATCTATTTGATGGACAGAGGATATGTAGATTTCAACAGACTCTTCAAGTTGATAACTAAGAAGAATGCATTCTTTGTTACTAGGGCAAAAGATAACATGCTTTTTGAAGTTGTATCAGAAGCCGAAGTTGACAAGAGTACTGGTATCATTTCTGATGAACGTATCAAATTAACAGGACTACATACTGCCAAATGGTATCCTGAAGAACTTAGAATGGTAACCTATGAGGACTATGCAACAAGTAAGGTGTATAGGTTTCTCACAAACAACATGGAATATGAAGCGCTTACCATATCTGAATTATATAGGGAAAGATGGAACGTGGAACTTTACTTTAAATGGATTAAGCAACACCTTCACATCAAATCCTTTTATGGAACTTCCGAGAATGCCATATATCTGCAAATCTGGATTGCCATATGCACATACTTGCTTTTAGCTTATGCAAAGAAAGTGATGCACATAGATCAATCGCTACACACTATTTCAAAGAACGTGGTCTATTCCTTACGGACAAGACTCCTTTAAATGAATTGTTTAACAAAGCTGTTCCAACAGAAGAGACGGAGGATTGGCTATATCCTAGCCTTTTCAGGCCCGATGATTTCTAAACGGGACAGCAGTGATATATAATATAAAATAATTACTTACAATTTATAACCATGAAAAAGGTAACTATCGCGAAAAAAACTGAATACTGAATACTGAA
>JAJWFY010000027.1:19879-42679 GCA_021615735.1 Segatella copri | reverse complement strand
ATTTTTAACCTAAAAGATAATGATGAAACAAATTACAACAACCGTATGTGCAACTGTGCTGATGGCTAGTTGCAGTAACATAAACAATACGGAGCAGCAAGTGAACCAACAGGTAGATGAACTCTACTGTAGAATGTCACAGCCAGAGCGTATCGCTCAGTTGAGAAGTGGGTATATGGATGAGCTTTTTGATGCGGAAGGCAATTTGGATACCGTCAAATGCAAGCAGCTCATTCCTTATGGTATTGGACATTTTTCCCAGTACGCCAGTCAGGAATTGGTTGATGCCAATTTCTTGCGAAAGCGTGTGGCTGTTGTACAAGATTGGTTGATACATCATACCCCAAATGGTATCCCTGCTCTTTTTCACGAGGAAGTTCTTTCGGGTATCAATACGCAAGATGCAACAGTCTATCCACAGCAGATAGGTCAGGCTTGCTCATTCAATCCAGAGTTGGCAGAGCTCAAGACTTTGCAGACAGGTACCGCTCTTCGCAAGATGGGTGGCGTATTGTCGCTTTCCCCTATGGTAGACGTCTGCCGTACTCCAAGTTTCAATCGTCTGGAAGAATCATACGGTGAGGATGGCTATCTTTCTGCCGTTATGGGTACTGCTTTTGTCAAGGGTCTTCAGCAGGGCGACCTCAAGAAGGGAGTGGGAGCTTGCTCTAAACACTATCTGGGATATGGTGGTGGCGGTGATGCTGATGAGAAGGAGATGATGGAAGATATCCTTTTGCCTCATGAGACGATGATTCGTCTGGCAGGTAGCAAGGCTTTGATGCCGGGTTATCATGCTGTTCATGGTACCAAGTGCGTGGCAAATAGTGAGATCCTCAATGATATTTTGCGAGATTATCTCGGATTCGATGGAATGGTGGTGAGCGATTATACTGCCATTGACCAGTTGCCGGGACTAGATACTCCTCTTCAGAAAGCTGTGGCTGCTATCAATGGTGGCAATGATGTTGATTTCCCTAGAGGCGAAAACTATCAGTATTTACAGGAAGCCTTGGATAAGGGACTTGTTAAGAAAGAAGTCTTTGAGCGTGCTGTAAAGGATGTTCTGCGTTATAAGATTCGTGCAGGACTGATGGATAAGAATCCATATCTGTATAGTACGGAGGATGTGAAGCTTGATACCAAGGAAGAACGGCAGACGGCTTACGATATTGCCAGCCAGTCTATCGTCTTGTTGGAGAATAATGGTGTTTTGCCTCTTGTGAAGGAGGCTGATGTTAACAGCGCCAAGCAGGTTAAGAATATCTTGCTCACGGGTCCTAATGCCAATTCTATCTGGGCGATGTGTGGCGACTACTCTTTCCCTTCTATGTTCTATTTCTGGCAGAGTTGGAAGAAAAAGTGGGATGATAGCCACTTGCCACATATCGTTAAATTGCTGGAGGCAATGCAGGCTGGTAAACCTGAGGGTATTAATATTAAGTATTCTCGTGGTTGCGACTGGACAGAGGAGATAGAGACCAAGTTTGAAGAGTCTGGCGATAAGCGTGCTTGGGAGTATCAGCTCCTGCATCGCAAGGTTGATTCAGGCGAGAAGGCAGACAAGGCTGAAGCTTTGGCGATGGCAAAGGAAAGCGATGTTATCGTTGCAGCTGTAGGTGAGAATGTGATGCTCTGTGGTGAGAACCGTGAACGAGACGGACTCAAGCTTCCTGGAAAGCAAGAGGAATATGTTGAGGAACTCTTGGCTACCGGCAAGCCTGTAGTCCTGGTTGTCTTCGGCGGTCGTGCGCAGGTTATCTCCAAGATAGCCAAGCGTTGTGCAGCAGTCATCCAGGCCTGGTATCCTGGTGAAGAGGGTGGTACTGCTGTGGCAGACATTCTTTATGGCAAGATTTCACCATCGGCTAAGTTGAGTGTCAGCTATCCTAATACTGAGGTTTATGAGCCTATCTGCTATAATTATTCCACCCGGCAGGATGCCCGTGTAGAGTGGCCTTTCGGTTATGGATTGAGCTATACAACCTTTGCCTATAAGAACTTGCAGACAGTTAAGGAGCTCTCTACGGCTTCAGAGTCGAGCAATATCTACTTTGAGGTTACCAATACGGGTAAGGTTCGTGCCGATGAGATAGCGCAGGTATATCTGTCGCCAACTCAGAGCAACCAGCAGATTCATCCTATCCAGTTGCAGGGCTTTGCCCGCATCTCTCTCAATCCTGGTGAAACCAAGCGGGTGTGCATCAAGTTCTATACCGATCAGTTTGGTTACTATTCTCATCAGGGCGGTCGTCAATGGAACATAGCTCCTGGAACGTATGAACTGAAGATTGGAGCTTCTTCGCAAGATATCCGCCTTAACCAGCAGATAGTTTTAACGGGTGATAAAGTGGTAAAACCTTTGCGTGATCATTACTTCTCCGAGGTTATCGAATAAGCGTATGATTTTTCTTTTAAAATTACGCTAAAATCTGCTGAATAGCTTAAAATGAGCTATTTATGAGTTTCTCTCTCTTCAATAGAGGTAATGATTTGGCAATAATTCTGAATTCTGCAAACTGCATACGTTTGCAGCTTAACAACTCTTTTTATCCGCAAAGGTACAACATATTTGTTGATAATTAAAATAAATCTCCGTTATTTAATTTTTATTTTCTGTTGTGAATTGCTTTCTATCAGTCTCTCTTCTTCACTTGTATAGAAAGCAATTCACAATGGGAGTTTTTTTTGTTATATTCCAAATGATAGGCATTTCCAACAAAAGATTTTATGATATAGAGGGCTATTGTTTCTGCATTGTCTGTTAGATTGAGATGTATGCTGATGTTTTTGTAGGCGAACGCATTTTGCTGCGTCCGCCTTGCCAACCTATGATATTGCCGCATTTCCGCGCACTATCTCTTAATTTAAGACACCGCTTACAATTCCGTTCTCTATCATAACAATTGCACCAGATTCATATGACCACATGATACGTTGTGAGTTTTCCGTAATGGTAAGAGGCTTTCCCTTTGCCAAGATTACTTCATTGGTATTCATGCCTTTCACAACTTGTCCTTCTACTATGGCTTCCCAATGAGACAAATCAACTTTTGAGGCAAGTATTTCTTGCATAGTTTGTTGCATAAAACGACTACACAAAACAGAAAACTTATCGATATATTCTCTATTTTGAGGCTTCTTTTCTAAATTTAATTTGTCAAGTGATACCGTCTTAAAAACCGCCAAAACACCTTTTGGGGCACATTTTATGTCTTTTACAAGGAATTCTATCTTACCTTTATTCACCGCAATGTTGAGTTGAAAGGTATAGACCTTGTCTGAGTTCTCGTCTTCTGCAATATTACAGTTGACGCTTAATGATAGTTTCTTGACATCACACTTCAATGTATTCTCAACAACGTTGCTGGATTTTTCAATTGCCCAAAGAGCGGCACTTCCAAAGGTTGTCTTCTCATCAATTCTGCATGGCTTGGACCCCTTGCAAATATAGCTACTTCCTTCTTTTGTCAGCAAGTAGCCATCTTGTGCGTATGAAAAGGCAGCAGATAGTATCATCATTACTGCCAAAATCATGGTTTTCATATATTCATCCTTTTATTGTTAAACAAATAATCTGCCCAACATCCGTCATGACAACAGATATTAGGCAGACCACATTAAAGAACTTATGTCTTTTTTTAGAACACGAGACCTATTGTTGCTGCAAGATTGTTCAGCTTGAAGCTATAAGAATCGTATCCATCATCGAACTTACAATAATCAGTCAAGCCACCACCGTAAGTTACACCAAGATAGAATTTACCTAACTCCACGTTAACTCCAGCTTGCCAACCAAGTGTAAAGAACTTCACGTCTTCAACGTCTGATGTGATGTTTCCATTGAAAGTAAGACCTGCCAAAGGGGCAATCTTAATGCTCTCCGTTACAGGCCACTTATAAGTTACATTCAAAGGAATGGTTGCAGTAAGAGCATTCAAATCGTCAAAAGCATAGGTTGCACCAAGACCAGTTTCAATGAACAGAGGCATGTCTTTTGCAACGGATATACCCTTAGTCCATGCCAGAGAAACTCCACTAACAGATTCAGAACCTTCAGCACTTGAACTAATAGAGTTATACGAAACACCGATGCGGTTGTAGCCACTACCTTTTTTATATGTAACAGTGTTTGAGGTGATGAGCTGGGCAGAAGCACCAAGGCTCATGATAGAGGCGATTGCCAAAATTAATAACTTTTTCATTGTCTTGAAATTTTAGAATTTATATTGATGTTTACTTATTTCGTGTCTCATTGCCAACTGCTTTGTTCTGCTTGTTGTCAACAGATATGGCACGGATGCGAGCACCATTCTGTAAAGGGTCTATCCACTTAGAATCATCTGAGCCCATCTGGCCTTCACCATAATTATGGAACTTTACATACTTGGCTGGATAGCCACGTACGGTAACATCCAAGCCTTTGGTCTTCTCGTTGTTGATAACATAGAACGTTGCACCAAGGATAATGTCTGCGCCAGCAAGTTTTGCGGCTTTGAAAGCTGCGTTAGCTTTTGCATTCTCAAGCATTGCGGTACTGATGTCGGAAAGGGAAACTCCTGGGAAGATGTTAAAAGACCATTCCTGACAGTCTTTGTTTATCATCTGAAGTTCTGCAACCATAGGGCGCACAAAAAACTCAGACATACCCTCTTGGATACGAGTTTGGGCATGTTCAAATTTAGCTTGTGCATGCATAGAAGCAATGCTACCTGCTAACAATAGAAATGTAAACGCAATCTTTTTCATATATGTTTACAATAGCCTATTGACTCCCAAGTGTCGGCAAAAATATAACATGAAAAAGTTATCGACTATAAACGAAAAAGCGTAGGAGTCTGATCTTGTCACTCGTCCTACGTCTTGAGGCTTCTCGCATTGCCCATCCAGTCAAGAACGAGCAACGAACAGAAACCCACGCCGATAGTTGATATAATTGTCCCATCGTACCATACAAGTACACCTTATATAATATAAGATGTACTGAATGATATTAGGGCATTATAAAAACATCCCCATGAGCATCTATCGTTGCCTTGTCACGTGACTGAATCATTTTGAAACTTTGCGAGAATTTCAAGACGTCAAGTTACAAAGCGCATGATAAACGCTTCCCATAAATAGTGGCTCTCATTACCTCTGTGATTGGCCCCCTTGCCTATGCTGTAACCCCACATGCAATAATGCATTGTGAGAACATCATGTCGGCGTAGGTATTGCAACACAAGTAACATTTTCAGAAGTGAATCTCTACTCACTATGCTATATGCGACTGCAAATTTCATGAAAACCGCCTCAAAATTAAGCAATATTTGTCAAACCACCAAATAAATTAAGATATTTTCAGGAAATGCAGGCAACAAAAATGATTTTTGAACTTTTCTTTGCAGTAAGTATATCAAATTTTAAATCGACAACGTGTTTGCTTCAGATTATTCCATTGCTCCTTGAACCATTCAACAATAGGCTGTCTATTTGAATAAAAACAGTTGGTTCGGCTTGGTAGAATCAGAGAATATCTTGATTTCTGCATTCACCACATTGAACTTCCTTCTGTACTCCTCGGAATAGAGTGAACCGCTAAAGTTGAGTGCCTTTCCTGTAAGGAGTACTCTGACCTGCTCGACAGTGAAACCAATCTTCTTGCACAGGTCTTCCATTTGCAAGCGTGCTTCCAACATCGGGAACCAACGCTTGGCTTTGCTGATGATGTATTTTCTTTTAAAAGTAGCAAAATGCCAAGGTTTTTGGTTAAAAACAGTATAAAAAACAACAAAATGCACGGATATTGCAAAATATTCGTGCATTTTGTTTGTCGTTTCAATAGATTTTATTAATTTTGCTATCTGGTATGGAAGAGTACCTTATAATATAGAATAATATAAAACATAACAAAATGGAGAAAATAGACAATCTAGACAGAAAGATTCTCGGCATCCTTTCTAAGAATGCCCGTATTCCTTTCAAGGACGTAGCCGCAGAATGTGGCGTGTCTCGTGCAGCCATCCATCAGCGCGTTCAGCACTTGATGGAGGATGGTTTCATCACCGGTAGCGGTTTTGATGTAAACCCTAAAAGCCTGGGTTATTCTACCTGCACTTATGTAGGTTTGAACTTGGAGCGTGGTAATATGTATAAAAAGGTGGTAGAGCGCTTGCAGAACATTCCTGAAATCGTAGAGTGCCATTTTACAACCGGTTCATACACCATGCTGATCAAGCTTTATGCCCGCGATAACGAGCAGCTCATGGATTTGCTCAACAATAAGCTCCAGGCTATTCCTGGCGTGGTTTCTACCGAAACGCTCATCTCTCTTGAGCAGAGTATCAAGCGTGAGATTCCTGTACTTCTGGATGAAGATTAATAAGAGTCTCCATACCTGAGTACGATTTTTAGAAGATCTTGAATCATTATTTATTGAAAGATAAAACAAATGGAAACATTTGACTTAGAGTCGCATCTGCAGGATGCATACTCTAGATTTCCCGAAGCGAAGCATCAGCCTGTTATTGGCCTTACTGCCAATTACGAAGGTATCGATGCTACGCTTCGTGATCGTTATTATAAGCAGGTAATAGCGGCTGGCGGTACGCCGGTCATTATTCCTCCTGTTGCCGATGCTCAGGTCATCGTCAATACCCTGGAGCATCTCGACGGATTGATTCTGACGGGTGGCGGCGACCATAATCCGCTGTGGATGGGCGAAGAGCCTTCTCCCCGTCTTCACAACATCAATCAGGAACGTGATGCTGCCGAACTGATGATTACCCGATTGGCTTTCAACCGTCAGATTCCGATGCTTGGCATCTGTCGGGGCATCCAGACCCTCGCTATTGCGTTGGGCGGAAAGGTGTGTCAGGATATCAAGCAGCTGGTAAAGCACAGCCAGGATGCCGACCGTACCGAACCTACCCACATCGTAGAAATCAAGAAAGATTCCACCTTATATAATATATATAATAAGGAGAAGATCTTTGTCAACTCGTTCCACCATCAGGCGGTAAGCGAGCCAGGCAAGCATCTGCGCACCATCGCCAAATCTTCTGACCATATTATAGAGGCAGTAGAGAGTAGCGAATATAAGCAGATTCTCGGTGTGCAATGGCATCCGGAATGGCTGGAGGAAGAAGGATTGAAGATTTTCCAATGGCTGGTTAATCAGGCTAACAACTTTTATGCAGCCAAGCAGTTGCATAAGCGCATCCTTACGCTCGATACCCATTGTGATACTCCGATGTTCTTCCCTCAGGGCATCAAGTTTGATCATCGCGATTCCCGCATCCTGGTTGATCTCCATAAGATGACCGATGGTCATCAGGATGCTACCACGATGGTAGCTTACCTGCCACAGCCTCAGATAGGCGAGAGCTTCAGCAGCAAGGTGGCTTTCGATGTAAAGGGACCTGCGCAGTATGCCGACCTCATCTTCGACAAGATAGAAGAGATTGTGAGCAAGAACAGCCAGTATCTCAGCATAGCCCGCACTCCTGCCGATCTTTACAGCGATAAGCGGAAAGGCAGAAAGAGCATCATGCTCGGCATCGAGAACGGCCTCGCCCTGGAGCACGATATCAGTAACGTGAAGCATTTCGCCCAGCGCGGCATCGTTTATATCACGCTCTGCCATAATGGTGATAATGATATCTGCGATAGTGCCCGCGGCTGCAATACCCATAATGGTGTGAGCAGTTTTGGCGAGAAGGTGATTCGTGAGATGAACCGCCTGGGCATCATGGTAGATTTGAGTCATGGTGGCGAGAAGAGTTTCTACGATGCACTTGATATCAGCCAGACGCCTATTGTCTGCAGTCATAGCAGCAGCCGTGCTCTTTGCGATGTGCCCCGTAATCTGACCGACGACCAGATGCGAGCCCTTGCAGCAAAGGGCGGTGTGGCTCATACCACGCTCTATCATGGATTCCTGCGTAAAGAGGGAGAGGCCGACATCATGGACGCCATCGCCCATCTTGAGCATGCCATCGATGTGATGGGTATCGACCACGTAGGTCTGGGAACCGACTTTGATGGAGATGGCGGCATCAGAGGTCTCGCCGACTCTTCTGAACTCATCAATTTCACCCTCCAGCTGTTGCGCCGCAAATATAGCGAACAGGATATTGTCAAGATTTGGGGAGGCAACTGGCTCAGAGTGATGACGCAGGTGCAGAACTTTAAACATTAATGTTATGACGAAGAAAATGAAGATAATTTTAGGCTTGGTAGTTGCTGCCGGAGTGGTAGCTGGAGCTATCAGCTATAAGAATGCGAACAGTTCGAGTTCGCCTGAGGTTCAGGAGGTAGAGGAAGCAGAGAAGCTGAATCCTGTAGGTCCTGCCTTTAATGCCGATTCGGCGTTGGCTTATTGTGCCGCACAATGCGATTTCGGTCCTCGCGTCATGAACAGCGAGGCGCACGACAAGTGTGGCGAATGGATTGTGAGCAAGTTCAAGCAGTTTGGTTGTGAGGTAGAAACCCAGAAGGCTGACCTCAAGGGCTATGATGGTACCATCCTGAAGAATACCAATATCATCGCCCATTACAACCCGAAGGCTGAAACCCGCATCTTGCTCTGTGCCCATTGGGACAGCCGTCCTTGGGCCGACAACGACCCCGACAGTACCAACTGGCGCAAGCCTGTAATGGCTGCCAACGATGGAGCCAGCGGAGTAGCCGTCATGTTGGAGATAGCCCGCCAGCTGCAGGCTGACAAGAAGCTGAATCCTAACATCGGCGTAGATTTCGTATGTTTCGATACCGAAGACTGGGGAACACCTCAGTGGGCTGATGTTCAGGACGATGGCGATACTTGGGCATTGGGTGCCCAGTACTGGAGTGAGAACAAGCCTGAGGGATATAATCCTCGTTTCGGAATCCTCCTCGATATGGTGGGCGGACAGGGAGCCAAGTTCTATCGTGAAGGTATGTCTATGCAGTATGCCGGTGGCATCGTGAAGAAGGTTTGGGCTGCAGCCCGTCAGGCAGGTTTTGGCTCTTACTTCCCTAAGAGCGATGGCGGAATGATTACTGATGACCATATTCCAGTTAACGAGAAGGCTAAGATTCCTACTGTAGATGTGATAGCTTATTATCCAGACTGTCAGCAGAGCAGTTTCGGTCCTACCTGGCACACCGTGAGCGATGATATGGCTCATCTGGATAAGAATGTGCTTAAGGCGGTTGGCCAGACTATGATTCAGGTGCTTTATACTGAGGAATAGGTGGGCATCCCATTCGAATATAAAAGGAAATGTTCCTAGGAAAAGTTGTTGCTTTTCTTAGGAACATTTCTTTTTTCAGTCTGTTTAAATCTTCGTTCATCGACGTTGAACCGCCGTTCAGCGACGCTGAACGGACATTCAACGTCGATGAACGGAGATTTCTTCTGCTTGTATCAACAAAAAAACTTAGGTATAAAAGCAATTCCTATTGACTGGAAATGCTTTTATACCTAAGTGTATGGGCTTTCTGAATAAGATGAGCTGGTTAAATCTGCCCCGATTCTACCTGTCTTACCACTCTTTCTGTTAATCTGTCAACGCCGTTCGGGTCGTACTTCTTGTTGAGGCTGGCACCGAAGAGGCTTGCAAATGCCTGATAGAATCCGGCACGGATAGGACCCAGAAAGGCTTGAATCAGGTGATAGGATGAGGAATTGCACTCACGATATACCAGTTTGATGCAGAGTTTACCCTGTGCATAGGTGAGTTTCTTCATTCTTGGGGTATATTCCTGTTTGATACCTTTCTCCACCAGTTTCATGTGTGCGTCCTTTGCCTTCTTGTTAGGCAGCGTTTCCAGATAATCACCCGTTTCGATGATAATCCTTCTTACCTCCTTGGCTATCGGCAGCACCTTCTTGATGTTGTATACCAAACGGTTGTAAGCCATTCGCTCCTTGGCGTTCTTGAAAACCGGCTGTGGATAAACGTACACGTTGTTCACCTGAACATATTGCACGCTGTCATGATCCAGGAGCACTTTTCCTACCTTCACCATCGGTTCAAAGGTAGGAGTATCCATGTCCACCTCCCTGTCTTCAGGGTTGTCGCCATCGGTCTGCGCCATGGTTTGCAGGGTGATGCAGAAGAGCATCGCCAGTAAAAAGCATATTTTCTGTTTCATGTAAATCTCCTCAAAGTTCTTTGTCCAGCTCCTTTTCTTCGTGGAGCTTCTTCTATATATAAAGAGGTGTAAGCCCCTTTGTGTTACTAATTACGCCGCAAAATTACAGATTATTTCTCAAATTGAGAAAGATTCTTGGCTTTTTCTTTCTCTTTTTCATATTTTAGCAGTAACTTTGTCTTAATTTAATAAATGAAGTGCCTACTGCAGATGAAGCATGCTCATTCCATAACATCCCTCTTGTTGAAACTGTTTCTCGTAGGCAGCTCCCAAATCTTCTGTGCTCAAGCCCAATCTTCCTCTCTTTCAGAACAGGGCGCCGTGCCCGAAGATTCTCTTTCCGCTTCGCCCCCTTGGCAGCAATTGCTGTCCGACCTTTCTTCATCCGAAGATTTCGAGCATGTAGCCTGGCAGGACTATGAAGAAGATTTGGAGGAGATGGCACAGCATCCCGTCAATCTGAATACGGCAACGAGAGAAGAACTGGAGCGCATGCCGTTTCTTACTGCATCACAGGTAGAAGACATCCTGTTCTATATCTACCGCTATGGACAGCTGAAGAGTATGAGCGAGCTTACCCTGATAAGCAGTATCGGCTGGTACCAGCGCCAGCTGATGAGTTGTTTCTTCTATGTGGCCGATGACGGGAGCAAGCCGGCTTTTCCCAGTCTTAAAAACATCGCCCAGTATGGCAAGCACGAGGTGATGGGCATGCTGAAGGTTCCTTTTTATGAGCGCAAGGGCGATGCGAGCGGAACCGACGGCTATCTGGGTTATCCTTACAAGCACGGACTGCGCTACCAGTTTCGCTACGGCAATTCCGTCAAACTGGGATTCGTAGCTTCTCAGGATGCCGGCGAACCATTCTTTGGAGGCAGGAACACGATGGGTTACGACTTCTATTCCTTCTATCTTCAGGTAAAGAACCTGGGCAGATGGAAGAATATCACCCTGGGCAGATACAGACTGAACGCAGGATTGGGACTGATACTCAATAATGATTTCGGCTTCGGCAAACTCTCAGCCTTAACCTCCTTGGGCAGATCATCTTCCTGCATCATCCGCGGTCATTCCTCCCGTTCTTCAGCCAATTATCTGCAAGGCGCCGCCGCCACCTATACCTTATTAAAGGGTCTCGAACTGACCGGCTTTCTTTCTTATCGCCAGATAGATGCTACGCTTTCTGCTGACGGCGGGGGCATCAAGACCATCCTGAAGACCGGTTTGCATCGCACGGTGAATGAGATTGCTAAACAGAAGGTAGCATTCAATACACTTGTGGGAGGCAACATCAGTTACCGGCATCAGGGCTGGCACATCGGAGGTACAGCCTTTTATACCTCTTTTTCCCTTCCGCTCACGCCTAATAAAACCCAGCTTTACAAGCGTTTTGCTCCAGAGGGGAATGCCTTCTGGAATGCCAGCATCAGCTATGGTTACATCTCCCATCGCCTCACCCTCTCCGGTGAAACGGCTACGGGCGATTGCGGTTCCATAGCCACGCTCAATGCAGCCTCCTATCTCTGTTCCGACCATTTCACGCTCATGGCTCTTCACAGGTTCTATTCTGCCCGATATTATTCTCTCTTCAGCAACAGTTTTTCCGAGGGGAGCGATGTGCAGGATGAAAACGGCGTATATCTGGGCTTTACCTGGATTCCTGCCCATCATTGGAGCATCACAGCCTACAGCGATTTCGCCTATTTCGCCTGGCCTAAGTATCAGACCAGGGAGAGCACTCAGAGTTGGGATAATCTGGTGAATATCCTCTTCCAGCCCTCAAGAGTGCTGACGGTAGGAGGAAGGTTCCGTTATAAGGATAAGGCGGGAACCACGACCGGCCGTCTGCGCCTCTATGCCACAATATCCCAAAAACGATGGAGCGCCAAAACCAGTTTAGACTATACGATGAGCCAGGCGGAAAACACGATGAAGAATGAGGGCGATGAGCTTAGTAAAGGCTATATGGTGAGCGAGCATATAGGATGGGAATGGAAATGGAAGAAGCAGTTGAAAGAAACGTTGAGAGGCTGCCTGGGCTATTTCCATACTTCCGATTTCGCCTCCCGTATCTACGCTTATGAGCCTGGTCTGCTCTATCAGATGAGTTTCGGCAGCTACTACGGTGAGGGCATCCGTTACGCCTTGGTGGCACGCTCAGAGATAGGTTCCCATCTGCTGCTTATCGCCAAATTGGGTACAACCGATTATTTCGACCGCTCTCACATCTCTTCTGGTTTGCAGGAAATCTCCCGCTCTTCGCAATCCGATCTGGAGATACAGGTAAAGTGGAAATGGTAAGAAAGAATGGAGAAAAACGGGAAATATATATCAAGAATAAAAAATATTAAACGTTTTTCTTGTTTAAATAGAAAAAATGAGTTACTTTTGCATCTGAATAAATACTGGCTTACAAATGAAGATATTGATAGTTATCCCTTGTTATAACGAGGAAGAAGTGCTGCCTAAGACCTTAGATGTGCTGGGGGCATTGATCAGAAAGATTAAGAAAGAGACTGATGCCGACACAGAACTGCTGCTTGTCGACGATGGCAGTCGTGACCATACTTGGCAGATGATTTCGGATGCTGCCAAGGAACATGGATATGTGCATGGCATCAAACTGTCGCATAACCGAGGCCATCAGAATGCGCTCTGGGCAGGTATGGAAGCTGCGGTAGACCATTGCGATGCGATGGTAAGTATCGATGCCGACCTGCAGGACGATGAGAATGTTATCGTGGATATGGTGCGCCAGGTGCAGGAAGGCAAGGATATCATCTATGGTGTGCGCAAGGAGCGCAAGACCGATACCTTCTTCAAACGCTTTACCGCCCAGGCTTTTTATAAGCTGATGCAGAGTGTGGATAAGGATACGGTTTACAATCATGCCGATTTCCGCATGATGACCAACCGCACCCTGAAGGCTCTGATGCAGTATCCCGAGCGCAATCTCTTCCTCAGATCCATCGTACGCCAGTTGGGCTTCCGGGAGGGATTCGTCTATTACGACCGCAAGGCTCGTGAGGCGGGTGAGAGTAAGTATCCGTTTACCAAGATGCTGAGCTTCAGTATCGATGGCATCACCTCGTTCTCCGTAGCACCTCTTAGGTTTATCACCTTCCTGGGTTTGGCGATGACCTTGGTGGCAGTCATCATGATTATCTTTGCCTTGGTAGAATATTTCCAGGGCAAGACCATCCAGGGCAAGACCATCCAGGGCTGGACCTCCATGCTTGTTTCCATGTGGTTTATCGGAGGCATCATCACCACGGGCGTAGGCATTACGGGCGTCTATATCGGCAAGATTTATACCGAGGTGAAGCGCCGTCCTCGATACTTTATCGAAGAAAGAGTATAATCTTATCGAAGAAAGAAAATAAGAAGAATATCAATTTGATAGATACAAAAATAGCATCGGTACTTATAATCCCGATGCTTTTTTTGTATCTAATCACTAATAATTAATCACTACTCACTTGTTAAGTGCAATATTGGCACTAGTCTTCACGAATCGGTAGAAACCTACCTTGTTGTGCCATTCTACCGTCTTTCTTACTTCCCAAACCTTCTGGAAGGTGTAGTCCTTGCCGAATTTCTCAAGGAAATCAGGCATGTCTTCTTCCGGAATCATCAGTACACCATCCTGTGGCAATACCTTGTCAAACTGCTGGATTTTATCGCCTAGATAGAAGTTGAGGCTGAAGAAATGCAGCATATCTACCGACATATAAGAATAGAGTTTGCTAGTATCAAACTTCTTCTCGATAACCGGCGCCAGATGCTTATCGGCCTTCGTGTTGAGTACAAGTGGCTGCAGACTGGAGTCGAGCATCAGGAAGAGACCCACGATGGTGGCAAGGGTATATGAAACAATATTGCCTGGATTCTTCTTCTTGAGTGCTCGGAAGATGAGGTAAACTCCCCCCAAAGTGATAACCATAAAGATGCTGCATGGGATGAGCAAATCGTTGTTTTCGAGCGCATGGAGCATGGCGATATTGTCTATGGCATGCTTGCCGTGGAAGATGCTTTCTGGTACCCATCCCTTTTTTACCACCAGCAGGGCGATATTGAGAATCAGGGTTATCGAAGCAATCACCCCAGCATAAACCTTCAAGGCTCCCATCTTCTCCTTCATCATCCAAACGATGTATTCGGCGATGAGATAGGCCATGAACGGATAGCATGGCAGCAGATAAACGCTGCGCTTGCTCTTTGGGATGCAGTAGAAGAAGAGTACCAGGAGGAAAGCGAGCCAGGTGAACACCTGCAGCGGAGTAGCCTTCTTCGCATTCTCAAGGAAACGGGTCTTCGAGAACTTCTTCCATGGCAGAATGAAGAGCGAGAACAATAATAATAAGGTGTAAGGCAACCAGCCCATGATGAGCGTGAGAAGGTTGTACCACGCTGGGTTCTCGTGCGATTCGTATGCCATCTTGCCCATGAATCGGTCGATGTTCTCTTCCTTTACTAGGCGCAGGAACTCGTCGCCGCCTTGCAGATAGGCTGCATAATACCAGCAGAAAGGAATAACGAGCGAGAGCAGGGCGGTTAGAGCCATGCGCCATATGATGCCCCAGAAGTTCTCACGTTGGGTAAGCATGAATACGCCCATCACAAAGCAAGGCAGAATGATGCCCACAGGACCTTTGGTAAGCGTAGCGCCACTCATGCAGAGGATAGCGAGCCAAGGCAACTGGTGCTTTCCTTTCTCCCACCAGCGGTAGAGCAGATACATGGCTCCCACCATAAAGGCGGTGTTCACCATATCTACACGGCAGTTCATACCCGCACGGTGCACCTCGAAGGCGGTGAGCGTAAGGATGGCTGCGATGAGGCTGGTCTGGGCGTTCTTGCGCTTGGCATAGAACACGAAACCGCCGATGGTCATCAATACCAGCGATACGGCAGACGGCAGGCGGGAGGTGTACTCATTCACATGGCCGATGAAGAGGCTGAAGAAGGCGATGCACCAGTGGAAGAATGGCGGTTTGTAAGGGATATCACCTCCGTTGTTGATAGGCAGAATCCAGTTGCCATGTTCCAGCATGGTGTAGGCAACCACCGCTTCGCGCGGCTCTCCCTTGGTATTGAAATCTGTGAGTCCGAGGAACGGAATCATCATCACGATAGCCAGGATGATGATGAGCCATAGGGCTTTGTTGTACTTGATGTTCATGTCTTATCGAAGTCTTATTATGTTATTTTGGCTGCAAAGTTACATATAATTATTTGTTTATAGACAGAATAAGGCAGGAAATTTTGCTTTTATTGGGATATAATTATTAACTTTGCACCCGATTTCTAAAGTAGAATAAAAATGAAACGATATTTTAAGGCTTTTGGGTATCTCCTTTCGGTGCATGTATTGGCATTGCTGGTGATGACTCTGTTCAGATTGGTAGAATTCATCGCCCTGCATGGCATGATTGTAGATGCAGAGGCGAGTAGGGTAATGGCGTTTGTCAAGGGTGTATGGTTTGATAATGTCATAGCTTGTTATATTTCGGTATTGCCTGTGGCTGTGCTCCTGATTGCAGCCAGCCTGGGGTGGTGTCATCGCCGTTTGCTGCGTGGCATCAACATCTGGTATGCGGTATGGTTTGCCATTGCCTTCATGCCTTCGGCAGCCAATACTCCTTATTTCCAGTATTTCTTCAAGAACATCAATTCCAGCATATTCGGGTGGTTCGGCTATGTAGCCACCACATCGGGCATGCTCTTGCAGGAGTCTTCCTACTGGCTCTATATCGCCCTCTATTTCGTGTTTACGGGGGCGTTTATCTATGCGCTCGTCCGTTTGCGCCGCTACTTCGAGGGGCTCTTCCTTCTGCCTAAGGACAATATGCACCTGGTGCTGGTAGTCAGCCGTTTCCTCATTTCTGCTGTGATGATAGGCGCCTGCCTTTTCGGCATCCGTGGCAGAATGGGCTATAACCCTATCAAGGTGAGCTAGGCTTACTATTGCGAGGATTCTTTCCTCAACCAGCTCGGCATCAATCCGGCATTCAATCTCCTTACTTCTGCGCTCGACGATATGCGCAAGGAGAACAAGGAGTTGCATCTCATGCCATACGCTGAGGCTATCACGAATACCCGCCAGTGGCTGGGTATCACGGGAAAGGTGGATAGCACGAATATTCTGAAACGTGAGGTGGTGAACGATTCCCTGGTGATGAAGAAGAATCATCCTAACGTGGTGGTGATACTGATGGAGTCGATGTCGGCAAACCTGTTGGGTACTTTCGGCAATCAGCAGCCGCTCACCCCAACGCTCGATTCGCTCTATCATCATTCCCTGGCGTTCACCCACTTTTATAGTGCCGGCATCCATACCAACCATGGCATGACGGCTACGCTCTACAGTTTCCCTGCTCTCATGTTCCGAAACCTGATGAAGGGAACGGTAACTCCACGCCGCAAGGGTATCGCCACGGTGTTGAAGAAGTATGGCTACGAGAATATGTTCTTCATGACTCACGAGGCACAGTATGACAACATGAAGGCCTTCTTCCAGACCAATGGCTACGATGACATTTTCTCTCAGGAGAACTATCCTAAGAGCGAGGTGGTGAACAGCTTTGGTGTGAGCGACCATTTCGAGATGGGCTATGCCCTCAACACCATCAACCAGAAGGCGAAGACGGGCAAGCCTTTCATGGCTACCATCCTCACCGTGAGCAATCATCCGCCATATATCATTCCTGATTTCTTCAAGCCGAAGACCAAGGAGAAGGAAACGCAGATAGTGGAGTATGCCGACTGGGCGATAGGCGACTTTCTGAAGAAGGCAAGCCGGGAGCCTTGGTATAAGAACACGATATTCGTGATTCAGGCAGACCATGGTAAGCTGGTGGGTAAGAGCGAGGGCGAGTTGCCGCAGTCTTACAACCACATTCCGCTCATCATCTTTGGTCCTGGTGTTCCGCAGCAGCAGTATGCGGGCTTGGGTATGCAGGTGGATGTGATGCCTACGCTTTTCGGCTTGATGAATCTGAATTATGAGTACGAGGGCTTCGGTGTGGATTTGCTGAAGCAGCAGCGCCCGATGGTATTCTATTCGGCAGACAACCAGATTGTGGCAAGAGACCATCAGCGTTGCTTCGTCTATAATCCGTCGATGAACCGCAGTTTCTGCTATGATGTGTTGCCGAATGGCAATCTGAAGGAAACCAAGCAGGAGTCTAAGTTTCAGGATTTGAAGAACTATGTGTTCTCGAATATCCAGGCTGCTGAATATATCGAGCGACATCAGCAATAAAATAGGGCTTGTCAGATTTCTTTCGTCTTCTGTTCTTGGTTCTTGACGATCGAATTATATATGGAAGGTATATTGATTTGATGCTTAATGTGCTGATTCTCTATGAAGTTATAAAATTATACCCAAAGGTATTATACCCTAGGGTATATTTTTTGATATTGTAATATTCTTTTGTTTCTATAGTATCGGTTGCCATCAGCAATTAAATACGATATTAGCAGAAACAGTAATCCCCCATCACGCTTTGGCTGCGTGATGGGGGATTTACTGTTTCAGGAGATTCAAGATGCTTTATGCCGAGAGGGTAAGCTTCTGCCAGATCTCGGTGTCGCCACCTTTCAGCTTCTTGCAGAGACCACGCTTGGTCCAACGGCTTATCATCTTACGGATGGTTTCACGACTGGCTCCGTCGCCACGCTCACGGCTGGCATCGAAGAGGGTGAATTGCTCAGGGAGCTGGGCAAAGAGCAGGGTGTTTCGAGACTTATAGACAGGGATAGCCTCGTTGTCCTGCTGCTGCTTGTCGAGACGCAAGCCAAACATCTCCATCTGCATGGCGAGCACGTAGTCGGCTACAGCCTTGGCAAAACGGATGCAGGCATCTGTCTCCTCTCCGGTCTGCTCCAGAATGTGGAAGATGACGCCACAACGGAAGCCGATGACGGCAGAACGGCGACGATACACATCCATCACACGGTCGGCATTCGCCAGGGCAAGCTGTCTCTTTGCTTCGAGCCACTGGCAGAACTCCTCGCACATACGGGGCAGCTCCATCACGCCGTGACTACGTTCAAGGAGAGTTACTGCCTTGAGGATGTTTGCCTGCTCCTCCTCGGTGTAGCCGTGGTGCTGGCTGAGGGGTGCGAAGGAGGTATCGGGCATCTTGGCGAGCATCATTCTTGAAGAAGATCCGTCCTCGATGTTATCATCGGTGAAGAACTTCTGGAAGATGTTCTGGGTGCAGCAGCCGGAGAAGTTGAGCTGGGCGTGGGTTACGCCGCTGGTGGCTGTGATGTAGTCCTGACCCACCTCGCTCTGGTCGAACGCCTTACGGAAGTAGTCGCCGAACACCTTCCATACGCTCTTCATCGAACCGAGCTCCTCGCTGAACATATACATGGTGTGGCCGTCGGCACAGAGCTGACGACGCATCAGAGCCGACTTCGAGATAGTATCGCCAATGTGACGGATGCAAGGCTTCGGATCTACTACACCCTTCTTGCCCTTGTGCTGCTGGTACCAGGCTTCATCCTCACGAGGTTTCTCATCGTCCTTATCCATCTTCTTCGCCCAGATGTTCTCGATGCGACGGCATACGCCCTTACCCGATGCCTGCTCGCCGATGATGATAGACATGAGTGCCATCGGAGTATCGCTGCCGTCGCAATACTTCGCCTTCAGACGGTCAGCATAGGTTGCGGCAATAGGAAGGGCTGAGAAGAGGGCAGGCACGCGTGCCTCTGCGGCCACGCCAGAGAGCGAGTCGCGGAGTCCGAGTGGAAGCTGGTCTACTGGGAATTCGTAAAGAGGCTGTGTACTTGCCTTAGCGGCTAAAAGGTTCTCTATGTTTCTTAAATTTTTATTCTCCATAATTATTTAATGTTTAAAAGTTAGCTTGTCGGAATATCCGGTAAACGGGGGCAAAAATACGACTATCTTCTGTAACCGCCAAATTTGAGTGTGTGATAAGGTCCGAAATTCAGCAGCTATTTGAAGCAAATTGTGTTAAAAAATCTAAGTCATAGTTTTGTGGGTCGGAAAACATAGGTTCTTATGTGCTAAATCATAGTTTCTCGGGTGCCAGGTTATAGCTTCTCGGATAACAGGTTCTCGTCTCAATCCGTAACCCCCTTTTTCTTCTTCTTCCTTTCTCATAAAAAAATAACACGGACAAATTGAATTTGTCCGGACAAATTGTCCGGAGTGCCATAACGTATTGTTTTCCTGGTACTTATAAGCCTGCTGGACAACCATCCGGACAAATTCAATTTGTCCGTATTTTAAAAATATTCCCGTTAAATTCTTTGGTGTCTTACCCGTAATCCATTGACTATTAGTTAATTCGTAATAAAAATGCTAGTTTTAAACAACTTTGTTTAAAACAACCTTGTTTAATTTGTTTTTTTGCTATCTTTGCAGAAGTTCTGTATCTGCTGCCAATGTAACCCGCCTCAAGAAGTCCTTGATGGTGAAAGATCTGATTACAATACCTGCTCCTAAGCATCTGGAAATGAGTGACCCCATTTTGGCGTTGTGGTTGAAGAGAAGAGTGTGGAAGGAAGCATAAAAGGATAAAGCCCCTTCTGTATTCCGGGTATATGAAAAACTGGAATGCGGAAGGGGCTTTTGGGGAATTTACCTTTTCTTATTTAAAGAACCTGTTAAGCTGTTTGATGGCTTTGTCAAACTGCTTAGCTGGCAGACGGTAGTTCTTTACAGGATTCATGTGGGCATCATAAACATCCAGGGCACCATCGGCAGTCTTCTCCAGAATGGTGTCGTTGTTGATGATGAAGGCATAGTTCAGATTGCTGCCTACTACATGCCACAGTCTAGGCGTCTTATCTGTCATCATTCTGCCCATCGAATAATCGGTAGGATTGTTCTTTCATAATTGAAAGAATCCTTTCTAGACATTAATCCTTAGATTTTAACAGAGAAAAATACTTATCTAGAACCATCAGCGAGATGATATCCTCACGCTGCTTATCCTTGAATTGCTCTACATATTCGTGAGCGTGGTTGATGATAGCTTGCGCTTCATCTGGATGAGCAGTATAATAGTCCATCTTTTCCTCAAGATCAGAGAAATCAGGCTTTACTTCTATATAATGATAGTCTGGCTTCAGAGTTCCTTCCATAAACCAAGTTTCATAATATGGCTTAGGCATCACGGCGATGGAATTGGAAGACATAATCCATTTCAGATTGCTTGCCACGTCATTTCCCTCCAGTGCTATCACGTATTTGTATTTCAGATGGTCGTAGATGGAAATCTTGTCGCTCTTCCATTCTGGCTTAATCAGATCTATGGTTCCGATATCGAAGCGAGGATTTCCGAAAAACTTCTCTACAAATTGCACACGGATGTCCTTGCAGGCTATTTTCCCTCTGAAGATAGCCTGGTCTTTTTTTTCTGCAAACGAAAGCTTATCCTTCACGAAGATAAAATGGCGTACCTTGTCCATCTTGAGCAATACGGAGTTCTGGTTTTCTCCATGAATTGGGCGGCTTTTTACAATGGTAGGAATATCTTCCACATACGTGATGTCACCAGGCAGGAGATTCCATTTGTTGTTGCCGTTAAAACAGCGGGCATACTCCAAGGTATCCAGATAATATACCTTCTGGCGGGTCATCGGCTGTTCTGCAACTTTTACAGCTTTCTTTTCCCACAAATCTTTGTTGAGATGAAGATAGTTTTCTGTAAGCTTGTTGTAGTAGTTTACTCGGCTTAGAATATAGTCATAATCTTTGCGTTTCTTGGCTTTGGCTAGTAAACGCTGTCCCCTCCATATCAGGATGCAGGCAGGAGTATAAAGACGGGCGTATTCCTTGATGTAATACCAGGGTTTGCTGTTTTTTCCGCTATGGAATTTATATTTCAGTTTTTGAATATTCATTGGATTTCTTATTTTTTATGAAAACTATAATGATGTTTTGGGCTACAAAATTATGAAATATACTTTAAACTTGCAAGAAAATAGATAAAAAAAAGCAAGTATCAATAAAGGAAGAAAGATAATTTCCCTAAAATTTTGCTTTTCTGATAGTTTTTCGTATCTTTGCAACCTATGAGATATCTGGATGGTATCTAGTTTAAGAATATAAAAGAATAGTATGTTAGAAGTACGTGATAGATTAAACTTCGAGGATTATCTGGATTCACTCTTGAATAGTATAGAGAGTGATGACTTGGAGTTTAAAAGTGCTGCCGGTGGATTTCCTGGCAGCTTTTGGGATACCTATTCAGCCTTTGCCAATAGCGAAGGAGGAGTTATCGTGCTTGGAGTAATAGAAAAAAAAGGTAAGTTCTATATAGATAATCTATCTGATGAACAGATTGAGAAATATACAAAGGACTTTTGGAATAATGTGAATAATCGAGCTACGGTTAGTTGTAACCTGTTAAAAACAGAAGATGTCGTGGTAGAAGATTACAAAGGTCATAAACTTATGTTATTCTTTATTCCTCGTGCATCCAGAGAACAGCGTCCTGTTTATAGAACGTCTCAACCCTACAATGGTACTTTTAAGCGCAATCATGAAGGTGATTATAAATGTACGGAGCGAGAAGTGCAGCGTATGTTTTCAGATGCGAATGTTTCTAATCCCGCTGATAGCCGCATTTTGAGAAATTATTCATTAGATGATTTAGATATGGAGTCTATTGCTCAATATCGTCAATTATTTAAGTTGGCAAAGCCAGACCATCCTTGGTCTGTTTTGTCTGATTTTGAGTTTCTTAAAAAGATAGGTGCTTATCGTACAGATCGTGGAACGAAAGAAGAAGGTTTTACAATGGCAGGAGTTTTGATGTTTGGTAAAGAAGACGCCATTACTGATAATGAATGTTGCCCCGACTTCTTTCCTGATTACCAAGAAAAGCTGTCAGATAATCCTGAAATACGATGGACCAATCGTATTTGTCCTGATGGAACTTGGGAGGCAAATTTATTCCAATTCTATCTTCGTGTTCTTCCAAGATTATCAGCGGTCTTGCCAAAACCTTTCATCTTGGAGGGCAATATTCGTCGAGATGAAACCCCTGCGCATGTGGCTGTACGTGAAGCATTAGTAAATCTTTGTATTCATACCGATTATTCGGAAAATGCAACAATGGTAGTGCGTTTGTATAGCAATAAAATTGTTTTTACTAACCCGGGAACATTGTTGGTTTCTAAAATGCAATATTATGGAGAAAGTGCTAGCGTATGTCGCAACAAGACTCTTCAAAAGATGTTTATGCTGATTGGCTCTGCCGAAAAAGCGGGAAGTGGAGTTGATAAGATATTGGCAGGTTGGCGATTTGCAAATTGGAGAGCACCTATGTTGAGAACATTAAGTCAGCCTGACTTAGTGGAACTCACAATGATGATGGAGTCGATGATGGATGAAGGAACAAAGGAAAGATTGGTTCTCATATTTGGAACAGAAGTTTTTTCTTTGGGACATGAACGCCTGTTGACTCTTAATGCAGCTTGTACAGATGGATATATTACAAATGAGAGCTTAAGGGTTGTCCTTAACCAGCATAAGGCAGAAGTCGCCGATTTGTTGAAAGATATGTGTAAGCATAAATTGCTGGTTCAAGAGGGATATGGTAGAGGAACTAAGTATCGGTTGCCTATGACAGTTAAGGTTGCAAGTTCTGGCTCTAAGGTTGCAAGTTCTGGCTCTAAGGTTGCAAGTTC
>JAJWFY010000027.1:0-19779 GCA_021615735.1 Segatella copri | reverse complement strand
GGCTCTAAGGTTGCAAGTTCTGGCTCTAAGGTTGCAAGTTCTGGCTCTAAGGTTGCAAGCTTTGGCTCTAAGGTTGCAAGCTCTCCTATGTCAAATTTGATAAAACAGAGGATGTCTTATTCTGAGCTCAAAGATAAGATATGTTCTTTATGTTCAGATTGGGTAAGTGTCGATGAATTGGCAGAAGAACTTCGTAGGAAAAGAACATATTTGAGAAATAAAATAATTCCTAAGATGCTAGAAGATAATAGTCTGGAAATGCTATTCCCTGGTGTTCCTAACCATCCTAGGCAAAAATATAAAAGTACTGTAAACAAATGAAGATAAAGATAAATCCAAAATACGAAGAGATGAGAAGTTTCATCGAGCGCATCCCGGATGTGTTCGAGCAGGAGGGACGTTGTATCTTTGAAGGACGAAATGTTATCAAGGCTTTTCATGTAAAGTTTGATGGAAAAGAGAAAGAAGTTGTGGTGAAGAGATACAAGCAGCCTAATTTCATTCAGAAGATAGGATATAGCTTCTTCCGCTCTACCAAGGCTTGCCGTGCCTATGAAAATGCCCTCAGGCTGATGGCAGATGGCTTTGCCACTCCCGAAGGCTTCGGATATATTGAAACGAGGGCAAAGGGGCTTATAGACTATTGCTACTTTATCTCTGATATTGATAACAGTATGCCTATCAACGATCAGTTAAACTCCCCAGAGGAATTCAACAGGGTGATGGCGGCAGATTATGCGCACTTTGTGAATCGCTTGCACCAGAAAGGCATCATCGACATTGACTTGAATGCCGGCAATGTGCTGTATCAGCCTCAGGCTGATGGTCATTATACCTTCTCTCTCATCGACATTAATCGCATGAAGTTTTACTCAGGATATCCACCGATGAAGGAATGTGTGGAAAACCTGACGAGGTTCACCGGAAGAATGGATGTCTTCGAGTGTGTGGCGCGAGAGTACGTGAAACAGCGTGGAATGGACGAGAAAATGTTACAAAAAATAATAGAGGCAAAGAAGATACACGATAGGCGATGGGTACATCGCAAAAGTATCTTGCATTATTTTAAACGTAAAAAGTTAGGTTTATGAAAACAACATTATTGATTACGACTTACAATTGGCCTAAAGCCTTAGAACTCGTGTTGTATAGCGTGTTGCATCAGCATGTTATGCCTGATGAAATTGTTATTGCTGACGACGGTTCTACCGAAGAGACTAAAAAACTGATAGACCGTTATGCTGAAAAAATGCCAGTACCGGTAATTTGGGTTTGGCAGGAAGATTTGGGATTTAGAAGAACTTCCATATTGAATAAGGCAATAGCAAAGGCTACGGGTGATTATATCATCCAAGTTGATGGAGATGTTGTCTTGAGTTCTCATTTTATAGAAGACCATATAGAAATGGCTCAGAAAGGATGTTTCGTCTGTGGAAGTAGAGTGCTGCTGTCTGCCCAGATTTCCAAAAAGATTTTGGATACAAAGGTAGTCAATGTGAATCTTTGGAACATGCCTTTCAGTTATGTAAGCAACAGCTTCCGTTCTCATGTGTTCCGCAGATTGCTGGCTTTTCGCTATGCCCGTAGAATCGACCATCTCAGAGGTTGCAACATGGCTTATTGGAGAGAGGATGCCATCAAGGTAAATGGTTACAATGAGGATTTGCTGGAATGGGGACATGAGGATGCCGAGTTTGCCTATCGCCTGCATTTTGCTGGCGTTCGGAAGAAGGCTCTGAAGATGGGAGGAATCATGTACCATCTTTATCACAAGGAGGCGTCTAAAGCCCAAGAGAACATGCATAAAGATGTTTTGAACCAGGTGAAGAAGGAGCGTTTGGTTCGTTGCACAAATGGTATCGATCAATATTTATAGAGCATAGATATATGGATAAGACAAGTGTAGAACAAGAGCAGGGAAATGGCATCTCGGTGGTTATTAATACCTATAATGCCTCCTGCCATCTTCAGCAGGTGCTGGATACAGTGAAGGGCTTTGACGAGGTGGTTGTCTGCGACATGGAAAGTACCGACGATACCTTGGATATTGCAAAGCGTAATGGTTGCAAGATAGTTGTTTTCCCTAGAGGCAGTTATCAGATTTGTGAACCGGCAAGACAGACAGCCATAGATGCAGCTTCCTGCAAATGGGTACTGGTGGTGGATGCAGATGAACTGGTCACCCCAGCACTGAAACAATATCTTTATTCCCTAATAGGGAAGGAGAATGCTCCATTGGGATTGTATGTGCCACGCAAGAGTCGCTTTATGGGAAGATCCATGCATTGTTTCTATCCCGACTATCAGTTGCGTTTCTTTATCAGGAAGGATACGGTATGGCCTGCTGTCATCCATGCCGACCCTATTATCAAGGGCAGGATAGAAAAGATACCAGCAACCCATGCAGATATGGCTTTGGTTCATCTGGCAGACGACAGCATTGCCAGCAGAATGGGGAAAATCAACCAGTATACAGCTAACGAGATAGAAAAGAAGAAAGATCGCAATTATGGAATGGCAGCTTTGTTCTATCGTCCGTTGGTGCGTTTCTTCCGTGCTTATATTCAGAAGGGCGGATTACGTGACGGCAAGGAAGGGTTCATCTGTGCCTGCTATGAAGGAATCTATCAGTTTGTTGCTGTCAGCAAGATTATAGAAGATCGGTTGAAAAATAAAAAAGGTAAGTAGCAGTTTCGGCTACTTACCTTTTTTGTTTAATGAATGGTATTGTTATTTCTGATTTATTTTCCTTCGATAAAGGTCATTCCGCCTGGACCTACTTCATCACGGCAGCGTTTTAACAACTTGGCTGGCGTTTCTTCGCCATCATCGAAAGGTAATGCTACTACCGTTTTCTTGCCATAATAGTTTGCCATACCTCGGTTAATCCAATAACCTGGATAAATAGTGATATCATGGAAGGCATCGGATGGCATCTTTACGGTAAGCGGATTTAATACCAGATGATCTGCCTTGCTTTGCTTTACGGCAATTTCGCGCTGCTGCATTTCTAGATCAAACTTCTGTGCTGTTCCTCTACGCAGCAAGGAGAGTGTTCTGTTGGTAGTAGTTGGCTTTGCTGTGATAGAAAGTACCAACACAAGCCAGTAATATACCGGTAGCCATCTGAAGTATTTATTATATTTCAGTCTGATTGCCTCTGTCAAGTTTACAATAGCAACGCTTATTGGTTCCAGATCAGCCGCTCTGCGCTGAAGAGCACCAGAAAGATAGTAGATATTGAAGCAAATCATCCACAGATGCACATAGAAGTATACATTCTGTGTTCTGTCTGCTCCTTTGGTTCCCATGGCATAGCTGTTTGGAAAAAAGAAGGCGCAATAGAGTAGGAAAGAGATGAGCAGATAAAGCCATGGATGAGAAAACCTAAAGTGGGATGCCTTGGCTAATCTTGCAAGAAAAGGTATGAGAATGGTAAACATGAGTATTTCTGTGATTTTAATGGCATCAGCGAGAAATTCTATGCCCTTTGCTATCGCAATAAAGAAGGCTGAAACCACATTCGGTTGACTGGTGACTGTGGATTGGCGGACAGTATTGCCTGGTGCAAATACACTGAAAGCAAAAGCGCAGGCATAAATGATAAGGATAGAAAGCAAGAAGAAAGGAGTCTTCTTCCTCTCCACCCACATCCATACGATTGCCATAAAGAGAATGGCTGGCATACCCAGACCGGTAACAAAGTTGCCGCCGGCAATGAATATGGCGAGTGCTGCGGAAACCAGCGTGATGATGATTTTCGCTATGATGGATTTTGTAAGATGGAATTCGATGAGTAGGGAGGCAAGGAACAAAGAAATACTATAATATAAGGTATAGTACATCGCTCCGTTATACCAGCAGAATGCATCGTAGAACGACCATACGAACTGTACGGTCATTAATACAAATAGAGTAGAAATGAAAGTGTATTCCAATTTGTTGATATGTAGCAATCTGCGTAATATTGTGTATCCCAGTGTATAGGTGGAAAGAATTAGGCTTCCCAATAGAATAATCGGTACAAGCCAGTATTTGCCAAAAATTCCAGGTTGTAATGCCATCAGGAAACATGCCGAATAGGTACCCTGCCATGTCTGGTAGATATGCATGGATTCAGCCCAGGCCGCCTGAATACATGCCCCAAATGAATGGGTGGCAGTCCAAGCCTTGTAGACAGGAGCTCCGAATACATAGTCATCTGCAAACTGATGGAGATAGGGACCTATTGCCACAACAGGGATGATGGATAAGATTAGAATACAAATCGCCAATATCGTATGGCTTTTTAACAATTTCTGATTCATCGTATTATTGTTTTTGCTTATTTTTATATGTATAATAACAGAGAAACTTGTGCTTTCTTGCACTAATAGTTGTTAAATTATATAAATGCCGTTAAGACTAAAAGGAAAAAGCTTTCAAGAAAGGAAATGGACATCATGTAGACGAATCTATATGATGACCATGTCTTTTCTTGCCTCGAAATTGGCGATAGTCTTGACGATTTCTTCTGATATGTCATCGGATACATACGAGAAGTCCTTGCCGGTGCGGATGGCTTTGAGGAAGGAGAGGAGCATATAGCGCAACCCTTCTCCATCCAGCTGGTAGAAGTAGCGCTTGTTGTTCTGCGGATTCTCGTATCTCACCTCGAAGTAATCGGTCTTCCACCATGGGGCTGGTACGTAGATGTATCCCTTGGTGCCCGAGATAATCAATTCGCCTTCCGACTTCACGCCTTGACCAACCTTCAGCGAAGCTACGGCATGAGGATAGAGGAAGGATATCTTGGTAAAGGCATCATAGCGCTTTGCTTCGTCCAAGAAGTGAGTGGCTATCTGTTTGCTGCTGTATTCTGTGCCCAGAAGCTGGAAGATAGGCAGGAGTGCCGTCGGTCCCCAGGCGCAGATACTGTTCCATTCGTAAAGACTCTTCTGTGAATCCTGGGTCGGGTCAAAGTCTACGAGACTGGTGCAGGTTGCATCCACCGACATGATATCACCGATGATACCGCCCTTAGCCAAGAGTAAGAGTCGGTAATAGGCTACGGAATAGGCGGTCTTGATAGAATCCATCAAGACTACCTTCTTATCTTTTGCTATTCCCTTGAGTTCTTTCCATTGCTGAGGCTGAAGAGTGATAGGCGATTCGCACAATACGTGTTTGCCAGCTTCTAATGCCTCCTTTATTTGAGCATAGTGCTTGCTTGGGGCAGAGATAACATAGAGCGCATCGCTTTCATTCAGGAGTTCCTGAAAACTGGCTGCCTGCTTTTCCGCTGCCTGCAGATTCTCTGAGAGATATTGGTCGTTGAGGGAGAAAACCTTTCCTGCCTCTAGCCCATTGACATATTGGCTTTCGCGCTCTATCTTGTTGAGGATAGGCGATTCGCCAACCAGTCCGAGGCTAACCACCTGCTGCTCGCTTCTGATCTCCGTGCTCGATACGCCCTGAGTGCGGTCTAGATAAACCACCTTGCAATAAGCGTTGAGATAGTCAAACTTGCCTCTCCAGTCAGAACCTACGGTAAAGATATCTACGTCCAGTCGCTTGATGTCGTCAATCTTCTGTCCCTCGTATTCCTCGATGATGATTTCATCGGCAATGCCAGTGGCACGCACGGCTTCCACTCGTTCCATGAGGGATTGTTGTACATTGATTTTGCCACGCTCACGGTCGAAGGTATCCGAGGTTACGCCCACGATGAGGTAGTCGCCCAAAGCCTTGGCGCGCTCCAGGAGACGGATGTGACCATAATGAAGCAGGTCGTAAGTACCGTATGTGATGACTTTAACCATAAGTTACTCTATCTTGAAAGTTCTCTATACCTTATTATATATATTATAGCAGCCCCTTTATAGCAGTCCCTTAGCCTGCATATCCTTCAGTGCATCAACGAGAGTGGTGTTGTCTTTTGGACTCAGGTTGCCGAGATGACCTACACGGAATATCTTTTCTGCCATGTCGCCACCATTAGGACATACCCAGATGCCATATTCGTCTTTCAGCTTCAGGAAGATGTCGTAGGCTGAGGCGTTCTGTGGATGCAGAGGAGTAACGGCATTTGACATCGATTGGGAAACGATGGTGAATGGCAGGTCCTTGATCTTGCTTCTGAAATCTTCTGCAAGCATTTTCATGCGCTGGTTCTCGCTCTCCACACCGCCATTGCGCTCTATCTCCTTCAGGCGGGCATGAATCTGCAGTAAGGTTCCTACGGCTGGGGTGAAAGGAGTCTGTCCACGCTCACCATTCTTCAAGGCATCCTTCAGGTCGAAATACATCGACTTAACATTGTTTGCCTCTACTCGCTTGATTGCCTCTGTATCGAGAATGATGACAGAGATGCCTGGAGGACATGCCAGTGCCTTCTGTGAACCCGTAATCATTACGTTCACGCCGAGTTCCTTCATGTTGAATGGGTCCGCGAGGAAAGAACTGATGGAATCTACGGCCAGGAAAATATGGTTGCGATGACAGAAGTCGCTGATCATCTGGATGTCGTAGAGTACGCCGGTAGAAGTCTCATGTAGATTGACGAGGAAGCCGGTGTAGCCTTGTCCCTCGTATGGCTTGAGGTCTTCTGCCGTGAGTGGAGTCCCCGTCTCAAGCTTGATTTCTGTATGTGGAATCTCATGAATTTCACAGAGTTGTACGAATCGGTGACCAAAGCTACCGCCATTCACTACCAGTACTTTGTCGGCAGGAGTGAATACATTCATAACCACGGCTTCCATAGAGGCTGTGCCCGAACCTGTGATAAAAACAGTGCGGGCATCGTCTGATGCCTTGGCAAACTGCTTCATCAATTGTTCGTTCTCCTTCATGATGGCGGAGAACTCTGCTGTTCTGAAATAAGGCACCTGCTCAGCGCCGATGGCTCTAACTTCATCGCTTGCCATCACAGGTCCTACTGTAAAATTAAGCATATCTTTATTCTTTTTTGATTCTTCCAAATGTCTTGATGCTGGTATATTTGCGCCAGAGATTCAGCTTTCTCTTCTTCGGCACACCATGACGGCGGATGTAGTCTTCGGCTCCGTCGAGCATGCGCTGGCATACGTTGCCGTCCAAATATGGATCGTAGTTGTCTACTATCCACTGTCTCTTGGCTATCGCCTCAGGGTCTGTGAGGGCATGGTCGTAGGCGGCAATCAGTTGATCAGGTTCCGTGATGTTTTCCCAGTAGATATCCTTGGATATGGTGCCGAGGGTGATTACTGGGCGAGAGAGCAGCAGGAACTCATAGATGGTAGAAGAAGTGTCGCTGATGAGCGTATCTGCCATCAGCTGATATTTGGTTACGTTCTCTCCCTTGTCGATGAAGAGAACATCCTTCTTGGTTGCAGCCCATTCACGGTATTCATCTACCCATTCCTGACGGGTAAGCGGATGGAACTTCATTACTATCAGGGCATTGCGCTCCTTAGCCAGCTTGCCCAACTCTTCCTTGATGTAAGGAAGCGAAGTGAGTTTTGGCGAGAAGGTTGGGGCATAAAGGATCAAGGTCTCCTTGCCGCTTTCCCTGAGCAGTTTCTCTCGGTCGGCATCATATTTATGCAGGTTTTCCTTGATCCAATCCTGCTTAGGCCATCCCGTTTCCAACACCTCGAAATCTCCATATCTCTTGGCCAGAGCCTCGAAGTGGGAAGTGAAGTAAGGACCTTGGGTGAAATAGGTGTCAAAGTAACGGCGGATAATCCAGTGATCTTTCTTCTCTGCGGCATAGCCGTGGAATACCTGTATCTTGACGCCTGGCAGATAGTAAGGCACAATGTTGCCTGGCACATAGATAGCCTCTGGCTGGAAGTCATAGACTTCTTGAATAGAGTTGGTCCATTTCACCTGGTCGGCATATGGAAAACTGTCTATCTTTGGTTTGTGGATATACCACAATATCTCGTGTGGCAAATGTTGCTTTGTCACATGTTCTTGTATCGGATTAAGTATGTCTATGGCATACTTGTTTTCACAGAAAAGAACTATTCTCATGATTCTATAGGAATTACTTTACCGTTTTTAATTTCATATCGCTTGTCAAACTCCTCCTTGGTTCGCTTCCATCTGTTATGCGTCCATAAATAATAGGGTGGATTCCGGCGGATGGTTTCTTCCAGCATCTGGAAGAAGCGACGGGTAATCTCGTGCTCCGGCAGGGAGTTCGGATTGCGGGTGATGAGCTTGTAAGTGGCTGTATAGTAGCCGCGCTTAGGGCGGGACATCTCTACATAGAACACGGCATCGTTCATCTTCCTCATGATTCTCTCGCCACCCGTAAACACAGGGGTTTCGGGATGGTTGAGGAAAGGAAGCCATAAGTGGATGTTCTCCCACTTGGGACCCTGGTCGCTGATGTAGCCGAAGATGCTCATGATGCCCTTGCGCTTGTAATCCACCAAGTAGCGGAGGATGTTTTTCTTGGGCACCACCACGCCATTCTCCTCGTGAGAACGGATGCGCTTGAAGAGTTCGTCGAAGGCTTGGTTGCGCAGAGGATGATAGATGAGACCCATCTTGCGTGACTTGGGCAGTTCGATGCCCACACATGAGAGCCACTCCCAGTTGCAGTAATGCCCGAGGATGGCTGCTACATCCTGACCTTCCTGGAAACATTGTTCCACTTCTTCGCTGTTATATACCTTGAATCGGCGGCGAAGTTCCTTATCGCTGATGCTCAGAAGTTTAACCGCCTCGAAGAAGTAATCGCTGAACCAGCGGTAGAATTTCTTCTCGATGTCAACAATCTCTTCTTCTGATTTCTCTGGGAAGGAGGTGGTGAGATTCTTACGCACAATGCCTCTGCGGTACTTGATGACGTAATACATCATGAAGTACTCGAAGTCGGCAATGCAATAGAGCAGCCTGAAAGGCAGCAGCGATATTGCATAAAAGAATGCATAAACAATCTTAACCATCTGTAAAACTATAAATTCTTAACTATTAACTCTTTACTCAATTACACCTGCTGCATATCATGCAACTTCTTGTAATATCCGTCTTTTCTAATCAGTTCATCGTGGGTACCGCGCTCCACAATCCTACCCTCGTGCAATACGCAGATTTCATCGGCATGCTTGATGGTACTCAATCGGTGAGCCACAGCCACGGTGGTACGGGTTTTCATCAGTTTCTCCAAGGCATCCTGAACCAGGCGCTCGCTCTCGGTATCGAGGGCTGATGTTGCTTCATCAAGGATGAGGATAGGAGGATTCTTGAGGATGGCACGGGCGATGCTTACACGCTGGCGCTGGCCACCGGAAAGTCTGCCGCCTCGGTCACCGATATTTGTATCGAAACCATGCTCCGACTTGGTAATGAACTCGTAAGCATTGGCTATCTTAGCTGCATTGGCTATTTCCTCATCCGTAGCATCGGTCTTGCCGAATCGGATATTGTCCTTGAAACTTGCATTGAAGAGGATAGCCTCCTGGTTTACATTTCCTATCAGCATGCGAAGGTCATGTACGGCAAGGTCTTTCACATTAATGCCGTCAATCAGTACCTCGCCTTCCTGTACATCATAGTAACGAGGAATCAAATCTACCATCGTACTCTTACCGCTACCGCTCTGACCAACAAGTGCAACAGTCTTGCCTTTTGGTATCACGAGATTGATATCCTTTAATACATATACCAGTTCTGCGCTCTTTCGGTCGGTATAGGCGAAGGAAACGTGGCGGAACTCTATCTGATGTTCGAAGCTGCTGATATGTTCAGGGTTCTCCTTGTCCTTGATTTCCACCTCAGCCTGCAGAATCTTGTCGATACGCTCCATACTTGCCAATCCCTTTGGGATATTGTAACTCGCTTTGGAGAATTCCTTCAGTGGGTTGATGATGCTGTAGAGCATCACGAGATAGAAGATGATGGTAGGTCCGTCGATTCTGCCGTAATCCAGAACCAGGATACCGCCAAACCACAATACCACTACGATGAGGATGGTTCCCAGGAACTCACTCATCGGGTGTGCCATCTGCTGGCGGATATTTACACGCATGATGTTGTCGCGGTAGCTGCTGTTCACCTGATTGAAACGCTTGTTCATCTTTTCTTCTGCACAGAACGCCTTGATGATGCGCAAGCCGCCCAGCGTTTCTTCTACCATACTCATCGTGTCGCTCCAAAGTGCCTGCGCCTCGATACTGTGTGCCTTCAGTTTCTTGCCCACTACTCCCATGAACCAGCCGAAAGGTGGCACAAAGAGGATGGTGAAGAGGGTAAGCTGCCAGCTGATGCAGATGAGTGTGATGAAATAGAAGAGGATCAGGATAGGGTTCTTGAAGAGCATGTCGAGCGACGACATGATGCTGTTCTCCACTTCCTGCACATCACCGCTCATGCGGGCAATGATATCTCCCTTGCGCTCCTCGCTGAAGAAACCGAGCGAGAGACTGTTTATCTTCTGGTAAATCTGGTTGCGGATGTCTCTTACGATACCTGTACGGATAGGTATGATGGTGGCTGACGAGAGGAAATAGGCTCCCGTCTTGAGGAATGTCATGAAGGCTAGGAATAGGCCGATGACCAAAAGGGCTGTTGATGCACTATGGACAACAATAAACTCCTGAATATAATAATACAGGTTATTGGTTGCAACCTCCTTGATGCTACCCCAATCTCCATTCCAGTGCATATACTCGTTGACACGGATACCACCGTCTACTTGGAACAGGATTTGCAGGATTGGTATCAAGGCTGCAAACGAAAAGATGTTCAATACCGCAGACAGGATATTGAACAGGATAGACAGTCCCAGATACTTCTTGTATGGAGGGACGAATCGGCGTAAAATTTGCAAGAATTCCTTCATAGGTGCAAATATAGTGCTTTTTAAGAAAACCGCCAAACTTTTGGCGGTTTTTCTTGTTTATATTCTGTTTTTTCTTTCAGAAGAGTCTTTTTATTCAGAAAAAGCTGTTCTGATGAGTTTGGGTTTACTCCTTTACTTCTTCTCCGAAGAGAGTAGCAGAGGTAGAACCGGTGATGCGAACCTTCACGAACTCTCCGATGTGGTGGTTGCCCTTATCAATGACAACCGCCTTGTTCTGTTCTGTTCGACCCATCATCTGCTCGCGGCTACGCTTGCTGAAGTTCTCGATGAGGATGGTGAACTCCTTGCCCTCATCCTTCTTGTTCTGCTCGGCACTCACCTCGGTCTGCAACTTGATAAGTTCGTTGAGGCGGGCTATCTTGGTTTCTTCAGAAACGTTGTCTGGCAGATGCTTGGCGGCATAGGTGCCCGGGCGCTCTGAATACTTGAACATGAAGGCGCTGTCGAAGCCTACTTCCTTTACCAGCGAGAGGGTTTCCTGATGGTCTTCCTCGGTCTCGTCGTGATAACCTACGAAGATGTCGGTGGTGATGCCGCAGCCTGGGATGATGCGCTTGATGTCGGCGATGCGCTGCAGATACTCCTCACGGGTGTATTTGCGGTTCATCAGCTTCAATATCTTGTTGCTTCCGCTCTGTGCAGGGAAGTGGATGTGCTTGCAGAGGTTTGGTTCTTCGGCAATGGCGTGGAGGATGTCCTCGGTCATATCCTCTGGGTTAGAGGTGGTGAAGCGTACTCGCATATCCGGTACAGCCTGGGCTACCATGTGGAGGAGCTCGGCAAAGGAAAGACTGCCTTCCTCGCGCTTGCCCGATGGCGAGAGACCATAACTGTTTACATTCTGTCCCAGCAGGGTAACCTCCTTGAAACCACGCTGCTGCAAATCGCGAACCTCACGCAGGATGCTCTCGGCATCGCGGCTGCGCTCACGTCCACGGGTATAAGGCACGATGCAGTAGTGGCAGAAGTTGTTGCAACCACGCATGATGCTTACGAAACCGCTCACTCTGTTGCCACCGATGCGCTGAGGTACGATGTCGCGGTAAGTCTCGGTCTTAGAGAGTTCTATGTTGATGGCATTGGTACCCATCTCGCACTGCGCAATCATATCCGGCAGGTTGAGATAGCTGTCTGGTCCGCAAACCAGGTTGGCATAGTGGTTCTGGATGAGGTCATCCTTCACGCGCTCTGCCATACAGCCCAAAACGCCGAGAATCACCTTTCTTCCCTTCTTCTGCTCAGCATGGAGGGTGTCGAGGCGATGATAAATCTTGTTCTCTGCATTCTCGCGGATACTGCAGGTGTTCAGGAAGATGGCATCAGCCTCTTCTTCTTTCTCACAAATTTCGTAGCCAGCCATCTGCATCACAGAGGCAACTACTTCACTGTCTGCCACGTTCATCTGGCAGCCATAAGTCTCAATAAATAGTTTCTTCATTGTTCTAGATGAATTCTATTCGTTTATAATGTTATTGTAATTAAAATATGTAACTATCTGAATCTCAGTCGCGAAGAAGGAGTATGATGCTCTATCATTCCCTTCGATACTGCCATCAATGCAAAATAGATGACGACGGCAGAGATGAGGCCGGCGATGGCATCGATGAGATAATGCGCCTGAATATATACGGTAGCCAGACACAGGAAGATGTAGAATGGCAGCATTACGTATAGCAGTTTTCTGTTGCCGGTATGCCAGACCAGGAGCATGCAGATGGTGCTCACGCCCACATGCGAACTTGGGAAAGCTGCTGTAGGACGCTCGCCGGCGTTCTTGGCGTCTTCTACAAGCTGGTAGAAGATTCCATCGGTGTAACCCGGTGTCGGCAGGCAGTTGGTATGGGTGTTGAAGTAATCGCCCAAAGCCGGGAAGATGCCTTTGGTTATTTCTGATATCCCTACTGCATCAAAGTAGAAGGTCGGACCCGCTACCGGTACATAGATGTAGATGAGATAGTAGATAAAGAAACTGGCGAGCATGACGAATGCTGCTCTTTCAGCCTCATAATATCTGCAGAAGAAATAATAGAATGTAACTAATGCAATCATCGGATAATACATAAAGTAGCCCATCGACATCAGTTCGCTTACTACAGCCCAAGGCAGGGCTTTGGCAAAGAGCAGGGCGGGCTGACATCCGAAAAGATCCTGCTCCCAACCTGCAAAGATATGGTCGAGGTTGGGGAACATGCGGTTGATTTCGTAGGTGTCGGGATACCACCAGGCAAGCAAAGCCATCTGGGCAATGATGCGCACCATCTTGGTGATGCGGCAAGGTATCATGCGGTATACTGCCCAAAGAGCGATGGTCATGACGAGCACTCTCAGTCGTCCCCAGAGCATAGCTTCCGGGTTTACGAGTTTGGTGTAGGTAAAGAGCATGGTGATAATGGTGATTGCCATATATCCCAGCATGACCCATTCCAGTGTCATCAGTCCCTTCTTCGGGTTCTTGTCTATCTTGAAATAATCTTTTATCACGCTTCTTATTAGTTTATAATTTACAGCCATCCGTTATCCTTGTACCACTTGATGGCGAGCTTCACACCTCTTTCCAGTGGATAATGAGGATGATAGCCCAGTTCATCCATGGCTGGCTCAATATCACATCGCCAGTTGCGCTGTTTCAGAATGTTGTACTTATCATTGTTCAGGGCCGACATCTTGCCCGTCATCCTTCCGAGATATTCTCCGAAGAAGGTTACGATGCGCAACACCCAGATAGGCGCCTTGATGCGTAGCATCCAAGGATTGCCTAACTCCTTTTTTATCAGGTCGCTGAAGGCAGCTGACTGATATACTTCTCCATCGCTGAGAAAGTATTTCCTGCCGTTCATTCCATGATCCAGAGCCAGGAATACAGCCTGCACTACGTCCTGTACATAAACAAAGGTGATGTCCTGACGCTTGAATCCTACAGCGAAGTCAACATGCTGCTTGATGCTCTGCGCCATGAGAAAATAATCTTTCTCCCTAGGACCGTAAACTCCTGTAGGGCGGAGGATGATATAAGGAAAGTTGTTGCCGATGCTGTCCAGATAGCGTTCTGCCTCCAGCTTACTCTTTCCATATGCTGTATTTGGCTTAGGAGTATCATGTTCTGAGATTTCCTGATAAGGCTGCTCTTCGCGGATGGCTCCAAAGATGCTGAGCGAACTGACGAATACAAATCGCCTGATAGGCATCTGGAGGCGCAGAAGGACGTTCACCAGATGCTTGGTTCCCTCTGTGTTTACTTTATAAAAGTCCTCTGCATGCAGGCACTTCGTTGCGCCGGCTGCATGCACTATATAGTCGAACTCGTGCGGGGCGAGTTCTTTCTCCAACTCTTCCTCTGAAGAAAGATTGAGATTGATAAAATGGATGCGCTCGTCTTGCAGATACTTTCTGGAACTGGTAGGGCGTACTGCCGCCCAGGTTTCCATGCCCTGTCTTAAGGCCTCTTCCACGATGTAACTGCCGATAAAGCCCGACGCACCCGTTACTAGAATCTTCATTAATTATTTATAAAATTGCAATTTCGGCTGCAAAATTACAACAAAAAATCGAGTTATCCTCTATGTTGTGCCAAAATTCTTTCTTTTTCTTTGTGAAATCACTTCTTTATGCCAACTTTGCTGTTATGAATCAGGTGTCTTGCTTAAAAACATATCTGTTTGTCCTATTTAATATAGGTAGAAATTAATATAGGTAGAAAATATAGATAGGGCATGAAGCTCACGAATGAACTTCATGCCCTATAAACTATAAACTATTAACTGTTAACTATAAACTATCAACTCTCCCTAAGCTTCATGCTGTCTTACACCCATGCGGGCCTCTACTACGTTTACTACATAGTCGCCGAGTTTCTCGCATTCCTGGATGATATCCATGTACATGGTACCGATGGCGTAGGTATAGAGATGGTTGTTTACATCGTTGATGTTCTGGCTCTTCAACTGATTGCGATAGTTGTTGATTTCGTTCTCGATGTTGAAAGAGAGGTTGGCATCGTTGTCTCCCTTATGACCTACGAGGGTGATGTTCATCTGGGTAAGGGCATTGTCGGTAAGTTCCATCATCTGGTGCATGTGTTCATACTGTGAAGTGATGAAGTCTTCCTTGCCCTTGAAACGGCGGTTCAGCGTGCGTGCGATGTTGAAGCAGCTGTCACCGATACTCTCGATTTCAGAAATCTCACGGAGCATGGCACGAATCTTTGCCTTGGTCTCGTCAGAAAGATGAGAATCGCTCACTTGGTCGAGATACTTGGCAATCTCTATCTCCATGTTGTCAGAGATGCCCTCGTATTTCTCGATGCGGCTATAGAGTTTTACAAACTTTTCTTCATTGGTCTCGCCAAGAAGCGTCTTCACCATGCCGAACATGCGCTGGATGCGCTCTGCAAAACAATGGATTTCCTTCTGTGCCTCCAAGACAGAGATTTCCGGTGTCTTCATGATACCGCTCTGGATAAAGCGCAGGCGGAAGTCGTCCTCATCGGTATTCTTCTTAGGACGGATAATCTTGCATACCAGCTTCTCTATCTGTGGAATGAACCATACCAGGATAAAGGTATTGGCGAGGTTGAAGGTGGTATGGAAGGCAGCAAGCACAAAGGATAGCTTGGTTGCATTGGCTACGAAATGAGGATCGGTCTTCTCCATGGCATCGTCGAAACCTACCCAGCCGCAAACCAGATGGATGAACGGGTGGAATATGCAGAGTATCCAAAGCACACCGAAGATGTTGAACACCATGTGCGCCATCGCCGCTCTCCGGGCCTGGGTATTGGCGGTGAGCGCTGCCACGTTGGAGGTTACGGTTGTTCCGATATTCTCACCCATCACAAGCGCAATACCCTGATAGATAGGCAATACGCCGGTAGAGCAGAGTATCATCGTAATTGCCATGACGGCTGCCGAACTCTGCACGCACATAGTGAGTATACTACCGATAATCAGGAAGGTGATGGTAGTCTGGAAACTGTGAGGATCGAAACTTGCAAAGAATTCAAGAACCGGCTGATTATGAGCCAGATCCATGTCGATACCGGTTTGGCGTAAAGTTCCCAAACCGAGAAACATAAAGGATATACCGAAGATGAAGTCGCCGATAATCTTGCGTTTCTTGCTGTAAATCAGGATGATGGCGATGAAGAACGCCGGCCATACAAAATCTGTGATGTTAAACGAGAAACCGGCACTCATGATCCATGCGGTGAGCGTGGTTCCGATGTTGGCGCCCATGATAACGGAGATAGCCTGGGCTAGGGTAAGGAGACCTGCATTGACGAATGATACGGTCATCACCGTCGTGGCTGTAGAAGACTGCACCGCTGCGGTGATGAGCGTACCCGAGAGGATGCCCGTCAAACGATTGGTGGTCATGGTTCCTAACACATGGCGGAGCTGTGGTCCTGCCATCTTCTGCAAACTGTCGCTCATGGACTTCATACCGAACATCAGTAGGGCGAGTGCTCCAATAAGCTTAAAAAATATCCAAATCGACATATAATAACTTAATTAATGTTGTCAAATACATCAAGTTTCCGAATTTCTTCGTAACTTTACACACTGTAGGCGTCTCTCTTCTTAAAAGAGTAAGCCGATGCTCAAAAAGCACCTTCGGGGACTTCGAGAGCGGGTAGATTAGTTTAATTTTGTAACATAGTTTTAATACAAATGAAACAAGTAATTCAAATCCGTTGCAAAAATAATAAAAAATCTCAGAAAGTAGAAATCGGAAGCACACTTTTTGATATTTTTTCAGCATTTGACCTCAAAATGACCCACGGACCGGTGTCTGCAAGGGTAAATAACAAGGTTGAAGGCATGCATTATCGTGTTTATAATTCTAAAGATGTAGAATTTCTTGATATGACTTCTTCATCCGGTTCGCGTGCATATACCCGTACCCTCTTCTTTGTTCTCTGCAAGGCGGTACAGGACATTTATCCTGCTACAGATGTGGTGATTGATATCCCCGTATCGAATGGTTTCTACGTAGATATCCGCCTGGGCAGACCTGTTGTAGATGAAGATGTGAACATCATCCGCCGTCGCATGCAGGAGATTATCGATGCCAGAATGCCGATACGCCGGTTCACCGTGCCTACCGAGGAGGCTGTTGCGCTGTTCCAGGAGAAAGGGGATGTAGAAAAGGTGAAGCTGCTCAAGACATCGGGCTCTATCTATACTACCTATTATAAAATAGGTGATTATGTAGATTATTACTACGGCACGCTGCTCACCAATACCTCGCAGCTCTATCTCTTCGGGCTGGAGAAATATTATGATGGCATGCTCCTGCGCATTCCTTCGCTCAAGAACCCGGATGTGCTGGGCGAAATGACCCGACAGGACAAGATGTTTGAGATATTCAAGGAGCATCATCGCTGGCAGAGTATCCTGGGCATCAGGACTGTAGGTGATTTTAACCAGGCGATAGATGCCAATCATGCTACCGATATTATCAATATCAGCGAGGCGTTGCAGGAGAAGAAGATTGCCAAGATTGCTGAGGAGATAGCCAGTCGCAAGGGAGTGAAACTGGTGCTGCTGGCAGGTCCTTCTTCTTCGGGCAAGACCACTTCGTGCAAGCGCCTGAGCATACAGCTTGCCGTAAACGGATTGAAACCGCTCCAGATTTCGCTCGATGATTATTTCGTAGATAGGGAGAAAACGCCGAAGGATGCTTCGGGCGAATATGATTATGAGAGCATCTATGCCCTGGATCTTGATTTGATCAACGAGCAGTTTAATGCCTTGTTCCGTGGCGAGGAGGTGGAATTGCCGAAGTATGATTTCCAGAGCGGCAAGAGTAAAAAGAGTGGCAACAGGTTGAAGATGAACGATAACAATGTGCTGGTGGTAGAGGGCATTCATGCCTTGAATCCTGAACTGACGGCCCACATCCCACAGGAGCAGATATTCAGAGTATATGCTTCGGCGCTGACCACGATTCTTCTGGATAATCACAATTATATCCCGACAACAGACAACCGTTTGCTTCGCCGCATCATCCGCGATTACAAGTATCGAGGTGTCTCTGCCCAGGAAACCATTCATCGCTGGCCTTCGGTAAGGGCGGGTGAGAACAAGTGGATATTCCCGTTCCAGGAGAATGCCGATGCGATGCTCAATACGGCGATGCTTTATGAGCTGGCTGTGATTAAGACGCAGGCAGAGCCGCTGCTGCAGCAGGTTCCGGAGAATTGCGAGGAATATGCTGAGGCTTACCGGTTGCTTAAGTTCCTGAAATATTTCAAGGGTATACCTTATAACAATCTGCCGCCTACTTCGCTTCTGCGAGAGTTCCTGGGGGGCAGCTCATTCCATTATTAAAGGTTTTATCTTTCGGAAATAAGTTGGCTGTTTGAGTAGGATAGCCAACTGGCAGAAGCCGGACAGCCGACTAGCGCCTTATCCGCTAGTCGGCTGTTTGTCTTTAACAGTCCTCGGAAATGGGTTTATCTGATATCTTTTTAAGTGTTTGATTTGCTTTTTTAGGCGATAGACGAAAAACTCTTCACTCTTCACCAAATGCTCCGAATCCCTAGTGTTTATCGGCATTCCGAGGGGTGAAGAGTGTTCGGGCACTCTTCACCTACTCTTCACCACTCTTCACCCTTCAGTTCTGGCTAATTTGCAATTCTCCTATCTGTCTTTCGCATCTGTTTCCGTTCCTGAAGGTGAAGAGTGGTGAAGAGTAGGTGAAGAGTGCCCGAACACTCTTCACCCCTCGGAATGCCGATAAACACAGGGGTTTCGGCCCGAAAGGTGAAGAGTGAAGAGTATTTCAGAGTAGAGTTGCTATACTTTATTATAAAGCGTACGAATTTATAAAGCCTGCGGCTTAGAGCTTGCTGCCATAGCACAAGTCGCCGGCATCGCCGAAGCCTGGCACGATATACTTATGCTCGTTCAAACCCTCATCAATAGAGGCACACCAGATGGTAGTCTTGTCCTCTGGGAAGGTCTTCTTTACGTGCTCAATACCCTCAGGTGCAGCGAGAACACAGGCGATGTGGATATGCTTAGGGTTGCCCTTGGTGAGGAAAGCCTTCATGCCCATCTCCATGCTGATACCTGTGGCAAGCATAGGGTCGGCAATGATGAGCACCTTATCAGTAAGATCAGGTGTAGCGAGGTATTCGATATGTACGCCCACCTCAGTATGCTCCTTGTTGGTATACTCGCGATAAGCACTCACAAAGGCATTGCCAGAGTGGTCGAAAATGTTGAGGAAACCTTCGTGGAAAGGAAGTCCGGCACGGAATATGGTACCGATGACAATCTTTTCGGTAGGAAGATTAACCTGGGCCACACCGAGCGGTGTAGTCACCTCAGTCTTTTCGTAATTAAGAGTCTTTGATATTTCAAAGGCTTCATACTCACCGATTCTCTTGATGTTGTTGCGGAAGAGCAGTCGGTTCTTTTGATAATCGCAGTCACGCATCTCAGCCAGATAGCGGTTGATGATGCAATTGTGCTCGCTTAGATTATTTATCTTCATATAGTTGTAGTTTTTCTGCAAAGATATAATAAATCCCGGAAACGGCAAAATGTTTGGGCAATTTTTTCTCTCTGAAGGAATGAAAGAATATGTTTCTATCTTATTTTCATCAAATATCCTCTTATATATAAATAGGTGTAAATCTCTGCTTCAAATTCTGTAAGCAGAGATTTTTTGCAAAGTCAACGTGGCAAATATCAGATGAAATCTTTCTTTTTTAAGTTCTTTAACCTAAAAAGCTTTTAAAAAGAAAGAATAATACCTAAGAATCTTTGCTATAAAACATATTTTTCGTAACTTTGCGGCGGTTTTGGGAGAATGATGATTTCTTCTGTCAACCAAGGTAAAAAAGGTAAAGAGAAATTATTCACAACTTAAATACATTTAAAATAAAATGGCAAAGTTTGATAAGTCAGTTTTAGCAAAGTACGGAATCACAGGTACAA
>JAJWFY010000026.1:0-43466 GCA_021615735.1 Segatella copri | reverse complement strand
AATATACCCATTACCCAGAAACGGATTTAGCAGAATTAGGATTAAGCCTAAATTCTGTTAGCATAATAGAAGCTGACAACAAGATGAGCCTCAAGGTAATTTGGCAACACTTATGTTGCCTCTTCATCTTTGGTACAGTTTTCAAAGGTGCCCATTGGGCATATTGTGCTCTAAAAATTGCAAAGAAATTATGTAAAGAAAACCAATATGATGCCATCATTACCAAAAACAGTCCAAGTGAATTGTTAGGCAGCTATTTTAAGAAGAAAAAGGGCTATAAATGGATTGCAACCTGGAACGATCCATACCCTACTGAAAAATATCCAAAGCCATATGGTAAAGGAACAACTGCCAAACTTTTCATATTAGAAAAGCCGCTTCTTAATCAGATGGAAAGAGCAGACTTTCATATTTTCCCTAATCAAAGAATTCGAGATTATATGAGAAACTACCTTAACATTCCTTCTGAAAAGACGAGAATAATTCCACATGTAGTAATCCCAAGAGAGCACCACGATACACCACACGAGAATTTAAGAATCGTGCATTTGGGGAATATTCTACCACCAAGAGATGCAGCTCCATTTCTAAGAGCATTAAAAGAGTTCATCAAGAATGAACAAAATGCAAAAATAGAAATAGCATTTATTGGGCAGACCCCGCAAAGTGTAAAAGACTTTGTCAACACAACTCATTTAGAAAAATATGTAAAGGTATTTCCTCCTGTAAAATACAAAGAAAGCCAACAAATTTTGGAATCCTACGACATCCAACTCATTGTAGAGGCTCCTTGCGAAGAAGGAATATTTCTACCAACCAAAGTGAGCGATAGTATGCAGTTAGGCAAACCTATATTTACAATAAGCCCTTCTGTAGGTGTCTTAAACGATTTGTACAAACAAGGACACATTAGTTACTTTTCATCTTTACATGATGAGAAGAACATTCTTTCGACACTTAAACAAGTATACAATGACTTTACAAATGGAAGAATAAAATCATTTTCGTTGGAAGAATCATATTCACCACGAACTATTTTCCTTCAATATAACGAAATTATTTAATTATGGTACTATACTATTTATCATTCTGTTCGGCATACGCATTTGTTTTTATCAAGCAAGCAAATAAGCCTGCTTGGTTTAAAACATATGTTGTATTACTATGTCTTTTTCTCTGCTTCGGTTATATGACAGGAACAGACTGGAGAGTCTATGAAGAAATTTATACCCACATAAACTTCAACAACCTATTTTACAACTATTTTCAAGAACCCGGATATTATATCTATATGCTTCCTTTCAGGTTTTTCAATATCGATTTCTTTGTATTTTTTATATTCACTAAAGTATTATGTTATATTTCTATCATAAACAAGTTGATAACATATTGTGAACAATATAGATACATCGGATTGATGTATTTTATACCATGTTACGGTTTTTATTTATTTATAGACAACCCTATGCGTAACTTAATAGCAGTAAGTATTGTTTTATACGCATTTAAGTACCTGCAGGAAAGAAAGCCTATACAATATTTTTCTTTAGTCATAATAGCTATGACTTTTCACACGTCAGCATGTATTATGATACCTGCATATTTTTTTATGCATAAAGACATGAGTACAAAAATGATAGTTATCCTTTACATTATTATCAATGTTGTATTTGCAAACAGGGCATTATTGTCTGTTGTTATTAGTAATATCTTTGGTTCGATCCCTTACGTTGCAGGTAAGATAAACTCCTACATCGAATCCTCGAATGAAGAGGGAGCTGGCAGAGTCATATCATTAGGTTTCATTATATTTTTTACATTCTTTGTTCTATTGTGTTTCTACAAAAACCAAATTTACAAGACAAAAAATGGAAAATTAATATGGAATGGTGCTATCATCTTTTTGCTTCTATATAGATTAGCAACAACTATTGAAGTTTTTATGAGATTTCAACTTTACTATATGATATTCTTTGTTGCAGGAATTAGTTATTTAACCATTTTTTTTACAGAAAGAACAAAAAAAATATATGTTTCATATATATTAGTATTAGCAATAATTGGGAATAGCCGAATCTTTTCTACATATCGATACATTCCATATACCAATTATTTGCCTTATGCGCTCAAAGGAGAATTTCCTTCATATTCTTATAGGAGTGCATATAATTACAACAATAGTCCTTATAAAACAACAAACAAAAAAAATAATGAATAATTTAATTAAACATATTATTATGTCTTTGAAAAACAAAGAATCTAACAAGCAGTATTTAACTATGCTTGCACTATACCTCATTATGTTTATCAATGAGGCTTATATGCATTATGAGGTATATGTTACTAATTACACTCCATTTGCATGTGGAATGGCACTCTACTATTGGGGAATGGATGTCACAATCATTTTACTATTTTTTTATTCAGTAACTATAGGAAGACGTAAGTTGGCATTTATCCTTTCATACTGTTTTATAAACATCTTTGTACTTGCCAATATTGGATACTCACGTTTTTTTAACCAATACTTTAATTTTGACGTATTGGGCGAATCTGCAAATTTTCAAGGTACATGGTGGATTACCTATCTACCACAAGCGTTTCGATGGAGCGATATACTACTCCTCTTAACTACAATATTATTTATTTGTGGATTACGAATACTAAAGGACAAGCATTCTTATAAAAATATTTTTATAATATTTTTAATTTATGCTTTTTGCTATACATGCTATATTGGAAGCCGAGTTATCAACTGGCATTCCATTGAAGATATGAAAATTTGGTTCTCAACTAACTATGGTGAAGATCTTCACCATAAATACAAGTATAACCAAGAATATGCCATTGTTCACAAAGGCATTGTTAGAACTCAGATTTATTGTAACTTAAGATGGAAGTCGCATAAACAAGAACTAAGTGCTTCTGAGTTACAGAGCATAAAATTATATATAGAAGACTCTAACAAAAAGCTCTCAAAGTTATCAGATTCATGCATTGTTAAAGGGAAACCAAATATTATCTTTATCATGGTAGAATCATATATGGCTGCAGCCTCTAAAACAAAAATAAATGGCATAGAAATTATGCCAAACATAAATTCATTGATGAGAGAGAAAAACAGTTATGCAAATCTTTCAGTAACATCAAACAGAGGTTCTGGTGTGTCTAGTGATGCCCAAATTTCATATTTTACAGGTTTATTACCATTAAAAAATGAGATTGCAGTTACAAGCATTATAAAAAATGAAGTAATTGCTTTCCCAAAATTATTACGTGAACAAAAAGAATATAATACTTATATAACATTACCTACTGGAAAGAATTTCTGGCATCAAGAAGAAGCAAACAAGAAATATGGCATAGACAATGTCATTGAGTTTGGCAACAAAGCAAATGATTTCTTTTGTCAAGATGAAGAGCTTTTTAAAAAAATGGAACAAGTTACACATTCTCTAAGAGAACCATACTTGAATATAATATTAACTCTTAGCATGCACGGAGGATATGATGAAGATTTTTTGAAAAAACAGGGCTATAAATCACCATTCAAATACCCTAAGTCATATTCTACGGCATTCCGTTACTACTTGGATAAATGTTACTATACAGATGCCCAAATAGGAAAATATATTAATTATCTTAAGAAATCAAAGCAATATAACAATACAATCATTATGATATGCTCTGATCACGAAGTGCCAAAAGCTTCAAACCAAATGGGATGTTCTGAGAATTTACCTATAATAATACTAAATTCTCATATAGCAAAGGATAAGTTTTATCAAGGACGAATCAACCAGATTGACTTATACCCAACTTTACTCGACATGTTTGAGTTGAAAACTAAATGGAGAGGAATGGGACACAGTTTGCTACGAGATGATTACACCAACAAAATAACTCCAGCCGAAAGGCACATTTCAAATATGATAATAAATGGAGATTATTTCTCCCAGCAAAAAAGATAATTGTATAGACATAATATTTTGAATAGAACTACGTTTAATTATAAAAGATATGAACATGAAAAAGATAATGCTAGTTTTTGGAACACGACCAGAAGCCATCAAAATGGCTCCTTTGGTTAAAGCTTTCCAAGAAAAGAAAGAAGATTTTGAAACTATAGTTTGCGTTACAGGTCAGCACAGAGAAATGTTGGACCAGGTTCTTCACCTGTTCGACATCAAGCCCGACTATGACCTCAACATTATGAAGCAAGGACAAGATCTCTATGACATTACGTCTAGAGTACTTCTTGGCATGCGCGATGTCTTCAAAGTCTGTCGTCCTGACATACTTTTTGTGCATGGAGATACGACAACCAGTACCGCTGCTGCACTTGCAGGATTTTATCAGCAAATCCCTGTAGCTCACATAGAGGCAGGATTGAGAACTTATGATATATATAGTCCATGGCCAGAAGAAATGAACAGACAAATTACAGGACGCATTGCTACCTATAATTTCTCCCCTACCCAGTTGAGCCGTAAGAACCTCCTGAAAGAGAATATTACTGACAGCAAAATTACTGTTACAGGAAATACGGTTATAGATGCCCTTCATTGGGTCACTGCAAAAATCAAAAATGACAAAGAACTTGATGTTCGTCTGACTAGAGATTTACAGGAAAAGGGCTATGATTCGATACGTCTTCAAGATGGAAAGCGCCTTGTCTTAATTACAGGTCACAGAAGAGAAAACTTTGGAGAAGGTTTCCTCAACATTTGCAATGCTATCAAGGATTTGGCTGCCCAACATCCAGATGTTGATTTTGTCTACCCAATGCATCTCAATCCAAATGTACGTAAGCCAATCCACGATGTATTTGGTGAAGACTTAAGTAATCTTGGCAATATTTTCTTTATAGAACCTCTGGAATATCTCATGTTCGTTTTCCTAATGGAAAAAGCCAACATCGTTTTGACAGATAGTGGCGGCATCCAAGAAGAGGCGCCAGGATTAGGAAAGCCGGTATTAGTAATGCGAGACACAACTGAACGTCCAGAGGCGGTTGAAGCAGGAACTGTGAAACTAGTCGGTACTAATTACCAGACTATCATGGACAGCGTTTCATGCTTACTGTCAGACTCCAGCGAATATGAGAAGATGAGCAAAGCAGCCAACCCGTATGGAGATGGACAAGCTTGCAAAAGAATTATTGAAAAAATATCAAGTATTTCAAACGATTAACATTAGACATAGGCTTCCTTCATTTTCATAAATTGAAGGAAGCTAAAAATATTAATAAAACATGAATATCAGCATCATCATTCCGACATACAAACCAGGTCCATATCTTAAAGACTGCCTTGAAAGCATAAACAACCAAACTATGGACAAGAAATGCTTTGAAGTAATCATTGTGCTTAACGGAGTTATTAAACCCTATATTGAATACATTTACAATCTAACAAGAATGTATGACTTTAACTCTGTTGTCATACCCACAGAAACTCCTGGTGTGTCAAATGCCAGGAATTTAGGATTGTCAAGAACACAAGGAGAATACGTATGTTTCATTGATGATGATGACAAAATCTCTCCATCTTATTTAGAGAACTTGTACTGTAAAGCGACTCCAAATAACATTGTGGCAAGTAATGTCAAAGCTTTTTATAACAATAGCAACAAAACTGGGAATGACTACATCGCATCTGCATATGAAAAACTTATACACAAGAATGCACCTCTATCTGTCCTAGAAGGAAGAAAATTTATGAGTTCTGCTTGTTGTAAAATCATAAGTAAAAACATTATACAAGGCACCCGCTTTGACACGAACTTAAAGATTGGAGAAGATTCTGTATTCATGGCAGAAATCAGTAAAAATATCAAAAATATAATTCTATCGGATAAGAATGCCATATATTACAGAAGATTAAGAGTTGGATCTGCCAGCAGGACTAAGCAAACAACATTACAAAAATGTCATATTATATGCAAGTTGCAAAAAAAATATATAAAAATGCTTACAGGTCCTTATAATATACCTTTCATTGCAACTCGCATTGTCGCTACACTTATGAAATTAATAAGAAAATAACGTGCAAGATATTTGTTTAATTTTAATCTAAGCCACTTTAAATGTGGATACATAGATATATATAATTTTATACACAATGAATAAAGTTAGTATCATCATGCCATCCTATAATGCAGCAAAATTCATAGCCGCATCAATACAATCTGTAATTGAGCAGACATACAATAATTGGGAGTTACTTATAACAGACGATTGTTCTAAAGACGACACAGTAAAAATCGTAGAACAATATCTTGAAAAAGACAATAGAATAAAATTGTTTTCTACTGGAAAGAATAGCGGTCCTGCTTGCGCAAGAAACAAGTCATTGGAAAATGCGACAGGTAAATATATTGCATTTCTTGACAGTGATGACATTTGGGTTTCAAATAAACTTGAAACACAGCTCAAATTCATGATAGAAAAAAACATAGCATTCTCTTTTAGTAGCTATAGCACCATGAAAGAAGATGGTACACCAACAGAAAACACCATCAATGTACCAAAAGTAATTGGATACCATGGCTATTTACGTAATACTATCATCGGATGCCTTACTGTCATCATTGATAGAGAAAAGACCGGAAATTTTACAATGCCTAACATAAAAAGCTCTCAAGATATGGCTTTGTGGTTGCTCATTATGAAAAGAGGTTTCAAAGCTTATGGATTACAAAAAACATTAGCATGCTATCGATTAGTATCTACATCAAATACTTCAAAAAAGTGGAGAGCAGCTAAAGATGTTTGGAAAGTTTATAGAGAAATAGAACATATAAATCCAATATATTCTGCAATATGTTTTATCGGATATGCAATAAACGCTATAATTAAACGTTTATAAAGAAACGAGTACTTAATACGCAATATGATTTTAAAATATATATTTGATAGAATAACAGCTTTAGTAGGACTGATTTTTCTTAGCCCAATATTGCTTCTGACATGGATACTTATACATATAAAAATGCCGGATGGACCAGCTATCTTTACTCAAAAGAGAGTTGGAAAAGATGGTAAATTGTTTACTATGTACAAGTTCCGTTCCATGTCACAGCACCATAGCGGCTCTTCCGTATCCGTTGCAGGAGAAAGCAGAATAACACCTCTTGGTGCTAAGCTTAGAAAATACAAGATAGACGAGCTTCCTGAGCTTTGGAATGTTCTCATCGGAAACATGAGTTTTGTTGGTCCTCGGCCTGACGTACCAGGCTATGCTGATAAACTCGAAGGCGAAGATAGAGATATTCTGAAATTGCGTCCGGGAATCACAGGACCTGCTAGTTTGAAATATAGAGACGAAGAGGAATTGCTTGCTAAACAAGCCAATCCACAGGAATATAACGACAATGTCATTTATCCTGATAAAGTTAAAATAAATCTCTATTACCTTCATCACTATAGTTTTATCATGGACATAAAAATGATTATTGCTACAGTAACAGGAAAGAGAATTTCATACAATAAAGAATTAATATAGAAGAACACCATCTATAACTGATGTTCACGACTCTAAAATATTTTAAACAATGGAGAACAGAAAGAGAATTTACTTGTGTCTTGCTCATATGAGTGGCAATGAAATGAAATACATCCAAGAAGCTTTCGATACCAATTGGGTTGTTCCATTAGGACCAAATGTCAATGGTTTTGAGAATGATTTGGAGAACTTTGTAGGACAAAACAAGAAGGTTGTTGCATTAAGTGCAGGTACAGCAGCTGTACACCTTGCCCTACTAGACTGTGATGTGAAAGCAGGAGATGAAGTAATGGTACAGTCCTTCACATTCTGTGCATCAAGCAACCCTATTAAATATCTGGGTGCAAAACCTGTTTTCGTAGATAGTGAAAAGGAGACATGGAATATGGATCCTCAACTTCTAGATAAAGCTATTGCAGACAGAATAGAAAAGACAGGCAAAAAGCCAAAAGCTATTATCGTTGTTTATCTATATGGTATGCCTGCAAAGATTGACGAAATCTTACAGGTAGCAAACAAGTACGACATTCCACTTATTGAGGATGCAGCTGAAGGACTTGGCTCCCGTTATAAAGAACAAGTGTGTGGAACATTTGGTAGATATGGCGTATTAAGTTTCAATGGAAACAAAATGATTACGACAAGTGGTGGTGGAGCCTTAATCTGCCCAGATACAGAAAGCCAGGGGCGTATTATGTTCTATGCCACCCAGGCAAGAGAGTCATATCCATACTACCAACATGAGCACATTGGTTACAATTACCGTCTTAGCAACGTATGTGCAGGAATAGGACGAGGTCAAATGACTGTACTAAACGACCATATAGCGCATCACAAACACATACATGACCTATATGTAAGATTACTCGCAAATGTGAAAGGTATCACCATACATAGCAACCCGACACCAGATTTTGACTCAAATTTTTGGCTCAATACGATTCTGTTAGATGAAAGCGTAAAGATCAAAGGCGAAGAAAAAGCATACAGCCAGGTTATTACCGGTGCTGTAGGAGGTGCTGCAGGTGTTACACACAGTGCTAAAAGCGCACATACATCATTGGAGCCAAACAAGAATGTTGAAGCTTTACGAATAGCACTTGATCAAGCATCTATTGAGGCACGCCCTTTATGGAAGCCTATGCATTGTCAACCCGTTTATGCAGACTGTACGTCATACACAAATGGTATCAGTGAAGATTTGTTCCGTAAGGGTCTCTGCTTGCCTAGTGGTCCATGCGTTTCTGAAGAAGATGTACACTATATCACTGACACGATAAAAGAAAACATTATAACAAAATAATGTTCATTTAAACAACCTCTTTTAAAAGTTCAAGAAAATGAAGTTTTTCAATAGACTATCAAATTGGTATTTCTCAAGAAAATCACTACCATACTGGTGTATTTTCTGGATAGACTGTGCTGTGATATTTATTTCTTACCTATTTATATATCAACAGATTAACAGTGGAGCAAAAGCGTTGGGCATATTAGGACAACTCTCTATGTTATTTGCTATATTCACATTGTTCCATGCCATTGGTTTTAGGATATTCCACACATACGACGGTATCCTCAGATACTCATCGTTTATTGATTTGCAAAGGGTATTCTATGCTGTTACTTTTGGTGCGGTACTGTCTGCTATAACGAAAAACATGTTACTTAGTACTCATTTCTTCCCAGGGGTAGAAATTGAAAACCGCAATATCGTACTTGGAGCTCTCATTTCCACTTTAGTCTTGTGGGCTATCAGAGTGATTGCTAAGACTATCTTTGATGTCTCTCTCTCAGATTACAACATTAAACATGCATTTATCTACGGCGTGAAAGAAGGTGGTATCGGTCTCGCCAAACAAATCAAGAACAGTAAACCCATGAAATTTAAACTCATGGGCTTTATCTCTGATGATACAAAAATAAAGCACCATCACCTGATGGGTACCAAAGTGTATGCTCCAGACCTGAATACCATCAAGAAAATGAGAAATAACAATATCTCTACCCTATTAATTTCTCCTGGTGCCATCAACGTTTTTCGTGCAAATAAGGACTTCCAGGATGCACTACTTGCAGAGGGTATACATATCTATATGCCTACCACACAGGAGTGGAACAGAAATGAACAGCAACAGCTCAAGGAAGTTAGCATCGAGGATCTTTTACCGCGTGATGAAATCAGCATCGATATGGAAAGTGTAGGTGCCATGCTTCATGGTAAACGCATATTGATTACAGGTTCAGCAGGAAGCATCGGAAGCGAAATGGTAAAACAAATCGCCAAGTATAGTCCTGCAGAATTGATCCTGATAGATAGTGCAGAGACTCCGCAGCACGATATACGCCTGATGATGGCTAAGCAATTCCCTGAGATTAAAGCTGAAACCATCGTCACTACTATTTGCAGCAAGTCGAGAATGGAACATATCTTCAAGACATACTTGCCTGACTATGTTTTCCATGCTGCTGCATATAAGCATGTTCCTATGATGGAGAACAATCCATGCGAGAGCATTCAAAACAATGTATATGGCACTAAAATCTTAGCAGATTTAGCAGTAAAGTATGGCGTGAAAAAGTTTGTAATGATATCAACTGATAAGGCTGTGAATCCTACCAATGTGATGGGATGCTCAAAACGTATCTGTGAAATATATGTACAGAGCCTCAACAAAGCTGTGAAAGAAGGTATCGTCAAAGGTGAAACCCAGTTTGTTACAACCCGCTTTGGTAACGTATTGGGCTCAAATGGTTCTGTAATACCTTTATTTAAGAAACAGATAAAAGCTGGTGGGCCTGTCACTGTTACAGACCCACGTATCATCCGCTACTTCATGCTCATTCCTGAGGCTTGTAAACTAGTTCTGGAAGCAGGAACAAAAGGTAATGGTGGGGAAATATTTGTTTTCGACATGGGCAAACCTGTCAACATTGCCGACATGGCACAGAGAATGATCAACCTCAGTGGTGCAAAAAACGTAGAAATCAAATACACTGGACTGAGAGCGGGCGAAAAGCTTTATGAGGAAATGCTTAATGAGAAGGAATCAACTAAGCCTTCATTCCATGATAAAATAAGAATCGCAAATGTACGTGAATACGATTATACTGAAGTATCTAAGCAAATCGATGACTTAATTGAAAAAAGCAAGTTATACGATGAAATGCTCACTGTAAAGAAGATGAAGGAAATCGTTCCAGAGTACAAGAGTAATAATTCGATTTACGAAAAGCTCGACAAATAAGCACTTTTACGTTCGTAATAAATGAAAAAAATAACTGATGGAAAATAAACAATATAAAGACAGCATGAATAAGACGGAGCAGATTATAAAACGCTCCGTCGATTTCGTCATCGCAACATGTTGTCTGATATTCTTCTCTCCTTTAGCCATAGCATGTGCTATTGCCATCCGATTAGAGGATGGGCTACCTGTAATCTATCGTCAAGAACGTATTGGTTTACATGGCAAGCCATTCTTTATCTACAAATTTCGATCCATGAAGATTGATGCAGAAAAAGATGGTCCTGATCTTCTTGAGATAAAAGGTGATCCAAGACTCACTAAAGTTGGACGTTTTTTAAGGATGCACCATCTTGATGAGCTTCCACAACTCTGGAATATATTTAAAGGTGACATGGCATTTGTCGGTCCCAGACCAGAACGGAAATACTACATCGACCAAATCATCAAGCATGATCCTCGCTATACTTATCTGTATCAGATCCGACCGGGTGCTACTTCTTATGCCACCCTTTATAACGGATATACGGATACGATGCCAAAGATGTTGAGAAGACTGAGTCTTGACCTCTACTACCTGGAGCACAGATCCTGGTGGTTTGATGCCAAGATTCTGTTCAAAACTATGATGAACATCATGTTTGGCAAAATATTTTAGACATTGAACGCTATGATAGAAAAAAAAGACAGTTTCGTGACAGTTTTTTCATTTCACAGCTTTTTATTTGGCATTATTTATATAAAAATCTGTTTTCTCGTACAAATAGAAAAAACTCCGCAAAGGGTTTTTAAAACTTTTTTTTAAGTTGATGGTAAATTTGTTGCCATTTTATTTTTTTGTTTCATTTTTTTTTAGTACCTTTGCAAACGTTATCCTGAATACAATCTTTTTACCTTAAAGAAAACTAATACCTATTGAATGTAGAGCAGTTGTCTGAGAAGATAGCTGCTCTTGTCTTTTTTATAGCTCCCCATATAATAAATACCGCAAAACATCCGTTTTTATTTATAGAAACAAGTCTTATCACTTGTATAAATCATCACAGAAGAAACAATGGAAACAGAAGTAAAGAAGATACCTTATCTCGATCTGAAGGCTATCAATGAGCCTTACGAGAAGGAGATAAAGGATGCTATCAACAAGGTGGTCAACAGCGGATGGTATCTGCAAGGTGAAACCGTAAAAAGGTTTGAGAAATCGTATGCACAGTTTATCGGTACAGAATACTGCATCAGCTGCGCTAATGGGACGGATGCGCTCAAACTGATGCTGATGGGCGAACTGGCTATCGGAAAGTTGCAGAAAGGTGATGAGGTGATTGTGCCTGCCAACACTTATTTCGCTACCGTACTTGCCATCAGCAGCGTAGGACTGACACCTGTATTGGTGGATGCCAATATCGATACATTACAGATAGATGACCAACTGATAGAAGCCCGAATCACACCGAAGACCAAAGCCATCATGATTGTTCATCTCTATGGCAAACTGGCATGGACTCCAAAGATTGCTGAAATCTGCAAGAAGCATCATCTCTTGCTTTTCGAAGACAATGCGCAGGGATTCGGATGCTCCACTACCCTATCTGATTCTTCTGAAAAACCATCGAAAAGAAGATATACCGGAAATCTTTCAGATGCAGCCGCCCACAGTTTTTATCCTAGCAAGAATCTGGGAGCATTGGGAGATGCGGGAGCTGTAACTACCAATAACAGGGAATTGGCGGAAGCCATCATGTCACTACACGAATATGGAAAGATAGAAGACGGCATCTTCAGATATCAGGGCGTCAACTCGCGCATGGATGAGATTCAGGCTGCTGTACTGAATGTGAAACTGCAATATCCTGAGAACGAACAGAAAGCGAGATACAGACAGGTACAGCTATACCTGGAGCATCTGGATGACAGCATCAGGGACAGATGCATCGCTGCGAAACTCATCTCCCCTGCTCATGAAAATGTTTTCCACGTCTTCCCTTTCCTTACCCCGAAGCGAGACCAACTGAAAGCTTTCCTGGCTGAGAATGGGGTCGGCACAAAGATTCATTACTTCCGCCCACCCTATCTGCAGCCATGCTATCCGGAAATGAATCATCTGGAATTTCCGGTAGCCAAGAGAATAGCTGACGAAGAACTGAGTTTGCCTTGCAACTCATCTCTCAACGATGAAGATATCATCAGAGTAAGCAAACTCATCAACCAGTTCTTGGTTTAAAGATACTGCACCTTGGCACCGATAGAGAGGCCGAAGACATCCCAGAAACCGGCATTGCCGTTACGGTAGAAACGCATAAAGTAGATATCCGTTGTACCCAACTCATAGAAGAACGTAATACTCTTGATACGCTTACGTTTATTGTGCGGAATATCATACTTAAAACGTTCACCCAAGGCGATATTAGGACGGATGCGGGTAGAGAACGGATAGTAGCCGCTTTCATACTTGGTAGGCTGCTTTGTCCAGAAATCATGTCCGAACACCGTATTGAAATACAGACTGCACTCCAGCGGTTCAAACCACCAGCCCTTACCGATATTGCGACGCCAAGGAATGAAATTTTCCTTGAGCGTCATGGTAAACTTCTCATCGTCAGAACTGAACTTCGGGATGTAGCCAAACAAGAGCTGCGTTTCCCACTGGCGGCGCTTACCATATTCCCATCCGATACCCAACGAAATGATACCCATATTGCCACAGGTCTGAATGATACCACTAGTAGGTATCAGCAAATTCCAATGCTTACGGTAGCGCATGACGCGACGATCATATCGGGTCAGTTTGCCATCCGCCAACACCAGCGTATCATGAACGATACTATCCGTCAGTTCCAACTCCTCACTTTTCCCGGTAACCTCATCGGCTGCATGAGCCTGTACAGAACCTGCAGCAAGCAAAGCTCCCAGAATGAATATATGCTTAAAACTCAATAATTTCATAACGATAACCTTTTGGAGTAATGGTGAATATATAGTACTGATGCTTAGCGGCATTGGCCACCTGATAATAGATGATGCCATCGCCATAAATGTCATTTTGCTCGGTATGATGACCATGACCGTAAAGACAGCACATCAAACCTGGGAACTGATGCGTATAAAAATTGAAGACCTTAGCCACATTATTATTAAACTGCTCTGAATAAGGGGCAGCATGCATACAGACAATGGTACGCGAAAAGTCATCTGCATCTGCCTTAACCTGCTCTTCCATGAAATCGAAATTAGGTACAGGGCGGGAATAGTCAAACTCTATGGCATTGGTATTGAGACAGACAAACTTTACCTTACCGGCGATGAAACTGAAATCAGGATTACCAAAGATTTTCTGATAAGACTGGTTACCTGTTCCCAAACAGTCATGATTACCCAGCAGAGCCACGAAAGGTATCTTCAACTTCTGAAGATGGTCACGGGTCCACTGAAACTCACGGGTAGCACCAAAGTCGGTAAGGTCTCCACAATGAATCACGAAATCGAGGGAATCACTGCGGCGATTGATATCATTAACCTCACTCTTCAAATCATCCAACCACTGGTGTGAATCGCTGATCATAGCAAAACGGATTGTATCTTTCGACTTTACTGCAGCCTCAATCTTCTGAATATTGGTAACATTCAGATTTCTTGCCCCATCGATTTGCACATCATACGGATGAACATCGAAGACAGTATCGCAGGATGCCACCATACAGAGACAACAGACAGCCAGGATATAGGAAATAATTTTATTCATTCTTGTCTTATTAATCTTTAAAACTCCTTTTTATAACTCTGAAATACTACTTTTTCTTCTTTTTCAACCTTGCATAGAAACCTTGCAACCTGCCAGGCTGACAACCGGCATCGAGCAGTTTCTTCAAATCACGATAGGCTTCGTCTTTTCTTCCTAGCTGAATCAGAATGTCAACATGATTAAAAGCAAAATCCTCGTTACCGGCATCCAGTTCCATCGCCTTGGCGTAATCAAACTCAGCCAGTTCAAGCATCCCCCTCTCCTTCTCCATGCCACCTCTTGCAGCATAAGCCATCGCACTGTCAGGGTATTGCTCTATCAGACTGTTAATGCCATCGTAAGCCTCGGTATAATGCTTATCTTTCTCATTGAGCAAAGCCAATCCGAGTTGCGCCTGGAAATTGCCAGGAACAAGTACCAGAAGATTCTGATAATCGAGACGCGCAAAGTTATAACGGAGCAACTTCTCATTGACAAAGGCACGATAGAACAAACCGGCGATATTGGTATTGTTCAGAAAGAGTACCTTATCAAGATCATCCTTGGCATATTGCCACTGCTCCAGCTGGATATTCCAAGCAGCCTTTTTCAGTCGCAGATCGATACTGTCTGGATGATATGCAAGCACTTCGGTAGCCTTGGAGAGTGAATCGCGCAAGGCTTTATTCTGAACAACACGTTCCTTGTCGGCATCTACGTTCTGCGCAGATACAGACAAAGAAACCATCGATGCCAATAATAATGTATAAAAACTTTTCATGGTGCAAAGTTAAGAAGACTTTTGCAAACTGCCAAATAAAAAACTATAAAACTTATTTGAGTTTACAAAAAGAACTAAATTTCAGAAAGACAGGACAATCAACAAGAAAGCCTTAAGAGAAAGAAACACTCCTCTTAAGGCTTTTATCTATAAAGCATCTGGATAGAAAATTCACCCAGCGCCGAAAAATCCATTTACAGATTAAGCATTCTTAATCCAGTTAACGATCCATGCGCCAACCTCTGTTGTGCCATACTGAGCACCGCCCTCAACCTGAATTTCAGGAGTGCGGACATTGGCATCGAGAGAAGCATCTACTGCCTTGCGAATAAAAGCGCCCTCCTCGTTCAAACCGAAGTGCTCCAACAACATAGCTGCAGAAAGAATCTGAGCTACTGGGTTAGCCAGGTTCTTACCAGCTGCCTGTGGCCATGAACCGTGAACAGGCTCGAACAATGGTGTGTGCTCACCGAGAGAGCTAGATGGCTGCAAGCCCATAGAACCGGTGATGCAAGAAGTCTCATCGGTCAGGATATCACCGAAGGTATTCTCTGTAACGATAACATCGAAGAATGTAGGCTCAGTCAATACGCGCATAGAAGCGTTGTCGATGAACATATAATCGGTGTTTACCTCAGGATACTGTGGCTCCATCTCCTTGGCAATCTGACGCCAGAGACGAGAAGATGCCAATACGTTTGCCTTATCTACTACTGTCAAGTGCTTGTTGCGCTTCATGGCAAACTCGAAAGCTACCTTCAGGATGCGCTCAATCTCAGGACGGGTATAGATATCTGTATCGTATGCCTTATCGTTATCCTGATACTTCTCACCGAAGTACATACCGCCAGTCAACTCGCGGATAACTACGAAGTCAGCACCCTTCAGGAGTTCATCCTTCAATGGTGACTTGTGGAGCAGGCAATCGAATGTGGCTACTGGGCGAACATTGGCGAAGAGGCCCAACTTCTTACGCATAGCGAGCAAACCCTGCTCAGGACGAACCTTGGCTGTAGGGTTGTTGTCGAAACGTGGGTCACCGACGGCTGCGAAGAGCACTGCGTCAGCATCCATACAAGTCTTGAAGGTCTCCTCTGGGAATGGATCACCTACCTCGTCGATAGCGTGAGCGCCGCAGATAGCCTCGTTGTAAGTAAACTCGTGGTTGAACTTCTCTGCAATGGCCTGCATAACTGCTACGCCCTGCTTCATAATCTCTGGTCCGATACCATCACCGGCGAGAACTGCAATGTTTAATTTCATCTTATTTGATTTTTTAATTGTTTTATTTTTTGAATGATTAAAGCTTTTGCCCTTACAGGGCGCATTGCTAAATGCTATCTTATACCCAGGGTGTTACCCTGGGCTACGAGCTTCTGCCCCTTCAGGGCGTGCTGCTGAATAGAAACCTTCGGAGATATTTTCGTAACCTTCGGAGATATTTTCATAACCTTCGGAGATGTTTGCATAACCTTCGGAGATATTTTCATAATCTTCGGAGATAATTTCGTAATCTTCGGAGATATTATTCCATATCCAGATTTCGAGGCGAAACAGCCTGTTCATCGCTCTTATCTGCCTCGTACATATTAATCATCTTCAGCGTTGCCTTGATAGCTGCTTCTGTCTGGTCAGCATCCAAGCCTCGGGTACGCCAGATACGGTCACCTTCACGCCAGGTAATGACGGTCTGAACGAGGGCATCGGTACGGCCACCAGGTGGGATGGTTACCTGATAGTTGTCGAGCTTAGGGAAGGTCTTGCCGAGCTTCACCTTGTAGATATTGCGGAGGGCTTTTACGAAGGCATCATACTGACCATCACCAGAGCTACGGTCTTCATACTCCTTGCCATCGATTTCTACCTTTACACTGGCTATAGGCTTCAAACCGTAGGAGGTTGATACCATGTAACTTACCAGTTTCACCTTATCCTCTGGAGCTCCATGCTTCAATACATCACTCACGATGTATGGCAGGTCGTCCTGGGTTACCAGCTCCTTGCGGTCGCCGAGTTCTGTGATTCGCTTGGTCACCGCCTTGGTCTGCTCAGGCGTCAGTTCCAATCCCAGTTCATTGAGGTTCTGCACGATATTCGCCTTACCAGAGTTCTTACCCAACGCATACTCACGATGTCTGCCGAAACGCTCTGGTACCAAGTCGTTGCAATAAAGCTTGTCCTTGTTGTCACCATCGGCATGCACACCAGCTACCTGGGTAAAGACGTTGTCTCCTACTACCGGAGTATTCGGAGCCACGGCAATGCCACTATATCCTTCAACCAATCGGGAAATATCGTTCAGACGGTCTTCCTTAATATTGGTCTTTGCCTCGAACATGTCTTTCAGAATCACCTGAACACTTGCCAATGGTGCATTGCCACAACGCTCACCCAGACCATTCACGGTAACGTGAAGACCCTTGGCGCCGCTCAATACGGCAGCCAGCGAGTTGCTCACAGCCAGATCGTAGTCGTTATGGGCATGGAAGTCGAAGTGAGAATTCGGATAACGGCGCACCATCTGGCGCATATACTCCACACACTGCAATGGGTTCAGAATACCCAACGTATCAGGAAGAAGGAAGCGCTTGATAGGCAGTTTTACCAACTCATCCATCATCATGAAGAGATAGTCACGACTGTCACGCATACCGCTCGACCAGTCCTCCAAGTAGAGATTCACGGTGAATCCCTTGCTCAAAGCATAGTCGATGGTCTGCTTGATATGAGCGAGATGCTCCTCAGGCGACATCTTGAGTTGCTGGGTGCAGTGCTTGTAGCTACCCTTAGCCAAGAGGTTGATGACATGACCGCCGCATTCAGCAATCCAATCCACACTCTTGTTGTTATCCACGAATCCCAATACCTCAACGGAATCCAGTTTACCTATAGTCTTAGCATAACGGCAAATTCGAGCGACAGCATCCTTTTCACCTTCTGACACACGCGCTGAAGCCACCTCAATGCGATCTACATTGATGTCGTGCAACAGCATTCTTGCTATCATCAACTTCTCGTGAGGAAGGAAACTGACACCATTGGTCTGCTCGCCGTCGCGCAGCGTGCAGTCCATGATTTCAATCTCCTTGATGCGGGAATTATCTCTCTTTGCGTTGACGTCCATAATTACTTGTTTTTAGCTTCCCAAGCCTCAACCTTGTCACGGTTCTGAACGAGGAAGTCTACATCGTCCAAACCATTCTCCAGACAATGCTTCTTGTAGCCATTGATTTCAAAGTGCTCGCTCTTGCCGGTAGCAAGATTAGTCACGGTCTGGTTAGGAAGATCCACCTTCACCTCTGTCTTGTGATCCTTGTCGATGCTCTCGAAGAGTTCTTTCAGGAATTCCTCGCTTACCACAACAGGCAATACGAGGTTGTTCAACTCGTTGTTCTTGTGAATATCAGCGAAGAAAGAGCTAATAACCACACGGAAGCCAGCGCCTGCGATAGCCCAGGCAGCATGCTCACGTGAAGACCCCGAACCGAAGTTCTTGCCAGCCACGAGGATGACGCCACTGTAGGAAGGGTCGTTCATCACGAAGTCGGTTTTTGGAGTTCCGTCGGCATTATAGCGCCAGTCGCGGAAGAGGTTATCGCCCATGCCCTCTTTATCGATGGCCTTGAGGAAACGGGCTGGTATGATCTGGTCGGTATCTACATTCTCCAAGGGGAGAGGAATGCAGCTGGATGTGATAACATTGAATTTCTGTTTCATTTCAATTTTTCATTTAACATTGAACACTTAACATTACATAAACTCTCTTGGGTCGGTAATCTTACCAGTAATAGCGGCAGCCGCTGCTACATATGGACTGGCAAGGATGGTGCGGGAACCTGGTCCCTGACGACCCTCGAAGTTACGGTTGGATGTACTCACAGAGTACTTGCCTGCAGGAATCTTATCATCGTTCATTGCCAGACAGGCAGAACAACCTGGCTGACGAATCTCGAAGCCTGCAGCCTCTACTATCTTGTCGATTCCCTCTTCACGAATTTGTTTATCAACCAACCATGAACCCGGTACAAGCCAAGCTGTTACGCCGTCAGCCTTCTTCTTTCCTTTAACCAATGAGGCAAAGGCACGGAAGTCTTCAATACGACCATTGGTGCATGCACCCAGGAATACATAATCGATAGGATGACCCTCGAGTTTCTCGCCTGGCTGGAAGCCCATGTAGTTGAGGCTCTTCTTGAAACCAGCCTGCTCTTCCTCTGGTATCTCATCGAGTGTTGGGATGCTCTCGGTAATGCCGATACCCATACCTGGATTGGTACCATAGGTGATACGTGGTTCGATATCCTTGGCATCGAAAGTCAACTCTTTGTCGAAGACTGCGTCATCACCACTCTTCAAGGTCTTCCAGTAAGCCACAGCCTTGTCCCACTCTTCACCCTTAGGTGCATATTCACGACCCTTGATGTACTCGAATGTTGTCTCATCAGGAGCTACGAAACCACCACGGGCACCCATCTCGATAGAGAGGTTGCAGAGGGTAAGACGACCTTCCATAGACATATCCTTCACTACATCGCCACTGTACTCAACGAAGTAACCGGTAGCACCTGAAGTAGTGAGCTGGCTCATCAGATAGAGAGCAACGTCCTTGGCAGTAACGCCCTTGCTGAGCTTACCGTTGATGCTGATACGCATAGACTTTGGCTTGCTCTGGAGAATACATTGTGAAGCCATCACCATCTCCACCTCAGAAGTACCGATACCGAAAGCTACGGCACCCATTGCACCATGGGTAGAAGTATGAGAGTCGCCGCAGACGATGGTCATACCTGGAAGAGAAAGACCCTTCTCAGGACCTACTACGTGGATGATACCATTATCCTTTGTGTTCATGGCAAAGTGAGTAACACCGAAATCAGCGGTATTCTTTGCCAAGGTATCTACCTGCTTCTTTGAGATAGGATCCTCGATTGGTTTATCCTGATCGTGAGTAGGAGTATTGTGGTCAGGCATACAGAAAATCTGGTCTGGACGGAACATCTTGAGTCCGCGTGCCCGCATACCGGCGAATGCCTGAGGTGATGTTACTTCGTGACAGTAGAGACGGTCGATGTAAAGCTGTGTGGGGCCGTCTTCCACAATCTGGACAACGTGCTTGTCCCAAATCTTGTCGAATAATGTATTCATAATATCTCTTGTTATATATATGTTTATCTAATCTTAAACTTGTTAATACAATCAATGTAAGCCTCAACAGAAGCCGTAACGATGTCGGTATCTGCACCGAAACCATAATATACATGACCATCGTATTCTACCTGCATGTGAACCTTGCCCACATCATCAGAGCCCTTGTCGATAGCCTGGATTGTGAATTCCTTGAGGTTCATCTCCTTGGTGATGACCTTCTTGAGAGCATTGATAGCAGCATCTACCGGACCGTTACCAGATGATGCAGCCTCAAACTTCTGACCTGCAATATCAAGACCGATACTTGCCACGCTCTTCACGCCCTTACCTGTAGTAACCTGCAACCAGTCGAGCTGAACACCATGCTTATCAGCAGAATCTGCACCGGCAAGCATCAAAACATCCTCATCGGTAACTTCCTTCTTCTTATCAGCCAGTTGGAGGAACTTCTTGTAAATCTTGTCGAGCTTCTCCTCATCATTAATCTCTACACCATTGACATGGAGACGGTACTTCAATGCAGCACGACCAGAACGGGCTGTCAATACGATAGCATTGTCATCCAATCCCACATCCTTAGGATCAATGATTTCGTAAGTCTGAACATTCTTCAAGACACCATCCTGATGGATACCGGAAGAATGAGCAAATGCATTGCGACCCACGATAGCCTTGTTTGGCTGGACAGGCATATTCATCAGGCTGCTCACCATGCGTGAGGTAGGAATAATCTTGGTGGTATTGATGTTGGTATCAATATCTATATGCTTGTGACACTTCAGAATCATGGCAATCTCTTCGAGCGAAGTATTACCTGCACGCTCACCGATACCATTGATGGTAACCTCAACCTGGCGTGCACCATTCAAAACACCCTGCAGGGTATTGGCAGTAGCCATACCGAGGTCGTTATGACAGTGGGTAGAAAGGCGTGCCTTGTCAATGCCATCAACATGCTCCATGAGATATTTGATTTTGTCACCATATTCATCAGGCAGACAATAACCTGTAGTATCAGGAATGTTCACTACAGTAGCACCCGCCTTGACAACAGCCTCTACGACACGAGCCAGATACTCATTATCGGTACGGCCTGCATCCTCAGCATAGAACTCTACGTCCTCAACATACTTTTTAGCATACTTGACAGCAGCTACAGCACGTTCGATGATTTCCTCGCGGGTAGAATTGAACTTATACTTGATATGACTGTCGCTGGTACCGATACCGGTATGGATTCTCTTATGCTTGGCATACTGCAAAGCCTCAGCAGCACAATCAATATCTTTTTCTACGGCACGGGTAAGTGCACAAATAGTAGGCCATGTTACAGCCTTAGAGATTTCTACCACTGAATTGAAATCGCCCGGACTTGATATAGGAAATCCAGCCTCAATTACATCTACGCCCAACTGCTCCAGTTGCTTTGCCACCTGAATCTTCTCAACTGTGTTCAACTGACATCCCGGAACCTGTTCGCCATCGCGGAGGGTCGTATCGAAAATGTATAATCTGTCACTCATATCTTTAAAATTTTAAATTTACACCTTATTATATATAAGAGCTACACATTCAGAACGCACTACGTTTATATAGCAATCCGTACTGAAGCATCAGATAAAGTAAAAAGCCTTCCCCCACTCCATAGACGGAAGTGTAGAAAGGCTTTTAATATCTTAAGCGATGAACTATACGCACACCTTATCACTTCCGCCCACAAACTGCAGTCGAAGTCGAATAATAATGCTTGTAATGTTCAACAATGTTGTTCTCATATCTATCTTATTATGTTATATTCTTAAATTCGCATGCAAAGGTAACACTTTTATTTGATACTAGCAAACAATTTATAACTTTTTTAATAGAAATGATAACAAATTCCTATAATCTTATGGATTTTTCACCCAAAAACGTTAATCCTGTGCAAGAATTTGGCGAAAAAACCAGTTTTTGAGTGAAAAATTGACAAACTCTAACCTTAGAAAGGCAGATTCTCTGCAGGCGGCGGTGGTAGCGGACTACCATCCTGCCCTCCGCCATTCATCCTAGAGCCTACAATCTCACCACCTTCTTCGACAGGTGCTGCTGCAGCATCCTGCGGATCCTGGAATCGGGTAAATTCTCCACGGAAGTTCAGGAGAACATCTCCAACAGAGCCCTTACGGTGCTTGGCAATGATAATCTGTGCCATACCATGAAGGTCATTACCCTTTTCATCCTGATAGATGTGATAATATTCCGGGCGGTGAACGAAAAGCACCATATCGGCATCCTGCTCGATGGCACCGGATTCACGGAGGTCACTCAACTGAGGTCGCTTTCCTTCCAAACCCTCACGGTTCTCTACATTACGGGAGAGCTGCGAAAGAGCAAGCACAGGAATGTTCAGCTCTTTGGCAATACCTTTGAGCGAACGGGAGATGGTAGATACCTCCTCCTGACGGCTACCAAACTTCATACCATTGGCATTCATCAACTGGAGATAGTCGATCATCAACAGTTTAACACCCTTTTCCCTTACCAGTCGGCGCGCCTTGGTACGGAGTTCGAAAACAGAAAGACCAGGCGTATCATCAATATAAATAGGTGCACCTGTCAGTTTTCTCAGTTTTTTATCCAACCGTTCCCATTCTGGCTGTTCCAATTGTCCGTTCAGTATTTTTTTACCCGAAATCTCGCAAACATTCGAGATGAGTCGGTTCACCAACTGAACGTTATTCATTTCCAGAGAGAAGAATCCGATAGGCACATCATAATCTACCGCCACATTCTTGGCAATACTCAATGCAAAGGAAGTCTTACCCATGGCAGGACGACCGGCGATAATCACAAGGTCGGACGGTTGCCAACCTGATGTTATATCATCCAACCCACGATAACCCGTAGGAATACCGGTAAGACCACCCGAGTTCTGAGCAGCGCGCTGCAAGATGGCAACAGCCTCCTTTACAACCGGATCAATCTGTGTATAATCCTGCTTCATATTGTTCTGCGAAAGCTGGAAGAGTTCACCTTCAGCTTTCTGCATCAGTTCATCCACATCCACACCTTCTTCATACGCCATCGTCTCGATGTCGCCGGCATAATGAATCAGCTGACGCTGCATATATTTCTGCGCCAGGATACGGGCATGCGACTCTACATGAGCAGCCGAAGCCATGCCTGCAGAAATATCCATGAGATATTGTGCTCCTCCCACCTTATCCAGTTCGCCAGTCTTGGCTAACTGATCGGCAAGAGTCATGATATCCACAGGCCGTTCCTCCATGTTCATCACCTGGATAGCCTGATATATTCTCTTATGACGCGGGTCATAAAAAGTATCCGGCTTGAGCAACTCCGACACCACCGAAAAGGCATCAGAATCTATCATCAAGGCACCCAGTACCGCCTGCTCCACATTCACAGCCTGCGGCTGCAAATGGGCGTAGGTTGGATCTATCTGTACCTTATTCTTATTTTTATTATTCTCCGCCATCTTTATTGTTTTTCCTTTCCTCGAAAACTTTTTTTGTTATAAATTCCAATTCTATAGGCGCAATACCACGATCATCAAGCCAATTTCCCATATCGAGCAGGCCGAATGCATCTATATCTTCCTTAGGGGAAAAAGCTGCATGACCAGATGCTTCATTCAAAAATCTGATAGCTGCAGTTCCTCCCTTTTTCACGAGAACGCAGAGTCCATAATAGAAAAATTTCATAGACTCCCATCTGTGGTCTTGTGGCTTGGAAACTTTGCTCACCATCGCAGATAACATTTTCATGAACATGCGTTCCTTTTCATCCTTATCCATATCTGTCATGTCAGAATTCAATATTTCCCTGATTTCATTATCATCACTATTTTGCAGATAAGGTTCTATTAAAGCCATTGCATGGTCAATGTTTTTATCGCCTTCCGATTCTGAAAAGAGCAAAGAGAAAGCCAGTCTGCATTCTACCTGTTCTTCCTTAGGATACTGTTCATCCATCTGGAAAGCCCATTCCAAAGCCTCTTTATAATGATGGAGTTTCAATAAGAGATCGGTCTTTTTCAGCTTGAGCTTAAACTGCTTACTCTCATCTGATTCTTCTTTAATCAAGCAATTCAATGTTATTAAAGCCGCCGGGTCTTTTATCTCTTCTTCTATTTCTAATTTCAACTCCGTGGCAGCCTTATAAGTTGGGCTTGTATTCTTAATCACATAGAGATGTTCAAGCGCTTCATCATATTTTTCCTCCGATTTGTATGCCAATGCAAGCATCATATGCTCTTCGTCGGTATATTTTTCCAGATTACGCAAAATCTTGCTAACAAAGGCATAGTCACCTCTTTTAGCAGAGAAACGGGCCAGCGACAGGCGATACTTGTCATATTCCGGTTTAGCAAACAGTCCCGTAGTAAAGAAAGGAATTTCCTTCTGCACTTCGAAAGGATTATCAAATGCCTTCCTCATTGGAGAGAGAGTATAGAATCGGTAGAGGTCCTGCACATAGCGATGACGAACCCTGATTGCACGTTTCTTCTTTTCCTCTTCAGAAAGATTCTCTTCATGTTCCATTACCGAATCAAGCAGTGTGACATTTTCTGAATCCTTTGCTTCTGTAGAATCAGTCTCATCCTCTACTGGCTCTTCGGTATTCTGCTCTTTTTCCACCTCATCTTCTTCGTCATAAAAAACAGGACCAGACACCATATTTTCCGGGGTAACATCCAATGATTCAATAAATTCCTTAGATGTATTATTCAATGAAAGAATGATGCTATACAGATCGGTATCACACATAGAGGCACCTCTCAAGAGATTGTTGATGAAATTGCGATGCTGTTTCATCGTAGCCCGAACATTCTTGAGCGTAGAATTACGGACATAGAAAGGAACAAACCAATTATAGAGTGAATGGAAATGACCGAAGCTCTTCTGGTTGGCAAACTGATGATAATAGACATCAACTCCTATATCTTCTGAATTCAACATATAGTCGAAGGCTCCCTTAAGGGCATCATCAGGATTCTCCCCATCTGCAGAGAAGCAATTAAGTCCCAATTCACCCGTTTGGTCTATCTTTTCGGCCAAATCCTGAGTAAAAGAAGTGAACATGGTCTTCACCACGGAATGCATCATCTCCTTGCTATCCTTTTTACTTGTAAGACATAGACGCATCTGGCGTTGGAGATCAACACAGGCTGCCAAAAATTCATCATCCATGATCAAGCCAGCAGCAGAATCCCAATATTTCTGTTTTTCACCCGAATTGGTTATTGCACAGAAAACGAAACCCACCAAAGCTCGCTGGCGAACACTGCAAGTACTGTCGTCAGACTTGATTAAGCGCATCAAGACTGCAAGTCTAGGGGCATCAAAGAATACAGAGCATGACAATGAAACAGCCGAAACTATCATATTGATGGTGTATGGATCGACCAAATCGGAAGCGATGATATCAAGTATATTCTTGACAAAATCATCATTCCAGTCATCAGTTACCAGAATATAAGAAAACACCATATTGCGATAGGCATTCAGCTGCTCCTGTATCTTTTGCCTTTCCTCGTCTATCTGTTCTTCAGACAAGTCTACCCTCAAATTTAGCATAGCTTCATCTGTAGCAAATTTCTCAAAGGTTTCCTGTACCTCATCAAAACTTGTCAGATTCTGAGCTCTTTTGCGAAGTGCAACAAATGTAGACTCATTAGCCAAAATCCATTCGTGACGCACTTTACCAAAGAACATATCAGTATCAAGATCTAAAGTTTGAGCAAGATTATAAAGTTCTCGGTGTTTAAGTTTGCCGTCTATATAATCATGATACAAATCATCATATCTTTTTTCAATTTCAGCAATTCCAGGCTGACACGATTCGAGCCCCACTTCCTGGTCAATTATCTTGCGAATAGCCTCAATTCTGGATATAGTAGTGACATTTTCATGCGAAAACTTTGTCCAGCTAAAATCTTCTCTTTTCATAAGCCGTTTATTTTTGTGCTACAGCCAGATCACGACGTCTTGGTTCCATAGCATGTTCATATTTAAGTTTTGGAAGATTACTGATGGTTTTAGCATCGGCACCCGTATATTTTGTGATGATACTTGCATAATGCTGTACCCCACGACTGTTTATGCTATCAACAGCAATATTATACGCCTTGATAAATTTGGCAACTTGGTCTTTACGGCGCGGCTCTGAAAGTATTTTCTTGCGGAAAGCAACAACACCTAACTGCAAGTTCTTATCTCTGCTGTCAAAGAGTTTTACATGCTGTTCAAGTCGGGCTTTGGTAGCTTGAGGTTCTGGCAGCAACATGGCATCCATCTCGTTGTTAAGCAACATACGCAGACGGATGTTCAAATCGTTGATTTGAACCTTATAAGCATCATATTTAGGCTTACCGCTATCGATTGCTAAAGTAGCCAGATAATCAGTTGCAGAGTAGCGGGTCATTGCCACCATCTTATCTGACAGTTGTTTCAGTTCGGATATACGCGAACGCTTATTGGTGATAAACTGCCAATAAAGATTGGTAGAAATAGGGTACGTCAAAGCAGTACCCCGTTTCTCTATATGATGAGCACGAATCAGATCGGTCACGGCTCCCTCTACACGCTTGCGCTCGATAGCAGTATCACAATCCATTTGTGCAGTATATCTACGCAAATGTACGTCTACACCTTGCTGCTGGAAGATACTGTCATCACATGCCAGAAAGATTGGCAGGCAGTCCATTGTTGGCATCACCGCTATCTTCAGCGCAGCACGGTCTAGGCTATCCAATCTAGCCTTTTCCTTCTTGCTCAAGCGATGACGTTCTGCTTCCGACTTGCCACATCCTGCAAATCCTATAGCCAGCAAGAGCATCAAGGCTGTAAACGTTTTGAACTTATTCATTATCTATCCTTTAATCATTTGTTATTCTACATAGAGAACCAATCCCTTCAAATATTCACCTTCCGGATGATAAATATTGATAGGATGGTCGGCAGGCTGGTGCAACTGGTGCAAGATGCGAACCTTTCTTCCAGCCTGCGCTGCAGCAGTAAACACAGCATTGCGGAACTGATCCTTCGTAACCACCTGAGAGCAACTGAAGGTAAAAAGGATGCCGCCCTTCTTAATACGCTGCAAGCCCTTTACGTTCAGGCGGGTATAGCCCTTCAACGCATTGCGCAAAGCCGCACGGTGCTTGGCAAAAGCAGGAGGATCAAGAACAATCAGATCATACTGCTGGTCATGTTCATCAAGATACTTGAAGGCATCTTCGCAGATAGCCTCATGGCGTGCATCTCCAGGGAAATTGAGCGCAATATTCTCATTGGTCAATTCTATCGCCTTGGCACTGCTGTCTACGGAGTGAACAGCCTTAGCCTCGCCTCTCATCGCATAAACAGAAAAACCGCCGGTATAGCAGAACATGTTGAGCACGCTCTTACCCTTGGCATAATGCTCGAGCAGCGAACGGTTCTCACGCTGATCTACGAAGAAACCCGTTTTCTGACCACGCAACCAGTCGATATGGAATTTCAGTCCATTCTCTACAGCAACATCGTCAGCATCACCTCCCAGTATAAAGCCATTTTCCTGTCTGAGGTCAGCCTTATACGGTAAGGTTGTCTCACTCTTATAGTAGATATTCTCCAGTGCTTCGCCCATCACCTTCTTCAAGGCTTTGGCTATCTCCATGCGGCAAACATGCATACCCACACTGTGAGCCTGCATGACAGCAGTAGGACCATAGCAGTCGATAACAAGTCCCGGCAAGTTATCACCCTCACCATGAACCAAGCGATAAGTAGTATTGGATGAATTACCGGCAATACCCAAAGCGAGTCTCATTTTATATGCCGAATCCAATCTGGCACACCAGTACTCCTCATCAATCTCAATATCTCTAAAAGAAAGAACACGTACAGCGATAGAACCGATCTGATAATGACCTATAGCAATGAATTCACCACTACGGGTAAACACTCTCACAATGTCGCCCTCCTCTATGCCCTCATCCATTGCCTGGATAGCACCCGAGAAGATCCATGGATGAAAACGCTTGAGCGATTCTTCCTTACCTTTCTTTAAATATACGCTTTTATACATATTTATATATGAAGTTTCTTACGATTATCAATTTCTATTCCTTACCACCTTATATTATACCCTGAGTTCATCGAGCTCGTAATCGCCTGTAGCAGACAAACGCTTGAACTCCTCATACAGATTAATGCAGCACCAGGCATCTGTAGCTGCATAGAGAGCTTGCGATTCCTTCAAATCGCTAGCCTCCCAATTGCTCAACCGTTGCGCCTTGCTGATTTTCTGGTGAAACAGGTTAGCATACAGTTTCTGCAGACTCATGTCTGCGATACCAAAGTTCTTAGCAACATCCTGCAACTCGATAAAGTAGCCAGCCTTAAAAGCAGCTCGCTTATGGAGCTGCAGCAAGTCATCGTGCCAGGAAAGTCCTACTTTTGGCACGGTGGTATCTTCGAGCAAGCGAATGATGGCAGGAGTCATGCCCGTATGATGCAGGCGGAAAAGATAACAAGTATCATGTGTACTCACCTGCAACAACGAAACATGGTAAGCCTGACCACGCTTGAATGATGGGCGCGTTTCTGTATCCACACCCAGTATATAATGGCTAAGTAGGTCATTAACAGCCGCTTCTGTATCTTCAGGCTTGTCAACGACTACGATTTTGCCAGGAAACAAAGCTCTTGGCAAATTCGTGATTGCCGCCTTGTCGAAACTAGTGAAAATAATCTTCATTATGCTTTTTATTCTTTACAAGTTGCAAAATTAGAAAAAAAAGATGAGAAAAAGAATTGTTTTCTCAATTATTTTCGCTAATTTTGCAGATAAATTATTCAAAAATATATAAAATGGCTAAAAAAAGAATTGAAAAAAAGACCAAAACCTTTAGCGAAGCTATTGGTTTACAGTATATTTTCAACAATACTATCACCGACTTTTTCATAGGATTAGCCTTGGTAGTCATTGCTGTGGTTATCATCATCGCTATGATCTCCTTTCTCAACACAGGAGCCAATGACCAGAGTTTGCTCGAAAATCTGAAGCCGGGCGAATGGACCAACACGGAAAAACTGTTTCAGAACTACTGCGGATCCTGGGGAGCCATTGTATCCTATTGGCTCATTGCCATCAATTTCGGATTTCCAGCCTTCATGCTCCCATTCTTTGTCATTATGGTGGGATTGCAGATGATGCATGCCTACAAGCTGAACCTGTGGAAATGGTTCTTCTGCATGATTGTGGTGATGCTATGGATGTCGGTAACCTTTGCCAAGTTTATCGCACCTATCATGCCAAGCCTCATCTTCAATCCGGGCGGAAAGCACGGACTCTATGTCGTACAGAATCTGGAGAACATCATGGGTCCTCCAGGACTTACTGCCATTCTTTTCTTCGTGGCTGTAGCATTCCTCACCTATCTCACCACTGAAACCATTACGGTAATCAGAAAAGCACTCAACCCTATCGGTTATATATCAAATAAGGTGAAATTTGAGATTACTAACCATGGAAAGAACAGGAAAGATACGGAAGCTATCGACGAGGTATACGCCAGCGCAGCATATGGTGCTGGCACAGAGGATGAGAAAGAAGAATATAAGGAAGAAGAACCTGCCAAAGTCATCGACCTGAATCTGGATCCGGACCAGACTTTCGCAAACCCGGACATACCTTCTACGCCTGTTGAACCAGAGGCAGACGCACAGGAAGCTAAAGGAACAGAAAGTGATACAGATAAAGATGAAACCATCGCTATAGCCAACGGCACGCAGAACGAGAATATGTCACTCATTGCACGTCAGCGCGAACTCCGTACAAAACGGGCTGAACAGGAAGCATTGGAAAAGCAAGCTGCCGAGGCTGCTGCAGCTTCTGAGCATATAGGTATGGACATCTCTGTAGCCACAGCCGACGAGAAGGCTACAGGCAACACCTTGAGCAATGCAGAAGTACTGAATACTCCGATCAATCCGAAGGAGCCGTTCACCAGATATAAATATCCGGTACTCAACCTTCTGAAGAAGTATGAGGATGACGGCGTATCCATCGATGAGGAAGAGCAGCGCGCCAACAAAAACCGCATCATCGAGGTGCTGGGCAACTTTGGCGTACAGATCAAAACCATCCGTGCTACGGTTGGTCCTACCATCACACTCTACGAAATCCAGCCTGCAGAAGGCGTACGTATCTCTAAGATCAAGAATCTGGAAGATGACATCGCCTTGAGTCTGGCAGCTCTCGGCATCCGTATCATCGCTCCTATCCCTGGTAAGGGAACCATCGGTATTGAGGTACCTAACGCAAAGGCGAACATCGTTAGTATGGAAAGTACTTTAAACTCAAAGAAATTCCAGGAAACCAAGATGGAGTTACCTATCGCTTTGGGTAAGACCATTACCAACGAAGTGTTTATGGTTGATTTGGCAAAGATTCCTCACCTGCTTGTTGCGGGTGCTACCGGACAGGGTAAATCTGTAGGTTTGAATGCCATCATCACCTCTTTATTATACAAGAAACATCCAAACGAACTCAAACTGGTTCTCATCGACCCTAAGAAGGTGGAGTTTAGCGTCTACTCCCGTATTGCCAATAAGTTTATGGCTGCGGTTCCTGATGAGGAAGAACCTATCATAACCGATGTAACCAAGGTGGTTAGAACATTGAACAGCCTGTGCGTACTGATGGATAGCCGTTACGACTTGCTCAAAAAGGCAGGAGCACGTAACATCAAAGAATACAACCAGAAGTATATCAACCACAAGTTGAAGTTGACTGATGGACATGAGTATATGCCATACATCGTGGTGATTATAGATGAGTTCGGTGATCTGATCATGACAGCCGGCAAGGAAGTAGAACTTCCTATTGCCCGTATCGCCCAGCTGGCACGTGCTGTGGGTATCCACATGATTATTGCCACCCAGCGTCCTACAACCAGCATCATCACGGGTAATATCAAGGCTAACTTCCCTGGCCGTATCGCCTTTAAGGTTACATCTGCCATCGACTCAAAGACCATTCTTGACCGTACAGGAGCCAACCAGCTGATTGGTCGTGGTGATATGCTCTATCTCTGCGGCAACGAACCTGTCCGTGTACAGTGCGCCTTTGTTGATACACCTGAAATCGAGCGCATCAACGAGTATATCTGCGAACAGCCTGGTCCTATCGAACCTATGGAGTTGCCAGAACCAGCTAATGATGAAGGAAGCGCAGGTGGAAGCGGCAGCATCAGTGCCCGCGAACTGGATCCGTTCTTCGAAGAGGCAGCCCATGCGATTGTACTTTCACAGCAGGGTTCTACCAGCATGATCCAGCGCCGATTCAGTATCGGTTACAACCGTGCCGGACGACTGATGGACCAGATGGAAGCGGCAGGCATCGTAGGTGCAGCACAGGGCAGCAAGCCTCGTGAGGTACTGATACAGGATGAAAACCAGCTTAATAATCTGTTAATGGCACTTCGAAACTCTTAATTATAGTAAAGAACTAAGGGTATGAAAGAAGATAATATTGGAAAAGGTTAAATTATTAAACCCTGAAGCCGTGAAAACGTCTAAGAGAGAAAAGACGTTTTTACGGCTTTATGATAGAGTATGAAATTTTAGAAGATATAATATAACATAGAATTTTAAAAGAAAGGAAAAGATAAAAATGAAAAAGATTTTAGCATTGGCTTTCGTTGCAATGATGAGCATCGGAGCCATGGCGCAGACTGCGCAACAGGTACTTGACAAGACCGCTGCCGTTATTGGCAACAAAGGTGGAGCTAGCGCCAACTTCAAGATGAGCAGTTCTAAGTATGGATCAGCAAGCGGCAGTATTGCCATCAAAGGCAACAAGTTTAACGCCCGTACCCCGCAAGCCATCGTCTGGTTCAACGGCAAGACCCAGTGGACTTATCTAAAGAAAACCAACGAGGTGAATGTCAGCAACCCTACACAGGCTCAGCAGATGTCCATGAACCCTTATACCTTTATTAATATATATAAGACTGGTTATAAGTCAACGCTCAAGACAGCAGGCAGTAACTATGTAGTACATCTCGTTGCCAATAATCAGAAACGTTCGGTAGCCGAGATGTATATCACCATCGACAAGAAATCGCATGTTCCATCAGTTGTCAAGATGCGCCAAGGCAAAACCTGGAGCACCATCACCGTAAGCAACTTCAGAGCCAAGAGTGTTTCTAACAGCACCTTCAATTTCAACAGCAAGGAATGCCCAGGAGCTGAAGTTATCGACTTGAGATAATCGCCTGAAATATCGTATAAAGTTTATTTTCAAATAAGATTCCCCGCCACAACACTCCGGTAGCGTGACGGGGAATTACTTTTTCCAAAAGGGTTTTAGTATCAATAATTTCCAAAAGCGAATCATAGACTCTCCCTTTTTGCACAACAAATCTTAAAACAACTATGCAATTGTAAAATATTCAAAAAATACTTTGGAATATTTGCAAAAATATTTGGCAGATACAAAAGAATTGCTTATCTTTGCATCAACAAATTATAAAAACAAGTAATTATGAAACAGACAGAAGCCTATCAAAGACTCGTGGAGAAAGGTATCCGACCATCACTCCAGCGTATTGCCATTATGGATTGGCTCATCAAGCATCCCACTCATCCAACTATCGAGGATGTGTACAAAGGATTAGCCGAGAGTATCCCAACATTGAGCAAGACAACCGTTTACAACACACTCAGAATGTTGAGTGAGCACAATGCGGCTCAGATGATCACAATCGATGAACATCGCGTATGTTATGATGGAAATATTAAAAGCCACGTTCATTTCTATTGCAGAAATTGTGGCAAGGTAATTGACTTTTTCGGCGAACCAGCTCCAAAAGTGGAACCAGGAAAGGAAATTGAAGGAAACATCGTATTGGAAGAACAGCTCTACTACAGAGGAATCTGTGCAGAATGCGCTAAAAAAGGCGTAAAGTCACCTCTCACAGAGACAGTTCACTAATTCAAAAAACAATAATTATACAACAACATTTAAAACAAAAACATTATGAAGAAAAAGTTTATTTGCACCGTTTGCGGTTACATTTACGAAGGTACAGAAGCACCAGAGAAGTGCCCTATCTGCAAGGCTCCAGCCAGCAAGTTCAAAGAGATGGAAGATGCAGTAGATGACGATATGACATTTGCTACCGTTCACGTTCTCGGTCAGGCATATAAGGATGGCGTTAATGAAGACGTTATCAAGGGTTTGAAGGACCATTTCAATGGTGAGTGCGGCGAGGTAGGTATGTATCTTGCTATGGCACGCCAGGCAGATCGTGAAGGCTATCCTGAAATTGCAGAGGCTTACAAACGCTATGCCTATGAGGAGGCTGATCACGCTTCCCGTTTTGCAGAACTTCTCGGTGAGGTTTTGGGTGATACCAAGAGCAATCTCGAGGCTCGTATTGCAGCAGAGAAGGGTGCTTGTGAGGATAAGTTCCGCATTGCCAAGCTTGCTAAGGAGCAGGGTTCAGATGCTATCCACGATACCGTTCATGAGATGGCTAAGGATGAAGCCCGCCACTGTGCAGGTTTTGCAGGTCTCTACAAGAGATACTTCAAGTAATAGATTTTAAAAGACGTAACTTTAAAAATTATAATACGATTATTTAGTATTGTAAGTCAAGAAAACAGGAAAGCCGATTCTTGTATAGTAATATACTTGAATCGGCTTTCTTTATGTGATGATAAATATTGTTACTTCGTTTCAGGAACCAGGAACTTGTCTCCTGTTTGCTTCATAAGTTCCTTGGCATATTTCTCAGGATACCCAGGACGAACTGGGGTTGCACCTAATCCATAAGGAGTCTTCTCGAAACTGCCATCTTTTTTGGTTGGCTTGATAATCATGTCATTATACTTCACTACCATAAACTGGAAGAGCTGTTGCCAACGCGCCAACATCTGCTGTGCCTTCTCAATACCATAATCATTGAGATACTTGACTGCAGCCTGTGGATTCTGTGCATACAGTTCCTGAGCCTTAGCCTCAACACCTGGCTGTGCAGCAAAATAGCTGTTATCCAGACTGTCACGAACCTCCTTCAAGGCTGGGAACATCTGGCTGTAACGAGGATAAACCATATTGCTGGTCATATTGCACACCCAGTAAGCATTCTTGAAACTGAAATTCACTGCATCTGCTCCCGGTGTGTTATAACACTCAGGACGAACTGTAGAAGAACAGTAGATTGGTGTGAACGCTACCATATTGGCATCATCATTACCAAACCAAAGAACACCGCCAATCTCTCTAGGCATCCATGAACGCATCTGGCTAACAAAAACAAAACCAGTCTGCTGGGTGCTGACCGGACGTTCGTTGAAGCACTGCTTTCCATCCACCTTAAACATCAATGGAGTTGGTCTGTAAGGCATCTGCCAGATACCACCTCCGATATCAGTGCCATCAGCAACAGAAAGAGGTGTACCCTCATAATGGTCACGCATGCAAGCCTCAACATCAGCAACACTCACCTTCTTGTTTGGAACCACCCAGAGAGGCATATCCTTCGCATTAGGATCCTTACCCAAAGCCCAATCAAGATAAGGACTCATATCATAGAAATGATTCAAGAGAGCCCAAGCACGTGCATCGCAGAAACGACGTCCTGAGAAATCAGGCTTAGCATATGCCATTTTCCATGAGAAATCAGCATCCTTGCCCTGATACCATCCCTTACTGCGGGCAAAAGAAACCACATCCTTGGCATACATCACGTTCTTCTTGTCCTTCATATTGAACTTGCCGATGCGACTCTGGTTAGCATGTGCACAAACTGCATTATCAGGAATACGGAGAGCTACCCAAACCACGCCCTTAGAGCCTGGTCCCTTGCCCATCATCTCCATGATCCAAGCTTCGTTCGGATCACAGATGGTAAAGGTCTCGCCTTCTGAATTATAGCCGTAAGTATTGGCAATGGTTGTCATCACTTTGATAGCCTCACGGGCAGTCTTACTACGCTGCAGGGCAACATAGATGAGTGAACCATAGTCCATAATACCCGTAGAATCAGCCATCTCCTCACGTCCACCATAAGTTGTTTCACCGATGGTGACCTGCCATTCATTGATATTGCCAATCACATTATAAGTCTCGGCAGCCTCTGGAATCTCACCATGATATTTATTGGTATCCCAATCGTAAATCTTACGCATCTCGCCCTTAGCATGCTTACCGGCAGGAAAATGACAGAGATTTTGGAACATACCATAGTCATCGGCACTATAAGAACACATCACAGATCCATCAACCGATGCTTTTTTTCCTACTATAAAGTTGGTACATGCCTCAGCCTCAGAGACACTGCCCAACATAGCTACAGCCATAATGGCTGAAGCGAAAATCTTATTCATAATATATACCTTAATTTATATATACAAAGTTTATATATACAAAAAGAGAAGAGCATTTGAATTCTTCACTCTTCCCTCTTCATTCTTCACTTATTCGCAAGCCTTGAAACTCATATCCAAGCCCTTCACACTATGTGTCAAGGCACCAACTGAAATGAAATCAACTCCCTGCTCAGCATAATCGCGGATGGTATCGTAAGTGATACCGCCAGAAGACTCAGTCTCATACTTACCTGCGATGATGTCTACTGCCTTCTTAGTATCAGGCACAGAGAAGTTATCGAGCATGATACGATTTACACCACCATGCTTCAATACCTGGTCAAGTTCATCGAAACTGCGAACCTCGATTTCAATCTTCAGGTCGAGGCCCTTCTCCTTCAGATAAGCATGGCAACGGTCGATAGCATTGTCTATGCCACCGGCGAAATCGATATGGTTATCTTTCAAGAGAATCATATCAAAAAGACCAATGCGATGATTCATACCACCACCAATCTTCACAGCCTGCTTCTCCAACATGCGAAGACCTGGAGTTGTCTTACGGGTATCAAGGATATGAGTCTTTGTACCCTCAAGACGCTTAACATACTTAGCAGTCATGGTAGCAATGCCACTCATACGCTGCATGATATTGAGCATCAAACGCTCTGTCTGGAGCAAAGAACGGGTCTTACCCTCTACAATCATTGCAATGTCACCCTTCTTAACATGGGTTCCATCCTGAAGCAACACTTCTACCTTCATGGTAGGATCGAAACGGGCAAATACCTTCTTTGCCATTTCAACACCTGCCAACACGCCATCTTCCTTGATAAGCAAGTGGCTCTTACCCATGGCGTCTTCTGGGATACAACACAAGGTTGTGTGGTCGCCATCACCGATATCCTCAGCAAATGCCAAGTCTATCAACTTGTCTTCTAATTGATCTACGCTTAACATATTATTAATGTTTATGTTTAATGTTTATTGATTACTTTTCCGTTCCACAGGGCACGGAGGATGCCTTCCTCATCGCGTTCCACCCGGATTTCGCCGCCTAACCATTCGGTCATCGGCAACTCCTCTCGAAACTCGAAGTAGTTCACCACCCTGCCCTCTAGTATTTCTACCACAGCTTGCTGCAATATCGAGCCATCCGGCAATATCACCTGATGAGCTCCGCATCTTCTCATTTCAGCCATATCTTAAACATCCAGACTAATTACTCGTCATCTGAATAGGTTTATCAGGCATAGGAACCGGTGCACTGGTCGGAGGCGCCAAAGCTCCATCCGGACGTGCTGGAACACTCGGACCTGGTATACGGGTCTTACGAGCAGTATCTACTTTTGCCGAATCAGAAGATGCTGCAGAAGAAGAAACCGGTGCCACCTTTTTAGGATGCATACGGATGAGACGAATCTTATTGACAAACATCAGTTTAAGAGTCGTCAAAGAACCGGCATCAGAACTGAAGCCACCCTCACTCAACATAAAGTACCCCTTTATACATTTGACTCCAAGGCTATCATTATCAGCGAGTTCTACACTATAGTGCTGAGCACTCTGAATATGAACTACAGTCTGTGCCACACTATCGTTCTTGAACTGAACAGCCAGCAAAGCGATACCATCACGCATACCATCCTGGAAGATAAACTGCGATTCGAAATCAAGACGGAACCGGTCACCCTTATGGAAAGCAGTATCAGCTTCAATTTTAAAACTGCGACTGTTGAAGCCCTCATCAGGCGAGAATACCATCGAAGTAGCATCCTTCCAGATATTGGCAGTATCGCCAACAGCAGTAAGATTGTCAAAATCACTATTTCCTGCACTGTTTCCACCCAATGCAACCACCTCTTTATCCAATCTTTCAGCCAAATCCTTATACACATCATGCAGCAATTCTGTATGGCGCATATAATAAACCATCGAACTGTCGAAGTCTGCCGAGGTGACATCATGTTTCTTCAGTACAGCCTCGCGATAAGCCAGACTATTCTTCTCACTACCACCGTCTTCGCTCTGCGCCATAGCAAGAGCGATGTGATAATCGAAGAGAATATCCGTCATCTTTCCTTTAGAGAGCACATCTCTTGGCAGCGAAGGCTTGCAAGAAGCGAAGGCTGCACAAAAGGTTACTATCCAACAGAGATAAAGAAAAGCTTTCTTCATGATTACTTGTCCTCCTTATTTTCTTGAGATTGAGACTTTATCTTTTCTTCAGCAGTTTCAATAAAAGAAGAATCTTTAACCTTCTTCTCCTTATCACCACCTCCGAGAGTTTCCAGTTCTTTTCTACAGAAAAGCAAGAGGGAAATGATGCCGACTGATACACAGGAATCTGCAAAATTGAATACAGGATCGAAGAATGTACCATGCTGTCCACCCCAGAAAGGGAACCATTCAGGCCATGTATAGGTGAAGAACGGAAAGCGGAACATATCAACCACCTTGCCCATGAGCACGGGTGCATACCCCTCGCCGAAAGGCACAAGATAAGATACATAATAAGGTGAAGCACCGGTGAAGATAAGTCCGTAGAAGATGGAATCAATCATATTGCCGATTGCACCCGTCAGAACCAGCGCCACCAAAATGATGTATAACAAGCGATAGGTACCACGCTTAATGATGCGATGCAGATAAATGCTCAACGCACAGATGGCTACCAGGCGCAACAGACTTAGCCAGAACTTGCCGATAAACGACATACCCCAAGCCATTCCGTTGTTCTCAACAAATTCGATATAAAACCAATCAGTAACACGAACAGACTCGCCAAGGCAAAAATGGGTCTTGATGTACACCTTGATAATCTGATCGATAACAAGAAGCACAACCACCATTGCCGTGACGAGCCATCCGTATTTAATTTTACTTGTTTTCTCCATTTATTACTTCTTTCTAGCCTCCTTAGAAGCTACACTCAAAGTGGCATGAGGTACAGCACGCAAACGCTCCTTAGGAATCAACTCACCTGTTTCGCGGTCAATACCATAGGTCTTGTTCTGGATACGAACCAAAGCTGCTTCCAATCCCTTAATGAACTTCTGCTGACGCTGAGCCATTTGGATGATTTCTTCCTTGCTTTGTGCTTCACTACCCTCTTCAAGAGCCTTGTAGGTTGGTGATGTATCTACCACATCATTACTGTCTGAGTGGTTCAGCTGAGCCATGCAATCATGATAAGTCTGCTTTGCCACCTTCAATTTCTCATCAATGATAGCGCGGAACTCCTCGAGCTCCTGATCGCTATAACGTAGTTTTTCGTTAGCCATAGATGTTATCTATTATGTTATTTGTTAATGTTTTTAGGGAATAAGGGCTAGAAAGTTAGAAGCAAGCAGTTTGGAAATGCTCCTAACTTCTAACTCCTAACTCCTAACTATTTAATTCTTCTCTACGAGAATGTTCAACTTAAAGTCATCAAACTCGGTCTCAACACCTGCGTTGTCGCCGATTTCGATGCTGTCTGCCAATACCTGACCCTTGATGTAGTCGGCGAAAGCCTCGATGGCTGCGTTGGTCTCCTCATTAGGAGCCACAGTTACGTTGATGCGGTCGGTAATCTCCAGACCTGTCTCCTTGCGGAGGTTCTGGATACGGTTGATCAATTCACGAGCCATACCCTCCTTCTTCAATTCAGGAGTCAACTCTACCTCAAGCGCTACGGTCAGATTGCCCTCGTTAGAAACGAGCCATCCTGGAATATCCTCAGAGATAATCTCCACGTCGGCTACCTCTACCACGGCTTCCTGTCCGTCGATATTCAATGTGATGTTGCCTGCCTTCTCGAAGGCTGCAATCTGGTCCTGATCGAGCGCCGACATCTGGGCTGCAACACCCTTCATCAGCTTGCCGAACTTCTTACCCATCACTCTAAAGTTACACTTCACCTTCTTTACGAGAATGCCCTGACCCTCAATGAAGTTAACCTCCTTCACGTTCACCTCGTTCTTCAACAGTCCGGCTACTGCCTCGATGTGTGCCTTCTGTACATCATCTACGGCAGGAATCATGATCTGCTGCAGTGGCTGGCGAACCTTGATGTTCACCTTGCGGCGCAATGCCAATACCATAGAAGTAATCTTCTGGGCGATGGCCATACGCTCCTCCAGGTCGGCATCGATAGCAGCCTCATCGGCTACAGGGTACTTGTCGAGATGTACACTCTCCAACTCGCCGCCCAAGTCGTGATACAACTCGTCTGCATAGAATGGAGCGAATGGAGCCAGCAGCTTAGCCACTGTCATCAGACAGATATAGAGAGTTTGGTAAGCGCTGAGCTTATCCTCGCTCATCTCCTTACCCCAGAAACGTTTACGGTTCAGACGAACATACCAATTGGAGAGGTCATCGTTGACGAAAGCATCAATGAGACGTCCTGCGCGGGTTGGATCGTAACCAGCCAACTCTCTGTCAACGCCCTTGATGAGGGTATTGAGTGAAGAGAGAATCCAGCGGTCAATCTCTGGGCGCTTCTCGAATGGCACCTGAGCAGCCTCAGCATCGAAACCATCTACATTAGCATAGAGGGCGAAGAAGCTGTAGGTATTATATAAGGTACCGAAGAACTTGCGACGGGTCTCGTCCACACCGTTAGGGTCGAACTTGAGGTTGTCCCAAGGCTCGCTGTTGGTCATCATATAGAAACGAACAGGGTCGGCACCATACTTGTCAATCATCTCGAATGGGTTGGTCACGTTGCCCACGTGCTTACTCATCTTGTTGCCCTTGGCATCGAGAACGAGACCAGAAGAGATGACGTTCTTGAAAGCCACGCTGTCGAATACCATGGTAGCGATGGCATGCAGGGTGAAGAACCATCCACGGGTCTGATCCACGCCCTCGTTGATGAAGTCGGCTGGATAGAACTTAGGAGGAATAGCATATCCCTCGTAGGTACTGTGGATGAGTGCATCGCGGTCAGCCTCTGTGCCACGGGCCATTTCTCCCTCGAATGGGTAGTGTAGCTGGGCGTAAGGCATTGAACCAGAATCGAACCAAACATCGATCAGGTCGCTCTCACGATACATTGGCTTGCCCTCCTCGTTAACCAATACAATCTTGTCAACGTATGGACGGTGGAGGTCAATCTTATCATAGTTCTCCTGGCTGTAGTCTCCAGGAACGAAACCATTTTCCTTCAATGGGTTGCTCTGCATGATGCCGGCAGCCACAGACTTCTCGATTTCAGCATAGAGTTCCTCAAGGCTGCCGATGCACTTCTCGCCACGGTTCTCGTCACGCCAGATAGGCAATGGAGTACCCCAGAAGCGGGAACGTGAAAGGTTCCAGTCGTTCAGATTCTCGAGCCAGTTGCCGAAACGGCCAGTACCGGTGCTCTCAGGCTGCCAGTTGATGGTCTTGTTGAGTTCTACCATGCGCTCCTTGCGGGCGGTATCCTTGATAAACCAACTATCCAATGGGTAGTAGAGGATTGGCTTGTCGGTACGCCAGCAGTGAGGATAGTTGTGCACGTGCTTCTCGCTCTTGAATGCCTTGCCCTCCTGCTTCAACTCGTAGCAGAGTACGATATTTAGGTCTTCAGCCTTATCAGAAGCCTTCTTATCCCAGACACCATCCACATTAAACTGTGGGTCGTAGGCATTCTTCACGTAGTCGCCTGCGTGATGAGCGTATGCCTCCTTGTTGACGCAAGCGTTCACGAAGTTGGCATCGAGGTCCTCGATGAGATAGAACTTACCCTGCAGGTCAACCATTGGACGAGTCTCGCCCTTCTTATTAATAAGGTAAAGCGCAGGGATGTTGGCATCCTTAGCCACCTTGGCATCATCAGCACCAAATGTAGGAGCGATGTGAACGATACCTGTACCGTCATCGGTAGTAACGTAGTCGCCGAGGATCACGCGGAAAGCCTCGCTATCCATCTCTACGAACTTATCGCGACCATCCTCAGAAGCGAATACCTTCTCAGGATGAGCTGCTGCATATTCTGTAACGAAAGCTGGCGCGAAAGCATCTACCTTCTCGCATGGCTTTACCCATGGCAGGAGCTGCTCATAGTGCATGCCTTCGAGGTCGGTACCCTTCATGTGGTCGATAACACGCCATGGGCACTGCTTCTTCTCCTTGTCAAATGGCAGGAGATCGCCCTCTTTGCACTCCTGATCAGCCTTCAGATATGAACCTACCAGCGCCTCAGCCATCACGAGTGTCATAGGCTCGCCATTGTAGAGGTTGTAGGTCTCGATAGCTACATAGTCGATCTTAGGACCTACACAGAGAGCCACGTTTGATGGCAAAGTCCAAGGTGTAGTGGTCCATGCGATGAAGTATGGCTTGCCCCACTTGGTCCACTCAGCCTTAGGATCCTTGATGAGGAACTGGGCAGTGGTGGTGAGGTCCTTTACATCGCGATAGCATCCAGGCTGGTTCAACTCGTGAGAGCTCAAACCTGTACCTGCACCTGGAGAGTATGGCTGGATGGTGTAACCCTTGTAGAGCAGGCCCTTGTTGTAGAGCTGCTTGAGGAGCCACCAGAGAGTCTCGATATACTTGTTATCGTAGGTGATATAAGGATGATCGAGATCTACGAAGTAACCCATCTTCTCGGTCAACTCACGCCACTCAGCGGTGAACTTCATCACGTTCTCGCGGCACTTGTGGTTGTAATCCTCAGTAGAGATATACTTCTCAGAAGCCTTGTTGTCGATATCCTTCTTGGTGATGCCGAGTTCCTTCTCGACACCGAGTTCAACAGGGAGTCCGTGGGTATCCCATCCCGCCTTGCGGTGAACCTGGAATCCCTTCATGGTCTTGTATCTGTTGAATGTATCCTTGATACTACGTGCCAACACGTGGTGAATACCCGGGTGGCCATTAGCTGATGGAGGTCCCTCGAAGAAGATAAACTGAGGGCAGCCTTCACGCTCGTCGATAGACTTGTGGAAGATATCATTTTTCTCCCACGCTGCTAGTACGTCATTGTTTGTCTGAGTCAAATTCAGACCGTTGTGCTCGGCAAATTTCTTAGCCATATTATCTATTTTATTTTTATATTGTTTTTACTTTTGGGCGCAAAGTTACAAAAAAAAAAGGGTTTACCCAAAATCTTTAATATATTTTCTACTTATATATACAAAAAAGACTCCTAAATGACTGAAAAATTGCTCTTTTCAAGTCATTTAGGAGTACTTAAACCTAAAATAAATGAAATATGATAAACTAAATGTTTCTAAAAGTAATGGCGGCTAACCATTGACTACTTGATAACAAACTTCTTGCCATTGCAGATATACATACCTGGAGCCAGAACGTATTCTGCAACAGAAACCTTGTTTACTTCAGCTACCTTCACACCATTGATAGAGTAAATCTTCAACTTAGCAGGAGCCTTCTTGCTACCTACCTGGTTGATGCCTGTTGAGACAGACTCATTGGTCTTACCGGCAAGGTTATAAACTGCACCGTTTTCGAATTTCAAATCCTTTGTCTGCTGACCACCGCCGTTGTTGAAGATGATCATGGTAGGAGCAGTTGTCAAATCGCCATCATACTTCCACATCCAAACATCAAGACCATTCTTCTTCATGTTAGTCTTGGTACAGCTTACACCTGGCCAGTTACCACCGGTAAAGTTGTCTGTATTATTCCAAGCCCAGCAATCTACCTGACTCCAATCTGAAGGAGCGAGGAAGTAAGCGAAGATACCTGTTGGAGTAGGAATAACTACCT
>JAJWFY010000025.1:0-43584 GCA_021615735.1 Segatella copri | reverse complement strand
AATCATATTCAGCGACGTATCCCTATAACCCTTGGCAGCACACCATTCATCCAACCTCTCACGGATGATCTTCTGCCGCCTTTCTGAACGCTGTGATTGTAAAGTTTCTTTCTTATCATCAAGTTCAATGCGGCACAGAAGTATGCGAGCTATTGATTTATGACACACCCTCCTTCTTGTTGTTGGTAAATATAGGTCATGTTGTTGAAAGAGATAGGTCATGTTGTTGAAAGAGATAGGTCATGTTGTTGAAAGAGATAGAATCTGTTGCTGGAAGAGATAAGATAAGTTGTTGAAAGAGATAGGATAAGTTGCTGGAAGAGATAGGATATGTTGTTGAGACAGTCAGTATCTTCGGCCGCACAACAGCTGTTGTGCGCTTGCATAACAGCTGATATGCGCATGCACAACAGCTGTTGTGCATGCGTTGCCCATCTGTTATGCACCAACTATTGTCCAGACTTATGGCACCCCCAACAAAAAAAAGGGGATGCACCTTCCTCACGGAAGCCATCCCCATATTGGTCATATCAACATAAAATTTTAATTTATATAAGAGAGATTTTCTTCTAATTCAATGAAGTAACAAAACTATAGTTGCTTATTTCTGATTACATGAACTGCTTCAACTCAGAGAGATTTCTCTTCTCAGAAGAACCGTCCTTGTAAGTTACCATGAAGTAATCGTGAACAGACTTGCCATTCTTGAACTGAACGACAGCTACACCGCCTTCACGGAGCTGGAGTGTGAAGTAGCCTTCGCGCTTACCATTGACATAGTTGCCATGCCACTTCTCCTTACCATTCTTATAATAGGTAGTAACCTCACCATTAAAGATAGTATTGCGATCGTTGCCGAGGTCGATAAAGCTATAACCACCTTCAGCACGGAGATTACCGTTCATGTAGAAGTCCTGGAAAACGTCCTTCTTGTTAAGGCCTGAACCAGTAGTCATCAGCAGTCTGTAATAACTAGCCTGATCTGCACTGGTTACATTACTCATATTTTCTGCATAGAAAATAGTGTCAGCTACAACTGTTGCATTCTCTACGTGCTTACGACCGAAAGCTGCTATGGTCATCAAAGCCATCAATGAGAATAATATCATTCGTTTCATATCGTTTATTTTTAGGATGTTATTTTTATTGTCATTGTTTCTTTTTCTGGTGCAAAGATACAACGATTTCCGAAAAGTTCATAATTCCTTAACGCTATTTTATCTTATTTTTTGGTCAAGTTATACTTTTTGCTTTAGAACGCACACAATCTTACAATTTGCAATTTCATGACCTAAAATTTCGCATATTGTACGAACGCCTACCTTACAAAACGCCATTTTCATGGAGTCAAGTTTACAAAATGTAACTGAATTGATATACATCAAGAAGATGAAAGCACAAGTTTTTTGGCATTTTGAGAAACTTTTTCAGGATATTTCTCGCCTATCTTCTTTTATTTTTGTATTTTTGCACGAAAATATATAATATAAGGTACGCGCATGAGAAAAATTCTTTATTTCATGATCGCCCTCACCGTCCTCAGCTTTGCATCATGCAAGGATACCGAAGGCTCTATCGGCGACCCTATCATATCCCACGGACAAGACCGTGACACAGATATCATTACAGGCGATGATTATGTTTATCATCTGCCTGTCATCTTCCATGTCTTCTACAGTAACACCACTCAATACATCAAATATACCCGCCTCAAGGAGATTCTCTCCAACGTGAACGAACTTTACCAGGGCGATGTCTACAACTATCAGATGGATACCATCCCGAGCGAGAACCTGCATATCCTGTTCGAACTGGCTGAGAAGGATGAGAGCGGCAAGAGACTCAGTACACCGGGTGTGGAATATATCAAGGTTTCAGAACCGGAGTTCGACTGCGAGAGTTTCATGAAGGACAAAAATTATGTAAAGTACTGCTGGGACCAGAACAACTACATCAATGTGATGGTATATGCCTTCAAGAAGACCGATGAAAACAGCACCACGCTGGGCATCAGTCATCTGCCTTACCAGGTAGGCGGCTATCCACAGATAGATGGTTTGAGCAATGGCAAGAACTATCCGCTGAGCAAACCGGGCAATTTTCCGTATTGCGTTTCGCTCAATTCAATCTATGTGGGAAGGGAAAATGAAGGAACCCGGTATACTACAGATAAGAATCATAAGGGATATACCTACAATACCGCCGACCCGAATGCTACGCTGGCCCACGAACTGGGGCATTATCTGGGTCTCTTCCACAGTTTCTCAGAAAAGACTGTGAAAGACAAATCAGAGGCTGCCAATGATGATGACGACTCAGACCATTGCGATGATACACCGAGCTACAACCGAATAGCATACGGCAAATGGCTGACAGAATATGTCAACAAGGCACAAGCCATCAAGAAGGATACCACGCTCAGCATGAAAGAGCTTGCCAAACGCACCAACAGCAAGAATGGGGAATGGCAGTCAGACAATCTGATGGACTACAGCATCTGTTACAGCATGCGATTCACCCCAGAACAGGCAAACCGCATCCGCCAGGTTCTGTATTATTCGCCCCTGATACCGGGTCCGAAGAAGATTCGTCCGAGAACCCGTGCATGGGATGAGATGCCGGAAACAGAAGATGACCTCCCTATCCGATATGCCAAGGAAAAGGCTGTCAGCATCAAGGACATCCGGATACTGAAGGCTGAGAAATAGCAAAATCAGAAAAAAGAGTATTAAAAGAAATAGAAACAAGAAGAAAATGAAATATACAATCAAGGCTCCACGCCAACTCAATGCAAGTATCAACTTGCCAGCTTCCAAGAGTATCAGCAACCGTGCATTGGTAATCAATGCCATGGCGGGATGCAAGTTGCAGCCCCACAACCTGAGCGATTGCGATGATACAGAAGTCATCATTGCGGCACTGCGCGATATGCCTGATGTCATCAACATCAAGGCTGCCGGTACTGCCATGCGCTTTATGACCGCCTATCTTTCTGCTACACCAGGCGAGCATACCATTACAGGTACCGAGCGCATGCAGAACCGCCCTATTGCTATCCTGGTAGATGCCCTGCGTTACCTCGGAGCTGATATACAGTATGAAAAGAAAGAGGGCTATCCTCCACTCCACATCGTTGGTAAGCCACTGGAAGGCGGACATCTCGAAGTGGTGGGAAACATCAGTTCGCAGTATATCTCGGCGCTGCTGATGATTGGGCCTATCCTGAAAAACGGTCTGGAACTGAAACTGACGGGCGAGATTGCATCCCGTCCTTACATCGACCTCACGCTGTGGACGATGCAGAACTTCGGAGCCAGCGCAGAATGGACCGATGTGGATACCATCACCGTAAAGCCACAACCTTACAGCTGCGTAGCCGACTACACCATCGAGAATGACTGGAGCGCTTCTTCTTACTGGTATGAAATGATGGCGCTGAACGGAAACCCTGATTCTGAGGTAAGACTCGAAGGCCTGTTCGACAATTCCAAGCAGGGCGATTCTGTCGTGAAATACATCTTCAGTCTGTTGGGCGTGAAATCAGAATTTGAGAACCGTGATGTTCTTTCTCCTGTCAAACTGAAAGTCCAGCGTTGTCTCTTGCCTCGTTTCGACTACGATTTCAGCGGTTCTCCAGACCTAGCACAGACCATCGTTGTAGCCTGCTGTGCCCTGGGCGTAAAGTTTAAGTTCACCGGTCTTGCCAGTCTCAAGATCAAGGAGACCGACCGCATCGAGGCTTTGAAGAAGGAGCTGAAGAAGGTGGGTTACGTGATTTATGACGAGAACGATAACACGCTGATTTGGGATGGCGAGACCTGCGAGCCTAGTTTCGAGCCTATCGACACCTACGAGGACCATCGCATGGCACTTGCCTTCGCCCCTCTTGCCTTCAAGTTCCCTCAGATTGAAATCAACAATCCTGAGGTGGTGAGCAAATCCTATCCTCATTATTGGGAAGACCTGGAGAAAGTTGGGTTTGAGATAGTTAACAGTTAATAGTTGATAGTTAACAGTTAATAGTTGACAGTTAATTGTTCTACAGCTTTACTAATCATAAAGTTCAAAGTTCAATATTCAAAGTTCAAAGTAAATGTTGTACCTGATTTTGGCCCTGGTGGTCCTAGGCTTGATAAGCGCCATTTTCGGCATCATCTCTCATCGTAAGGGAGAGGATGAAGATCCTTTGCAGGAAGGAGTTTCATGCAATACCTGCAACGGAGAGAACTCCAAATGCGAACAGGAATGCATGATGGAAGCCGCCACCAAGGAAATAGAATACTACGATGACGAAGAACTCGACCGGTTTGCAGGAAGAGCTGCCGACGACTATACCGATGAGGAGGTAGAGGAATTCTCGGAAGTGCTCTATACGATGCAGCCAAACGAAGTGGCAGGATGGAACCGAAGTCTGATACTGAGAGGCATCAACCTGCCTAACCAGATAAAGGACGAAGTCATCAGTTTTTTAAGTTAAACATGCAATGCGCAAAGTTCAAAGTTCAAAGTTCAAAATAAAAATATGGATATACTGCAATATACATTTTTTCAGAACGCGCTGCTTGGCGCCCTACTGGCAAGCATCCTGTGTGGCTTTGTAGGCACCTACATCGTCACACGCCGGCTGGTCTTCATCAGCGGTGGCATTACGCATGCCTCTTTTGGCGGCATCGGTATCGGCGTATTTGCAGGCATCAACCCCATACTCTCAGCCATGGTATTCGCCATTTTGAGTGCCTTCGGCGTACAATGGGTATCACGGAAGAAAGATGTGCGCAAAGACTCTGCCATCGCCATGTTCTGGACCCTTGGCATGAGCGTGGGCATCATCTGCTGCTTCCTTACTCCGGGATTCATGCCCGACCTGCCCTCTTTCCTCTTCGGAAGTATACTTGCCATCGACAGTACAGACCTCTGGCTTCTGGCAGGTCTCACCCTGTTTGTTGCAATGCTGTTCACCTTTCTGCTGCGTCCTATCCAGACCATCGCATTCGACAGCACCTTTGCAAAATCGCAACATCTGCCGGTTACAGCAATAGAATATATGATGATGACGCTCATCGCCATGACCATCGTAGCAACCATCAAGATGGTGGGCATCGTACTTGCCATCAGTCTGCTCACCATACCACAGATGACTGCCAACCTCTTCACCTACAGCTACAAGCGCATGATAGGAGCCAGCATCGTGATAGGCTGCATCGACTGCATCGTGGGCCTCTATGCCAGTTATCTGCTCAATGTGCCATCAGGTGCAACCATCATCTTCGTCAGCATCATCCTGTTTGCAGCAGCAAGGATACTGGCAGCCAGAAAGCACTAAGGCTTTCACACGCCCTGAAAGTATAATTTAAAACAAAGAAGAAACTTATGTTGAAGCATTTCCCATTCAGAAACCTCTTGCCAGCTATGGTTATCCTTGCCTTTGCAATGACCATAGCAGGATGCTCTACGCAGAAGAATACGGCGAAGAGCAGATGGTGGCATGCCTTCAACGCCCGATACAACACCTATTATAATGGTACCGTAGCCTATATAGAAGGCTCGCTCGAAAAGGAAAACGGAAATAAGGATAATTACTCTGAAATGATTCCTTATTATACTGTAGGCAACAAGAACAGCCGCGAACTGGGTAAGTCGAACTACGACCTCGCCATCGAGAAATGCGAAAAAGCCATTCACCAGCATAGCATCAAGCGCCGCCCGGTATGGGACAAGAAACGCCGCAAGACTGCCAAAGACCTGGAATGGCTGCAGCGCCGTGAATATAATCCGTTCCTTTGGAAGGCATGGATGCTGATGGGCCGTTCCCAGTTTTTTGAGGGCGATTTCCAGTCGGCAGCAGCCACCTTTGCCTATATGAGCCGCCTCTACGCTACCCAACCCGGCATTTACGGCAAGGCACGCGCCTGGCTCGCCAAGAGTTATCTGGAATCAGGTTGGATATACGATGCCGAAGATGTCATCCGTAATATCGAGCGCGATTCCATCCACTGGCGTGCCCAGAAGGAATGGGACAAGACCTATGCCCTCTACTATCTGAAGACCGGACGCTATCAGGAGGCCGTTCCGTATCTCCGCAAAGCCATCGGCTATGAGATGCGACGCAAGCAGAAAGCACGCCTATGGTATCTGATGGGACAGGTAGAAGCACAGCAGGGACATGCCCAGAATGCCTACCGCGCTTTCAAGCATGTCATCCGTCTCAATCCGCCTTACGAACTGGAGTTCAATGCCCGCATCTCCATGACCGAGGTTCTGGCAACCAACAACTCCCGGAAGATGGTATCCAAATTGAAGCGAATGGCTGCAAGCGACAAGAATCAGGAGTATCTTGACCAGGTTTATTATGCCATCGGCAACATACATCTCAACCAGGGCGATACCCTTCAGGCTATTGCTGCATACGAAAAAGGTGCCGCGAAGTCAAGCCGCAACGGAGTAGAGAAAGGTGTATTGCTGCTGCATCTGGGCAATGTATACTGGCAATGTCACCGTTATGGCGATGCCAAGCGATGCTATGATGCAGCCATCGGACTCCTAGACCAGGACCGTAAAGACTACAAACAGCTCTCCGACCGTTCGAAGGTTCTCGATGAACTGGTGCCTTATACTGACGCCATCCATCTGCAGGACTCCCTGCAATCGCTTGCCCGCATGAGCGAAACAGAACGGAATGTCGCCATTGACAAGGTGATAGATGCCCTGAAAAAGCAGGAAAAGGAAGAAAAGAGAAGACTTGCCGACCAGGAAATGGCAGAACAGCAGGGCAACTCTGACTTCGGAAGAAACAACGGCAATAATAACAGCAGAAATAACAGGAATCAGGGAAACAGCAATGCCTCATCTGGCTTCGGAAACGGAGCCATGGGCAACGGCGGTTTCGGTAACACCAATACCTGGTATTTCTATTCCCAATCTGCCGTAGCCCAAGGTAAACAGCAGTTTGAGCGCCTCTGGGGCAAAAGAAAGAACATCGACAACTGGAGACGGAGCAACCAGACCGTAGTAGCCGATGCCAAAGGTGTAGAAGAAATGACTGATGAACAGCGCGATTCACTCATCAACGAGGCACAGAAGAAAGACCTTGAGAAGGAGAAAGAGAAGAAACTGAGTGCAGAAGAAGATCCGCATCAGCGTGCCTACTATCTCGCTCAGATTCCGCTCACCGAAGAGAAGATGACGGAAAGCAATCAGATTCTGGACGACGGACTGCTGCATGCCGGCATCATCCTGAAAGATAAGCTCGATGATCTGGACGAAAGCGAACGCATGCTGCAGCGACTGGTAAAGAAGAACGCCGAATACGAACATCTCGATGATGCCTACTATCACCTCTACCTGCTCTACAACATCCGGAAGCAGCCAGCCATCGCCAGCCGCTATCTCGACCTGTTGAAAGCGAATTATCCGGAGAGCCAATGGACCGCCCTGCTCACCTCTCCTTATTATGAGGAAGATGCGAAGATGGGCATTCATCTCGAAGATTCGCTCTATGCTGCCACCTACGATGCCTTCAAGGCTAACCTATATAATAAGGTGGTACACAACAGGGCTATCTCTGACAAGCGCTATCCGGAAGGAGCCAACCGCGACAAGTTCCTCTTTATCGGCGGACTCACCCAGCTCCACGAGGGTAATATCCAGGCATGTCTCGACGATATGCAGCAGGTGGTAGAAAAATATCCGAACAGCCGACTCAGCGAGATGGCGGGAATGATTCTCAACGGAGTGAAAGCCGGCAGACAGCTCAAGGGCGGCACATTCGACCTGAGCAATGTATGGTCGCGCCGCAACGCCGTACTCAATGATGATATCAAATCCAAAGCCAAGGTATTCAGCATTGAGCGCAACGAGCCGTTCGTCTTCATGCTTGCCTACGTACCCGATTCTGTGAACGAGAACCAGTTGCTCTTCGAGATGGCGAAATACAATTTCACCTCCTATCTCGTGCGCAATTTCGACCTCGTCATCGATGAACAGAATGGTCTGCACCGCATGCAGGTAAAGGGATTCCGCAATTACGACGAGGCACGCCAGTATGCCAACGACATCTACCAGCATCAGGCCATCACCCAGCTCCTCTCAAAGGGAGCCCGAGGCATCGTAATCAGCGAGCCAAACCTCCTGCTGCTGGGCACCAGTCTGAGCTACGACGATTATACCCTCTTCTATACCCAGCATCTGGCACCGCTGAAAATCAGCAAGGACCCACTGCTTGAAGAACCGGCGGAAATCATCCAGCAGGAAAAGACGGATGATTCAGAAGAAAATGAAGAAGAAACCGGAACTTCTGAAAGCGGAACTACAGGCGTAATCGAAACCGGAACAACCGGAACTTTCGATAATGGTACAACCGGGACTTTCAGCAACGGAACAACCGGGACATCCGAAAACGGAACTACCGGAACCCAGGGAACCGATGCGGATATAAAGGAAGAAAAAGCACCAAATACAACTTTCGACAACGACGACAGTCTGGATTTGGACAGTGAAGAATATGATTTAGATGGATTTTAGTGAATAGTTATCATGTTTAAAAAGACAGAAACAGAACTTATCCTTCAACTCAGAAAAGGATCTATGAAGGCATTCGATGAAATCTACGAGCAATATGCCCGCAGACTCTTTGCCTTTTGCCTGAAATATACCAAGTCGAAGGAGAATGCCGAAGAGATCATGGAAGATACCTTCGTGTGGCTCTGGAACAACCGAAGCACGCTGGAAGAGGCAGAAAGCGTAAAGCCACTGCTCTTCCTCAGAGCCAAGCATTATCTCATCAACGCCTACAGGAAGGTCATCAATTCGCCCGTGTATGAAGACTACATGGACTATCTTGACCATCACAACAGCACCACTGCAGACAGTCAGCTGGAGTATGATGATTTCGTCAGACAGCTCAACCTGATGCTTGCCAAGCTGCCCAAGACGCAGCAGGAAATCATCCGACTCTCCAAGTTGGAGATGCTCAACAATCAGGAGATTGCCGAGAAACTCAACTATAGTGAACAGACCGTTAAGAACCAGCTGTCCATGGGGTTGAAGCAGCTCCGACAGCTTATCAGCAACCGCACCAACCTGATGTGGCTCTTGTTTTTAGTATAATTTAACGGTACTTTCTCTACCGAACCGTGTATAATCTAAAAAAGGATTGTTTTATGTTAGACGACATCAAGAATAGTACAGACTTAGCTAATCTGAAGGAACGGATCAACAACTGTTCAGATGAAGAATTAGCAGCAGCCATGGAAGAGGAATGGCTGCACGGCATCATCCCGGATAGCGGTATCTCTGACGAAGATTTGGCACGTATCAAGGCCGAAATTCATGAACAGATAGGAACCCGTAAGCAATTCACCCTGAAGCGCATCCTCAAGTGGACCCAGATAGCGGCAGCTATTGCCCTGCCTATCTGCATGGTGATTATGGGAATGATGTATAAGGAAAACAGGCAATATGCCGCGATTCCGCTGACAGAAATCACCACCCAGGAAGGCGAACAGGTGAGCATCACCCTGCCCGACAAGAGTGTGGTAGCGCTCAATTCGCTCTCCAGCATCAAGTATGCACCACAGGATTTCTGCAAGGACAATCGCGAGATTGAATTTGAAGGCGAGGCTCACTACAAGGTAGCCAAAGACGCCCGGCATCCGTTCATCATCCACATGCAGGGAATGGAAATCAAGGTGTTGGGTACCGAGTTTAACGTCATCAACCGCAAGAAAGAACAGACAGCAGAAGTTGCGCTGCTCAATGGTAGCGTGATGCTCACTTCTCTTGCCAACGGCAGCACCTATACGATGAAGCCAAACGAAATCGTGGTGGTGAACAAACAGACCGGAAAGATGGATATCCGCGAAACATCGCATATCGAGGATGCCTGTGCATGGCAGAAGAAACAGCTGGTATTCCGTGATGCATCGCTGGGTAAAGTCATCAGAAGTCTGGAGAAGAATTACGGGGTAGAGATTGCTGTGGAAATGGATACCATCGAACCTTTCACAGGAACCCTGCCGAACAACAGCCTTACCGAGGCGCTGCAGATTGTCTCTGAAGCCTATCAGGTGAAGTTCAGCAAGACACCAGCCGGCAAGTATGTTTTGAGATAATAGTTGGCGCATAACAGGTGGCCACCGCATGCACAGCAGCTGTTGTGCATGCGCATATCAGCTGTTATGCAAGCGCACAACAGCTGTTGTGCGACCGACGATACTGACTGTACCAACAACTTATACTATCTCTTCCAACAACTTATCCTATCTCATTCAACAACATATCCTATCTCATTCAACAACATATCCTACCTCATTCAACAACATATCCTACCTCATTCAACAACATATCCTATATCATTCAACAACAGCAAGAGGGTGAATCATTAACTAATGACTCACCCTCTTTTTATTTAGGTCTTAAGATGTGCCAAATCCCTTTGGCATGATGTTTAACACATGAGATGTTCGTTTATTTCCCATAATCATTGTACATCATGATCAGGCAAGCGGCACTCCAGCTGAAGTGGGAAGCCTGCATTGGCTTGCCGGTATGCGTGTCATAATTCTCATAGATTGGGGTACCTGCCGAAATGCCCTGCAAATTGCGGAACACCTGGTCGGTATAGGCATCTGCCTTCTTATTCTCACCATAGTTGCGATAACCCTTGATGCCATAATAGGTCTGGTCGAGCCAGATAGGACCGCGCCAGTAACCCTGCGGATTGTACTTCGGATTATCGGCAGCTATCGTCGGGAATGGGATGAAGGTAGAGAACTTCTTCTTGTTGTCGAGCAACTTTCTTGCCTTGGCAAACTGCTTAGGTGTTGCTATGTTCGCCCAGAAAGGAATATATCCCTCACAACCTGCCTCACGCACAAATGTTCTGTCGCCATCCAGACGGCGGTCGTAGAAGAAGCCATCCTTCTTATCAAAGAAATAATCGGCAACCAGTCCACGATAGTCAGGCAAGTCGAAAGGCTCGCCCAACAATCCGGCAAATTTCTTGAGCAAGGTATACTCCAGCGAGAGATAAGCATTCAGGTCAACGCTCTCCTGATCAGTACTCCATGCATCCTTGCCGTTCTGCAACATCTTGGTGCCGTCGAAACGGATGGCATTATCCATACCGCTCTCCCAGGCAGCAGCCTCAAGGGTTCCATCAACCGAGCCGAACTCACAGATATGGTTCTTGTCGTGATCTCTTTTCTCATACCACCACTTGTGATATTTCAGGAGTTTCGGATACATCTCCTTCACGAAAGCCAGATCCTGGGTATGCTCATAAATCTCGTTCACCGCCCAGGCAGCCAGCGGAGGCTTACTGTCGCGGGAGTTGTTCTCTGAAGCATCCGGATAGATGCAGTCGATAATCATGCCGTCTGGCTGCTGGTAGTCGAACATCACGCGGATGTTGTCCTTCGCCAACTCAGGGAAGAAGGAAGCCATACCGGCAGAGAAACGCCAGCAGTCCCATGCCCAGCAACCTACAAAATAGCCTACAGCATGACTAGGCACGATGCCGTCATGATACAGGGCACCTCGCTTGGCACGCCAGTTGGAAAGCAGGGTGACGATGGATTTCGCAGCCACCCGGTTGTATTCTGCAGGCATATCATCACGTATCACCTTCTTCAGATAACCGTTCCAGCGGTCATCATTTGCCTGGAGAGCGGCTGATGGATTGGCAAGCAGACTGGCTGTATGCACATGCTGAACCGAAGCCTCGGTATCCTGCTCTACCAGCGAAATGGCGATGGTGAGCTGTTCTACACCACTTGGCACGGTAGCCAGATAGTTATGGTCGGTATCAGTCACCTGAACCTCCTGAGGGAAGTCTATGATGACACGTTCACCATAAAAGTCTCCGATGGTTACACGGTTCTGGCAACGTGATACGTTGGCACGGGTACTGATGCTGTCGGCAGTAAACGTGAACGGAACCTTGGATGGATTGGTAACGGTGAGGAGTGCCGTACGGGCATCTACAAACTGCAGACTCTCATGGATATCGGCACCATCCTTCTTCAGACTCATCCTGATTTCGCCCGGATAATAGCTCTGTTCCTGCACGGTACCATCAATGAGAGATACCAGCGAACGGGCATACCAGTTGCGGTAATAGATACTGAAAGGTCCGCAGAAACCTGCGGTAGGCTTCTCCTTCTCAGAGAGGGTGAAGCCCATCCATGAACCCATATCCGTGAAGCATCCGTTCTGACGACGGGGAGCACCCGGTGTCAGCTGGATGTCAAGAATATCCTTATACTCCTGACGGGTGGTCTGTGCCATGCCGTCCATAGACAGCATGGCAAGCCCCATAGTCAATATAGCTATAGACTTAGTCTTCATATCGTTTATTTTAAGTTCTTAATAGTAAAGCTATAGCTCCACTCCTTTGGTGTGATGGTATATTCCGGATGCACCATAGCACCCCAGGTATTATCGCCACCAACACCCATCTGCAGATGGTCGATGTTCACCCATACCATATCCTTCTTGTCTACACAGCCACCATGACGGTGCTCGATGGTAGAAGGAACATAGAGGAGATCATCCTGTGGGAAGTTCCAGGCACTTACGCTCAATGGCTCAGCACCTTCCACCTTGATACCGGCTCCAGCCTTCGAAGCGAGGCTAAACCAGCGAACATCACATTTGTTGGCGGTTTCCTGTGCCCTTACGTATGGATGATACTGCTCCCATACGCTGGCAGAATACTTACCGATGAGGTAACCGCTCTTGCGGTCGGCATAGTTCTCCTGCGGACCTCGACCCAACCAGGTCATCTGGTCGTAGTCGCCCTTCAGAATCATGCGCATACCGAGACGAGGCATCTCCGGCAGAGCCTTGTTGCCAGGAATGAAGTGCATGTTCACCTCTACATTTCCGTTGGCAAGCATCTGATAGGTAATCTGCATCTGAGATTCCTGCTCAGGCATATCGAAGTCTGCGATGACGGTAACCTTCTGGTTGTCTGCCTGGGTCTTGATGCCCTTCAGTACCATCTTCTTTCCAGCCTCACGCCAGGTAGCGCAGCGCTCCTGAGTGCCGTTAGCCACATCGTTGTCGGTGATACCGCGCCAGAAGTTTGGCTGCAAACCTGCCAGCAGCATTTCCTTGCCGTCATATTTCAGTGAGGTCATCTCGCCGGTCTTCTTAGAGAAGCTGATGCTGAAATCCCGGGTCTTTCCCTGGATGGCGATTGCATCTTCTGTCTCGGTCTTCTCTATCTGTCCGCTTACCTGTTCCTGATCCTTTTCCAGTCGTACAGGCAGCTGCATCTGCTCGATGGCTACCTCGTGACCTGCAGGAACGGCTCCGGTAGCCTGCTTGCTGAAGGCGCGCAGGGTGAGGAAGTATTCCTTGCTGTCGGATGCAGGAAGTGTGCCCATCGGAATCTCCATCTCCTTAGTCTGATGAGGCAGGAGGGTCGGGAAGTTCATCTTGCCGCTTCTGATGGTTTCGCCGTTGGCTTCTACTGCCCAGAAGAGTTGATAATTGTCAAGCGTGGTATAGTCGAATCGGTTGGTTACCTTGATGCGGTTCTGCATGAAGGCTACTGGCTCGAAGGCGATGTTCTGGTAAACCTTCTTCACCTCCCAGATATGTGGATGCAGCGAGCGGTCGGCTGCTACAAGTCCGTTGGCACAGAAGTTGGAATCGTTTACTACGCCTACGAATCCCATATCGCCACCATAAGCCCAGTATTTGTGTCCCTTGTCATCGGTCTTGGCGATGGTCTGGTCTACCCAGTCCCAGATGAAACCACCCTGCAACTGGTCGTATTTGTAAATCAGATCCCAGTAATCCTTGAGGTTACCCTCGCTGTTACCCATGGCATGGGCGTATTCGCAGAGAATCAGCGGACGCTCATCACGCTGGTTGACATGGCGGCGCAAAGACCAGATGCGGGCATACATCGGACAGTAGATATCCGACTTGGCGTAGTAACCGCCGCCCTCATACTGTACCGGACGGGTTGGATCCATCGCCTTGCTCATATCGTAGAGTTTCTCGAAACTCTTGCCATATCCGCTCTCGTTACCCATAGACCAGATGATGATGGCGGTATGGTTGCGGTCGCGCTTGATCATGCGGTACATGCGGTCGTGGAAAGCAGGATACCAGTCTTCTCTGTCTGCCAGCTGTTTGTATTCTGTATCCAGGATACCATGACACTCGATGTTCGCCTCGCCCACCATGTAGAGACCGTACTTATCGCAGAGCTGATACCACTCCGAATAGTTAGGATAGTGAGAGGTACGCACGGCATTGATGTTGAACTGCTTCATCATCTTCACATCCTTCACCATCTCACCGATGCTGAGGGTTCTGCCGTGTACGGCATTATGCTCCTGTCGGTTCACACCCTTGATGGTGATGGCAACACCGTTTACCAGAAGCTGTCCGTTCTTCATTTCGATGGTACGGAAGCCGAAAGGCTGAGCCACACTCTCCTCTACTCTACCATTCCTGTCGGTAGTATTGATGACGAGTGTGTAGAGATAAGGGCTCTCGGCACTCCAAGGCTGTACGTTCTTCAACAGCTTTTCGAAATGAATCAAGGTATCAGCAGGTGAGGTGATGCTCTGGATTTGTTTGAAGAGAGATTTACCTGTTGCCGAAAGCACTTTCACCTCAACCTTCTGACCCTTTTGTGGATTGAGCATATTCACATCGAGTGTGAAATTGCCATCCTTATATTGATTGATTAGTTTATTTCCCAATACGTAGTCGTTCATTCTGCTCTTAGGACGAGCCTGGATGAACACATTGCGCTCTATGCCGCTATACTTCCAGTAGTCCTGGTCTTCCAGATAACTGCCGTCACTGAAGCGGAACACCTTCATGGCAAGGCGGTTCTTGCCCTTTTTCAGGAACTTGGAGATATTGAAGTGGGCAGGCAGACGGCTATCTTCACTATAACCCACCATCTTGCCGTTGATCCAGAGATAGAAGGCTGATTCTACGCCTTCGAAATCCATGATTACATCCATGCCCTTCCAGTTTTCAGGCACGGTAAATTCGTGTACATAATGTCCTACAGGGTTGTAATCCTGTGGCACGAAAGGAGGATTTGCCTTGAAAGGATAGGTTACATCGGTGTAGATGGGTGCATCGAAGCCCTGCAACTCCCAGCTGCCAGGCACATTGATGTTCTGCCAATCGCTTACGTTATAAGATGTCTTGAAGAAATCGGTCAAGGCAAGACTCGGATTCTTCACCAGTTTGAATTTCCATACACCATCCAGCGAGCGGCGACGCTCATTCTGGGTGTTCAACTGGAAACGGCGGGCGTCGTCCATCTTCAACTGTGCCAAGGCTCCGTTCTCACTTGTAAAAGGCAAGTAATGAGCGGTCATCGGCATGCGGTTGATATGGGTTACGGTGGCGTCCTGCCAAGGGTCTGAAGCTGCTGGCTGCTTGCCATCCTGAGCCGCAAGGGCTACTGAGGTATGGGCACAGCAGAGGCTCAGACATATCATGAATGAACTGAAAATATGTCTCATACGGGTTTGGTTTAAAACTGCTTTTAGTTATTTCTACAAAGAACAGAAGAAGGTAACCAGGAAGGGTACAGAAAAGTCGACACAGAAGCCATGGAAGATGGAAACGATGATGAAACTCTCGCCCGAATATCGGGTGATGATTGGCAACGTTGTATCCATGGTCGTGGCTCCACCTACACTGATAGGTGCCAGTTTGCCGAAGTATTTTGCCAGCAGCGGAGCACACAGCAGGGTGAGAATCTCGCGGCAGATGTTGGCAAGAAGGGCGATGGTTCCCAGTTCGGCGCCCCGGTATTCGGTGATGAAGATACTCGAAAGAGAGTAATATCCGAATCCTGAACCGATAGCCAGACAATCGGTAAGCTGGCGGTGGCTCAAGATGAGAGAGACGGCGGCACAACCTGCCAGCGTACCCAGAATGGTCATCACAGGGAGCATCATCAGGCGTGGATTCACCTTCTTGAAACTCTTCAGCACAGAGGTATCGCAACCGATGCTGATACCTACGCAGAACATCAGACAGCAGAGTGCGTAATAACTCACGTCGCTATCCAGAAGACCTGCCGGAATCACATCACACAAGCCTACGATGATACCCAGAACAAAGAAGCTTACGATGATCAAACTACCTTTCATGCCTTGCCTCCTTTCCCGGTTTCAGCGTGAGCCGACGATTTAGCCCGCTTTGCTGTAACATACTTCCACAATGCCCAAGCAAAGAGTGCACTACCCAGACTGCCTCCCAAGGTCAGGGCTATCGCCTCAAGTCCCAGGGTCTGAAGACCGCTGATGATACGAGGGTTAGAACCTACCTCGATACCGAGCAGGAACAGGAGTACCCATATCAGAGCCGTGATGATACGGCCGATAAAACTCATTTTCTTGTTGCGGAGCAGATAGCCGGTACCTATTCCGCATAGCATAATCATTACTATCTTGAGCATTGTTTCTTGTCTTTCTTCTTTATTTTATTGTTCGTTTTTATGAATTACCTTACCATAAAAAACGGATTCCCGATCGTATTATTGCTTAATAGACCGAGAATCCAGATGATATTTATAAGTAATCTTCAATGGTTACTCGCCCCTATTACTTAGCCAGACTGTTTGAGTTCAACTCAGTCTGAGGAGTTGGATAGAACAGCTTGCTCTTGTCGAAACCAGTACGGCCGATTGCAGCCATAGCCTCAGCTGTCTTGCCCCAGCGGCGCAGGTCATACCAGCGCAGGTTCTCCATCGGGAACTCAATCATACGCTCGTGCTCAATCTGAGCCTGAACCTCAGCCTGTGTTGTACCGGTCATGGCTGGCATGTTGCCGTGAACTCTTCTCACATCGTTGATCAGCGGAATAGCCTCTCCTGTACGTCCCAAATCATTGAGAGCCTCAGCCTTCATCAGGAGAACGTTGGCATAACGCATCAGAGGAATATTCACGTCGGTATGCTTCTGTGACAAAGCTGCTCTGGTAGGTGGCATGAACTTGCGGAACTGAAGAACTCGGTCTCTCTCCTCAGGATCTTGTACCCAATCCTTAAAGTCATAATCATAAACCTTACCGGTTCCATCATTGAAGTATGGATCATTGAAGTAAACAGATTCGTAGAGACGGGCATCATACATGCCATTGTTCAATTTACCTTCCTTCTTAAACTCGTTCATCAAAGCCTGAGATGGAGCGATTTCATCCCAACCGCCGAATGCACTGGTACCAATCCATTTGTGCAGATAGGTACGATACCATGCGCCACTGACACTACTCATAGAGAACTGGATTTCGAAGATAGACTCCTTACAGTTCTTGTTGGTACCATTGAACATGCTCAGGAAATTGCTTTCAAGTTCATATCCCTTTACATTGTCAAAAGCCTTAAGTGCCTCGTTCAGATACTCAGTTTTCTTCTCTGGCTGCTCTGAAGCCATGGTGAGATAGGCAAAGCCGAGGTAAGCATAAGCTGAACCGGAAGTAGCACGACCCAGATTATCAGCAGGACGCTTCTGTGGTAAATCAGCACCAGCCTTCTGCAAATCATCCACGATGAAGTTCCAACTGTCAGGACGCTCAGACATAGCCTTGTCAAGCTCGCCTGAAGAAGTGATATACACATCACGGTTTACAATCTTCTCCCAGTTGAGCAACAGCTGCATGTGGTAGAACGCACGCATGAAACGAGCCTCAGCCACAATTTCTTTTCTATCCTTTGCATCAATCTGTGCATCGGTCATGGCACTAACCTTAGTCATTACCTGGTTGGCAAAGCTGATGCCATGATAGTAGTACCACCAGTAAGAGGTAAACTGAGAGTTACCGTTGGTAAAGGTAAAATCTCTCAACTGTACCCAGTTCTGATAGTTCTGGGCGTCTGAACCCATTTCCACATCGTCCTGGCGATAAGCCTCAACAGGCCATTTCACCTCAGGGAAGCTCCACTCATCACCGAAATACATCTGTGAGTAAACGGCAGCCATACCTGATTCAGCATCGCTTTTGTTACGCCAGTAGTTACCAGAAGTCAATTCATCTGGCGAAGTCTTTGTAAGAAAGTCATCACAAGAAGTGAGTGACAGTGCAAGGCAAATGCCTGCTATATATTTTAATGCTTTCATAATGATTTCTCCTTAGTTATTTATTTAGAAAGATACCTGTGCACCTACTGTGTAAGAGCGAGAGAACGGATAGGTAAAGCGGTCAATACCACTGTTCAATACGCCCTGTGAGAACTCTGGGTTTGCACCAGAATAGCCTGTGATGGTGAACACGTTTTCTGCACTCACGTAGAAACGGATGCTCTCGCAGTAAATATGCTTAGACAATGCCTTTGGCAAGGTGTAACCCAACTGTACCTGGCGCAGACGTACGAAGTCGCCGTTCTCCAGGAAGCGGGTTGACTCGCGGGTGTTCTGGTTAGGATCACCATAGATGGCACGTGGCACATCGGTCTTGGTGTTGGTAGGAGTCCAGGCATTGAGGGTTGTCTTGAGGAAGTTAGAACCTGAGTTCATACCCTCGTAGTAGTAGCGGATACCATTATAAAGCTTGTTGCCGAATGCACTACCGATAACTGCAGAGAAGTCGAAGCCCTTGTAGCTGGCACCGAGGTTGAGGTTAGCCTCTACCTTGGCAATACCTGTACCTGAGTAAGTCTTGTCGTCCTCATCAATCACACCATCGCCGTTCATATCCTTGAAACGTACATCACCAGGCTGAGCATTTGGCTGAAGGAGTTCGCCCTTGCTGTTCTTATGAGCCTGAACCTCTTCAAGGCTTTGGAAGATGCCGTCTGCCTGATAGAGATAGAAAGCACCGATTGGCTTGCCTACCTTGGTCTGGGTTGGGAAGTGCTCTGTACCATACTTCAAACCTACACCATAGATTGTCTGGTCTTCGTTGGCAAGAGCTACCACCTTGTTGGCAATGGTACTGATGTTGAAACCTACGTTATATTCGAAATCATTGATTTTATCGTTCCAGTTCAACTCCAACTCAAAGCCCTGGTTGCGCATCTTACCTACGTTCAAGGTAGGGTTGTCAAGACCAGCAGAAGGAGCGATTCTACGGGTAATCAGGAGATCGCGTGTCTCGTTGATATAGTAGTTGATGTTACCATTCAGGTGGTTACCGAAGAGACCGAAGTCGAAACCGATATTCTTGGTATCTGTAGTCTCCCACTTCAAAGAGCGGTTCTCCAAAGCACGTGCGATGCTACCGGTCCAAGGGTTTGAACCTGCACCCTGTACATAACCCATGTACATATCGTTGTAGCTGGAAATTCTAGCCAGGAAGTCGTATTTGCCGAGCGCATTCTCGTTACCGAGCTGACCCCAGCTGGCACGGAACTTCAAGTTGCTGATTACAGTATTCTTAGGGAAGAAAGGCTCCTCGCTGATTCTCCAACCAACAGCTACTGATGGGAAGAAACCCCAACGGCTGTCTGCACCGAACTTAGAAGATCCATCCTCACGGAAGGTGAACTGGAAAAGGTAACGGTCGTTAAAATTGTAGTTAATACGGCCGAAGAAAGAAGCACGGTTATACTCCCAGTAAGAACCTGTACCGAAGTAAGTACCACCTACACCACCACTGATGGTTGGGAAGTTTGGATCGAGGAAGCCGGCTGGCTTATCGCTGGTATTGAGCTGACCGTTGATAACCTCGTTTACATTGGTCTTACCTTCTACAGAAACTGATTCCCAGTTGTACTTAATCATGCTGAGAGAGGTACCGAGCATGGCGTTGATGCTGTGCTTCTGAATCTGCTTGTTGAAAGAAAACACGTTCTCAAATACCTGCTCCTGCCAGTATGCACGATACTCGTAGCTGTTTGGATAGAGGTTAGGACTCTTATAGTCGGCAGTATAATCTGGATAGTGGGAGTTATCTATCTCATGCTCACCACGGTAACCGTAGCTGGTCTTGAAGTTGAGCCATGGGAAGAAGTTGAATGTCAAGGCAGCATTGGCTGTGGTATGATACTTCTTATAAGTATTCTTCTTGTAATGGTCGTCGGCTACGACGTTACGGTTGTTTGGAAGACCATCGAAGTCGCTCAAACCGAAGCCATATTTTCTGCTCTCATCATAAATAGGTACGAGAGGAGACATCATATAAGCCTCTTTCAGCTGATACTGTGGCTGATGGCCCTTGGTAAACTTGAAGTCTACATTGGCATCGAGGTCGATGATTCCCTTGGTAGCATGTACCTTCATACGTGCGATGTCATGGCGCTCGCTGTTACCGAGGAAGATACCCTTCTCGTCAGCGTGGTTGTAAGATACAGAGTACTGACCCTTTTCAGCACCGCCGCGCAAACTTACCATGTAGCTCTGAGCCAGACCCTTACGACGGATAGCATCTACCCAGTCAGAGTTCACACCTGTCTCATGAGTTACGTATGCTGGCAAAGGTTCACCGGCATTCTCGTACATCATCTTATGTACCTTCTTATAACCTTCAGCATCCAGGAGGTCGAGGTCCTTAGATACCTGAGTAAAGCTGAGGTAAGAACTGAAATCAACCTTAGTCTCGCCCTTCTTACCGTTCTTGGTTGTGATCAGAACCACACCGTTGGCAGCTACAGAACCATAGATGGCAGCGGCAGCACCATCCTTCAGAATCTCCATAGACTCGATGTCCTGAGGGTTCACGCTGTTGATATCGCCTGGGAAACCGTCCACGATATAAAGAGGCTCGTTGCTACCGGTTGTCTTGATACCACGAATCTTGATGCTCACACCAGCTCCGGCGTTACCACCACTTCTCAAGATGTTCACACCGGCTACCTTACCCTGCAAAGCCTCAGCTGGGTTGGTAGTAGTGCGCTTAGCCATCTCCTTGGTATTGACAGAAGAAAGAGCACCGGTCATATCGCTACGCTTCATGGTACCATAACCTACTACAACCACTTCGCTCAGCGCCTGTGTGTCCTCGCTCATAGAGATGTTCATGTTTTCTGAAGCCTTCACCTCGCGGTCTACGAAACCGAGGTAAGAAACCTTCACCTTAGCACCCTTGGCTGCATTGATGGTGAATCGGCCGTCCATATCGGTTACTGCGAGTTCGTCGGTACCAACTACAGAAACAGTAGCACCAATGACTGGCTCACCATTGTCGTCCTTCACAACACCCTGCATCTTGTGCTTGTTGCTCTGCTGAGGAGCGGCTGCCGCATGCTTCTCAGAAACAACGATAGATTTCTGCGAAACCACAGAGTATTTCAAGTTGCGTCCTTTCAAGGCTGCATCGAGTACAGCTGTTACAGGAACGCCACTCTTCCTGATGGTGATATCCTTGCGATGGTCAATGATATCACTCTTGTAAGAAAACCTGTAAGATGTCTGGTTTTCGATTGTACTGAACACCTGCTTCAAGGAGGCATTCACAACATTGACAGTTACTTTCTGCTGTGCCGATGCTCCCAAGAGAGGAAGGCACATCAGGATGAAGATCATCAAACTTTTCAAGTAATTGCGTCTGATCATAATGCTTACGTTTAGTTATACAAATAAGTTTTAATTAACCTATGTTTTTAGGTTTTGTCACAAGGTAATACAAACGTTTTCATAAAAAGTACCAAAGAATCTTCATCATTAACTCTCTTTAACATAAAGTCGTATCCACCATTCCATTTTTCTTTGTACTTTAGCACCCCGAAAAGAAAAAGGATATAAAATATGAGCAACGGATTATTACTTTGGATAGACGACGAGATAGAACTTCTCAAGGCACACATCATCTTTCTGGAAAAGAAAGGATACGAAGTGCAGACGGTAAGCAACGGCCCTGATGCCATTGAACTTTGCCGCCAGCAGACCTTCGACCTCATCCTGCTAGATGAGATGATGCCGGGACTCAGCGGACTGGAAACCCTGCTACACATCAAGGACATCCAGCCTGCCACACCGGTAGTGATGTGTACCAAGAGCGAAGAAGAAAACATCATGGACCAGGCAATCGGTTCAAAGATAGCCGACTATCTGATCAAACCCGTAAACCCGAACCAGATTCTGCTCTCGCTCAAGAAGAACATCCACCGCAAAGACATCGTGGCAGAGGTGACGCAGAGCGGATACCAGCAAGACTACCAGCAGATAGCCATGCAGATGATGGAATGCAGAACGGCGGAAGACTGGATGGAGATTTACAAGCGACTGGTAAGCTGGGAGCTGAAGCTGAGCGATACGGCCAGTCCGATGGCAGAGATGCTGGGCATGCAGAAGGAAGAGGCTAACCAGGGTTTCGCCAAATACATAGCCAAGAACTATCTCGACTGGGTGAGTCCCGACAACAGAGACCGCCATCTGATGAGTCCCGACATCTTCAAGCGCAAGATATTCCCGCTGCTCGATGAGGGTAAGAAGGTGTTCCTGATTGTGATAGATAACTTCCGCTATGACCAGTGGCGCATGCTGGCTGAAGACATCGGCGACCTGTTCGACATCGACGAGCAGCTCTACATGAGCATCCTCCCTACCGCCACGCAATATGCGCGCAACGCCATCTTCAGCGGTCTGATGCCGAACAAGATAGCCGAAATGTTTCCAGACCTCTGGGTAGATGAGGACGAGGAGGAAGGCAAGAACCTGAACGAGGCGCCGCTGATACAGACCCAGATAGAGCGATTCAGAAAGCACTATACCTTCAGTTATCACAAGGTGAACGATTCTCAGGGTGCCGACCGCTTCCTGGAGCATTACAACGAATGCCGGAACAACGACCTGAACGTGCTGGTGATTAACTTCATCGACATGCTCTCTCACGCGCGTACCGAATCTAAGATGGTGCGCGAGCTTGCCAACAACGAGAGTGCCTACCGCAGCATCACGCAGAGCTGGCTCCGCCATTCGGTTCTCTCCGAGCTCTTCAAACTCCTTTCGCAGAGCGATTACCAGGTAGTGCTCACCACCGACCACGGCAGCATCAGGGCATCGAAACCTATCAAGATTGTAGGCGACCGCAATACGAACACCAACCTGCGCTACAAGTTGGGCAAGAATCTGGCTTACCAGAGCAAGGAAGTTTTCACCATCAAGGAGCCTCAGCGTGCCCAGTTGCCGGCACCTAACCTGAGTACCTCGTATGTATTTGCCACGGGCGACAGTTTCTTCGCCTATCCGAATAATTACAACTATTATGTGCAATACTACAAGGATACCTTCCAGCACGGTGGCATCTCGATGGAGGAAATGCTCATACCGCTCATCACGCTGACACCGAGAAAAAGGTAATGTCAGTTAATAGTTGATAGTTAACAGTTTATAGTAAACATATATGAAGATAAAAATTGACTCATTAGACACGATCCATGAAGCAGCCAAGGAATTTCTGCAGAACATGGGCGACGGCAAGGTCTTTGCCTTCTATGGCAAGATGGGAGCCGGAAAGACAACATTTGTAAAAGCCATTTGCGAAGAACTGGGCGTAGAAGATGTCATCACATCTCCTACCTTCGCCCTCGTAAACGAATATACAGCGGGCGACGGCTCACCTGTCTACCACTTCGATTTCTACCGCATCAAGAAACTCGAGGAGGTATATGATATGGGCTACGAAGATTATTTCTACAGCGGCAACCTCTGTTTCCTGGAGTGGCCGGAACTGATAGAAGAACTGCTGCCGGAAGACTGCACCAAAGTGACTATCACCGTAGAAGAAGACGGAACAAGAAGCGTAGAATGGTAAGCCTCCGACAGCCCCGAACAAAAAAAAGCATCTGGCTGAGAATATGTTTTCTCAAGCCAGATGCTTTTATCATTTTCTATCCGGGCTGATTACAGGAGAGCCTGGAACTTCTCGGTAAGGGTTGCCTTAGAGGCTGCGCCAACATACTTGTCTACCAGCTGGCCACCCTTGAAGAAGAGGATGGTAGGGATATTACGAACACCAAACTCCATAGCGATGTCGTCGTTCTCCTCTACATCACACTTGCCTACTACCAACTTGCCGTCAAACTCCTCAGCAAGTTCTGATACGATAGGAGCAATCTGGCGGCAAGGACCGCACCATGTTGCCCACAAATCTACTACCAATGGCAGTTCGCCATTCTTGTAGCTCTCGAAATTCTCGGTTGTAATTGTTACTTCCATTTTTCTATACCTTTTTATATTAAAACTAAAATTATCTCTAATTGATCTGATAGCTCATCTTAGGATGCTGCTCGATATACTGGATGAGGGCATGGCCCACACCCACCGTATGCTCACGGGCACGCATCAGCAGATAGGTATTGCTGTCAACATCATGTATCTGGAAAAAGAGCTGCGCCTTGCCCTCGTCATTCTCCAGAATGGTCTGCAGGTCGCTGACCATCGTTTCATCTATCGCATCGCTCTCCACATTGATGGTGAAGCGGTCGATGCGGTTCTCCTTGACCGTCTGCAGATACTCCACATTGCCTATCTGGAAATCGAGATAGTTGGCATTGCCGTAACGGGAAACGCACTTGGCGGTAATGTAGATGGTGCTGCCTTCAACCATGATGCCGCGCCACTTGCCCCAGTCCTCGCCAAAGAGAGCCAGCTCGCCTGAACCCTCAAAGTCTTCGAGCGTAACGAAACCGCACGGCTTGCCCGTCTTGGTAAACTTCGACTTCACACCCGTGATGATGCCGCCCAGCACCACATCCTCCTTCTTAGCCAGCTCCTGCTTGTCGCCCAGTTCAGAGCAATGGGTATTGCAGAGGGAGTTGAGGATGATGCTGTACTCATCGAGCGGATGGGCAGAAAGATAGATGCCCACAAGCTCACGCTCACGGTTCAGACGTTCGATAGTGCTCCAGCTCTCTGCATCAGGAATAGGCGGCGTAGCTATCTCTATCGCCTCGGTACCGCCAAAGAGTGAGTTGGCAGCCTCGTGCTGTTCCTGCTGGAAGAGCTGACCGTAGCGCACCAGCGTATCGAGGAAGGTTTCGCCCTTGTTGTTCTTGCCGAAGAACTGTTCGCGACGGATGCCGAAGCTGTCGAAACCGCCACTCAGCGCCAAGGTTTCGAAAGCCTTGCGGTTCACGCTGGAGTAATCTACACGCTCGGCAAAATCGAAGATGCTCTTATAAGGTCCGTTCTTCAGTCGCTCTGCCACGATGGCATCGGCTGCCGGAGCACCCATACCCTTGATGGCTGAAAGACCGAAACGTATCTCTCCATGCTCGTTTACACCGAACACGCGGTAACTCTCGTTCACATCCGGACCCAAGGTCTTGATGCCCATCGACTGGCACTCCTCCATCAGCTTGGTGATTTCGGTAATCTGTGCAAAGCGTCGGGTCATCAGTGCCGCCATGTATTCGGCAGGATAGTGCGCCTTGAGATAGGCAGTCTGGTAGGCTACCCACGAATAACAGGTAGCATGAGACTTGTTGAAGGCGTAGGAAGCAAACTTCTCCCAGTCGCCCCATATCTTCTCCAGCACCTTCGGGTCGTGGCCGTTCTCCTGTCCCTGCTTGATGAACTTAGGCTTCATCGCATCTACGATAGCCTTTTTCTTCTTACCCATCGCCTTACGCAGCGCATCTGACTCGCCTCGGGTGAAGCTGGCAAGCTGACGGGAAAGAAGCATCACCTGCTCCTGATAGACCGTGATGCCGTAGGTATCCTTCAGATACTTCTCCATACACGGGATATCGTAGGTAATCGCCTGCTTGCCGTTCTTGCGGGCAATGAAGTCAGGGATGTAATCCATAGGTCCCGGACGGTAGAGGGCGTTCATGGCGATAAGGTCCTCAAACACCGTAGGCTTCAGCTCACGGAGATACTTCTGCATACCCGGCGACTCGAACTGGAAGGTTCCGATGGTCTGACCGCGCTGATAGAGCTGATAGGTCAACTCGTCATCGATAGGGATGGTATCGAGGTCAACGACATCGCCCGTAGTCTGCTTGATAACCTTGCATGCCTCCTTCATCTCGGAGAGGGTCTTCAAGCCCAGGAAGTCCATCTTAATCAGACCGGTGGTCTCGATGACATGGCCGTCGTACTGCGTTACCGCCGTCTTCAGTCCCGGAAAATCAGGGTCATCGGCAGTAGATACAGGCACCCAGTTGCTGATAGGATCTCGGCAGATGATGAATCCGCAGGCATGGATACCCGTGCCTCGGATGGTTCCCTCGAGCATCTTGGCATACTTGATGGTATTGCTCTCGCGGGGATCGTTGGAGAACTCTGCCTCGCGCAGCTCTGGGGTATATTTGATGGCATTGGTCAGGTTCATCTTGGCACCGTCAGGCAATCGGTCTGGGATAGCCTTGCAGAGTGCATTCGCCTTATCCAACGGCAACTTCTCTACACGCGCCACATCCTTGATGGAGTTCTTCGTGGCCATGGAACCGTAGGTAATGATATGGGCACAGTTCTCATGACCGTACTTATCCATTACCCAGCGCAATACCTTGCCTCGGCCGTCATCATCAAAGTCGGTATCAATATCCGGAAGGTTCACACGGTCTGGGTTCAGGAAACGCTCAAACAGGAGGTCGTACTTCAATGGGTCAATCTTGGTGATTCCCAAGCAGTAAGCCACCACCGAACCTGCCGCAGATCCACGTCCCGGGCCCACCATCACGCCGAGTTCCTCGCGCGCCGCCCTGATGAAGTCTGACACGATAAGGAAGTAGCCCGGGAAACCCATGGTCTTCATCACGTGGAGCTCGAAGTTTACATGCTCGTCTACATTCTCGGGCAGCGGGTCGCCATAAAGCTTTTTGGCTCCCTCGTAGGCAAGGTGGCGCAGATATTCTGCCTCAAACTTGATACGGTATATCTTATCGTAACCGCCCAATCGGTCGATTACCTTCTGACCTTCCTCTGGTGGCAGCGGGTTCTTGCCGTTCTCATCAGAGGTAAACTCCTTGTAGAGGTCTTCTTCTGATACCTTCTGTCGCAACTGCTCCTCGGTACCGAAACTCTCCGGAATCGGGAAGAAAGGCATGATAGGACCATGGTCGATGCTGTAAATCTCCACCTTATCCAATACTTCGAGGGTATTGGAAAGCGCTTCGGGGATATCCGAGAACACCTCGTTCATCTCCTGGCGGGTCTTGAACCATTCCTGCTTGGAATAGCGCATACGGTTAGGGTCGTCGAGATCCTTGCCGGTAGCGATACAGAGCAGATGGTCGTGAGCCTCGGCAGTCTCCTTATCCTCGAAGTGGCAGTCGTTGGTGCACACCAGTTTGATGTTAAACTCCCTTGCCATCTTGATAAGTTCCTTGTTGGCACGTTGCTGCAACTCGTAAGCCTCGCGGTTGGCAAGCAGACTTGGGTCATCGGGCACTTTATGGCGCTGGAGTTCGAGATAGTAATCATCGCCAAAGAGGTTGTGGTACCACTGGCAAGCCTCGCGGGCTCCTTCCAGGTCACCATGCAGAATCTTGGATGGCACCTCGCCTGCAATACATGCCGAACAGACGATGAGGTCTTCGTGATACTTCTCCAGATCGGCACGGTCGGTTCGTGGGCGCATGTAGTAACCATCCACCCACGAATTGCTCACCAGCTTGATGAGGTTCTTGTATCCATTATAATTCTTGGCAAGTACAATGAGGTGATAACCGCTCATATCGCCCTTATCCTTCTCTCGGTCGGCTTTGGTTCGGCGTGCCACATACATCTCGCAGCCTATGATAGGCTTGAAAGGTTCGAGTCCCTCCTTCTTGCGGTCTTTATTAATCTTGCCGCAATAGTCGGTGAGTTCCTTGATGCCGAACATCACACCGTGGTCGGTTACCGCCATACCCTTCATGCCGTCCTTGATGGCCTTATCTACCAGATGCGGTATCTTCGACTGGCCGTCGAGGATGGAGTATTGGGTGTGTACATGCAAATGAACAAAATCTTCCATTATCTGTTTAAAATTCGAATTTTGACAACAAAGTTACGGCGAAATATTGAAAAAGCCAAAAGAAATATGCGAAAATATTGAAAAAGGTAAAAGAAACCCACAAAAAATTTGCAAAAGTGATAAAAATGACGTACCTTTGCACCAATAAAAACTTAATCCTACTATATGGGACAGAAAATAAAGAAATTAAAGAAGATAAGATTGCACCGCGAAGGTACCGATCAGCTGGTTACCGGAGCGATAGCGTTAGTAGCCATTGCGGCTATATTGTGGACAACCTTAGACAACAAGATTCCGTTCTGGGCTTTTGTTGTTGTGTTCGGTACGGTATATGGAATCGTGCTCAACTTCTACCGTTGTCCTGTCAGATACCTCAACGTAGAGGATACTTCGAAACTGGTAGTAGCACCAGCCGACGGAAAGATTGTGGTGATAGAAGAGGTGGAGAATGCTCCCTACTTCGGTGACCGCCGCCTGATGATTTCCATCTTCATGAGCCTCTGGAATGTTCATGCCAACTGGTTCCCTGTGGATGGTAAGGTGAAATTCGTGAAGCATGTGGACGGCAACTACCACAAGGCATGGCTGCCTAAGGCTAGCGAGGAAAACGAGCATGCCGACGTGATGATTACCACACCTGAGGGAGTGGATGTACTCTGCCGACAGATTGCCGGTGCAGTGGCACGCCGCATCGTAACCTATGCCAAGGAAGGGGAAGAATGCTTCATCGACGAGCACCTGGGATTCATCAAGCTGGGTTCACGCGTGGATGTCTACCTGCCTGTAGGTACAGAAGTATGCGTAAAGATGGGACAGTCAACTACGGGTGACCAGACCATCATCGCTAAATTGAAATAACATATTGACAGATAGAGGGCAAGCCGGAACATACTTCCGGCTTTCACTCTATCATAATATACTGGAAAAAATGAGTATCAAGAAACATATTCCAAACACGATAACCTGCTGCAACCTGGTTTCGGGCTGCATTGCAACATCGTTTGCCTTCGGCGGAAACCCAAAGATGGCATTGTTATGGATTATCATCGGAGCCGTATTCGACTTCTTTGACGGCATGAGCGCCCGCCTGCTGCACGTTTCATCGCCAATAGGCAAGGAGCTGGATTCGCTGGCAGATGACGTAACCTTCGGTGTGGCTCCTGCCACCATCGTATTCTCACAACTCTTTGTGATGGAATATCCGGGTTTTCTGGAGCCTTTGCGCCCATGGCTGCCTTACGCAGCCTTCATCATCGCAGCCTTCTCGGCATTGCGACTGGCTAAGTTTAATCTTGATGAGCGCCAGACTACCTCTTTCATCGGTGTTCCTACACCAGCCAACGCCCTGTTCTGGGGTTCGCTGATTGTGTTCAATCCAAGCTGGCTCGAAGGATATTCATGGTCGGTATTCATCATTCTGGCTCTGATACTCATCACCAGCTATCTGCTGGTTTGCGAGATGCCTCTTTTCGCCTTGAAGTTCAAGCAGTGGGGTTTCAAGGGCAATGAGGTGAAATATGGCTTTGCCGCGCTCACCCTCATCATTCTCGCTACTTCGGTAGCACTCGATGGTCTGACCGGTTTCCTCACCGGCTGGTGGCTTGTCATCGTGGCATACGTCATCATCTCGGCGATTATTTATCTGAAGAAGACGAAATAGAAGAAATCCCCTTTATTGGGATATTTAGGTATTTAGGTAGATTGTTAACTGAAAAATGCGGCTAGATGTGAATCCAGTCGCATTTGCTTTTTTTTCCTGTTGAGAGAGATGATTAGTTGTGTACGAGCGTACCAATCTCCTCACCATCCATCACCTTCTTGAGGTTACCTACAACATCCATATTGAACACGTAGATAGGAAGGTTGTTTTCCTTACACATGGTGGTAGCAGTCAAATCCATTACCTTCAAGCCCTTGGTATAAATCTCATCATAGGTAATGTCCTTGAACTTGGTAGCTGTAGGGTCCTTCTCAGGGTCGGCGGTATAGATGCCGTCTACACGGGTACCCTTGAGCATCACGTCAGCCTCGATTTCGATACCACGGAGAGAAGAACCGGTATCGGTAGTGAAGTATGGACTACCTGTACCTGCAGAGAAGATGCAGATATAGCCTGCCTCCATCGCCTCTATCGCCTTCCACTTGGTGTAGAATTCGCCGATAGGCTCCATGCGGATGGCAGTAAGCACCTTGTTCTTAACGCCCAAGGCTCCGAGTGCGCTGCTCAATGCCAGGGAATTGATAACGGTAGCACACATACCCATCTGGTCGCCCTTGACACGGTCGAAACCCTTCTGACTTCCGCTCAAACCGCGGAAGATGTTACCACCACCAATCACAATGCCTATCTGAACGCCCATCTCATGGACCTCCTTTATCTGCTTAGCATAATCACTCAGGCGCTCTGGGTCGATGCCGAAGCTCTGCTTGCCCATCAGACTCTCGCCGCTCAATTTCAAAAGAATTCTTTTAAACTTTGCCATAATATAGTGTTTAATGTTTATTGTTTAATGTTTACTGAAGGGATTAGGAACTTGATTTCTCCGAACGCATACGAGCGTATTACTCCCTTCTTGTCATGAAGGATGAGATGACCATCGTCCTCCACCTCTACGAAGGCACCCTCGAACTTACCGTCCTTATCCTCATACCAGTGATAGCCCTTGCGACGGTAGAGCGAAAGATGATAGAGTCCCGACACATCCATATAGTCGGCACGACGCAGAAGTTCGTAGTATTTGCAGAAAGCCTCAATCACCTTCTGCAGCACCTCTTCCCTATCCACCTCATGACCCAGAATCTGAGCCAGGGATACAGGGTTGGGCGCATCGCTGTGGAACTCAGTCTGATTGACATCAATACCGATACCGAAGATGCAGCGCTTGATGCCCTTGGAGTCGATGGCAGTCTCTATCAGCGTGCCACTGATTTTCTTGTCATACCAGTACACATCATTCGGCCATTTCAGCGTAATGCCGTCCGTATAGGAATCAAGAGCGTCCTTCACGGCGAGCGCACCAGCCTCGGAAAGGAGGAACTGCTGGCGCAAAGGTACCCACTTAGGACACATCATCATACTGAAGAGGAGGTTCTTGCCCGGCTCACTCTCCCAGGTATGCACGCCCTGTCCCCTGCCCGATGTCTGATAATCAGCAATGGCAATGGTCAGCGCATCTTCATCGTAAGTATCCAAATTCTTCAGGAAGGCATTCGTGGAATCCACTTCCTTTAATCGTATAATCTTCTTTTCCATGTCTATATAATAATGTATAGCGAATCACAACGGGTTATCCAATCAGCAACGGGTTGAAGGCATCCACAAGATGCTCGATGCGTTTCACCTGATGCCCTACCCCTACCACGGTAACAATATCAAAGCGAAGTTCTTTTTCCACCTTCTGTTCCTTGACGTAAGTATTGGCGGCTATTGCCAGATTACGCATCTTCCTGACATCTACGGCTTCCTCGGGCTGCTGGTATTCTTCACCCGAACGGGTCTTTACTTCTACCACAACCAGCGTCTTTCCATCCGGCGAAACGGCAAGGATATCCAGATCCCGCTTGCCGGCTCTCCAGTCTCTGTCGATGACGACATAGCCTTCATTCTCTAGATAGAGCGTAGCCTCGTCTTCTCCCCATTTGCCTAATTCATTATGCTCTGCCATAGTCTATTTCCTTTATTTTGCATCAAAAGATGCTTTTACCTTGCAAAAATAACAAAAAAAGTCCACACTTCAAACTTTTTTATGTAATTTTGCACGAAAAACAATGGAAGATATCAAGAAAAAAGACGAAGCATACATGCGCCGTGCCCTGATGGAGGCTCAGGCGGCATTCGATGAAGATGAGATTCCGGTAGGCGCCATCATCGTTTGTAAGGACCGGATCATATCGCGAGCCCACAATCTTACGGAGATGCTGACCGATGTTACGGCTCATGCCGAAATGCAGGCCATCACTTCGGGAGCCAACATGCTGGGAGGAAAATACCTGAAAGACTGTACCCTCTACGTTACGGTAGAACCCTGCGTGATGTGCGCCGGAGCACTGGGATGGGCACAGATCAGCCGCGTGGTATATGGTGCCAGCGACGAGAAAAGGGGGTATACAAAATATGCGCCCGATGCACTGCATCCTAAGACGACAGTTACATCGGGCGTATTGGAAGATGAGTGCCGCGCACTCATGCAGGATTTCTTTCAGAGAAAGAGATAATTACTTAACGAGCACTACAAGATACTTGCTGGTGCTCCAGAAAATCTGTGGATTGGTGATGCGGAGAGTATACTGCTTGTTAGCATCACGTACCAATGCATAAGAGCTGGATGGGTGGGTAGTGAGCAACTTAGCAGACTTTGACATCAACTTGATTTCAGAAATGTTGCGGATATCAACCTTGGTGAAATAACTCTTGTTGAAATTACCGGTCATTACCTTACCCTTTTCCATGATATGCTGCTCCTTCAACTCCTTCTTGGTACCGAATACGTACCAGGCAGTGTTGAGCTGCTTGTCCTGTGCATTGATTGTCTCTGTCTTCTGGCTGCTTTCAGTAGTAAGACGAGAGGTCTTGGTATTCAGATTGTTGATAGTCTCGTCGAGCGCTGCAATATGAATATCCTTCTTATCCAACTCCTCGCGAAGCACCTGGAGTTCCTTATCCTTCTGTGCAATCTGCGCCTGAAGGTTTGCGATGGTCTTCTTCAACTGGTCAGCCTGCAAAGAGCTGTTAGCCATCTGCTTCTGCAGTTTAGCCAGGAGTTCGCGGTTCTGCTGCATACGGGTAGCGATGAACTGAACATCCTCCTTGAGCTGCTGTCTCTTGCTGGCACCCTCACCGTTCTTCAGGAGAGTTACTCTGTGCTCAGCCTCACTGATCTGGTTCAGACCATCCTGGATTTCATTCAATGTACCCATCATATCGTTAATTTCGCTATCCTTCTGAGCGATGATACTGTTTAGCGAATCATTCTGCTGATTTGCCAAATCCTGGGTGTTGTTCTTGCCGTTGTTGCAACTGGTCAAGCAAAAAGCAGCTAAACATGCCGCAAATAATAGCTTTTTCATAATCATTTTCCTTTTTAATGTTTGATTTAAAAAATTATCTTTTCGCGTAAAACGCGTCGCTTCCTATACTTTATTCATTACTTTCTTCATCCCTGCGAGCCCCGTTTTTCTTCTGCCGGCGCTCTTCACGCTTCTTTTCCTTCATCTCCTCCTTGAGCTGTTTAGGATCTTTTCCTGCCAATACGATGACAAATTCGCCCCTTGGTTCTGTCTCCTCAAAATGAGCGATAACCTCGGCAAGCGTACCCCTCACACTCTCCTCGTGGAGTTTGGATATTTCACGACAACAGCTCACCTGTCTGTCATCCCCGAAAACCTCGGCAAACTGCTGCAAGGTTTTCACCACACGATAAGGCGACTCATAGAAAATCATGGTGCGCACCTCATCCTTCAATGATTCAAGATAGGTCTGTCTGCCCTTTTTCTGCGGAATGAATCCTTCGAAGCAGAAACGGTCGCATGGTAAACCCGATGAAACGATGGCCGGTATGCATGCCGTAGGTCCAGGCAATGTCTGCACCGTGATGCCTGCCTTGGCTGCCTCGCGGGCGAGGTAAAAACCAGGATCGCTGATACCCGGTGTTCCGGCATCGCTGATCAAGGCAATGGTTTCGCCACCCTTCAGTCGCTCTACGATGGCAGAAGATGTGCCATGTTCGTTAAACTTATGGTGAGCCACTAATCGATTTTTAATATCGAAATGCTTCAGCAGAACACTCGATGTTCGAGTGTCCTCAGCGAGTACCAAATCCGCTTCTTTCAGTATGCGAATGGCTCGCATTGTCATATCCTCCATGTTACCAACTGGAGTCGGAACGATGTATAATGTGCCCATACTGTCCGCAAATGTAGTTAATTAATCTTTCTTAGCAAAAAAAAAACGCATTTCTTTGCATTTTTTAAAACCTTATTATTAATTTTGCCCCCGAAATGACAGAAAATCTAATTGGGGAGGCACACCGTCCCGGAAGAATTGAAGTGGTGTGCGGATCGATGTTCTCCGGAAAAACAGAGGAATTGATCCGAAGAATGAAGCGTGCGAAGTTCGCCAAGCAGAAGGTAGAAATCTTTAAGCCGGCGCTTGACACTCGTTACTCCGAGGAAGATGTAGTGAGCCATGATCAGAACTCTATCCGGTCTACTCCTATTGAGTCCTCTGGATCGATACTGCTATTGGCTTCTGATATCGACGTGGTGGGTATCGATGAAGCCCAGTTCCTGGACAATGGGCTCGTGGAGGTTTGCAACGAACTCGCCAACCGTGGCGTGAGAGTCATCGTGGCAGGACTGGATATGGACTACAAGGGAGTTCCCTTCGGTCCGATTCCTGCTCTCTGTGCCATCGCCGACGAGGTGACCAAGGTTCATGCCATCTGCGTAAAGTGCGGATCGGTTGCCTATGTGAGCCACCGGTTGGTCAATAACGACAAACGGGTGCTTCTGGGCGAGAAAGATGAATACGAGCCACTCTGCAGAGAATGCTACCAGAAGGCGATTCTTAATGAAAAATCATAACAAAAGGATTAAATATGGGAAAGGAGATTACATTTGATAAATTTATAAGATGGGCGGGTGTTACCCTCATCGTACTGGCCGTGCTCTACATGACCAATTATCTGAGCAGCGTACTGCTGCCATTCTTCATTGCATGGTTTTTCGCTTACCTGCTCTATCCGGTCGTGAAGTTTATCGAAAACAAACTCCACGTCAGAATACGTGCGCTGTCTATCCTCATCGCCATGGGAACGGCTATCGCTGTTATAGGAGGCGTGCTGTGGCTCATCATCCCTCCGATGATTGACCAGTTTGACAAACTCGGTGAGGTGTTGACACGATGGCTGCATCAGACGACTCATACCAACAACCTGACGGCGCTGATCAAAGACTGGCTACAGGCCAACCAGGAACAGATAGAGCATTTTCTGAAAAGCAAGGACTTCAGCGATGCCATCAAGACCACCATGCCTAAGGTCTTCTCGGTAGTCAGCCAGACGGCAACGGTACTGATGAGTATCGTGGCATCGATGATTACCTTATTATATATGTTCTTCATCCTGCTCGATTATGAGACACTGACAGCCAACTGGGTGAGAATCTTCCCTAAGAAGAACCGTCCGTTCTGGAGTGCGCTGATGAAGGATGTGGAACGCGAGCTCAACAACTATATCCGTGGTCAGGGACTGGTAGCGCTCTGTATGGGCATCATGTTCTGCATTGGTTTTACCATCATCGGTTTCCCGATGGCGATAGGTCTGGGCATTCTCATCGGCATCATGGATCTGGTTCCATACCTCCATACCTTCGCCCTCATTCCTACGGCATTCCTTGCCATGCTGAAGGCAGCCGACACAGGTCAGAACTTCTGGCTGGTATTCGGTCTGGCTGTTTTGGTGTTCTGTGTGGTACAGGTCATCACCGACATGGTAGTTACCCCGAAGATTATGGGTAAGGCGATGGGATTGAACCCAGCCATTCTTCTCTTGAGTCTCTCGGTTTGGGGTGCACTTCTGGGCTTCCTGGGATTGATTGTAGCCCTTCCGCTCACAACGCTCATCATAGCCTACTGGCAGCGGTATGTAACGAAAGAGAAGCCGCAATATCATGAAGAAATGGGCAAAAATGTCCCGATTTCGGATAAAAATGAAGAAAATCAGTAAAAATATGGCAAAATATTTGGTTATTTCAGATTTTTGCCGTACCTTTGCACTCGCTTTTGAAACATAAAGCAGAAGATTGACTCGCTAGCTCAGCTGGTAGAGCACAACACTTTTAATGTTGGGGTCATGGGTTCGAGCCCCATGCGAGTCACAGATCTTCAAGAAAAAGGCTTTCCATTACGGAAAGCCTTTTTTTTGTTATATCCTATTACTGGATACTGCAGAAATTCCTTTCTAAAACATTTCAGCCTTAGCCTCTACCCTCTTCTCAACATCATCCGGAAGCTGAGGGAAGAAATCATAGCCGGTGATACGCTCCACTTCATCTACTGAATTTACGAATTCCGTCTTCTTTCTGCCTTTCTGCGACTGGTTACGGCAGATAAAGCCGATGGCTTGCGGATTCTTGCCCGTATGAAGAACCACCTTGAAGAAGGCATCAGGCACTACCACCTTGTTCTTACCCAACTTGCGATGCTGCTTATTCAGAAATATCGGTCCGCAGACAATATAAACCTTGCCATACTGCTTCGCCCAGTTGCGGCACTGCTGCTCTATCGTATTCCATACCCCCGCATTCAGACTGTGGTTCTGCGGACACATATTGGTCATCAGGAAACATTCATCCATCGCCTGCTGGCTCCATTTGTTGTCACCAGCCGGACACATGTGTCCCCTGTCCAATCCACTGTTATAATAATCCGCCAAAGTACCCACGGGTGCCGGCATCTCCTCATCATCAGCAAACTTACCGCGCGGCAACTTACCTGATGCATGCTCCCCCGTCAGCGCCCAGGCTACCCAATTCGGCTGTCGCGTATCATGATTATAAGATACCGTATAAGCCAACCGATGCTTGATGGTCTCAGATACCTTAACCTTAGATACCGGAATCTCCAGCCCCTGCGCCTCCAGATTCGCACCCTCTCCAGCAGTTTCCTGCTTGTTCTCCTTTACAACAAGTGCCTGATCTTCTGTTGCCAGCGAAGAAACCTTCGGCAAGACAGAAAACGCCACAACTGCGGCTATCGCCAACAGCCAAATCTTAAATGTACCTACTTTCTTTTTCATATCAGATTCATCATTATTTCATTTTCCATGAGACTCAGAGTCTACACTATTCATTCCGCTTTTAGGTGAATAATCCCTAAAATCTCCACAAAAGTAGTATTTTTATGCGAAAAAGAGAAAGAAAATCATAAATTTCTTGCGCATTTCAAAATAAAACACTAACTTTGCATCGCTATGTAGGACAAACCTAGACATAACACAGTAAAAAGCTCAAACAACTAAGAACTGAAAGTCAGAGGTTACAATACATTGGCAAAAGTGCTCTATGAAATGGACAAGTGAAGAGCATTAACAGAGATTAACAAAAAGTGATGCAAGTTTCCCGCCTTTTCTTGTTTTATACAAGGACTGAAGAGCCTCGAACAACCATATCGGGGTACATTTAGGCTGAGAAATATGAGAAAATAAGAATCAAAACATAATAGCAAAATGAAAAAAATCAAATTATTCTCAATTGTAGCTGCCTTCATTGCAGCTTTCGCATTCACTTCTTGTAATACAGGCGATGATAACAACAGCAATTATCAGCCGCTCACAAAAGCAGAAAAGGATGTTTGCTATCTCAAGACATCAGGTAGCCGCATGAGCAAACTCGCTTATATGAGCGATGAACATGTTACAGCAAAAGACGGAAAAAAGGAATATTACGACACATTAGATGTCGTTACATCTATCCACGGAGAAGGCAAAGATACTGTAATGACTGTTAACAACTTCCCTGTAAAGGTCTTCGCCCGTTACATTCCAGAAAATGCTGACACGAAAGAACTGAAGGAAGCATTGAAGAAAAATGAGCTGCCGGTTAACTTCAAGAGTATTGTATACTACTATTCAGTTACACCAGTTATCCAGTTCATGCTCTTCCCAGATGCTATTTCTGTAAATCTGGAGTATGGTGGTGCTACACATAAGGTTAAGTTCTATTGCTATTCTAGCGGAAACAGCCGATATACTTTCGGACAAGTTACCCAGGATAAAGGCAAGGTTGAAGCTTATTTGGTTGTTTATGGTTACGAAGTTGATCCAAAGGATGAGAAGAAACCAAATCCTACAGCATTCAACTTTAATATGGCAGGAACCCAGTTGTCAAATGGAACACAGATTAAGTTCTTCCAACCATAAAGTTCAGAGCAAAAGAAATAAAGAAGTAAGAAACTTACACTTACAAAAGAAATATATATGTTAATACTCTCTTAAAAATTAAACAAAAAAAGAAAACTATTAGAGGCGCAGTCTTCGTGAGAAGGTTGCGCCTTGTTGCATATATACAAAGAACGCTTTTGGTTGTACTCCTACCGAATGGCGGGAGAAAATGGCTGAAAATCATTCGTATTGAATAAAAAAGTACTGATTTTATTCAATACGATGGATAAAATGAATAAAAAACGACAAGGATCTATATGCCACGATGAACAGGTGGCGTATAGACCCTTGATTATATGGAGATATTCGTAATCTACATCTCAGCTATTATATTTTTTATGTATTGTTCAGATTCTTAATGATTTCCAAAGGTAGCTGGGTAGCTTTGGCAACCTGTTCGGCAGAAAGTCCCATTGCCAGCAAACGTTGTGCAGTTTCTGTGTTGGCCTCATGTTTGCCTTCTGCTCTACCTATTTCTATACCTTCACGCTTGGCGGTGTCAACGAAATTCTTGATGTCGCGATATGCCATCTTGCTGGCTTCAAAGCTGATGTATCTTTCTTCTACCTGCTTCATAATCATCTGTATTAAAAATCCATGCCGCAAAGTTACGGTTTTATTTTCATATCTGCAAGAGATTTTAGGGAAAAGTTGCTGAAAAAGTTAGAGATTGTTGAATGTTGAATGTGGAGTGTTGAATGGTCTATATGCTCGATGAACAGGTGACGTATAATTAGTCTTTGTTGATAATTACTTCTTGAATAGAGTCTGAAAACGTTAAAGAATACTAACAAGGTGTCGCATTGCCCACGAATGAGACACCAAAAACCAAAAAATCATACCTGAAAAAACAAATATTACCCCCCCCACTTTCATATAAAAGCCTTAACTTTGCACCAGGATTTTTTATAATCTGTATCAAGTAAAGATTTAAAATGTCGTAAATTATAATCAAAACATAATAGATTAATATGAGAAATTACTTAACTGGAAAAGAACGGTTACTGGTCGCAGCACTTGCTTTTATTCTTCCAAAAAGAAGATTTAATATTTGGTTATGGGTGCTGTTATGCGTCCCATGCCTGTTGGCAAGTTGCGACCATGATGTTCATAATGGTGAGGATGAGGGTGGTTTGTCAGTATCGCTCACTTGGGCAGATGAGGCCGACCAAGGCACGGATGTGAAGGACGTGAAGCTCTGGATATTCAATGCCGATGACGGTTCGCTTGTAGAGGAAAAACATGGTGGCAGTGCGCAGGAGGTAGCAAGCCAACGCTTCGCTCTTCCAGTAGGGCATTATCAGATTCTGGCTACCACCAACCTTATAGAACCGTTTTTTATCGGTGAGGCTACAAGGGCGACCCTCAATATGAACCAACTCATGTTTGGATTGTCCAATCCAAGTGCCTCTCCCGACCATGCCTATTATGGCGTAACAGACATCGGTATAGACAAATCAAATGTCAACTACATAACCAAAAATGAAATGCGACATATACTTGCAGAATTGACCATCTTCATTAAAGGAGTTCCTGACAATTTTGCAATGATAGGCAAGGTTCTGAATGTGGCAACCGGACTCCTTCCTCTGCAAAAGAATGAGGATGGAACATTCGGGACGGCAAGCTATACCAAGGAAGAGTGTGATATACCTTTGAAAATCGCAGTGCCTGGCGAAACTTTAAAAACGGAAACATTACGCTTGATGCCGACAGCCAACGGTTTTCATACCACCAAGTTGTTTATCCAACTGATTTCTCCTGGGGGAGTAGTTAGCAACTACGACATCGAAGCACCCGTCATGAAATCTGGCGGCAAGTACAAGATAAACTTGGAATTTGAGGAGATGAAACCTTACATGTATCTTACGAGCACGAAGATAGATGATTGGACTGAGGAATGGATTTATCGTGGTGAAATTCTGAATCCTGAAGATTAAGCGACCCTCTCATTTTAGCAAGAATCAAAACAAGAATATAAACATATAATAGTAAAAGACAATGAAAAAGAAAACTTATCTCTTTGCCCTGATGGCAATGGCTTTGACATTGGGCAGTTGTTCTGACAACGAGAACGGTATCGGAGGCGAGACCTCCAAGTATATCACCGTTTCTACCAGTATCGGCAATATGACACGTGTTGCCACAGATGAGAAGGGTGGACAAACCTTTGAGGAGGGTGATGAAATCAGTGTGTATGCCTGGACTGGCGATGCAACTGTTGCTCCTGAGACAAGAGAGCGTGTGGTGAACAACGCTATCAACAAGTTGACTAACGGTTCATGGGTATCTACTCCACAGATGCTTTGGAAGAACAACCGCGACAAGCATTATTTCATCGGTGTATACCCTATTTCAGCAATATCCGACCTTTCTGCCGGAGAATATACATTCGATGAGACAAAGCAAGTGGAAAGCGACCTCTTGGTGGCAGTCAACAAAGATGGCTTATCCTATAATGTCGATGAACAGCAACCTGTTCCTCTTACCTTTACCCATGTAATGGCAAAACTTGTGGTGAACCTCACCTATAAGAACCAGTGGGGAACAGAGGGACCTACCGTAGATAAGGTAGCTGTAGGCAATGCCGCAAAAAAAGCAACCGTTAATTATCTGACCAAGGTTGTCACCCCATCTGCTGTAGCAGAAGACAAAGCCGACTTCGACATGCCGGTTTTAACTGCCAACAAGAAATATGCTTCCATCATCATCCCGCAGGATGGTGTTCAGAAGATTACCATCACCATTGGCGGCAAGGACTTCATCTACGACAACGGCACACCTTTCAAGTTTGAGAGTGGCAAGATTACCACCATCAACCTGGAGGTAGGACGTGACGTCATAAAACTTGGCGATGTAAACATCTCTGACTGGGGTTCTACAGGCGAACCTATCAAGGGTGAGGCTTACGATTAACTTTCTTAAAATTAAAACATAAAATTCAACAATATGAAAGCAATTAAAATATTAACAATGGCAGCTTTGGCAACGGCAGTTGCCAGCTGCTCCAACGATGAGGATTTGGCACAGAACAATTATCCAATGGATAATGTGGTTAGAATCATGACGAGTGTAGATGGCATGAATACCCGTGCCTCTTACGGAAACAGCACCGATAAGCTTAATTCGTTTGGCTTCTGCATCTACAATGCAGGTAGTGACAAGTATACCTATGATAATATCAAGGTAACAAAGGAAGGCAACAATTGGATTCCTGCTACCCAGATGTTGTGGCAGAATTCAACTACCGCTGTTGATATTCTGGCTTATGCGCCATATCAGGAGACTATCGAAGATGCAACTGGCAAAGTTAAAATCTTCGGGAAGACAGACTATGCCTTTTCTGTAAAAGAAGACCAAAGCAAAGCTGAAGACTATTCTTCCGACCTTATTGTATATAAGAAAACTGGATTCAAACCAGAGTCGGATTTGAATACCAACCAGGCGGTTGATGTCTCATTCACCCATCTACTCAGTCAGCTGAATCTCATTATCGAGTTAAGAGACCAGTTTAATCAGGATGAAGAAAAGCCTGTTACGTCAGCAACCGTAACTGATGTCAAGGTGGATGGCACCTTTATCCGCAGTAAGGTGAATTTCGCAGCAGACCCTATAAGTGTTCTACGTGACGGTCTGGCATCAGCAGCCATTACTCCTGAAACTGTAGCATTCAAGAAGGCGGATAAAACAACCGACCATGCCACCTTCAAATATTCTGCCATTGTGATTCCACAGAAAGTTATTGCAGGACAATTATGTATTAAGTTCAAGGTGGATGGCACTGATTACATCTGGACTGGCACCGACAATGCGCTATTTGAATCTGGTAAAAAATATGAGTTGCATCTGTTGGTTGGTAAGGATGTAGTGCAAGGGGGCGCCATAACAGCGAAACCTTGGGGAGAAGAAACCATTACCGAAAAAGAGACTGATTAAAGAATTGTTTGACATTTAAAATAGACAAGATATGAAGATTACAAGATATATGGGAGCATTTGCAGTTATAGCAATGCTTGCCGCTTGCTCTACAGATGACGAGCAGGGCACTAACACTGCTGCCAATGAGGTGAAGATTACTGCCAACGTTGGTGGAAACAGCATTTTTACCCGTAGTAATCCATTGGGTACAGAAGCGGAACAACAGAGTTTTAATGAGAACGATGTAATCAGTGTAACGACTGAGGGTAAAACCGTGATTTATAAGAAGACGGGCGAGGTATGGGCACCTGCGAATGCTGGTGACTATCTGGTCTGGACGGGTAATGCCCAGGCTTTCGAGGCTTGTTATCCTGAGAAGGCGGATGAAAGTACCACCAATTCTTTCTCTGTAGGTTATGTCTCAGCAGACCAATCTACAGTTGACAAAATAGAGAAGTCAGATTATATGATAAGCAGAGAAACTATAGAAAAGGCATATATACCTTCCGACAGACAGTTGACATTGAACTTTGAACGTCAGACGGCTCGCGTCATTGTCAAAGTAAGCGGGTTTGGAGATGAGTTCAAAGATCTTAACCCTACACTTTCTGCCGTAGAAGTTTATTCTAAGCTGAAAGTTCCTGCAGGAGATGGTGACAGCTACGCAGCTATCAAAACTTATAAAAAAGAAGAAAGTGGCAACAATGTGTTCTATGCTTTGGTATCTCCTGGAGATGCCAATTCTACAGAGAAATTCCTCAAACTCACAGTGACATACAATGATGGTGAGGTGGTCAACCCTACTCAGACTAAAGAACTGTATGTAACGGGAATTCCTGCTCTAGAAAAAGCCAAGAGCTATACCTATGATGTAAAAATAGGTAAGGACAAAGTTACAATAGGAAGTGTAAGTGTTACGGATTGGGGTCCTGGCGATGACATTACTGGTGGCGATGCAGTAACAACTACAGAAAATGCCGTACTAATTATAAAAAATGCTTTGGCTGTGGGCAATACGAACATTGTAATCAATAATTTGGCTGCAAATGCAGATATTAGTGTGTTTAATGCTATAAGAGAAGCTCTAAGCAGTGCAAGTGATGGCAGTATAGATTTAACTGTTTACGGAGTTGAGGCTTTGCCGTCTAGTGCATTTTTGAATTGTAAACCGCTGAAAGTTATTAGCTTGCCAGATGTAAAGAGTATAGAGCCGGTGGCTTTTCAGGATTGTATTGAGCTTAAAACAATCTATGCTCCGATAGTTTCATCTATAAGTGCCTTTGCCTTTGCCGATTGTACAGAACTAAATTCGGTGACATTAGGTAATATTTCCGCTGCAGGTATCCGTATCTTTGATAATGTATATACTGAACGTGTAGATTTAACTTTGTCAAAAGATCAAATGGTTATGACAGGAAGCGATATTGATGGGTGGCGATCTGATGAATCTAAGAAGTATGCAAATTCTTCGGATCATGTACGACCAGAATTTCTTGGAAAAAGATTCCACTCCATAAAATGTGGACGTAATACATATCCTAAATAACAATTTAGAAATTAATAACATTAGATAAACTCCTAAGCTGGGCAGGAGTATTAGGTGCTCAGCAATTATATTTACCCGCACCTCACGGGAAACGACAAGGGTCTATATGCCACGATGAAAAGGTGGCGTATAGACTTGGTGAGTGTTGAATGTTGAGTGTTGACTGAAAGAAATATGACGACAAAGAAAAAGGGCGCATCCGGATTGGATGCGCCCTAACTTGTTAAATAAAATCAGAGGGTTTCTGCTCATGAAAAGCCCTCTTAATGGAAGAAATTCAGGAAGCATCCAGCAGGTACTGGAGCTTCGTGGCATCAAAACACGGACAGGCTTTCTGAACGCCAGGCA
>JAJWFY010000024.1:0-44211 GCA_021615735.1 Segatella copri | reverse complement strand
ATACGATGATGCCTACAAGTTTATCGACACTCATCGCGAAACCAGCATGAAGGTTCTCATCGATTTCGAACAGAAACCTGGAGAGAAGAAGTAAAGAGATAGAAGAGAAGAAATATACTGCAAACGATTGCAGAAATTGGAAACGATTGCGGGAACGTTTGCAGAAAGTTTAGATGATTTTTCTTTGCGAAGGTAGCTGAAAAATGCTACCTTTGCAACAGAAATCAAGTAACATCTCTAACATTCTTAAAGTAAAAATGACAATGGAAAAGAAACAATCAGTAATAGGTATCGGTGAGGCACTCTTCGATGTGCTTCCAGAAGGAAAAAAGCTAGGTGGCGCTCCTGCCAACTTTGCTTACCACGTTTCGCAGTTCGGACTCGAAAGCTGTGCGGTCAGCGCAATGGGCGATGATGAGCTGGGCAAGGAACTGGAGAAGGAACTCAACGATCACCATCTCAACTATCAGATAGACAAGGTAGCCTACCCTACAGGCACCGTCCAGGTTTCGCTCGATGCCAACGGCATTCCATGCTACGACATCAAGGAGGGAGCAGCCTGGGACAACATCCCCTACACGCCAGCCCTGGAAAAGTTGGCAGAGAATTGCACCGCAGCCTGCTTCGGTTCGCTGGCTCAGCGCAACGAGGTTTCCCGCAACACCATCTATCGCTTCCTCGACAATATGCCTGAAGGAGAGGGAATCCTCAAGATCTTCGATATCAATCTCCGTCAGGGGTTCTATACCAAGGAGATTATCACCGAGAGCATCAAGCGATGCAACATCCTCAAAATCAACGATGAGGAGTTGATTACGGTAAGCCGCATCTTTGGCTATCCTGGCATCGACCTGGAGAATAAATGCTGGCTCCTGCTGGGCAAGTATAATCTGAAGATGCTCATCCTTACCTGTGGCGTAAACGGCAGCTACGTGTTCACCCCTGGCGAGGTTTCGTTTATCGAGACTCCGAAGGTGGAAGTGGCAGATACTGTGGGAGCCGGCGATTCATTCACAGGCGCATTCGTGGCAAGCATTCTGAAGGGTAAGAGCGTAAAGGAAGCTCATGAATTGGCAGTAAAGGTTTCGGCATACGTCTGCACACAGAATGGAGCCATGCCGGTTTTACCTGATGAATTTACCAAATAAAGCCTCATTTGCCCAAAGATATTTGCGAATTATAATTATCAATAATATATATGGTTTAAGTTGTTAGTTAGCAATTTTAAAGTTCATAGTTAATTAGGTTTAAGTTTATTTTGTAGTAAAACCATGAAAAGAATTGTAGTTATTGTTTTGATGATGGCAGCGTGTCTGGGAAATGCCCAGGCACAGCTCCATCTGAAAGCCAACGTTCAGAATAATCATCTGTGGCGTGGCATGGAAGTTTCAGACGGCATCGTCCTCCTCACCGACCTGAGTTATACGATGACCAACGACCACGTTACCGTGGGACTTTGGGGTGGCTGCAACTCGGAAGGCTCCTACAAGGAGTTTAATCATTATCTGAATCTGAAGGCTGGCGGTTGGGGATTCGCCCTGTGGGATACCTACAACTTCTCCCCTGGCGCCACCTATAATAATAAGGAATATTGGAACTACTCTGCTCATACTACGGGCCGATTCCTCGATGCAACATTGAGCTACCTATTCCAGGATGAGAAGTTTCCGCTGCTCCTGAGCTGGTCAACGGTAGTCTTCGGACGCGACCGCAACAGCGACAATACGAAGCAGAAATATTCCACCTTCGCCTATGCGGAATACCCTATCTACCAGAAGGATGGCTGGAAGGTAGATGCAGGAGTAGGTGGAGCCTTCGCCCTAAACAGAGCTGGCGAGGATGCCCACTTCTTCGGAACCACGGCAGGCATCGTGCATGTTTCACTACAGGCATCCCACGATCTCAAACTCGGCAACTACACCGTTCCGGTTTATGCCAAGGGCATGTGGAATCCGCAGAGCAACGAGAGTTATTTCCAGATTGGAGCAGAAATCATCCGCTTCTAAATCTTCAAAAAACACAGAAAGTTTTATCATAACAATCATCTAAACACAAATTCATTATGAAGATTAAAGATTTTACAACAGGCGTGCAGCACATCGGCATTCCTACCAACGACATCAACAAGACCATTGAGTTTTATCATGCCCTGGGCTTCGAAACAGCCCTCCGCACAGTGAACGGCACCGAGGAAGTAGCCTTCCTCCAGCTCCACAATCTCATCATCGAGACCTATCAGAACCATCAGGCAAAGATGGAATATGGAGCCATCGACCACATCGCCATCGATGTAAAGAACATCGAGAATCTCTTCCAGGTTGTAAAGGAAGCAGGAATCTTCAAGATGCTGGATCAGCAGGTAAATAGTCTTCCATTCTGGGAGAACGGCGTAAAGTTCTTCACCATCGAGGGTCCTAATAAGGAGAAAATCGAGTTCTGCGAGAAACTCTAATCCGCAGCTGACTTTTAGATAAACACAGATTAGCATAGCAATACAAGAAAGAGAGAGAGAGAAAAACGACGAAAGTCCAGCTTGGAGCCTTTCTGAGAGAGGCATCCGAGTTGGACTTTCTTTTTACATTTTCCTCAGGAGGAATATGATATGGTTTTCCCTGATACTTCAGGGATATTAATGATGCTCAGGCACAATGGCGAGATACACCAGATCATGGTCGGTGAGGTTCTCCATATAATGAGCATGGTTCATAGGGCAATAATGCACCTGTCCCTGTCGAACCTCCTCCACGGTATCATCATAATGGAAAGTAGCAGTGCCGCTTACCACATAGATAATCTCGCAGTTGCCCTCATGAGTATGAAGACCAGTTGATGCACCCGGACGCAAGGTAGAATACATAATCTTCACCTTGTCATCCACATAGTTACGGGTGTCGAGTTTACCCTGTCCACCCTTGAAGCCCTCCAAATGAGCCTCAGCAATCTTTTCGAAATCTATTACCATCTTTATAATGTTTATTGTTTAATGTTTACTTGGCTTTTATAAATGAAGCCTTGCAGCTTACTTTGCTTTCGCAAAATACTTCCATAGCGGAGCCGCCATCAGGCTTTGCCAGATTTCTCCCTTCTCCAGCATATCCATTACTTCTTCTCTTGAGAAGAGGCGAACTTCGATATCCTCAGCCTGGTCTAGATGCTGAACATCCATGCGCTCCACATCCGTAGCAAAATAGCAATGGGTAAGATTGGTATGAGTGCTCGGATTAGCCGAAATCGTCATCCACTTCTGCCAGTTTCCGCCTCCGAATCCAGTCTCTTCCATCAGTTCTCGCTTGGCAGCCGCCATCGGGTCCTCGCCCTTCTCTATCACTCCTGCGCAGAGTTCATTCACCGTCTTACCTATCGCATAGCGATACTGGCGAACGAAGACGAACTCTCCCTCCTTCGTAATGGCGATGGTGTTCACCCAATCGGGATATTCCAGCACGTAATATTCATCGATGATGGCTCCCGTAGGCAATTCCACCTTATCCACTCGTGCCGTGAGCCATGGCTTCTCTATCAGATACTTCTGCGAGAGCGTCTTCCATTTCATATCTTTATCAGCCATTTTCTTACTTCATTTAAAAAACTGGATTTTCTTTATTTTAATTGATGGTGCAAAAGTACGAAAAAAGATTGAAAGGATAGAAATATTTCTATGAAAATGACAGTTTTTCAATTTTTTTTGCCGTACTGGATATTGACAGTGAACACCTCAGCACCTTCGATGATATTGATAAGAATTGGCTGGAGAAGGTAGCAGAACTGTTCACCTGATTCCTTAATATTCATTTCCCTCTTGCTTGATCACACTCGGACCATCGATGAGTTCAGGCTGAGGGGCATTTCGGTTTACATCACCATATGCTCTGCCCAGATCACTCATCGTAATACTGATGTTGCGGTTCACGGGTCTGTCTTTATTTAATAGACTGTGCGAGAAGAGCCACTGATAGGTTTTCTTCAGATAAAACACGCGAGCAGGGGTACCGTGATTGGCACCCTTCCACCAGTCGTATATCAATCGGGTATCCTTGCCATCCTTCACAAGTTTATCTACCACCACCTTCGATTGCTTGACCGGTACTGCCCTATCTGCTGTGCCATGGATAATCCAGAAAGGCAAATCGCCCAATCCACTCACATCCTTATACGAACAGCCGCCACACAGCGCCATGCCGGCAGCTATCCTGTCGGGATAAGTGGCGCAGACATCCATGGTACCATAACCGCCCAAGCTCATGCCCAAGACATAAACCCTATTAGAATCGCATGGGTAATTCTTCTTCACCCAGTCTAGCATATCCATGATTTTCTTCGGATTCCAAGCTCCTCCCGGATTCTGCGGAACGATGGTCAGCGCATCGATATCGCGCCCCTTGACGATGGCATCAAGCGGTCCGTATCTTCTCACCTTATTCAGATTCTTGCCGCAAAGACTGGCACCATGCAGAAAGATGATGACCGGTGTCTGCTCTTGCGAATAAAAATAATCTACTGGCGTATAAACCCAGAAGTTGTAACCTCCCGGAATCTCATCTTTCACAGCTCGCAGAAAGTCGTAAGCCGACATGCTGCATACGGAAAGACAGAATAATATAAACAAAAATATCTTTTTCATTTTCTTCCTTTTTTACCTGTTTAGTATCACGCTCCCTGTTTCATACCATGAACGTTCATCACACAAAAGTAAGTAAATATCAGCATATTACCAAATATCCTCCCTATATTTTTCTTTTTTTTATCCAAAAGAAAGATTCGTTTAAACTTCCAGGTAGAAAGATAAACAACGATTATTTGTGTTAAAAATCATAAGAATCACATCGGTTCGCATTATTTTTATTATCTTTGCATCATAACAAGACATATAATTAATAAATATAGAATTATGAATATAGGAGATAAAATACCAGAGATTCTTGGCATTGACCAGGACGGACGTGAGATAAAGGCAAGCGACTACCGTGGTCGCAAGATAGTGCTCTACAGTTATCCGAAGGCTAACACCAGCGGATGCACTGCCGAGGCTTGCTCCCTGCAAGCACATAAGGAGGAGCTGGCAGCAGCCGGTTATGAGATTATCGGCGTGAGCAAGGACAAGCAAGCTCTGCAGAAGAAGTTTGCCGAAACCAAGGGTTTGCAGTTCCCTCTTATCGCAGATACCGAAACCACCCTACTGCAGGAACTCGGCTGCTGGGGCGAGAAGGTAACCTGCGGCAGAAAGACCATCGGTATCCTCCGCACTACCTATCTTGTCAACGAAGAAGGCGTCATTGAGAAAATCTTCACTCCTAAAGAGATCAAGACTAAGATTCATGCAGAGCAGATTCTGGATTACATCCATCAATAGAGAACAAAGATGACAGAATTTGAAAAAATGAGAAACAGCGAGCTCTATGATTTCAGCAACAAGGAAGGCATGAAAAGCATAGAGCACGCCAACCGTCTCTGCTGCCGCCTGCAGACGCTAACCCTGTTTGATGAAGACTATCGAACCATTATCGAAGAACTGATTCCTGGCATTCCAGCTTCAGCCACCATCTGTCCACCCTTCCACTGCGACCATGGTCACGGCATCAAGGTGGGTGAGAATGTATTCATCAACTATGGCGCCACGATGCTCGATGAAGGCTGGATTACCATCGGCAACCGCACCCTGATAGGTCCGAACAGCCAGCTGGTAACCCCTAACCACCCCATCAATTATATGGAACGACGCAAGCCAGTAGAAACAGGCTTCCCCATCACCATTGGCGAGGATTGCTGGCTGGGCGCAGGAGTCATCGTCTGCCCTGGAGTAACCATCGGCAACCGCTGCGTAATCGGTGCCGGCAGCGTAGTGGTCAAGGATATTCCTGATGACTCCATGGCTGTGGGAAATCCGGCAAGAGTTATCAGAAAGCTCAGATAACAAGAAAAAATAAAATCAAAAGAGTATGTTAGAACACATTGCAGATTTCACAGCGTGGCCAATCCTTACGGGAATTTTCATTGGCTATATTGCCAACCGCATCATGAGCGGCGAAGGCAAAGGATGTTGTATGAACCTATTCATAGGTATTGTGGGCAGTTATGCCGGCGCCATCATCAGCAATCTGCTGAACATAGAACTGTTTGGCAAGGGTTATCTTACCAACTTCGTCTTCTGCGTCATTGGCGCCATAGCGGTATTGTGGATTTGGAAGAAACTCTTCGATTAGTATTCTTTTTATTGGTTAAAACATAAAATGATGACAAACAAGGAATTGATACTCGCCCAACTGATGAGGGCGATGATAAAATACGATGGTGGCGATGCGCCTCGCATCCAGCATTTCGTAAAGGTGCACGACTTTGCCCGTATGATTGCGATAGCAGAGGGAATGAACGAGGAAGACCTCTTCGTGCTCGAAGCAGCAGCCATTCTTCACGATGTAGGCATTCACGTTTCAGAAGCCAGATACGGCAACTGCAATGGCAAGCATCAGGAAGAACTGGGTCCTGGCGAGGCAAGAAAAGTACTGTCAGAAGTAGATGGATTCACAGCCGCACAGATAGAAAGAATCTGCTGGCTCATTTCCCATCATCATACTTATCAAGATGTTACCAGCCTCGACCACCGCATTCTGCTCGAAGCAGATTTCCTGGTGAATTCCTTCGAAGACCATCTTGCTCTTGAAGGCATCATCACCTTCCGCAATCATGTCTTCCGCTCGGAGTCAGCTATCAGTATGCTGAATGATATGTGGGGGCTGTAACGAAAGTTACTTTCTTGGAAAGAGCATCATAGAGGGAAGGTGAAAGTACAACAAACTGCTGTTATGTATTTTAATTAAAATAATACCTTTATTCTATTTCACTTCTGTCAGTTTGCCCGTCTGTGAGTCAATGATATAGCCATGAAGATTGACGTCTTTTGGTACGAGAGGGTGTGTACGGATCGTATTGATGGTATTCCTTACAGAATCCTCTGTGTCGTGGAATCCCTCCAGCCAATGGTCGAGGTCGATGCCGCAAAGCCCGATGGTATCGATAACATTCTGATGGATGCCACGTTTGAGCATCAATTTCTTCATCTGCTGTCCGTTCATGTGGCATGCACCGCAGTTGGAGTGGGCAATGACCATGATTTCCTCTACACCCAATTCGTAGATGGCTACAAGGAGACTACGCATAGCAGAGTCGAAAGGACTGATAACCAGTCCACCGGCGTTCTTGATGAGCTTGGCATCCCCGTTCTTCAGGCCCAAAGCTGCTGGCAGAAGCTCAGTGAGGCGGGTGTCCATACAGGAAAGAATGGCAAGTTTCTTGTCTGGATATTTACTCGTAAGATACTTTTCGTAAGCCTTACTGGCTACGAAGTTTTCATTATACTTGATGATTTCTTCTATAATCATAGTCGTGTAAATTGAAATGTGAAACTAAATTTTCCTATTTCTCAGGGGTTGGCTTGAGGTAAGCCATGAATTTCTCTGGCTGATAGTTGAGAACAAGCTCATCCGGGAACTCTGCTTTTTCTACCAGTGGCATAATGTTGCTGTAGTCGGCAATCATCGCAGAGAAGTGGGCATCACTTCCGAAGATGACTGGAGTTTCATACTTCTTGGCAAGTTCCAGCAGTTCCAGATTATTGGGAGCAGCCACAGTCTTGTGGCGAATAGGAGCCATAGAATGGTTGTTGATTTCAAGCAAGGTATGCGTCTCCCTGGAAACTTTCATGAGTTCCTCGAAATCCAGTTCTGCCGTACCATCGCCGGGATGAGAGATAATCTGCACGAAGGGATTGCGCATGGCATTGATGACACCCTGCGTATTCTCCTCCTTACTTCCTCCCTGCCAGCAAAGGCTATGGATGCCTGCTATTCGGATATCCAGCATACGCCAGTAATCCTCGTCGAGATCGATATCTCCCTTCGTATTGAGAATGTTGAGTTCTGCTCCAAGCATCAGTTTGATTCCATAGAGCTGGCGTGGAACACAATGAAGGTTTCTGAAATAGATAGGATCACAGGTACCCGGGATATTGGGACCGTGCTCTGTGATTCCCAAGATATCCAACCCTTTCTCCTTTGCTGTCAAGGTCATTTCCTGCAAACTGCTGAAGGCATGACCTGATGCTATTGTATGTGTATGAACGTCTAATAATGTTTTCATGGTGCAAAGGTAATGATATTTACTAAGAATGTAAGAGAAACAACTATTAATTAATCAAAATTTGTTTTTACGGATATTTAAATTAATAATAAATCACCATTTTATGTTGGTTTTATTCAGCTTCAAGCTCCAATAGCTTTCTCTTTGCGTCCAATCCTCCGGCAAAACCTGTAAGGGAATGATTGCTTCCGATAACTCGATGGCAGGGAACGAAAATGCTGATGCCATTAGCTCCGATGGCACTTGCCACGGCTCTGATACCGTTAGGTTTGCCTATACTTATAGCTATTTCCTTATAGCTTCTTGTCTCTCCATAGGGTATTTCGAGCAATGCATGCCATACTTTTTTCTGAAAATCAGTTCCTACAGGATGCAACGGAATATCAAATATCTTGCGGTTACCGGCAAAATATTCATCCAATTGCTTTTTGGTCTGATCCAGGATTGGGGATGTTTCTATCTTGAAATCAGCCTTCATATACCGTAAAAGCCGATGCTTATTGCGCTCAGCACATGGCATTTCATTCCAATCACAAAGGCACAGTTCGTCACCCATCGATGCCAAGATGATTTCTCCGCAAGGCGAATTGTAATATTGAATGTTTACTTGCTTCATTGTCTTAAACTGATATTTTTTGTTCATAAATCATACAGGTAAAAGAGGTATGAGAAAACTGTTTGACGAATCTCATATTTAACCGCCATACTAAGTAGTGTATTATATTGTTCTTTTCACGCAAAGGTAACAAATATTTATAGATTACACAAGAAAAAGTACTATATAATGCTCGTTTTATAAAAAATTTTAATTTTATGGGATTTTTCTTGGCTATTTAGCATTGTATATTGATTTTTTCTTATCTTTGCAAGTACAATTCAAAAGATTGATTATTATGCAGATATTATTGGCAAATGCCAAAATCATGTTTGAGAAGGCAGACAGGAAGCCTATCTCCGTGCCACTATTCCAATCAGTTGCCAATGACTTGGCCAAAGAAATGGCAATGATGAATGTAGAGGAATTGGCTAAACAACTTGATTGCAGCAGCAAGATTGCAATGACGAACTGGAAGCGATATCATGATTTTATGGCTGCAGAGAAGATGCCGGCTATCCTGGCTTACAATGGTCAGGCATACAAACATTTGCGTGCCAGTTCTTTGAGCGAGGAGTCGTTAGAGTATGCCCAGAAACATCTCTGGATTACCTGCTTCCTTTATGGATTGCTTCGACCGTTGGATGGCATCGTACCTTATCGTATGGAGCATTGCGTATCGCTCGAAGCTACAAACGACAAGCCTATCAATCAGTTCTGGAAAGACAAACTGACAGATGTTCTCATCGATAGTGTGAAAGCTGATGATGGTATACTCATCCATCTTTCTACAGAGGAATATGAACATCTGTTTGATTGGAAGAGAATATGTAAAGAGATAAAGGTCATTCAGCCACTCTTTTATGTCCGCCAGAAAGACGGCAGATTGAAGATGCAGACTGTATGGGCTAAATCTTGCCGTGGAGCCATGGTGAGATATATCTTGAATAATCAGCTTCTTACTCCAGAGGAACTGGCAGGCTTCAGTTACGAAGGTTTTGAATATGAGCCAGAATTAGGAGAAGCTGCTTTTCCTCATTTCGTTCGTTGACATAGAACAAAAGCAAACGAACGTTATAAAAGGAAGATGCTGTATGTTTGGATTGAATGAGAGCACCCAATATATCATAGAAGTATCATCATTTTACGATTGTACAACTAAACAGGTTATAGCTGTACGACTAAAAGGTGTTGTCACTAGGCTCAGCAGAGGTGCTGACTGCAGTCAGCAGACCTGCTGACTAGGCTCGGCAGAGCTGCTGAGCCTAGTGGCAATGTCTGAGAAGGTATATGCTTGTACTCTAAAAGACGCTTGTTCTGACTCCAGGAAACGCTTCTTTTTACTCTCGGATACGCATCCTTTAACGAGAAGAGACGCTTCATTCAAGTTAAGGAGACGCTTCATTCAAGTTAAGGAAACGATTCCGTCAACCTAAAGAGCCGTTTCAACAACTACGTCTTAGTTACTCCTTCTTCCACAAACGATAGAGCGTTATAGGACCTTCCTTGGTAGCATACATTTTGGCAGCCGGTTCCTCACAGAGATCATTCAACACCTTATTGGCATGATAGCGGGTGACACCGAATTCACGAATCATATCCTTCACCGTAATATAACCCTGCTGCTGACAAATCTCTACAATATCAGCAAACTCCTTATCCGCCTCTTTTGGAGTAGATTTCACACTCCAATACTGTCGGCTGCAACCATTAGAGTGGCGCTTCAGCCTCTCCAGAAACTCCTTCGTGGGCTGAATTTCCAAGCCGCAGATATCCACCTCGTTGGCTGGAATCAGATCCCCCTCATGATAGGTCCTTTTCCATTCGATTCCATTCTTGTCCTTATGCTTCACCATCCCCAGCTTAGGCTTGACGATAAACATATCGCCTACCCTCACCTCGTTGCCATCCGCCAGGGCATAAAGCGTCTCATCCTCCAGCGTTTCCAATGCAGAGATAAAGGACGAAACGTTCATCGCACAATGATCGCGAACACGCTTTTCCATCTTCTCCCTGTCAACGACATCCTGTTTCACGAACATCGGATGTATCTGATACTTACCGCTTTCGTCCTTCAAGGGCGTGCGATGCTCCAAATAATTGATTGAACCTGTTGCTCTAGCCATATTCTTAGTTGTTTTGATTCTTTAAAAGATTATGCGCAAAAATACTGATTATTAGCGAGATAAGCAATTATTTTGTGTTAACTTTGTTAAAAGATAGAGATATAAAGACATGTTTTGTGATAAAAGATAGAGTTATAAATGGGTGTTTTGTGATAAAAGATAGAGTTATCAGACTCTTTACATTATGATTATCTGTGTAAAAAATCAAATCAGCAAGTATACCAGAAGTCTTAAGACGTTGATATACTTGCTGATTATATTATCCCAAGCAACGAGACAAGTAGCCAATGCAACAAGTTACAAAATCTATATTATCACTATTCATATCTTCTGTTTTTACAAGGCTGCAGCCACCCTTCTTACTTTTGCCAATCTCGTCATAAAAGTAGAATCACTTTTAGTAGATTGCAGATTATATCTCATCTGCATTTTCAACAAAGGCTCAGCATTCACTCCAAGTGCAGCCTCAAAGAGCAGGGCCGTTTTTTCCGTTACTGGGCGACGAGCATTCAGAATTTCGTTCAGGGCAGAATAAGCAATCCCCATTTCCTCCGCCAACTGGCGCTGAGAGATTCCACGGTATTCTATCTCATCCTTCAGAACATCCCCTGGATGCGTAGGAAAAGCTGGAGTCATCTCGTTTGCTCGCATTTCCTTTGTTGTTTTATTATCGTTGCTCATAACTATATTATTTATAATGGTTTGACAATTCAGTCAAGAAAAGCTTCCTCATTATTGTCAAACACCATGATGTCACATCTTTTATCAGAACTTCCAGACGGAACAATATATTCTGTTTCAATAAAATGTTTATCCCAACCCAATTCAAGATTAAGATACTCAACTATACTATCTCTAAACAGAAATTCCTTATCAGAGATAATCTCAGATTCTCGCTTTGATTTAAGAACATAAGAACAAAACCTAAACCATATTTTTTTGAAATCCATATTTTACATGCTTAGTTTTTTACTATATAACATCATTACGATGTACATCTAATGAAATTTACATATCATCAAGATTCTTCTGATGATTTTTCTTATATACTGGTATGTAATTAATTCTATCTGTATACGACATTTTTACTTGATAATCATAATCTTGTTCTATAACAACCAATGTTATAATTCCCTTCTTACTTTGAAAAGAACAAGATGACACAAAAGAACCCGCCAAAGGAGACTTATATGTTGCATCATAATGTTTCTCTCGAAGTAACGTTTCTAGTTCATCATACAACACTTTCGCATCATCTTCTTTGAAAAAACTATGGATGAATGCTACTGACCACATTCTTTTCGTATCAGGATCATAATGCAAACCAAAATGTTCTATATTTCCAAGGAAAGGACCTTCCATAACACGAAGCCCCACACTTGCATACTTATTATCTGGTGATACATAAAAGCCCTTGGACTTTAGTTTTGAAGCATACTCGTTAACGCTGCCATCAATTGGAAATCCAAGAAACTTTAAATGTTCCTCAGAAAATGCCTGTATATAACACAAGCATAATATAATAATTGTTATAAGTCGTGCCATATTTTATTTCATTCCATAATAGGTTACAAAATCTGTGATGTCATTTCCGTACAATTTATACATACCTCTACCACAAAGATATTATCGTTTTGTTGTCATATTCCAATGCGAATAACCTATATTCTGCAAATAGTCCATTAAACTTTTCACATAAGGATATTCTACATTAGGGTCTGTTTCTATTTTCAGATTTATCTCATGGCATTTTGTTGCTTTCTTGTATATGTCAATGTTGTTTCTTATATCAGCCAGTTTCACTTCCCAAACAGAATCTTCAGTCGGCGACTTAGAATTCCGCAAGAGAGTAGTTTTCAATCTGTCTGTTTCATTCGGAATATAGACATAATATCTACCATCCCTACTAACTTGAATCACAAACGCATCTGAATCTGAGGGAGTTTGATTTACTCTAACAGGATTAGTCTTAACTTGACTACAGCTACATAATAATATTATAGCTATCACAGATAAAAAGACTTTGCATATAATAAGAGGTTGATTCTTTTTCTGGGTATTCACTTTTCAATGTTTATGAATTAGAGCTGATTTCTTCTTCCTCCATATGTCAAAGAGATTGGAGTGTCTTCCAAATCAGGAGTCCATACTGGAGTGAAGTCATATTTGATTTTGTTCTTTTTCATATACTCTTCCAATTTAGAACTATCGATTCCGATTTTTTTAATATCACCCAAAAGCTTTTTTACATCATACATTCTTGTATGTTCAAACTTGATAAGAAATATTTCCTTCTGTATTTCTTTATTATAGAACATCGCTTCACCATAATGTTGAGAATTGGGACTCATATCATCATTCACAAATTTCAAGAAATTATCCTCACTAAATTCTCTTAAGGATGCATAATATTCTTTAGCCTTACCATATTCTGTAGAGAATGCAATACTGTCATTTTCATATTTCTTAATTGACACTTTTACTTCAGGATCATAATATACTCTACCATATCCCCAATTTACACTGTAAAGTTTTACCATTCGAGGATAGTAGGTTACTTGAAAATATTCTGTGACCGTATCACAATAGTAATACTTATAGCCAAAGGCAATAACACATAAAATCACGATTGGCAATGCCACGTACAAAAACTTTTTCTTTTGCTTCATAATGATTATCACACATTAAAAGAGTTATATAAGTTTATTATCACTAGCCTTAATAAAATCTACCACCAAGAGCCTTGTAATACTTTATTGTATTTTGAATCGACGTAATGGTAGCAGGTTTCAGCGTTCGAGTATTATAGTATTTCTCTCCATTCATCTTGATTTTAATACTCTTCGCTCTCTCAAGTGCTCGGATAAGATCTGTATCGCTAAGTTGCAAATCACACCATTCCCATATTTGTTCACCTCCACAGTCCGTATTGAAATCCAAACTTCTATACCCATAATTTTTGCCATCAATATTGAATATCAAGTCCTTGATAAATAACCAATCACTAGCTACATACTGAAAGACAAATCTAAAATTTTTCACCTCATTGTTTTGCTTCATGAAGTAGCAATATGTTGCATTTCTATTTCGGTATTTTGGCTTGTCTTTAGGGAAAATCCAAGTTTTATCGCTAAACTCATCTTTCTGCTGTTTAAAGTTCTTAGCCAATCTTTCCAATTCCTCTTTCTGCTTTTGAACTTTTTCTGCTTCTGCCGCTTTCTCTGCCTCTTTTTGTTTTTGCTCAGCAATGATAGCTGCACTATCTACTTCTGCTACAGAAGTGTTTGTCGAATCCAACTCGTTATGGGATGGATTGTTTACTTTTGATTGGCATGAAGAAAAAACACACCCTATGCTGATAGCAACTATTGCTAAATATGACCATGATATTTTCATACTCGTAATATTTATATACATTAAACTTACATACTATTGCTTATAAAATACCAATGTACCTAATGATTTTGATTCTTCTGTCAAAGTCTGTGCCTGGGAATCAAATTTTAGTTTTTGTTTACCGAATACCTCGTACACTATAGTAACATTCTTACCAGAGCGTTCCCAAGTAAAAACAGAAGGACTTCCTCCTTGAACTGTAAAATAGCCTATCTTGCCTGATTGAAACACATATGTATCGTGACTATCATAGCAATAATATGTTCCAACAATAGGGTCTTCAGTCTTGTTCTTTGCCAACTTTTTATGACTTTCGTCCTTCAAAGGTTGGACATCCATTGTGTCAATAACAGCAGAATCAACATCTGCATATTCTTGATTTCTCACAGAATTATTCCCATTACATGACAATAGGATTATAGAAACTAATATAAATGAAGCTTTTTTCATACTTTTATATATTTTTACAATTTTATTTCATAGACATAATAACTTGCATAAGTGCATTTATTTCCATTGCTTTTTTCTTGTCTCTACCAATCTTTATCAAGAGCATAGGATTGTTTAAGTCACACACATTTACAACAAGTGCATAGTCATGGATTACCTTATCATTTTCTTGACGAAAGATAGTTTCTTTTTTTGCCGTAGCACCACCAATAATAGCTCCAGCTTCACCCCCAATTAAAGCACCTGCAATAGAACGTCCAGCCAAACTACCTGTATTAGTGGATGTGACAGCCTTAATGTCTCCCTTTAGAATTGTAGACTCATCATCGACCATAAAACTGTTTATGTCCCCTATTGCTATTTCGTGTCCACAAAGCCACAGCTTCTTTACTTTGTCAAACACCATAAGTTCGTTGTCCATATTGAATTGATCAAAGCGGTTTTCGTGGATAAGAACAACTCTACCTGGCTCTCCATTCCTTGCTATCAATTCATTTCTAAAAGCATTATACTTATCTTCCTTCTCTTTAAGTTCCTGCCGCTTTTGCTCTTGGTATCTTTCCTTTTCTGCAAGCTTTTCTGCTCGACGTTTCTCACTTGCATCAAGGTATGAATTTATACTATGACCTAATATATAGATTGTACAAACTGCCATAACTACAAATCCAAGGGCGGAATTGTCGTTATTAACGCTACTACGGCTTGCAAACAGGTAAGCACCTAACACACCACCAACAATGGCAGCTACATACATTAAAATATCTGATTTATTTTTCATTATTCTATTCTCCTTAATTTTACATTATTATCAACCATTTTGGCTGTATATCTGTAAACAGCACCATTACTCTTTGGAACAAATATCTGCCCATCTGTAACATATCCGTACAATAGATTTTCTTCTGTGCTAAAACGAATACCACCAGAATTCTTACATTTTGGATTTTCAAAAACCTTATACATCTGAGCTGGCATTAGAACTTTTGATGTTTTCATATACCATTCTCCACTTTCCCACTTTCTTTCAAACACACACTTAATTCCATCAACAGTTATTGATTCTCCTATTTTGAGTGGTTCTATTACTATATCTCCTAGAAAATCAAACTTCAGAGACAGTTTGCCATATGTATCCTTAATATAGATACCATCAAATATCATATAGGAAATAGTACAAGGATATATAATTGTGTCAGATACTCCCTCTGCGCTAAAAGAGCTATTATATTTTTTACCTTTATAGAAAAAAGTAATTTTTCCCTTAACTTTGCAAGAAGCAACATCACTGTTTATATCTAAGTGCTTATTTGTTAAGCAAATATTTTTCACTATAGGTTTGTTAAGTACTTGGCATTTACTCAAATAAGTATACAACCCTTGTTCGCACTTTTCTTCAGTTATTGACTTTAAGATAAGCTCGCAACGTTCCTGCTCTCTTCGGTTTTCAAACATAGGATTCCAAAGAGAATAGAAAAAGCAGAATAAAATTGCTTCTAATGCCAATGAAACGATTCCTTTAAACATAATGTAATATATTAATTTATAACACAAAAGCGCGAAACTCTATACATACTCATCACTCATTCTTGGTCGTAGGAAACCATTGGTTAATGACGAGCAGATAGAATTTCACGCTAAAAGTTATATATACCCTAAAAGTGTGCCGATGAGGTATTATCCTCCTTGGCACACTACGAGGGTTGCTTATACAACTTACCCGTGACATCTTCTCTACATTGCCATTGATAACCAATTTGAATTTCCTACGTTCAGAATGATCAATGAGCAAAGCGTTGACGACGCCTTATCTATGTCTGCAAACGCTTGTATCACGAATGCGGTGCAAATTTACAAAAAATAAATGAGAATAAACTATTTATGAGCGTTTTTTTTAGAGGAAGAAGAGTTTTTGCTGTAAAACTGCACTGATAACGGTGTAACATGCAAATTTAAAAGCATCAATTTTTCGTAAACTTGGTGCTTTTAAATTTGCACGTTACAATCACTTGGTGGAATTTCACTTATGCAGCCTTAGCATTTGATTATAAATCTCAAAAATTACAAGAAATGTTTGGCTGTTTCGATTATTCAGCGTATCTTTGCTACAATAATAAAAGAAAGGAAAGCTATATGGAAACAAAAGACAAGAAGATACAAGTTCATACTATAGACAACAAAGACATCGACAAGTTTTTTCCTGCTCATAGCGAGATATCCAGCAAAGGCAGAAAGCATACTATCAAGTTATTTTCAAGATAAAGGTGTTCGACATGTTTTGCTATGGTGAGTTTGATGCGCATTGAAAAAAGCAAGGACTTATGCGAATAGTAATTATGCCATTTTTTAATCAACCAAAAAAGAATCATCATGAAATTAAATCAAAATTTCTTTTGGGACAAGTTCCTGCTCATTTGGGGAATTATAGGAATGTTGTTTCCCGTGGTAGTCGTAATGAGATTTGAAGTAAAAGGACTATTTGAATTGCTACTTCTAGGAGGAATGAGTGTTTCTTGCGCCCTCTTGACTGCCACTATTGGGTGGAAGTGCTGCTCAAAGCTGCATTGGATTCCCCTGTCAATAAGCATGGCAGTGGCATTTTGTACTGTCGTAGTGATAATGACTTTAATTGTAACCGCAGGTGATTATTTAGGGACTATCATGTTACTTGCATGTTTATTTCCCATATTGTTATTGCCCTGTATCTTACTGATTCTCGTAGTCAATTATCTGATGTTGAGAAAACAACATTCTTCGTGAAACCATAATTGCATAATCAAAATATTGGTTGTATTTTTGCAAACAGAAAGGAGTTGTTTGACAAGTAAACCTATATATGTTTCTTTACAAAAAAATCCCTGCCATAGGAAGCCTTTCCTACAGCAGGGATTTTTCTATTGGGAATCATCAAGAATGACTTAACTATCAATTCTTAACTATTAACTATCAACTATTTATACTCTCCCCAAGCCTTGATATCGATATCCTCCAGCTTGGTGGTGCAGAATGCATAGATGAACGCACTCGCCAGACGGCTGTTGGTAATCAATGGCACGTTCAGGTCGATGGCTGCACGGCGAATCTTGTAACCATTGCTCAACTCGCTGCTGGTCAAGTTCTTCGGAATATTCACTACCATATCAATCTCATGGTTGTGGAGCATCTCCAAAGCCTTAGGCGCACCGCCTTCTGCCTCCTCTGATGGCCAAAGCACACGGGTGTTCTCAATGCCGTTCTCGGTGAGGAACTTGCTACTACCACCGGTTGCATACAGCTTGTAGCCATGCTTAACCAGCATCTGGGCAGCATCGAGCAAATCTACCTTCTGCTTGGCAGAACCTGTAGAAAGCAGGATGTTCTTGGCTGGAATGCGATGACCCACAGAAAGCATACTCTTCAGAAGAGCGGTAGATGTATCGTCACCCAAGCAACCTACCTCACCCGTACTGCTCATGTCCACACCCAATACAGGGTCTGCCTTCTGCAGACGGTTGAAGCTGAACTGAGATGCCTTGATACCTACATAGTCGAGATCGAAGAGGTTCTTGTGTGGCTTCTCTACTGGCAAACCGAGCATTACGCGGGTAGCCAACTCGATGAGGTTGATCTTCAATACCTTGCTCACGAATGGGAACGAACGGCTGGCACGAAGGTTACACTCGATAACGAGAATATCATTGTCACGAGCCATGAACTGGATGTTGAACGGACCGTTGATGTGCAACTCCTTGGCAATCTGACGACCTACTCGTTTTACACGACGAACTGTCTCAACATACAACTTCTGAGGAGGGAACTGGATGGTAGCATCACCTGAGTGAACACCGGCAAACTCGATGTGCTCGGAAATCGCATAGGCAATCACCTCGCCATTCTTTGCCACTGCATCCATCTCAATCTCCTTGGCATGTTCGATAAACTTACTTACTACCACTGGGTGATCCTCACTTACATTGGCAGCCAACTGCAGGAATCGCTTCAGCTCTTCCTCGTTAGAACATACGTTCATCGCAGCACCAGAAAGCACGTAGCTAGGACGAACCAATACAGGGAAGCCTACACGCTCGATGAAGTTGTCGATATCCTCCATAGAGGTCAGGGCACTCCACTCTGGCTGGTTGATGCCGTTGTTGGTCAACATCTGAGAGAACTTGGCACGGTCCTCTGCGTTATCGATGTCCTTGGCAGCAGTACCCAGGATTGGCACATTCTGTGCATCCAGATGCATAGCCAGGTTGTTTGGAATCTGACCACCGGTAGATACGATGACGCCATGAGGCTGCTCCATCTCAATGATATCCATCACACGCTCGAAGGTCAACTCGTCGAAGTAGAGACGGTCGCACATATCGTAGTCGGTAGATACGGTCTCTGGGTTGTAGTTGATCATCACTGAGCGCCAGCCTTCCTTGCGGATGGTGTTCAATGCCTGAACGCCACACCAGTCGAACTCTACGGAAGAACCGATGCGGTAAGCACCCGAACCGAGTACGATGATAGAACGGTGATCATTCTCGAAGGTGATGTCGCTCTTCACGCCTGCGTAAGTTACATAGAGGTAGTTGGTCTGAGCAGGATACTCTGCTGCCAGGGTATCAATCTGCTTTACTACAGGCAGGATGCCATAGCTCTTGCGCTTGTTGCGAACCAGGAGGGCTGCCTTGTGCATGTTGCCCAACTCCTGCTCCAAGCCCACGGCACGGGCTACCTGGAAGTCGGTAAAACCGTAAACCTTAGCGGTGCGGAGCAAATCCTGGTCAAGAGTATTGATGTTGCACTTCTTCATCGCCTCGTCGATGTCGATGATGTGCTTCAACTTCTCAAGGAACCACTTGTCAATCTTGGTCAAGTCGTGAATCTGATCTACGGTATAGCCCTTGTGCATTGCCTTTGAAATCACGAACACACGCTTATCTGTTGGCTCGCGCAAAGCTGCATCGATATCATCGATTTCAAGCTCCTTGTTCTCTACGAAGCCGTGCATGCCCTGACCAATCATACGAAGACCCTTCTGGATAGCCTCCTCGAAGTTGCGGCCGATGGCCATTACCTCACCTACTGACTTCATAGATGAACCCAACTCCTTATCTACGCCACGGAACTTAGACAAGTCCCAACGAGGAATCTTACATACCACGTAGTCCAATGCTGGCTCGAAGAAGGCAGATGTGGTCTTGGTTACAGAGTTCTTCAACTCAAACAGACCGTAGCCCATACCGAGCTTGGCTGCAACGAAGGCAAGAGGATAACCAGTAGCCTTAGATGCCAAGGCTGATGAACGGCTCAAACGGGCATTCACCTCGATTACACGATAATCCTCGCTCTTAGGGTCGAAGGCATACTGCACGTTACACTCACCCACGATTCCGATGTGACGGATAATCTTGATGGCGAGGGCACGGAGCTTATGATACTCAGAATTGCTCAGGGTCTGAGATGGAGCGATAACGATACTCTCACCGGTATGGATTCCCAGTGGGTCGAAGTTCTCCATGTTACAAACTGTGATACAGTTGTCGTAACGGTCGCGAACTACCTCATACTCAATCTCTTTCCAGCCCTTCAAGCTCTTCTCTACCAATACCTGTGGAGAGAAAGAGAAAGCCTTCTCTGCGAGTTTGTTCAGCTCCTCCTCGTTGTCTGCGAAACCAGAACCGAGACCACCCAAGGCGTAAGCAGCGCGGATGATGACAGGATAGCCGAGCTCAGCAGCAGCCTTGCGGGTCTGCTCGATGTTCTCGCAAGCCTCGCTCTTGATGGTCTTCACATTGATTTCATCCAGCTTCTCTACGAAGAGTTCACGGTCCTCAGTATCCATGATAGCCTGTACTGGAGTACCCAATACCTTGACATTATATTTCTCCAGGATGCCCTGGCGATAGAGTTCCACACCACAGTTGAGGGCTGTCTGACCACCGAAGCTGAGGAGGATTCCGTCTGGCTTCTCCTTCTGGATGACACGCTCTACGAAGTATGGCTGCACTGGCAGGAAGTAAATCTGGTCGGCAACACCTTCTGATGTCTGTACGGTTGCGATATTCGGGTTGATGAGCACAGTCTCGATACCTTCCTCGCGCAATGCCTTCAGGGCCTGCGAACCTGAGTAGTCGAACTCACCTGCTTCACCGATCTTCAAGGCTCCAGAACCTAAGAGGAGCACCTTCTTTATATTTTCGTCTTTCATTATTTTCCTAATTATTTAAGTGTTTCTACAAACTTATCAAACATGAACTCTGTATCCACAGGGCCTGAGCAAGCCTCTGGGTGGAACTGGCTTGAGAACCAAGGGTTCACCTTGTGGCGGATACCTTCGTTAGAGCCATCATTCATATTTACAAAGAGTTCCTCCCAATCGTTGCCCAATGTCTTGGCATCAACGGCATAACCGTGGTTCTGAGAGGTGATGTAGCAATTGTTGGTTCCTACCATGCGCACTGGCTGGTTGTGTGAACGGTGACCATACTTCAACTTGTAGATAGTAGCACCGGCTGCCTTAGAAAGCAACTGGTTACCCATACAGATACCGCAGATAGGCTTGCGGCTCTGGCTAATCTGCTTGCGAATAATGTTTACTGCATCCTCGCACATATCTGGGTCGCCAGGACCATTGGCCAGGAACAATCCGTCGAAGTCCATATCGGTGTAATCGTAATTCCAAGGCACACGGATCACCTCTACGCCTCTGTTGATGAGACAACGGATGATGTTTGCCTTTACACCGCAGTCAACGAGTACCACCTTCTTGCCGGCACCCTCGTTATAACGGATAATCTCCTTGCAGCTTACCTGGTCAACGAAGTTTACACCCTCGTAGTTAGCCTCAGGGATGTTGTCTGGTTCATCATCAAAGAGAATCTTACCCATCATCACACCATGCTCACGAAGCACCTTAGTCAACTCACGGGTGTCGATGCCTGTGATTCCTGGCACCTTTTCGCGCTTCAACCAGTCGGCAAGACTCTCCACTGCATTCCAGTGGCTGTACTGCTCGCTGTAATCATTCACGATGATGGCAGAAGCATAAATCTTGTCACTCTCCATGAAGGTTGGCAAACCATTCTCCTCAAAAGTAAATGGTGGCACACCATAGTTGCCCACGAGAGGGAATGTAAGTGTCATCAACTGACCGGCGTAAGAAGGGTCGGTCAAACTCTCTGGATATCCCATCATGGCTGTGTTGAACACAACCTCGCCCGCTACAGGAGCGTCATATCCAAAAGATTTGCCATGGAACTTGGTTCCATCGCTCAAAACTAAGGTTACTTTTTTCATATCTGACATTTGATTCTTTTATTTCATACTTATAAGAGCAAATGAATTCTTCACTCTTCGTTCTTCTCTATTCACTTATTTATGATAAACGTTTTCGATGTAGTTTACAAACGACTGGTTGCAGAGCTTCGTGCCGCCTGGGGTTGGATAATGACCGGTGAAATACCAGTCACCCTTGTGGTTTGGAATCGCCTCGCGCAAGCCCTCGATGCTCTGGAATACAAGCTGGATAGGAGTGGTCATGCCCTCTGGGCGAAGCATCTCAACAATCTTCTCGTTGATTTCCTCGGTGCTGAATGGCTTGTAGATGGAGCGTACCGGATTGATCTGCTCCTCCTTTGGCTTTGCCAATTCTGCCTTGCAAGCCTCATAGGTCTGCTCGATAAGGTCTTCCATCTTGCGCTCTTTCAAAAGCTGGATGGCAGCACGGAACACGCAGAACTCTTCCAGTCTTGCCATATCGATGCCGTAGTAATCCGGATATCGGATCTGAGGGGCACTGGAAACCACTACAATCTTCTTAGGATGCAGACGGTCGAGGATGCGGAGAATACTCTCCTTCAGGGTTGTACCGCGCACGATACTATCATCGATAATGACAAGATTATCCACATTCGGCTCGATGCTTCCGTAGGTTACATCATACACGTGGCTCGCCAGGTCGTTACGACTGTTGCCCTCGGTGATGAAGGTACGGAGTTTGATATCCTTCCATGCTATCTTTTCTGAGCGGACGAAGTCGCCGAGGATTTCGTATAATTCTTCTTTTGATGGAACATGGTCGAGGTTTGCAATCTGCTCAATCTTGGTCTCATTAAGATACTTCTTGAAACCGCTCAACATGCCATAGTAAGCCACCTCGGCAGTGTTCGGGATATAGCTGAACACGGTGTGGTCTACATCATAATCCACAGCCTTCAGGATAGGCTGGGTCAACTGCTCGCCCAACTGCTTACGCTCCTTATAGATATCCTTGTCGGAACCACGACTGAAGTAGATGCGCTCGAATGAGCAGGCTGAATCGCCCTTCTGCTCCATGATGCGCTCGATGCTGCACTCTCCGTTCTTCTTCACGAGAAGCGCCGTGCCCGGCATCAGTTCCTGCACTTCCTCTGCCTCCAGGTCGAAGGTGGTCTGGAGTACAGGGCGCTCGCTGGCTACTACCACGATTTCATCGTTCTTGTAATAGAACGCAGGACGGATGCCCCAAGGGTCGCGCATAGAGAACATCTCACCCGAACCGGTGATACCGCAAACCACATAACCGCCATCAAAGTTCTTCATCGTGGTCTTGAGTACATTGCTCATCTTCACGTGGTCTTCTATATAGTTGGTGATATCGGTATTCTGCATCTCCATCGCCTTTGCAGCTACGAAGTTGCGCTCCACCTCTCTGTCCAGACGGTGGCCCATCAGTTCAAGCATGATGTAGGTGTCGCTGTAGATGCGAGGACTCTGGCCCTGCTTGGTAAGTTCCTCGAAGATTTCATCTACGTTGGTCATGTTGAAGTTACCACAAAGGCAGAGGTTCTTCGCCTTCCAGTTGTTACGTCGCAGGAATGGGTGCACATACTGAATACCACTCTTTCCGGTGGTACTGTAGCGCAGGTGTCCCATATAAAGTTCACCTGCGAAAGGCAGTTCCTCTTTAGCGAACTTTGCATCAGCAAGCTGCTCGGGAGTCAGGCTCTTGAAGTTGGCATTCGCCTTGCCGAAGATTTCGGTCACGGCATTCTTGCCCTCTGCACGCTCACGGAACATATACTCATGACCAGGCTTACCGCCCAGTTTGACACAAGCCATACCAGCACCCTCCTGGCCACGGTTGTGCTGCTTCTCCATCATCAGATAGAGTTTGTTGAGTGCGTACATCCAAGTACCATACTTCTGCTGGTAATACTCCAGTGGCTTGAGCAATCTGATCATTGCTACACCACACTCATGTTTCAATGGTTCCATCTCTCTATTATCCTTATCTTATTTAGTTAAATTTGAATATACCTATCCGAGGGATTCCCCTCCAAAAAAAGGGAAACGTCAAGAAATGACGAATCCCTTTATATATTATTCTACAGTAACTGACTTGGCCAAGTTTCTAGGTTGGTCAACGTCCTTGCCCTTACATACAGCTACATGGTAAGCCAAGAGCTGCAAAGGAATGGTAGCCAATAATGGCTCCAGGCACTCCAAGGTCTCAGGGAGTTCAATCACTTCGTCGGCAATCTTGGAAATGGTTTCATCACCATTGCTGACAATAGCAATAACACGACCCTGACGGGCTTTGATCTCCTGAATATTAGACAAGACCTTCTCGTACATGAAGTTGTGGGTAGCAATAACTACCACTGGCATATCGCTGTCAATCAATGCGATAGGACCATGCTTCATCTCCGCTGCAGGATAACCCTCAGCGTGGATGTAGCTAATCTCCTTCAACTTCAATGCACCTTCAAGGGCCACAGGATACTGGAATCCACGGCCCAGATAGATGAAATTGCGAGCGTATGTAAACGTACGGCTCAAGTCAGCTATCTTATTGTTGAGCTTCAACACTTCCTTCATCTTGGCAGGAATGTTCCAAAGCTGTTCTGTAATCTTCTGATATTCATTTTCGCTGATGGTTCCCCTCTCCTTACCGATGGCAAGTGCCAGGAGGATAAGGACGGTAACCTGCCCAGTGAACGCCTTGGTAGAGGCAACACCAATCTCCGGACCTACGTGAATATAGGTACCTGTATCTGTCTCTCGTGCGATGGAAGAACCGATGGAGTTACAGATACCATAGATAAACGCACCGCTCTCCTTGGCAAGCTTGATGGCAGCCAGGGTATCAGCGGTTTCACCACTCTGGGAAATGGCGATGACCACATCATCCTTCGTTACCACAGGATTACGGTAACGGAATTCAGATGCATATTCCACTTCCACAGGGATGCGGCAATAGTTCTCTATCATCTGCTTGCCGATAAGTCCGGCATGCCATGATGTACCACAAGCCACGATGATGATTCGCTTGGCATTGAGAAGCTGCTGGCGATGGTCGGTAATGGAGCTGAGCACGACACCCATCTCAGTCTCCTTCTTGCTGGTTGTATCGTCGCCATCAGTCATTACGCGAGTTTCCACTGTGCGGCTAACTACACGACCACGCATACAGTTACGAAGGCACTCTGGCTGCTCAAAAATTTCCTTCAACATAAAGTGAGGGAAACCGCCCTTCTCTATCTGACCGAGATCAATGTCTACGGTCTGTACCTCAGGGTTGAGTTTAACGTTCTGGATGTTCACCACCTGCAATTCCTCACCGAGGCGCATCACAGCGATGTTACCATCCTCCAGATAAACCACCTTATCTGTATATTCGATGATAGGACTGGCATCAGAACCGAGATAAAACTCACCATCCTTTCCGATACCTACAACCAACGGACTCTGCTTACGGGCAGCAATGATCTGATTAGGGTTACGCTTATCAAGAATAGCGATAGCGTAAGCTCCGATTACCTGACGGAGAGCCACCTGAACGGCAGTCAGCAAGTCGAGATTTTTCTTTATCTGAATATATTCAATCAGCTGAACGAGAACCTCAGTATCCGTCTCGCTCTTAAACTCTACTCCCTTAGCAATGAGATTTTTCTTGATATCGGCATAGTTTTCAATGATTCCATTATGAATCATGGCAAGGTTCTTGCTAGAGGAATAATGCGGGTGAGCATTTACAGCTGAAGGCTCTCCATGGGTAGCCCAACGAGTATGAGCAATACCCACATGTCCCGAAATATCCTTATCAGAGCAGAACGCTTCAAGATCTGCCACCTTACCCTTTGCTTTGTAAACGTTCAAAGCACCATCATTACTGATAAGAGCCACGCCTGCACTATCGTATCCACGATATTCCAAACGCTTTAAACCTTTGATAAGAGCAGGATAAGCCTCACCCTTACCTAAATATCCTACAATGCCACACATATATATATTATTATTTTTGTAGTATCCTGATTGTACTCCCTTCTATTACCTGCTATCGCAAGATATTGACAATCAATGATGCGATAGAAATCAATGTACCAACGGCAGAGAACCACAATGTAGTAGATGAACCGATAGATGAGTTTTGAGCTTTCACCTTATTTGGTTCTACATAGATAATATCATTCTGCTGCAGATAATAGAATGGTGAATTAATAATATTTGCATCATTCAAGTTCATACGATAAGTATGCTTCTCTCCTGCTGCATCCTGACGAATCAATAATACATTGTCACGCTTACCATAGATAGTTAAGTCGCCACACTGTGCCAAAGCTTCAAGAATACTCATCTTCTCCTGTGGAGCATAAATAATTCCTGGCTTTTCTACTTCACCTAATACAGATACATGGTAACTGCCCATGCGAACCGTAACAATAGGATTTTCTTTTTCTGCCAGATAAGGCTTCACCTTATTCTTGATGAGATCTTCAGCCTGCTTCTTGGTCAAGCCACCGACATGCAAGGTTCCAACAACAGGAAACTCAATATTACCATCATTATCAACCAGATATCCTTGCAGGGAACCACTACCATAACTCAGCTGTCCGCCTGTACCCAATGTTTGAGAGACAGAGAGGTTGAAAGGCATGGCAGCCTTTGGATCTGTTGTAATTACTGTAATTGTAAGTTCGTCCTTAGGCATAATCTTGGCTTCATAAAGCATTCTTGAAGCAGCCAAGCTGATAGAATCTGCATTTTGGAAATAAGCTACATTCTTAGTACTTCCACAACTGCCAAGTACTAAGAGCATAGTCAAAGCGACTAAAACTGAACTAACGAGTTTTTTCATTTTCTAAAATTTTCGTTTTAAAATATTGGTGCAAAATTACGGTATTTTTTTGAATACTGCAAATTTTTGCACCAATAATTCTATTTACGTCTATTTTTTTTTGAAATAATAGCCTTTTTTACTTATCTTCGATGCCATTTGATGGCAAATTAAAGCTATAACTGTTATCGAAAATCTTCTTCACTTTATTAATTTCAACGAAGGTTGTGCCTCCACCCTCTCCAAAGCTACCGCTCAGATAAGCAATCTTATCCTCCTCACCTAAGTAGCCTTTCTGGCGAAGCATACGTACCGCTGCGGTAAACATAGCCTTGGTAGAAACCTGATCCTTCTGATGAATTGGAATAATACCATAGCTCAGATTCAACCAGCGCTGGAGTTTCTCCTTATAGCAGATTGCCAATACCGGATTTGGACCACGGAAGGCTGCCAGGTCGCGTGCAGTCTGACCGGTTTCACCATCAGTGATGATACCGGCAACACCCAACTTCTTAGTAGCCTCAATGGCAGCATGAGCAAGGAAGAGTTTCTGGTCAATCTTACCATCTTCCATTGGATCAATATCATTCAGTGGAGACTTGTCCTTCTCTGCCTGCTCAGCAATACGGGCCATGGTCTGCACTGCTTCTACAGGATACTTTCCGCTTGCTGTCTCACCAGAAAGCATCAGTGCATCGGTGCGATAGAAGATTGCATTGGCAATATCGGTTACCTCTGCACGGGTAGGACGTGGGTTCTTGATCATGGTATGCAACATCTGTGTAGCCACGATTACCGGTTTCTGCGCCTTCACACACTTAGAGATGATACGGCGCTGGATGCCTGGAATTCTCTCGATTGGCACCTCGATACCCAAGTCACCACGGGCTATCATGATACCATAGCAAGCATCAATAATCTCGTCAATATTATCAACACCTTCCTGATTTTCAATCTTTGAGATAATCTTGATATCACTGTTGTGAGCGTCCAAGATATCCTGAACTGCCTTCACATCGGCAGCATTGCGCACAAAAGAGTGAGCGATGAAATCAATATCCAGTTCGATAGCGAGTTCAATATTCCGGCGGTCTTTCTCAGTCAGTGCAGGCAAGTCGATATGCTCTCCCGGCACATTCACGCTCTTGTGAGCCCCGAGCACTCCCTCGTTCTGAACCTCGGCAACCAGCATAGGACCCTGGCTGTCGATAATCTTCATATCGAGTTCACCATCATCGAAGAGCAAATCATCACCTACCTTAACATCGGCTGCGATGTCAGGATAGCTCACATTCACAATATCATGAGAAGACTCCATTTCCGGACGTCCAAAGATTTTCACTACATCACCAACATTGTAGTGGATAGGTTCCTTCACACCTGTAGTTCGCACCTCAGGACCTTTGGTATCAATCATAATACCAATATGTGGAGACACGGCTCTTACATTCTTTACGATGGTGCGTATACCCTCTTCTGTGGCATGAGCAGTATTCATACGAACAACGTTCATACCGGCGAAAAACAGTTTTCGGATAAAATCCTGATCACATCTACGATCACTGATGGAAGCGACAATCTTTGTTTGTTTCATATTTGTAATTAACCTTATTGAAATTTCAATGTTTGCGGTATTTCTACCATATTTCTTAAATTGCGTGCAAAGATACAAAGAATTTCTGAAATAAAAAACATCTGAAATACAAAATATATATAAAATATTGAGTTACTTTCAAATTGAAAGCGCATAAAACAGAAAATCTAGCCAATGGGACACTTCTCGTTCCCATTGACTAGATAACAAATCTATTAATCCCGTTGAAAAACAGGATTTTTAATGATCAATTCTAAATTAGATATCCAAATCTGGCGCCTTCTCAGCTTCTGCTGCTGCCTCAAACTTAGGCATCACATTGAAATTGAAGAGGCCGGCGATAAGGGCACTTGGCATTTTTCTAACCGTCTGGTCATAGTTCTGAACGGCTTCATTATACTTGCGGCGTGCCTCGCTGATACGGTTTTCCGTACCCTCTTCCTGAACCTGAAGAGCCTTGAAGTTCTCGCTGGCTTTCAACTCAGGATATTTCTCGGCTACTACCATCAGTTTGGAGAATGCATTCGCCAACTCACCCTGTGCAGCAGCATACTTCTTCAGGCTAGCCTCAGTAAGATTGTTGGCATCCAGCTTTACCTGACCAACAGCAGCACGAGCCTTGGTTACCTCGGCAAAGGTTTCTTTCTCATGCTTGGCATAAGCCTTTACTATCTTTGCCAACTGTGGCATCATATCAGCACGACGCTGATACTGAGTCTGAACATTAGCCAACTCTGTGGTAGCCAACTCCTGTTTCTCTACCAATCCGTTATAACCACTGAACATCCATAGTACCAGCACAACTACGATGCCCAGAATAATCCAACTTTTCTTTATACCTCTCTTTGCCGGTTGCATGTTTGAATTCATTGTCTGTTCCATTGTCATTATTATTAATTATTAATTCTAAACTATAAACTATTAACTATCAAAGGCATCACCATCCTCCGCCAGAGCCACCTCCGCTAAAGGTGCCTCCGCCAAAAGAACCGCCCGAGAAACCGCCGCCGGAAGAACCGCCACCTCCCATAAAGAAAGGAGGTATCCAGTCATCATCGTTGTTTCTCCTACGAGACTGGTTTCTCTGATTGCTCTTCGGTCTTGGCTTCACAATACCGAGCATCTCCAGAATATACCTGATAAACAGATAGATAGGAATACCGAAGAAGATAAGGAACAGGATAATGACCAGGAACCAGTCCTCTTCGTCATTAACCGAACCTTCATCAACATCCGCAATTCCCGTCCGTCCACTTTTCACCTTATTATATATAGCACGGCTCACAGATGCTACTGCCTCGCCCGAATTGCCTTCACGCATATACTTCACGATGCAAGCCCGGGCAATATCATCACAGTCCACATCAGTCAACTCACCCTCCAGTCCACTTCCTGGAGCAATAAAGTACTTATGGTCCTCCACCGCGATGACGATAACCAGTCCTCTCCGGCTCTTCTTGTAACCGATACCATATTGGTTGCCCACATCCTGCGCCATCCGAAAGGCATCCTGGTTGTCAACCTTTCCCACAATGATGAGCACATTCTGTACGCCACACTCCAACTTCAGTTTCTGAAGATAGAAATTGGCAGAATCCTTCTGAGCCTTATCAACATATCCATCCGGGTCGGAAACATATTGCGTAGAATCCCTGAGGAAAGGAATCGGTACATTTTTCGCCGTCCAGACCTCCCCAGCCATCAACGCCAATGCATGAAAGGCAACCATCATCAAAGCAAAAAAATATCTCTTAAATCTCATAATTTCTCTATTTTGGTGCAAAAATACGCAATAAAAACCTTATATGCAAATACTTAGAGCATTATTTTTGCAAAAAAAGCCTTAAGTATTTTGTTATATCATAAAAAACTTGTATCTTTGCACACCGAAATAAAGATTAACAAGTAAAATTAGTAAAAAATAAAGAAATGACCAAAGCAGATATCATTAATGAGGTAGCTATCGCTACTGGTATGCCTAAGAAAGAAGTAGGTACTGTAGTAGAGGCTTTTATGGAAGAGGTTAAGAAGTGCCTCATCGAAAAGAAGGACAATGTATACTTGCGTGGCTTCGGCAGCTTCAACATCAAGCATCGTGCTGCTAAGACTGCCCGTAACATCTCTAAGAATACAACCATCACCATTCCAGCTCACAACTTACCAAGCTTCAAGCCATCAAAGAGCTTCATCGAGGAGATGCAGAATGCTCAGTAATACTGCTGGACAGGAAGAGAGAAATATCATTTTTTATAATAACAATATTTTAAAATTTTAAAATCATGCCAAACGGAAAGAAAAAGAAGGGCCACAAGATGGCTACTCACAAGCGTAAAAAGAGATTACGTAAGAATAGACATAAGAGCAAGTAAATCCTTGCTCTCAGTCTTTTCTGGCTGAGGGGGCATGTCAGCTTAAAAAAGTTTGACATGCCCTTTTTTATTCACTTACATTTTAAGAATTTGAAGACTATGACAAGCGAAGTTGTAATTGATGTCCAACAGAAGGATATTTCAATAGCGCTCATGGAGGACAAACAGCTGGTGGAATACCAGAACGAACCCCGTGAGGCATCATTCTCTGTGGGCAACATCTACATAGCAAAAGTAAAGAAACTGATGCCAGGTCTTAACGCATGCTTTGTGGATGTAGGTTATGAGCGCGACGCCTTTCTTCATTATCTTGATTTAGGAAGTCATTTTAATTCTTACCAGAAGTACCTTAAACAAGTACAGAGCGACAGAAAGAAACTTTTCCCATTCTCTAAAGCCAGCAAAATGCCTGAATTGGAAAAGGACGGCAGCATACAGAATGTACTCAAAGCAGGACAGGAAGTGCTGGTACAAATCGTAAAGGAACCAATCTCTACCAAGGGACCTCGACTCACAGGCGAAATCTCATTCGCGGGCCGATACCTGGTACTCATGCCATTCGGTGATAAAGTTTCTGTCTCGTCGAAAATTAAAAGCGGTGAAGAACGCTCCCGACTCAAACAACTCATTCACAGCATCAAACCAAAGAATTGCGGCGTTATCGTCCGCACTGTGGCTGAGGGTAAGAAGGTCGCTGAGCTCGATGCTGAGCTGAAAGTCCTGGTGAAGCGATGGGAGGATGCTATCGCCAAGGTACAGAAGACCCAGCAGCGCCCGCAACTTGCATTCGAGGAGACCGGAAGAGCCGTTGCTCTCTTGCGTGACTTGTTTAACCCATCTTACGAGAACATCTACGTGAACAACGAAGATGTGATGAACGAGGTGAAGAACTATGTTTCTCTAATAGCCCCTGAAAAGGCGGGCATAGTTAAGCTCTACACCGGTAAGGTGCCTATCTTCGACAATTTCAGCATTACCAAGCAGATTAAAGCTGGCTTTGGTCGTGTTGTTAACTACAAGCACGGTGCTTATCTCATCATCGAGCACACCGAGGCCTTGCATGTTGTCGATGTAAACAGTGGTAACAGAACTCGTGAGAAAGGTCAGGAAGCAAATGCACTGGATGTTAACCTCGGCGCTGCTGATGAGTTGGCAAGACAATTGCGCCTCCGAGATATGGGAGGTATCATTGTTGTCGACTTCATCGACATGAATCTTGCCGAAGACCGACAGTTGCTCTATGAACGCATGTGCAAGAACATGCAGAAGGACCGTGCCAAGCACAACATCCTGCCATTGAGCAAGTTCGGACTGATGCAGATTACACGCCAGCGTGTACGTCCGGCTATGGATGTGAATGTAGATGAAACCTGCCCTACCTGTTTCGGTACGGGCAAGATCAAGTCTAGCATCCTCTTCACCGACCAGTTGGAAAGAAAAATCGACCGCCTAGTCAACAAGATCGGCGTCAAGAAATTCACTTTGTATGTGAATCCTTACGTGGCTGCCTTCATCAACAAGGGCTTCATTTCCCTGAAGCGCAGATGGCAGTTTAAGTATGGTTTCGGCTTCAATGTGATTCCTTCACAGAAACTGGCATTCCTCCAGTACGAATTCTACGACAAGGACAACCAGTATCTGGACATGCAGGAAGAACAGGAAACAAAGTAAGTTTTAATTATCAGAAAAAAGCTCCATTCGTATCAGTTTGCGAATGGAGCTTTTTTATTTTGATTTTCTACACCTTATTATATATAGGGCATTTTAGTACTCTATCTCATTATTCACCATCTTCTCTGTATCCCAAGGTGCAGGAGCACCGCCGAGATAACGATGGAACCAGTCGAGGTGCGCGTTGTAATAGAGCGGCATCGACTTCAGGTTGCTTGGCCAGTGACCATCATACTTCAAGACTATCAGTCGCGAAGGAATGTTCAGGGTCTGCAAAGCTGTAAAATATTGCAAGCTCTGGGTATACGGTACACGATAGTCCAGTTCGCCCGTCATCACGAGAGTTGGTGTTGAGAAGTTCTTGATGTATGAGGATGGCGACCACTTCTCGTAGAGATCGGAATTATAAGGCTGTCCCTCTAACTCAAAGTTAGGAAACCATACTTCCTCAGTACTGCCCCACATAGAGCGCAAGTCATATACGCCCATCATGGAAGCCAGACACTTGAATCGCTTGGTATGTCCCTGCAGCCAGTTCATCATGTAACCGCCATACGACCATCCCATCGCTCCCATCCTCGTGGAGTCAACATATCCCAGAGTTGCCAACTTATCGGTAACCTTCATTACATCCTCGAATACCTTTCCGCCCCAGTCGCCAGAGATGGCACGGGTGAAAGCCTGACCATATCCCGTAGAACCGTGAGGATTAGGATAAGCCACCACATAACCGGCAGCAGGATAAACCTGCCAGTCGCCACGGAAGGAATTCATCCATTGCATCTGTGGTCCGCCATGCACATTGATGATAAGCGGATATTTCTTGCTGGCATCAAAGTTGTGTGGCTTCACGATGAATACCTGTACCTTGTCGCCACCAGCACCCTCTACCCAGATACTCTCAGATGGACGGATATCCACCTCATCCTCCAACTGCTGGTTGAGGAAGGTTATCTGCTGTTCCTTGCCGCTGGCTACAGGAGTTCCATTCCACTTCTTCATCTGCTGGCGATAGAGAGCCGATGGCTTGCCTGTCGTGCTATAGGTATAATATACCATACCTTTATTGTCGAAATCAAACTCCGAGATGGCCTTGCCCGTCAATACCGGCGAGATGGTTTTTCTGGCTATATCGAGCTTGTAGAGCGGCTCAGCGCCCTGTACCTGACCGAGGAAGAAGATACTCTTGCTGTCGGGAGCCCATTTGTAATCATCTACCCAATTGTCAAACTTCTCTGTCAGGACGGTAGACTTCTTTGCAGCCCGGTCGTAGATAGCAAGACGGAAGCGATCAGACTCATAACCAGGCACTTGCTGCAAGCGGTAAGCAATATACTTGCCGTCAGGCGAATAGGCTGGAGTACCATCCCAAGCCTTGTTCTCCTTCGTGATGCAGACCGGTTCTCCCCCATTCACAGATACCGTCCACAGGTCGGCATTGGTGCTAGCCTCCTGATGCTCATCATGATTGGATACGAAACAGATTTCCTTGCCGTCAGGAGAGAATTGATAGGTGATTCCACCCCCAACCACGAATATCAGCGAATAATTGCCCGGAGTCAGATCCTTGTAAGTCTTCGTCTGTGTATCGAAAAGGATAAGGTGATTGCATCTGCCATCATTATAGCTCGTCCAATGACGGTAAAGCAACTTGTCAGCGATATGCGCCTGTACAGGTCCCTGCTCCTTTTTCTCCATCCGGGCCTTGTTAGCCTTGGCATCAGCTCCCAGGTCGGGATATACTTCTGCGGTAAAGGCAATGTATCGCTCATCCGGAGAGATGACAGGACTACCGATACCCAACTCATAATCAGTTACCTGTTCCGTCTCGCAGGTAGTCAGATCCATGCGAAAGATTTGAGCCGTCCCTTTCTCATAATTAGTAAAGAAGATACTCTTTCCATCCTTGCTCCACACGGCAGAACTGCTCTTTCCATCCTCGGTAAGAACCTTGGCGTGAGAGCCATCCGCATTCATGATGTAGATGTCGGAGCCAGACTTCTGGTTCTTCAGGTCAGAAGAACTGGCGGTATAGCAAACCGTCTTTCCATCAGGCGAAAGGCTCACCGAAGATACACCCTTCACCCTGTACAAATCCTCGATGGTAAACGCCCTTTTCTGAGCGTTTGCCGAAAGCAGCGCCATCACGAGTGCTGCCGAAAACATCAATCTCTTGTTCATATAACCTATAATATTTATATTTCAGATGCAAAAGTAACAATTATTTTTGGATTTTCTGCAACCTTTTCTCTACTTTTATCGTCTAAGCTATAAATAACATTGATAATAACATAAAAAAGAAAGGAAAAGATTATGATTTTGAGTACCACTCCAACCATAGAAGGCCACCCTATCCGTGAATACCGTGGCGTAGTGACCGGCGAAACCATCATCGGTACCAACTTTGTAAAGGATTTCTTTGCCAGTGTCCGTGATGTAATCGGCGGCAGAAGCGGTTCATACGAAAGCACCCTCCGCGAGGCTAAGGATACAGCCCTCAGAGAGATGGCCGACCGTGCCGCATCCCTGGGCTGCAACGCCATCGTGGGCATCGACCTGGATTACGAAACCGTAGGAAAAAGCGGCTCCATGCTGATGGTAACATGCAGCGGAACGGCGGTGATTATCTAAGTTCTGCGACTGTACAAAAGAACAAAATATGCTTGAAATGGGGCGGTAACTACCTAAAAAATCGAGTTACCGCCCTAGTTCAAGCATATTTTTATCTATATAGTGTGGTGACATACACCTGATAAATGTCACCAACTTTCTTCTATTTCATTTATTCTATCACCCAATCCTCTATACTTCGCTGGTTTTCCGAGAAGTTAATACCCACTTTCACAACCTTTCGGCCATCATCGGCAAAAGCCTTGGCATAGTTCTTATCGCTGATTTGCGCCATGGCGATGTCGGCAGACTTCTTATATTTCAACTCAAAGATAAAGATACTCTTATCCGTCTTGAGCACAAGGTCTATTCTTCCATCCGAAGTGGTATGCTCCACCTTCACATCTTCGCCAAGCATGGTAAAGATAGTGAACATCACGGCTTGATAATGACGCTCATTATTGTTGATAATCGTATATGGGAACTTATCATAGAATGCCTTCAAATGAGGCATAAAGGCTTCCATGTCATCATTGATGAGCACATTCTTGGAATAAGCATACACGATGGCATCATATCTGTTCATGTCTTGCGCAGAATAATACCTGACGAGACTTTCCGAGAAACCTTGTCTTACTTCTTGATTTGGGAAACAGAGATGATACAACTTGCCTTTCTTCTCATATCCTTTAATGGTAAGGTAGCCACTTTGGAAAAGGACAGGAATAGGATCAGCAAGCTTTTCCGTAGGTGTATCAAAACGTGAAGCCTGTATCCACAGATCGTCCAGATTGAGCATATCCAAATTCTTCTGCTGCAACAACTCCACGAGAAACGTAGGCGTACCAGATGTAAACCAATAGCTATTAAACTCCTTATCATCCAAAGCATTGATAATGCTGTAAGGATTGAAGATATCCTCGCTATTGATACTGAAGTGGTAGCCATCATAATGCTGCTTGAGTTGCTGCAAGGTCTCCTCATAAGTGAGTCCATTATACTCAGCCATCTCCTCGATTCCCTCACGGAAATACTGAGTCAATTCACTCTTGGTAATACCACAACAGCTACTGTATTCATCCTTCAACGTGAGAATCTTGAGATTGTTCAACTCGCTAAAGATGCTGAGCTGACTAAACTTGGAGATACCTGTGATGAATACAAAGCGGATGTTTCCCTCTTGCTGCTTCAAGGGGCTGAAGAAATCTCTCATGATGTTGCGGATGGTCTTCTGTAAGTCTTCGTCACTGACAGAATCATGCATTGGAGCATCATATTCATCGATGAGAACGACTGCTTGTTTACCTGTTTGAGCAGCTGCTGCAAGCAAGATGTTCTTAAGACGACCTCCAAAAGACTTCTCATCTATTGGATTAACTTTTAAACCATATTTTTTCTCTTCCACTTCTAGTATTCCGTTTAGAATTGAATATGTATTCTCCAAACTATAATACTTACCACAGCTCAGATCCAGGTGGATGACAGGATATGCCGTCCATTCCTTCTCCATCTGTTCGATGGCAAGGCCCTTAAACAGTTCTTTCTTACCCTCGAAATAAGCCTGGAGGGTAGATACAAACAAGGATTTTCCGAATCGACGTGGGCGACTCAGAAAATGAAACTTGGCATAATGAGCCAACTGATAGACGATAGCCGTCTTGTCAGCATAGAAGTAATTCCCCTTCACGATTTCGGAGAACGTTTGTATTCCCAAAGGATATCTCTTTGAAGCCATAATCTTACTCTTAATAATTAATGTACAAAGATACAGATAATATTTCAGAAAACAAGCATTTTTCTGATTATTAACAATATATCACTGCAAAAATAGAACTGCAATTCAACAAAACATGCTTGAAACGTGTCATAGTTGCGCCTATGTTCCTTGATAAAGTCCTCTTTACAACGCTGAAGCTCTCGGTCTATGGAGTTCATATTCTCAATAAACTTGTGCTCATCGTCAGCAAGGCTTGTATCAAAGAACCAAAATGGTCCATGTGCCAAAGAGAACTCTTGTATAATATTTGTGCGCAAAGCAATCTCTAATCGTTGAACAGCCTTGAACATCAAATCTCTCAACTCTATATCAAAGTTATAGAGAGCTACGGCATCTTCAAATCTACTAGTAGGCTTAAACTGATGTGTAGTCTTGTCTTCCTCCATAGGCCGAAGGTATTGAACAAAACGAAAATAGCTGACCTCACCAAGAAATTTTACAGCCTTGGATGAATCAGCAATATTTAAGCCTCTACTTTTTAGTAGTTCTATTTGTTCCGAAATAGAAAGAGCCTGCTTAGTGTATAATCTAATGTACCCATAAAAAGCAAAAGACCCGCCCTGGTTCGCTGTTCAAATGGGAAGCGTGGCGGATTCTGTTGCTGCAAAAATACGAATAATCTTTGATTATACAAACTTTTTAGAAGGAAAATAGAAAAAGCAAAGTGGATTTCTTTGCTTTTTCTATTTTAAATCAAATATCTTCTATCTCAGCAGATATTTCGCGACCAAATCTCTGAGCATCGTCTCCGGAAGATTCGACAATCCCGTCTCTTGAATCGTAGCATATTCGGGCTTGTTCTTTCCGATAATAAACTTACACTCTCGCCCATCTATGCTTGCATACAAATGGAAGTTGCCTTTGTAAGCCTGCTCTATGCGAACATCTGTACAACTTTTGCCATCTATCTCAAAAGAAGCAGAACTGTTGTCTTTATCCTCCAATCCCCATGATACGAGATGAGCATTTATCGCTGACTCTATGGAACTGATCCATCTGTCCTGAACCTCATTTCGCTTGGCTATGTCACGGAATTGCCGCAGAGAATCAGCTACTTCCCTAATGATTGGATCAGCACGCCGAATGCCATTGTCCTTGGCAAACTGAATGGCATCATCGTAAGAAATATGATGCAGCTTAGACCTTACATACATACAATGACCCGTATTAGGTAAATAGCCTCCTGTATCTATAATATAAGTGAGGTCATAGGCTGGTGACAAACGCCAAATCCCCGCCTCGTCCATCACAAAAGAGAAATTCTTTGTATGGTCATCCGTATTGTTGGAAAGTACATTGAACACAAGTCTGCGAAATACTTCCTGGCAATCTGTCTCCGGCAAATGTAATTTTCTGCAGACAGCAATAAGTCCCTCATAGCTATCGGTTTCCGGAGAAATCGCAGCAAGGGTCTGCGTATGCAACTTCCTCTCACCATCACGATCGAAACGCTTCGTTATGAAATTCCTGTTTCCATCTATCTCATATAGTCGGGATGGCATCATATCTATTCCCGACTTGATGGCCATCTCGTAATAGGTCATCTCTATCTCGGCAGAACTATATTTCGTATCGCCAAATTTCAATATGTAATAATCATAATTCTGAAGCCCAGCCACCTGACCGCTTCGTATCTCCCCCATAGTTTTATTGATGGCAATGATAGCCTTAGGTTGGCGTCCACCAGCCGATGTTCCCACCGTAAGCAAGGACTGCATCGTGATAGATTCCTCTGGCATGATATGGGCATTTTCACGCTCGATGAAAATGCGCTCAGCCAAGTCTGCCAACGACTTGACATCTATCATTTCTGCCTTATCCACCTTTGTGACCTCTGGCAAGAATTCCAATGCCCCCATTCCTCGCTTTCCAATAAAGGAAAGTTTATCCAACGGAGTTATATCAGCATTAGGAATATGATTTTGAATTCGCCAAAGCTCGAAAAGCTGATTACCCCAGGCATCCGGCAACGAATCTGCCAGAAATGCAGGAAGTTTTTGGTACATTCTGGCATCCTCTCCCCACACGGGTGTCATTGCACGAATACCACGCACAGGAGCTTGAAGAGGAGAAACATCAATTCCCTTCTTCAAGAACTCTGGATTGTATGTAAAGTACGATAACCTGCGGCGATTGTCCCATGCCAAGCGACCGATTTCTTCGTCCCAAAGCATTACTCTCAAAGTATTTACCATAACCAGTTATTATTTAGTATGACGAATTCTCTGTGCTTTCTTCTCATCCTTTCTCATCAGATAAGGAGATGGAGGAAGTTCTGGAAGCACATCATTGATGGCATCAATCTGCCCCACCACCTTCAGCAAGAGGAGAAAAGTGGAAAGCGAAAGATTGCCTGCTGTTCCATTCTCAAACTTGTGGATGGTGGTCAAGCCAAGCCCCGTAAGCTCGGCAACCTCTTTCTGGGTGAGATTGCATCGCATTCTATATTCCTTGAATCTTACTCCCAGTAAACGTACCAACTCAGGAGTAGAATATTCATATAAATCTGCCATAATCTTCTATTAATTTATCTATCATTATAATGATATTTATCCCATATATCAGCCTTTACCTTCAATATACTGATATTTACGGGTACAAAAATAAGAAAAAGAAATGAGACTGGCAAGCTTTCAAGAGATTATTTTCTAACTTACTATCATTTTTCAGGAAAATGATGCGAGGAGTCGCTTACAAATGACGCAGATTCACCCATTCCTTTATTCTCGCACATAAATATTTTTTCTTGAAAAAAGTCTCAAAGTATCATTATTTGCAAATATATCACTGATACATAATGAATTACAAAATGACACTTCCAAATATATTTACAAAGAAGTATCATAGAAGTATCATGAATTCCATAGAAGTATCATTAAATCACCATGATGCATCATAAAAAAACACGAAATTATAGTCAACTAAATATAGAAAAACTACAATTTGCTTGCTCAAAATAGTGCCCAAAAAATTACCCCATGAAATGGGCATTCAATGCCCGCAGTACGGGCAATGAGTACCCAACACTTGGTCTATCGATGCCCGTCACTTGATCCCTTAGTGACCGTGTGACGGGCACTAAGAGACCAGCCAATGTGCTTATTTTCCTAACTACAGTTATCTGTTTTCCATCTTATTCCTGGTTAATATTGGCATACTTTATAAACTAGAAAGGTAGACACTATCAGTTTTATAAAACGGAAATAGTAGACATTATCAATTCTATAAAACTGAAATACTAGACATTTCTTAGTTTTTGTGCCTGTATTTCTAGACATAAATCCTCAAAAAAGGCTTTTTTGCAAGCAACTTACCTGAGTTTTATGATACTTCTATTGAATTTATGATACTTCTATGATACTTCTTTGTAAAATAAACAGAAAAGTCTCATTTTTATAAACCATTATATATCAATTATATACATCTGTTTTAGCCACAAATAATGAGACTTTGAGACTTTTTTTCGAGAAAAAAAACTTTTATGTGCACGAAAGAAAAGGAAAGAAGGAAGCGATGATGATACAAGAAAAAAGCAGCAATGGCTACTACTCCATTGCTGCTTATTTTATTTACTGAACAATCTTGAAGCGGATACGCAAAGAATGCGCATGCTCATCCCAATTGGTACCAAGCAATACAAACTTGCCAATCTGGGCGGTAGAACGGACATGCTTGCCAATACATGGACAAACATCATAATCACCGATACGAACCAGACGCAAGGTCTCGCTCGCATCATCCGGCAGACGGTCTAACTTGACGTTAGCCGGAATGTGGTCACGATCCACAAACTCGTAAGTAACAGGCATATCAAGCTCTATCAGACGATTCATTTCCGTCTCAATCTCCTTCTCCTCCTGGCGGGTAGGCTTGTGATCGACTAAGAAAGTCATCTTACTCTTCTTGCGCTCAATATGTGCATTGCGGCTGCGCTCACAGCCAAACAGGCGAACCATCAACTGATTGAGCAGATGCTCAGCCGTATGAGCAGGAGGGAACTCCTCCTTATGATGCTCATTCAATATGATATCACTTTCCTCCATCTTGACATTGAATTTATAGATTCTTACTCCGTTAGCATCCATTGATATCGGGAACACGCCATCCTTCTTCAACTCAACCTTCTTCTTACCACCCGAGAACAGTTCTGTTACCAGCACCTCCTCTTCAGCAATATGGAAGAAATCGAAAGCATGACCAGGGATGCAAACCTGCAACTGGCGCGCCTCCTGAGCAAAGTTAAGTACGATGAGCATGGCTTCATCATCCTTCTTGCGAAGGAAGGCGAAATTGGTACGGGGATCGAAATTCTCAGAACCCGGATTCACATACATCAAATCGAAGGTCTCACCCTCGCGGATGGCTTTCTCTTCATTGGCGAAGCGAAGAAGCTGACGATAAGTGGCTGCCAGATATTTCTGCTCCTGACTCAATGCCGAGTCAGATGAATCCTGATAGGCATGTGTCAGAGTTTCAGGACTCCAATAGTCGAATATCGTGGTACGCCCATCCATGCCGCTGAATCCTTCCTTATCCATTCCCTTCTCGCCGAATTCCTGACCGCTGTAAAGCATGAAAGGATTCTTCTGGAAGAAGAGACTCATGGCTGCAGCAGGAATCGCCTTCATGGCTGATCCACAGAAGAAATCGCTGGCGATGCGCTGCTCATCATGATTCTCAAGGAAATAGAGCATGTGATCGCGGATATCATCCACTACCTGCCACTCGTGAGTGATACTGGCTGCCGGACGCTCACCACGAACCACACCACGCAGGCAATCATACATTCCTACTTTGTCATAAAGATAATCGAAACCAGCCTTTACATAGTTGCGGTACTGGTTAGGATCATAAACCTCGCCGATAACCACGATGTGAGGATACTTCGCCTTCAATATTCCGGTAGCGTATGACCAGAAGGCCGTTGGCACCATTTCTGCCATATCACAGCGGAAGCCATCTACACCCTTGCTTGCCCAGAAGAGGAGGATATCTGTCATCTTGCCCCATGTGTTTGGCACTGGTTCATAATGATAGCTTCTGCCCCCTGCATCACAGTAATCTACACCGTAATTGAGTTTCACGGTCTCATACCAGTCGTTACAGCCAGGATGGTTATCAAACCGGTCGTTTCCTGTAGCTCTGGCTGGGCTCTCGGTATAAGGTTCATAAATCTTGGCATCTTTCGCAGAAAAAGCCTTGAACTCTGGTTTGGACTGACGGATTTCATTCAAATCCAAATCGCCCCATGCATAATAGAAATTATTCCTGGTAGAGAAGTGCATGTTCGGATCATCATCTTCTCCCAAATCTCGTACACCTGTTGGTTTACAAATGGAATGATACTCTCGGGCTACATGGTTCGGAACGAAATCCATGATTACTTTCATACCTGCCTTGTGAGTACGCTCTATCAGCTGCTCCCACTCTTTCATTCTCATACTGACATTCACAGCCAAGTCTGGATCGATATCATAGTAGTCGGTAATAGCATATGGCGAACCTGCTTTTCCCTTCACTACCTCTGCATGCTGAGTAGGAATTCCATAAGAAGAGTAGTTTGTCTGAGTGGCATGACGAATCACACCCGTATACCAAATATGTGTAAATCCCATATCGTGGATGCTAGCCAAAACTTCATCAGAGAAATTATTCAGCTTTCCACAACCATTCTCTTCGATGGTACCATTTTCCTTACAGGTTGTATTCTGGTTTCCGAAGAGTCGTGGGAGAACCTGGTATATAATAACTTTTTCCTTCATTTAGCGGCTTTACTAAAAAAATGAAACGTTTTACCTTTCCAACAACGCCTTTGCTGAAAAGATAAAACGTTGAATAGTGTTATTGTTGATTAAGCAATACCATGAGCGGCAACATTCTTGTCGATGCGGCCAATCATACCCTGCAATGCCTTGCCAGGACCACACTCTGTGAAATCATCAGCACCATCAGCAATCATAGCCTGTACAGATGAAGTCCAACGTACAGAGCTTGTAAGCTGTGCGATGAGGTTCTGCTGAATCTCAGCTGGATCAGTATGAGGCTTACCGTCTACATTCTGGTAAACCGGGCACTTAGGAGCAGAGAATGTAGTTTTCTCGATAGCAGCCTGAAGTTCATCCTTAGCTGGCTGCATCAATGGAGAGTGGAAAGCACCACCAACCTTCAAAGGCAATGCACGCTTAGCACCGGCAGCCTTCAGCTTCTCGCAAGCAGCATTGATAGCATCTACGTTACCTGAGATAACGAGCTGACCAGGGCAGTTGTAGTTAGCAGCAACTACCACGTTGCCTTCTGTGCTTACCTCAGCGCAGACTTCCTCAACCTTCTCATCTGGCAATCCGATGATGGCAGCCATAGTACCAGGGTTAGCCTCGCAAGCCTTCTGCATAGCGTTGGCACGGGCAGCAACGAGTTTCAAACCATCCTCGAAAGCCATAGCACCGGCAGCAACCAATGCAGAGAACTCACCGAGAGAGTGACCTGCAACCATAGCTGGCTTGAACTCCTCACCCAGGCAAAGAGCAGAGATAACAGAATGGAGGAATACAGCAGGCTGGGTAACCTTGGTTTCCTTCAACTGATCGTCGGTTCCGGCGAACATGATATCAGTAATCTTGAAGCCGAGAATCTCGTCGGCCTTATCGAAAAGTTCTTTTGCCAATGCGTTGTTATCGTAGAGGTCCTTACCCATACCTACGAACTGAGAACCCTGTCCAGGGAAAACAAATGCTTTCATTTTATCCTTATATTTTTTAGTTTATAATTAATATTCCTGTAATGAATATGAATTCTCTGAATTCGACTGCAAAGGTACAATAAAATTCTGAGAATCAGCAGAGAATATCAAAAAATAAAGTTATATATTCTAAATTACTACAAGAATGGTAAAAACTTTCCATTCAGAACTGGGAAAAGATACAAAAAAAATCCCTAATGCCTTGCGGCAAAAGGGATCTTTATATTAATTTGCTTTACAGTGCGAAAAATATCGTACTTCATACAAATTGATTGAGCTAGGATTATTCAGCTGCTGGAGCCTCTTCCTCAGCTGCAGCCTCAGCAGGTGCCTCAACTGGAGTCTCCTCAGCAGCAGGAGCTGCAACAGGAGCGTTCTCAGCAACAACATTAACTGGAACCTTAACCTCAACCTCCTTGTGGTAGTGTACAGTAGCCTCGTACTCACCAACCTTCTTAGCATCCTTCATAGTGATGATCTTGCGATCAACCTCGATGCCCTTCTTAGCGAGTTCCTCAGCAACAGTTGCAGCGTTAACTGAGCCATAGAGCTGACCAGTAGCGCTCACCTTAGCAGCAATAGTAAGAACAATGCCCTCGAGAGCCTCGCCCTTCTTAACAGCCTCAGCCTTGATAGCCTCAAGCTTGTGAGCCTGCTGCTTCAAATCCTCAGCCAACTGCT
>JAJWFY010000062.1:227-11875 GCA_021615735.1 Segatella copri | reverse complement strand
TTGTGGATAAACGATGTATCTCGTTGGCTAACACCTCTTTACCCGTTCCGTTTTCGCCCGTAATGAGGATGTTTGCATCGGTTGCAGCAACCTTTTCCACAATACTTCTCAAATTGTTCATAACTTCGCTATCTCCCCAATACATAGCGCTTTGCGCATCTTTTCTACCAGGTTTTCCACCATTCCTGTTGATAACGTTATCCACAGCCCTGTTCTTATCCCTAGCCTCTACCAGCGTACGGATCATCTTCTCGTTTTCAAAAGGCTTCACGATGAAGTCGGCGGCACCTTCCTTGATGCCTGTTACGGCAAGTTGGATGTCGGCGTAGGCGGTAAAGAGTACCACTTCGGTTTTCGGGCTGAGGCTCTTGATTTCCCTGAGCCAGTACAGTCCCTCGTTTCCCGAATTGATTCCGCTGGAGAAGTTCATGTCGAGCAGCACCACGTCGGGATGCTCCTCTCTCAGTTTGGCTGGGATGGAGTTAGGGTTGGCGATGGTGATGATGCCATCGAATATGGGTTCCAGCAGCATCCTCACCGTAGTAAGAATGTTGCGGTTGTCATCAACAATCAATATTGTTCCTTGTTTCTTAATCATGGTGCAAAGTTACGAAATATCATAGAAAAGTAGTAATGTTTGTCTAATAATTAGACGAAAAAATGCCGATAATGGCGCCAAAAGTTGCTTTTCCGGCAGCTTTTGGCATCTTTATCGGCACTTGTTTATTCAAAATTCTGATTCCTGATGAGGAATTGCTTATCCTAAAAGGGGAATTACTTATTCCAAAAGGGGAGTTACAGCTCTATCGGAACCACTATCTTTATGCTGAAGTTGCGGCCCATATTGTAAACGCCTCTTCTGCCTGTAACCTGGTTTACGTCAAGATACTTCAGACGGCTCAGGTGGTTCTGGTAAGCACGGTTGGTAAGGTTCTCGCCAGAAAGATAGAGCGAGAGAAGGCGCTTGCCGTGGAACTTCACGTCGGTTCCTGCGTAAATATTCAATAAGGTGTAGGATGGCGTGGCGGTCTCCGTCTCGTTGGCTGCAAAATAATGGTTCTGGCGAAGATTGCAGTCCATCTGCAGCTTAACGAAGAGATGGTCGAAAGTCTTGCCGTCGCAGACAAACTCATACCTTACATCCGAAACCCAACGAGGGGCTGGGGTGAATGGCAGATACTTTGATTCGGCAGGCTGATGCAACTGCACGGAGTTGACATACGAGAAGGTGTTGCCGAAATGCAGACGCTCTATAGGATGGATGTCGATGCTTGCCTCACCACCCAGAATGCGGGCGTCGCCTGATGTAAACTGATAGGCAGGCGTGTCGTCGATGAGGACAGGCTGATTATTCTCATCAGCCAACTTCTCGCTGTAGATGTAATGGTTGATGCGATTGGCAAACAGAGAAAGGGAAGCCGAAATGATAGGCGAAGAATAATCTAAACCAAGGTCGAATTGCCAACTGTTTTCCGGCTTCAAACTGGTATTTCCCAATTCGTATCGCTGGGTTCCCTCATGCACACCGTTAGATGCTAATTCGCTGATGTTTGGAGCACGGAAACCTCTTGCTACGTTCAGCTTGATATTGAAATCGGGCAGGATTTCGTAAGCCAATCCGATGCTGCCGGTTACTCCCTCAAAGCTGCGCTTGAAAGCCTGGAAGCGGAAAGCATCATGATCCGAATCGGGACCAGCCAATCCTCCATTGTTTTCCGAAGACTCCTCTTCACTCAAAGCCTCGCTGTGCAGGTGGCGATGATCGTATCTGATTCCTCCGCTCAGGTTCAGTTTGCCTATCTCCTTGCTCACCGTGGCAAATACACCATAATCGAAGAGATGATAGGCTGGAATCAGGAATTCAGAGCCTTTGTTTATCGACTGCTGCCACATGCCGTTGATGCCCGTAGAGAACTTCCATCCATTCATTTCCGGCGAAAGGTAATGCAGGTCGTAGTTCACGGTATGGAGCATGAAGTCGAGTCCACATTCTTTCGGATTCTCTTCCTCCTCAAACTCCTGACGTCGGTTCTGCTGATAACCCAGAAGGAGTTTCAGGTTGCCGTCGCCCAGGAACCAGGAATTATCCAGCACAGCCTTGTAATGATGAATCTGCTGATAAGGCATCGGTTTGCCATAGCTCTTCACATCGTAGCCGTCGGGCACTTCCAGCTCTCCCGTTTTCTCATCTCTTTCTCCCTCCACGATGCCCGGAGTGAGATGATAATAATCGAGTGTAAGGTGCGAATGCCCCATTCGGTAGTTCCAGCCGAGAAGCTGCGAGAAAGCCTGCTCTCTGAGCGAAGAGCCGAATACGTAACCATCGTATTTGTTCTTGTAGGCATGCGCCATCTTGCCGCTGTATCGGGTGTTCCAGACGAATCCGCCCTGGTTGCCGGCAAAGTTGAGCGAATAGTCAAAAAGTCCGTTGTTGGTTTGATAGCCCGTAGAGAAATTCGCTCTCATGTCGCCCTTGGCAAGTGTAGGAGCAGAGTGGAAGATCAGGACGCCAGCCATCGCATCCGAGCCATACATGAGGCTTGCCGGACCTTTCAGAATCTCTACGGAATGAACCGAAGCGGGGTCGATTTCTATTCCGTGTTCATCGCCCCATTGCTGACCTTCCTGTCGGATACCATCGTTCACCACAACCACGCGGTTATAGCCCAAGCCCCGGATTACGGGCTTTGAGATTCCGCTTCCCGTGGTAATCTGCGAAACGCCTGGCTGGTGGGCGATGGCGTCGATGATGTTGGTAGAAGGCTGCATTTCGAGCTGGCGGGCAGAGACAAAGGAGATAGGTGCCGGCGATTGCTTCAGCTTCTGGCTGCCCGTCAAGCCTGTTACCACCACTTCGTTCAGCTTCACGCTCGATTCCGTCAGCGGCTGGTGTCTGGTAGAATCGCTTGCTTCCTCTTCATGAATGTTTGCGTCCTTCTTATCATGATTTGCTCTGTTTATTGCCATAGCAGGGGCTGTTGCCGATGAGTACAGACTCATCAGCAATATTGAATTCAATATTGTTCTCATTATGTTATTTTTTTTACCTTATTCTGTTAATATACAATTATTTATGAAAACAGATAATAAGGTGGGGCACGGGTAGATTTTACCCCCTTCGCCCTGCACAAGCAAGGAGAGCAGAACGCACGGCGAGGGGAGATATGGAGCACGGCGATGGCAACCCAAACCACGAGGGATGGAGCCAGATAAGGAGTGCTTTGCAATTGGCAAAGCACACAATCGTGCATGGTATTCTGCAGGGCTACCAGATGGCCGTCGTGATGAACATGATGGGCGCAATCGGCACAATAGAAATCGGCATGAGTTCCCTGCGCTTCACCATGATGGTGAAACGTAACGGCAAGCAGCATCGGCAGGTAAACCAATAGCAGCAGCCAGGAAATTCTGATTCTCTTATGTGTTATCCTCTGCATTTATCTACAGTTTTTTCTGTATTTTCCGTTTGCAAAGTTAATCATTTCCGTTGTGATAATTCTTTGGATTTCGATAATTTGCTTGTCCATACAGAAATATTTTAAAGTATACTTTGCAAAAATACGAAAATATTTCTAACTATACTTCGAAATAATTCTAAAAGTTGCTTTATTTAAGGAATTTTTATGCTTTTCTTGGGGAATATGGATAAGCTCATCCACTTCCGCTTCTACCGCAGGGTAAACTTGCAGGAAATCATCACGGCGCAGAACGAGCTGCCTATTCCTATTCCATCTAATTCTTGCGGTTTCAGCTACCTGCATAAGCGAAGAGAGTATTTACGTGGAAAAGCAGATGGCTAGGTTTTGCCTTCTAGAGAAGAGGAGATTTTCCTGGACTGCGTTCCAATCAGTTTGTTCCAATCTTCCAATTCCAGTTCTTCCAATTAATTTTAAGAGGGTATGCATCTTTCGTTTGTCCTTCTTCTTTACTTCTTATTATTATATAACTTATTGATTATTAATTAATTATATATATAATATAAATATATATAAAAATCAGGGTAGGAGAGATATGCTGAAAAATTAATTGGAAGAACTGGAATCTGGAAGATTTTCTAATCTGCTTTCTTCTAAAAGGCTTATTATCAGAAGGTTAATGTGATGAAGTGGCGTTCCAATTAATTGGAAGGAGTCTCAGTCTCAGAGTCTCAGTTATAAAATAAGGGGGTACCATTCTTCCGCTCCCTCTTTCTTTATCTTTATAACTTATTGATTATTAATTAATTATATATAATAGATATATAAGAATAAAAGAAAAAGAGGGGGTGCTTGAAAAATAACTGAGACAACTGAGACTGAGATTTTTGATGCCTTTAGCTGAAATCAAAAACAATTCTAACTCCCTATCAAGCAGATGTTTATGTGGATGGTATTCGTGCGTCTAAGTTTGTCACATTCTTCTCGTAATCAAAAAAAAGAAAATATTTCTTCCAAAAAAGGGGCATTTTTCGGGATTTTATTTGTATTTTTGCCCTGTCGTTTGATACGATTTCAACAACAAACAATTCAAAACCTAAAAAATCAATTGGATATGAACATATTGAAAAAGCTATTTGGTGGGCAAAAAACTACCGAAGAAGTGAGAGAAACGAAGGAAAAGGGCTTCGACATGGTGAAATATGATGGTGTGCGTGCTCTCCGTATGCAGCAATTTGATCTTGCAGCCAAGTTTCTGGAACACGCTCTGCAGCTGAATGCCGAAGATTTGGAATGCCGCGACTATCTTTCTCGTGCCTACATCTCGATGGGCAACCTGCAGCAGGCTTACGCCCAGTTGCAGAAAATCTCTGAGGCACAGCCCGATAACGTGGCTGTATTGCTGCGTATGGCGGATGTGGCGTATATGATGGAGGATTATATCGCCATGACGGATGTGTGCGACAAGGCTCTGCAGCTGGATGCTGAGAATGTAGAGACGTATTTCTTCTATGCCAGAGCCTGCAGAGGACTGGGCGATGCACCCCGTGCCGTGTCGATGCTGACTGAGGCGATAGGCAAGCGTGAGGATTTCTATGCCGCCCGATTGCTTCGTGGCAGCATCCTGTTGGATCAGGCTCAGCTTTCCGAGGCAGAACTCGATGCAACTTTCCTCTATGAGCATATTCCGGGCAACGAGGATGTGCTGTTGTTGAAGGCTCGTGTAGAGAAGGCGCAGGGAAAGATGGAGGAGGCTGAACAGACCTACGGTAAGGTGATGGAGGTAAATCCTTTCTCTATTGATGCGTATCGCGAGCGCAGCGAGGTTCGCAGAAGTCTGGGTGATAGTGCCGGTGCTGCCGAGGATGAGGGTGCTGCCAAGGAAATGGGTGCCGAAATTCCGGAACCATCAGAGGGAATAGAGCAGAAAATCAAGGAGAAAATGCAGCAGATGGACCCCTACAAGGTTTTCCATAACGAATACTGAATAATAGAATTTCATCTTTCTAACTGGAAAAAAATATTTTCCCAGTTAGAAAGATTATTTTTTATAACTACAAGTCGCCGTTCTATCTGATACCATTATCTCTATCGCTATTGTTCAGCTTACGGCTGCCTGTATGGTATCTGCGGCCATGGCTGAAGTTGAAGCTGGCAGTAAAGACAAGCATGTTGCCCTGGTCAGCAAGGCGTACCTTGTTCTTCTGCTGCACATACTTGTTGAAAAGTTCATCCTTATACACGCAGCCATGAGGATAGAATACGAATAATCCGAGAACGCCAAACTGCCAGTTCTTATAACTGTAGGTTACGGCAAGATTGGAGGTTGGCTCTCCGCCGTTTGTCTTTTCTCCCCAAAAACTCTTTTCCACCTTATAGGCACCATAGCCAATGTTCCAATTGCCCGTCATGTACCGAATTTCTGCTCCATAACTGAAGTAATTGAACTCGTGGGAATAATCCAAACCCTTTGTCTTGACATTCTGATACTCGCACATGAGGTTCAAATCCAGATGATCCTTGATGAGGTGAACTTCAGGAGTCAACAGCAGGTGCTTGTAATCATGACTCTTCTGATTCTCCGGTTTGCTCACAAAGAGATAAGAGCCATCCTCCCGCTTTTCGGGCAAGATAGAAGTAGCTATAGGCTTGTCGTAATACGTCCAGTTTCCCTCCAGGTACACAGACATCAGCGGAATGTTCCAGGAAGCCGACAAGGTATTGTTGTAGCCGGTAAATGGCTTCAGACCGCTATTGCCGTCACGCGCCTCAAAGCTGTTGGAATATTGGCGCAACTCGCTCAAGTCGGAAAGGCTTGGGATGTCTGACGTGATTTTGCTGCTCCATTTAAAACTCAGACGGTCGCTAGCCTTTGCCTGTAAAGTTACCTGTGGTCGAAACAGCCATTTGCTGTATCCGTTCTCCCCCTGATGGATGGAAGACCTGGTTGCGCCAACTCCCACCTGATAACTGAACCACTTCTGCTGTCCCTGTAGCTGGGTGAAAAGATAGAGATTGCTGTACTTCAATTCCGTATCAGCATTACTGCTTCCCACATAGATGTTATCTGTGTGGCTGATATTATATTGTCCACCTACCGATAAAGCCATCTGTTTCCAGTTCTTGCTGTATGTTCCTTCACCAATAAGAGAGCGCTTCCTACCAGTTGCATCATAACTGTAATCGGTCAGCGGAGCGTTCTTTACAGATTCATCCGGCGATTTGTTGAACGTATATTCCCTCATACGATACTGGTAATCTGTCCCGATGTAAGTACCCACCAGGTTCAGAGCCAGGTTCTGGTCATGGGGCATGTTGAGCGAATAATAAATGTCCAGAGATGGAATCTGCTCCAGCATTTTTCTGTTGTTTTGCAGATATTGATTTGCCTTGCCGCTTTCCTGATAAAGCTGGTTCATGCCTCTCACAGGACTGTTGTGATTGTAGAAATTCAACCGTACATTCAATGTATATTTGTCTGGCTCACTAAGATTATAACCCAACTGTACATTATTGGTGGTGTATAGGAACGGAGAATCATAACCTAAATAATTGCGATGTAGAGTTTCTCCTGTGGGCAGATGATAAGTACCGAGACTCTCATAGCTTCGTTCCTCTACCGAGCGATAGGAGAAACTGTAGTTGATGCTGAATTCCGATTTCTTCACATTGTATTTGAAATAACCGTCGCTATTATTGAAACCTGCCTTGGTGCCTTGCATCGTAGAAACTCCACCCACATAACCGGCATAGCGTCGGCGGACCTGGTAGTTGATGACTGCATCCAGATTGCTGTCTCCATATTTGAGTCCTGGAACATTGATAAATTCCACCTTTGTAACTTCATCCGGCTGCAAAGCCAATACATCTTGCATGCTAGCCTTGACATCGTTGATGCGTATTTGCACATCTCCGCCCTTTAATGACTGAACTTTGCGTTCTGCTCGATTTACGATAATGGTAGGCAAAGACAAGTTGTCCAACAGATCATAACCATTGGAAGCCGTTTTCACCTGCTCTTTTGTAGGGAAGATGATTTGTCTATCTACTTTTTCTACAACCCTTGCGGCTTCAACGGTCACACCTTTCAACAGGTATGAATTCGCCTGCATCTTCACATTTCCGATGCGGGCAATAGGTACCAGCTTGCAAATGGTCTTATAGCCTACAAAAGAAACCTTCATAAGGGCCTGCTTCTGTTGGCAGGGGATGACGAAATCGCCATTGGCGTTGCTCACGCCTCCACAGAGAAAGGAGGAATCCTTCGGGTTGAGCAGCTGGATATTGGCGAATTCTACAGGAAGATTGTGATTGTCTATCAGTCTGCCTATCAGCTTGCGCTCGCTCTTGCGTATGCATTCTACCGTGATGAGGCTGTCGCCCACGGTCATCTGCATCGGATAGAAGCCGATTACCTTGCGGATGGCATCGGGAATATTGGCTGTCTTCACGTTCTGGGTAACTGTGAAGTCTTCCAGTTCGTTGTAGATGAAACTGATTTTGTAGCGCTTGGAAGCCTTGTCGAGGTCGATGAGAACGTCCGACATGCTGCGGTCGTGATAGTTGCGCTGGATGTGCTGTGCGCTCATCGCCAGGGCGAACGTGCACAGCAGGAATATGATGGCTGAAAATCTTCTCATAATGATGTTGCTTTTTATTTGTTATTTTACAATCAGCTCGTTTTGTTGCAATTCGATGTTTACATTCTCGAATTGGTTCAGTTCTTTTACGATGTTCTCGATGCTCGAATGGCTGTTCCATTCGTAATAGAGGCGGAGGGTCTTGTCCTCGTTATTCTCAAACTTCACTTGTAAATCATAATAAGAAGCAATCTCTGAAATCATCTGCTCGAAAGTCACATTCTCGAAAGTCTTGTGAATGGCTGGCTTTTCTGGTTTCGGATGAGGCAGGGAATCCTTGACAGCTACCAGCTTTACGGAATCTGATTTCATCGTTTCCGGATGAGCATCAGCGGTTATTTGGGTTGGTTCCTGGCTGCGCTTGATGTAAGTATGGATTGCGGCAAAGGCAATACCCGAAATCAAGACGAAACCGGCGATGGATGCTGCCAGTTTGCGCCAGGAAGTAATAGGATGGGATGCTGCTTTCTGAGCAGCATTCTGAGTTGCTCCTTCCTGAACAATAGGATGGGATTCTTCCTGAAGTTGATGCTCCTGGCTGAATTTTTCCCATTCCTCATCTACATTAATAATAGGAGAGGAGTTTTCAAGTGCAGAATCCACTTCCATCATCGTCTGATAGAGTTTTCGGCATTCCTCATCCTGCAATATTTCACGAATCTCCTCATCAGAATATTTCTCCTGATGGTCGATGATATCCAGTATTTTTTCAAACTTGTCCATAATAAATCTGCTAAGGGTTAAACTTTTGCTTTAATTTTCTGATGCCTTGCGCCAGATGCTTATAAACTGCCACTTCGCTGATGCCCAATTCCGTAGCAATCTCCCGATATTTCCGTTTCTGCCGAAAGCGGAGATCGAGTACCTTGCGGGTTTGTGGCGTGAGTTCAGTATCCATATAAGCCAGAATCGCCTCGTACTTGTTGGTTTCCCGGTCTATTTCGGCAATCGTCGCTTCCAGGGGAGCTATCGAAGGCGAAGCATCGGCTTTCAGAAGATGATGAACCCGGTCTTTCATCTTCTTTCGGCTCAACAGGTTGAGGCATTTATGGCGCACACACACCAGAAGATAGCTCCCGCCGTTGGCGGAAGAAAACTGGGTCTTTCCGTCGAGCACATCGGCAAAGACTTCGCTTACCACATCCTTGCTGGCTGCATCATCCTTCAGAAGTACCCTGGCCAATTGGTACATCCTCAGATAATGCTGCCGGAAGAGCTGTTCTATCGTTTCTTTGTTTATTTGCATTACTTTATTTCTTTTCGATGTTTCTTTCTAAACTTCATTTTCAGGCAAAAACAATCTGAATTTTTCACCCAGTTTTGCCTATATTACAATCGAATTTTCATTTTCCTAACCCTTAGCAGAATATTTTTTAATGCAAATTTTTAAAACGTCAAAATTACCCTATCGGACTTGCTCCTTCTTCAGATGCTTATAAAGCCACAGAAAGGCGGGAATGAGGAAGAGATCTGCCATGACCCACGCTACAGGGTCGCCGAAGCAGACACCCGTCCATGCCAGGGCTGGCACCAGCCAGAGACTCACGCCGCATCTCGCTATCATTTCCATCACGCCACTCAGCATCGAGAGGTTGCTGTAACCCAAGCCCTGGATGCTGTAGCGCAGGATGGTGAGCAAGCCCAGACAAGGATAGAAATAGTTGGCGATGCGCATAAACTGGGCAGCATAAGTCACTACTTCCGCCTCGCCCTTATCCACGAAGAGCATCATCATCTCATCGGCAAACGGATAGATGAGCAGGAAGGTGAAGACGAAATAAACCACCATCATCCTGATGGCAGCCCTTACGCCCTGACCGATTCGCTCCAGCTTCCGGGCTCCCAGGTTCTGACCGCAATAGGTAGCCATCGCCACTCCGATGTTCTCGAATACGCAGGTAAAGAGATATTTGATGCGCATAGAGGCAGTAAATGCAGCCACATAAACCGTTCCCAGAGCGTTGTTGGCACTCTGGAGCATGATGCTGCCGATGGCGGTAATCGAGAACTGCAGACCCATCGGAACGCCGTTGTTCAGCAGAATGCTTATCTTCTTGTTATCAAATTTCCTTTCCTCACCCTTTGGAATCAGAATCTGCATCTTCTTCTTGATAAACCAGATACAGAGCAGCACGGAGATTCCCTGCGATAGCCAGGTGGCAATACCTGCTCCCTCTACACCTAACCCCATACCGAGAATCAGAATGCCATCTAGAATAATGTTGATAACGGAAGCTGTGATGAGGAAATAGAAAGGCTGCTTCGAATTGCCCAGAGCACGGATCTGACCGGAGAGCAGATTGTAGGCTATAGTGAAAGGAATCGCCGCAAACTGCAGCATCAGGAAGATGTAGGCATCATCGAACACCTCCTTCGGCGTATTCACCAGATGCAGAATCTTTCCGCAGAAGATGCAGGAAAGAAAGGTGATGACCACGGCAAACACCACGGCGATGCGGATGCTGTTGCTTACGTAAGCCCGCATCTTGGCATAATCCCTGGCGCCGAATGCCTGGGCGACAGGGATGGCAAAACCGGCACAGGAGCCGTTGCAGAAACCCATGATGAGGAACATGATGGAGCTGGATGCGCCAACTGCCGCAAGAGCCCCCACGCCAATCCATCTTCCCACGATGGCGGCATCGATAATGAGATACATCTGCTGAAGGATGTAACCCAAGATAAGTGGAATCGCAAATTTGATGATGGATCGCAAGGGCGAACCTACAGTCATGTCGTTTGTTGACTTTGAACTTTGAGCTTTGAACATTGAACTTTATGATTAGTTTTTGTTATCCTGGAAATATAAAAAAGGAGGAGGATGCACTCTTTATTTGAGCGCATCTCCCACTTTCTGTTTGATTTCTGCCATTTTGTTACGGCGCTCAATGGAGAAGGTGTCTCCGTGGGTTTCCACATAATCGAAGAGCATGAAAGCCTTATTCAGCAGTTCATCTCTTGTGGGCTGCCCCACCATATCAGCCTCGTGATAATAGAGTTCGGCAAGCATGTCCATCTTGGAGAGTCGCTTCTCCTCGTCATCTATTCCTGCCATCGCCTTCATCACATCCTCGATGGTGGCGATGCTGTAGAAGGCGTAAGGACCCACGTATTGGTCGTAAAGCTCCTTAATCTTCTCACGTCTCACCTCCACCTCTTTCTTTTCGAGCATTCTTTCGAGTGCCGCCATAAACTCGCGAATCAGTCGCTGTATGTAGTCACGTTGTAGCATATTTTTTTATTTTGTTGTTATTGTTGCGTTATCTAATAGACTCATCGGTATTGCCATGCCTAAGTCAAAGTTCAGGGAGTATTGTGAGGAGAGTTTCTAGAAACTCTCCTCTACCCCGTACAATGGAACATTCTTCATCCACTCTTGCTCCTTGTATGGCGACATGGAGAATTGTGAAGTTCTTGTATTTCATCCTTACATACATTTTGAAGTTGTTAATGATGTTAATAACTTGATGCTATGATGTTTAAACAGCTCTGTCGGTTGCAAAGATACACTTTTTTACACGAACTTTCATCGTGCGCATACACTTTTTTACACGAACTTTCATCGTGCGCATACACTTTTTTACACGAACTT
>JAJWFY010000062.1:0-127 GCA_021615735.1 Segatella copri | reverse complement strand
TCATCGCATGCATACACTTTTTTACACGAACTTTCCTCGTATACTTGCATTTTTTTTTACACGAACTTTCCTCGTTGTAGCAGCTCCCCAAAGTGGACACGAAAAATGATTATTAATTATTTATATT
>JAJWFY010000061.1:0-12285 GCA_021615735.1 Segatella copri | reverse complement strand
TTGGATAGCGAAAATTGTCTGCAATATATTTCATACACGCCGCTATGCCACCAGGAAATGACGCTTCCTCATCAACATTATCAAATATTTTGCTGTTATTGGTTGAGTCTGTGGCGATGGCGGATTGGACAACGGCGGTCTTGGCTCGCTTATTCTTCTTAGATGGCTTGCTGTCCTCTTTCAGCGGCATGAATTTCTTGACGGTCACGTTTTTGATAGGCTTTGTGCGGTCGATTTCACCGTTGTACATTGTTGGGTCTATTGAGTCTTCATGCAAGGTTGTCGGCAATCTTGTAAGTGTATCTTTGTCGTTTCCTTGTGGTTTCCCATCAGAACAAGCCGCCATGGCGACAAGTCCTGCTGCAATACCTGCAACCTTGATAGCCTTTCCTGCGGTCTGTCTACGTCGCAACTCATGCTCCAAATCTCTCACATCTTGCTCACATTTCGGACAAGTTCCCTTGCATTCACCATTGAAATGACATTCTTCGGGTGAATAGTCAATCCCATTTGCATCCGCTATCTGCTTGCGGATAGCTTTGAGAGTGTTGCAAATATAACGTCCTCTTGCCATAGTTTATTTTTTTATGCTTATGTCCTTTTTTGATAACAACAATTTCACCCATGAGTCCTCCACTTTCTGTCAAAGTGATGACATTGAGTTTTTCGAAATTCATTTCAGAGAGTTTGATGATTCTGTCTTGCATACCAATGAACTTTATGGTGATTGTATCTTTTGGCTCCACTTCAATTGTGAAGTTTCCATCAATGTCTGCTGCCGTTTTCTTTCCAGAAAGTTTAGCTGTGATGGAAACTTTAACATAAAGCCCTAAAGCACCCGAAAGCGAATAAGAGAATGAGTTTTGAAGCGACCCTTTTAATATGAAGAAAACTTAAAAAAGCTGAGCAGCTGCCCAAACTAACTCCACCTTTGTTACTTGCGGATAAGCTTCCTTATATTTATCTGTCAAATCCCAGAAGAAATGCGAGCCTTCTTTTCGTTTCAAATAGAAATTCTCCAAAGTTCCGCCTTTACCATCTCCAACCTCGAAATAAAGTATACTGTGATCTTCATTATACGTAGTAGTATAATACCCATCCACCAACACCTTTCCACCAGCAAGGAACTGGATTTGGGATACTGTAAATACATCACCACGGCTCTTGAATTTAACAGCTTCATAAGGCTTACTTGCTATCGCATCCGATGCTATCACCAAAGAATCTTCCTTGGAAACACCCTCCACCTTACAATATTTTTGATAACCACTAAATACTTGTGTAGTCTCCCATAACGTCTCAACATCCTTGACTTCCACGGCAAGTTTGGCCTCATTACCATCTTCATCAGTCACTGTAACAATAGCCTTTCCCACAGCGATAGCAGACAAGCTAATACGCTCATCCTTACCATATTGCCCCGTCTCATGGATGCAAGTTACAGTGACTACTTTCTCATCAGAAGACTGTGCCGAAATCTTGCCCTTGGCTCCTTGCACATTCACGTAGGCACCCTGGGTGGTATATATGACAAGGCTATTGCCCTTGATACCCACTTGTTTGCCTGTATTAATATCACCAATGATTTCATCCTGTGTGAGTTGAATACCATCATCATCGCTACACCCTACCATCAAGAGAGCGACGAAAGCCATTGCCAAAAAGTAAATCTTTGCTTTCATAAACTGTTGTTTTTATGAGTTATACATGATAGGCGCTTTGCCCATCCTCTATATATGAAACATTATTCTCCCCCCATTATTGCATTCTTCTTCCTATTATCTTTCTTTATTTAACACACTTTTACACAAAAATATAAGAAACGCCTGTTTTGTTTCTATACTATCGGCAGACTTATTCCGTTGATCTTCTGATAAATATCTAAGGCATAGATATCCGTCATGCCGCTGATGTAATCCAATACTGCCATGATTCGCTCTTCCAGACTTTCGTTCTCGATATCGTACTGGCTGCTTACCCGGCGCAGAAGCTGCTTGGAGTAGAAACGGGACGGGTTGACGGCGGCATCGATGAATACCTCCATCAGCGTAGCCATGATCCTGTAACCCGAAAGCTCGATGTCGAGAACGGGCTTGCTGGCATAAATCTTCTTTCTCGAAACCTGGGTGCAGGTGATGTAGGCATTGCGCTCGTGCTCCGAGATGTGGTCGATGAGGGCTCCCTCGAAGGTGCCGGCAAGAATCTCTTCCTCGTGGTCGAGGAATGCCTTTACGCATTCGTTCTCCAGTTTGCCTATTACGCAGGCTCTCTCTTCTATCACCAGCCCTCTGTTCTGGAGCAAGGCAACCTGTTCATCTACGTTTATCGGTTGTTTGTCGTAATCCATATACCCTTTATAAAAAGCGAAGTCCCACCGTGGTACGCATCGTTGAGAGGCGTGGTGGGATTTGTTGCTGCAAAAATACTCTTTTTTATTGGAAACTCCAAATATTTTCTTCAAAATCTGCTTGTCAAATATGGATTTTAACGTAAAAAGTTCTAATTTCCAAGTTTTTCACCTTGTAAGCTATGCGAGATTTAGAAAAATATCGTATCTTTGTCCCCGAATTAAGGCGTTCTTTGCATATTGCAAAATACAGAAACGAGCAGAAGTCCGCTCGTTTCCATATTGTTACCTATATAATATAGGCAAACGCCCAACTTCTTGATTTTCAATCAAAGTCCAATTTAGAGCGAGTTATTTTCTTTAACATTGAAATTTTTCGATGAAACCTTTGCGTATATGCATTTTTCTTCGTAACTTCGCAGCGGAATATAAAGAAGGAAAACTATGGAAGAGATTAGAAAATATCCGGTGGGCATACAAACCTTCTCTGAGATACGAGAAGAAAACTATGTGTATGTGGATAAAACTAAGTATATTGTGGATTTCATAAGAAATGGATCCAAATATCTGTTTCTGAGTCGCCCAAGACGATTCGGAAAGTCTCTTTTTGTCTCTACGCTTCAGGCTTATTTTGAAGGAAGAAAGAATCTGTTTGATGGGCTTGCCCTTGGGGATTATGAGAAGGAATGGGTAAAGTATCCGGTTTTTCATTTTGATATGAGTACGGCAAAGCACATGAATCCTGCTGACTTAATCAATGAATTGGAAGGTAAGCTAAGCCAGTTGGAACAAATCTATGGTACGGAAGATTGGGCTATTAAGGCTAATCAGCGTTTGGAATGTCTGGTAAAACGTGCTTATAAGCAGACGGGGCAGAAGGTAGTCATTCTCATTGATGAGTATGATGCTCCATTGCTGGATGTCGTGCATGAGAAGGAAAATCTGGTAGAACTCCGTTTGATCATGAAGAACTTCTATAGTCCTATTAAATACTTGGACCCTTGGTTGCGTTTCGTCTTTATTACTGGTATTACCAAGTTCTCTCAATTAAGTATCTTTAGTGAAATCAACAACCTGGATAATATCAGCATGTTCGACCAGTATTCTGCTATCTGCGGTATCAGTAAGACGGAACTTCTGAATGATATGAAGCCAGATGTGGAGTTGTTGGCAAAGCATTTAGGCAGAACCTTGGAAGAAACAATAGGTGAACTTACGTCATATTATGATGGCTATCATTTCAGTGATAATTCAGAAGATATATTCAATCCTTTCAGTCTTGTAAAGGCCTTGAAGAATAAAAAGGTTTCGGCTTATTGGTTCAGTTCCGGTACCCCAAGTTATCTCATCAAGACTTTGCAGAAGTATCATGTGGGAGTGATGGATATTGAGCAGAAAAGTGTAGGGGTTGATGACTTTGATGTTTCGCCAGAGCAGATGACTTCAGCGCTTCCTTTGCTCTACCAGAGTGGTTATCTTACCATCAAGAAGTATAATCCGCTATTGCAATGCTATCAGCTGGACTATCCTAACAGGGAAGTGCGCATAGGAATGTTGAAATCGCTTGCGCCAAACTATCTGTCTCCAATTCAATTGGATAATAATAGTTTTATCTTTACCTTTCTGGAACAGCTCTATGGCAACAACATGGATGGCGCCTTGCAGAAGATGCAAGCTTATCTTGCTAGTATCTCCAACCGACTGTCTAATAAAAACGAGAAGGATTTTCAAACGGTGTTCTATCTCATCTTCAACCTCTTGGGTGCTTATATCCTGGTGGAAGAAGATAGTGCAATAGGTAGGGCTGATGCCGTTCTGCACATGCCTGATACTGTGTATGTGATAGAACTGAAATACGATAAGTCGGCAGAAGAGGCTCTGAGGCAGATAGACGATAAGGGATATCTGATACCTTATTCGGCAGATGGAAAGCGATTGGTTAAAGTGGGAATCAATTATGATAGCCAAAAGCGAACGATTGGGGATTGGAAGATTGAAGAAACATAAAAATATAGAAGATTTTGAAGGAAAGCCTCGGCTACTAAGATGTAGTCGGGGCTTTTTGAAATTTGTTTTATGAAGATACTACGTATATCCCCCTTCCCAATCGTATTATTAGCAAAAACAAAAGAAATGTAACCTATGTAAGCAAGGCTTCTGGCAAGATGGAGAAGACTTCGCCAGCCAAGACGGGTTGCAACATAGCCAGCGTAAACCGACAGATAATGGGCATTGCCCGAGATGCAGCCCGCGTCTATGCCGCAACCGGTGATGATGTCGCAGCATGCCTTTAAGGTAATGGCTTTATCTCCTGAGGTAAGCGCAGAACAGCCTGCGAGCAAAAAACTCTCGGAACAGAAGATTTCCTATCAGAAAGAATCTGATGCGAAAGCAGGGAATCTGGGCAATATGACTTACGCTACAGTAAGCTTCATTGAGCCGGAAATACAGGCAGAGCAGCAGCGTACTACAGCCATCGTGCAGACCAGCGATAAGGGCGGTTATTACATCGACGTATTCCGCAGCCGAAAGAAGGAAGGGGGCGACAAGACCCACGATTACTTCTATCACAACCTGGGACAGGAGATGAAGGTTATGGATGCGGCAAGCGATAAGGCGCTCGATATGAAACCTACTGAGGAACTCGCTTTTGCCGGCGGTCATCTCTATGCTTATTCCTATATATATAATAAGGTAAGCGCTGAAATGACCTCTTCTGTCAAGACCCAGTTTGTAACCAGGATAGAAGATGAGAAGATGGTGGCTACGATGGACAACCAGAAGGAGATTACGATGACGATGTGGATGAAGGCGGATGAAAACCGCACCATCTTCGAGGCGCTCTCTCCTGCCAATCTGGAATACGAGCGTATGCCTAACCAGCCTTATAAGGTAATCGACCAGCCGGTATTGACCTTCGTGGCTCGCCAGAAGGGTGAGGCATGGAATCATCCTTTCGTCTGCGTATATGAGCCAAGTTCTGATACGGAGCCGGGCGATATAGCATCGGTTGATTACTTTACGCCAAGCGAGCCGGGTGCCGTGGGCATCATCGTGAAACTGAAGGATGGAACCGAGCAGCGCATCGTCTGCTCAGAGAATGGAAAAGTTAGCCTTTCTAATTAATTTTACAAGGCAATCCCTATAGCAATGGTTTATCATCGCTATAGGGATTGTTTTTGTTGTATAGCTAAGCCATTATAAAGGCGATTTCATCTCGTGAGCAAGGGAATACTTATGATAGAGTTGCTGGTCGATGCTCTCTATTGATTAGCCCCTAATTGCTGAAGATTGTTGATGAAAGTATTGACACTTACCGCTCCTTCTATGGGGGAATTCTCAAATACCATAAAATAGTAGAATTTAGCTCCTGCCAACTTAGACCATGTATCTCCACAAACCAACTTGTTCTTGCTATCAGAACCATCAAGATAATTGCCCTTGGTCTCTAGCATGACTGTGATGCCATTGTTGAGAATAATGATAAAATCAGGATAAGCATTGATAAAACCATTGATGCAGAAACCTTTCCCTCTTTCTTGATTGCGATGCCAGCATTTTACGCAATCAAGGCTGATTACCTGCTCAATGACTGTTCTCTCAAACCCATTGAAGCCTTCTTCCTCTTGATACATTTTCTTCTCAATGGCTGGTGCCTTGTCTTTGCTTAATATAATGTCGTTAGGGAGATGTTCTGTGGGTTGCAAAGAGATTTGCCCAGAGCGTATCTTGCCCTCGAATTGTCTCTTGGCATAGGATATTTTGAGAGCCTTGACTTTGCTCTTGAACGACTGCATGGTCTCATTCAAGTTCTTTCCTAACATTTGGAGGTGCGACAAGTCGTAATCTTGAAGCACGTTTTTAATGTAGGTATGTAATTCGCCGTCAGATATGCTGTTGTCTTGTGTTATATCGTCTCTGATGGACTTAGACAACTGAACGATAATGCTATTCTTGTCTTGGATGTTGCCATAGAAGTTTTCTAATTCAAAGGCCTCTTTCTCCTTGACTGCAAAAGCGGTGATGTCATTCTCGTTGTTCTTGTCAATGTCAATCCTTCTGATGTTGGAAGTGTTATAGTTGAATTCGATGTGACGGTCTTCTGCCGAGAGATTGAAGCCTTCGAGCAATACTTCTGGAGTAACGAGAATCTTGGTGCTGCTTGTACCGAATATCCCATAGTCTTTTTCGGTATTGACATAGAACTTGGGCAATAAGATACTCTCTGCTAAATCTTCGTAGCTTTTTCTGATAGGGTATATGTTTGTCTTTTGCATGATTTCTTCGCTTATTCCACTATTGGTGGATTCCTTCACTTGCCGTTCGTAAGTTCGGCTCATTTCCTCCGCCTGTTTCATGAGCGAAATGGTGGCGGAGTCTTCTTGTATCGCTTTTTGTTGTGAGGTAGAAGGCATGATGATGTCTTCTGCTTTAAAGTTCCATTCGGATTGCTCTTCTTGGGCGGTCTCGTCATTCTTGGGATCGTTATCACAGCCAAGTTTTAGAGCTTCGTCGTTTCTGAAGTTTAGCATAGGTTCATTTGGAGTATCCGTCTTGTTTGTCGTCGTGTCGTTTGCGATATAGTCACGACGGCTGTACCCCGACATTCTCAGGCTTTCCACCACATTGTCGATGGTGGTGTGGAAGTTGGTGGATGATGTGAGTACATACGACATGTTGAGCAAGGCGCTGCCATGCTGTCTCGTGTAAGGCTGGCGCAAGACACGGCCTAATATTTGTTCCACGTCAATCTTGGAAGAGCGATTGGCTACCGATGCCAAAATGTAGGCGAACGGACAATCCCATCCTTCTTTCAAGGCGTTGACTGTGATGATGTATCTCACAGGACATTCTCGGCTCATCAAGTCGATGCCTTTCAGCTCATTTTGATTGGCTGTCTTTATCTTGATTTCCTCATTTGGGATTCCTGCTTTCACGAGTTTAGCCTTGATGTTGGAGAAGGTTACGCTGTCTTCGTCATTCTTGGGTTGTGCTTGGAAAAGGACGATAGGACGAATATAGTCACCGCCATTCGTCTCTTCGCTCTTGGCTTTGTCTTCCAAGTTCTTTCTGAGGGCTATGGCGCTATTGATTACATCTATATGATTCTGGTAGTTGCTCACCATGACAGGGAGTTTGACCATGTTTTCTCTTTTCAGGCTTGCTGGGTCAACAAAACTGATGATGTTGCTCTTGTTGCGTGGAGTGGCTGTCAGGTTGAGCACGAAGCAAGGGTTGATGTTGGTAAGCGTATCGATGCGCAGGTTACCCTCGAAGTTATGGCTCTCGTCGATAATCGTGACGGGATTGAGATGGGCGATGACTTGAATGAGTGAGGTCTCGTCGGCACCTTCGATATGTTTCTCGTTAGGAGAGTAGGTCTTGGCAAACTCGGCAAGATTCTCATTCTCGTTATACACTAATCGCTTGTCTGTGGCTTTCGTGGCAAATGATTGGATGCTCAATACGAAAATACTCAGTTGCTCTTTTATGATAGTTGGGTTGAAGTTTTGACCGAATAGAAGGGCTTGCTTGTCATACACTTCAACTCTTCCATTGAAGAGCGCATCAATTCTTTGACGATAAGGATGTTGTGGATTCTTTAGATTCTCGTATGTCTGTTTGAGTATTGTGTCTGATGGTACAAACCATGCTACGACTTTAGTCCTATTCACAGGCATTGCGTCGAAGATAGTGCGTATGGCATTGCAGGCGATAAAAGTCTTACCTCCTGCGGTAGGTACTTTTATCGTCATGTTTGGAGCTCCATTCATGGTGTCGCAATAGGGATGAAAGGTCTCTTCACCTTGTTGGAGGGTAATGCCATTTTGCTTCCAGTAGGTAGAGAAAGCCTTGTGGTTACTTTCTTGCTCCTTTAGGATATCTATGTATTGGGCAAGGTCGTTGAGGACTGCTTGCTGATATTGTTTTAATTCCATAATCTAAAATCGTTTAATGTCACGTGGTATCTTCTTGAACTTGATGTGATGCTCAGTCATGAACTTCTCATCGAGCAAACAACGGTCGGCGTAGATGATGTACATCTCGTGCTTGTTTTTTACGATGTTTGCCAATGTGTCGAAGCTTAATGTTGTTGCCTTGTCTGTTTGATAATAGAAGTAATAGCCTGCTCGGTTGTACTCGTCGAGTAGATATTCTTCTTGGGCATCTTGACGACATAGAAGAGGTTGCTTGGTCTCGGCATAGTAGATATATTCTCTTATCTTGTCGACACCAACCTCTTCATTCAAGTTGCCGTCCTCGTTGAAGAGAGGTGCGCCAAGTTCGTAATAATCGAATGCGCCTCCTAAGCCTTCCATCTTGTCTTCATATACCTTTGTGCCAATTACTTTCAGACAGTTGTCTGCAATCTTTGGCTTGCTAATCTTGGCGTATTCGTTTGCCTTTTCGATAGAGATGCTTTCGGCTTCTTTCAAAAACTCTTCGGCTTTTGAGGATGTTCTTGGCTGTCAGTTTCTTGCTGTAAATTTCCTCTTCTTTCTTGCCCTTGAAGGGATAGCCTGAAATGGCACGGCGAATACGTTCGGCAGCAACCGTTTCGGCATAGTCCATGATGTCAATCATGATAAACTTGCGTTGGCTTTCAGGCTTCTGTTGGTTCTCCATCAATACAGCATGACCTGTAGTCCCGCTTCCTGCAAAGCAATCGAGAATGATGCTGTCTTCTTCCGTAGCTATGTCAATGATGCGCTTCAACAAGCGGGTGGGCTTGGGTGTTTCGAATGGGCATTTGCCTTCGAAGATGGTTTTGATTTCTTTCTTGGCTTCATCAGTGTGACCCACTTCTTCCATTTTCCAATAGTTTGTAGCTACTCTTCCTTCTACTTTTTGCAAATATGTCTTACGTCGAAGCCCACCTTGTCCACCTTTGGTAAAAAATAGTTTTGGCCATTGCCCTCTGTTGTAAACTTCCATTGCCTTAGATTGAGAAATTTCGAAAGAATCTTTAATCATAATAGCTTTAACTCCAACTCTTACTAATTCTTTGGATGTTCCGCATACTTCTGCTCTCTTCTCTGCATCGTTTATGTCTCGAAGTTCATAATTGCACCAACCTTGTAAATAGTTTAACATATCTCTTTGTTGAAATGTCCAACATCTTCCAATTGGAGGATATAGTAACTCTCCTGTAAATGGATTTTGGATGGCATAAACCATACCTTGGTGTGTAAACGCATTGGGGGCATTTGCAGATGTGTTTTGCCATTTCCCATTAGGATCTTTGTCGGGGTTTGCATATTTGGAATCCATTTCATCTGTACGTTCTAATTTTAATGGAGTCCAATCAGGATTTTTTCCATAGACATATATGTGCTCAATCTCTACTCCCATTCCGTCAACATCATTTCTTTGTGAGTAAGTTCTTTGCCATGCAATATTAGCCACAAAGCAAGTTACTCCAAAAATCTCATCGCAGATCTTGCGTAGTTGTGCATCCTCTGCATCGCCGATAGATATAAAGATTGCACCATCCTCACTCAAAAGTTTCTTCATCAATACGAGACGAGGATACATCATGCAGAGCCACTTGTCGTGTCGGCTCAAGTCTTCTCCTTCTTTGCCCACTACTTCTCCAAGCCATTTCTTGATATGAGAGTCGTTAACATTGTCGTTATAAACCCAATTCTCGTTACCAGTGTTGTAAGGAGGGTCTATATAGATGCATTTGATTCTACCCTCATATATGGGCATAAGAGATTTGAGTGCCAACAGATTATCTCCATGGATAATCATGTTGCCACTATGGGTTGGTTCTGTTGTCTGCCCTTTTTCGGCAGAATAACCGTATTGATGTTCCAATACATGATAGGGCACATCATTATGATGCCCCACCACTTTGTCTTTTCCTATCCAATTAAGTGTTGGCATTATATCTATAGTTTATGGGAGTGAGGAGTAAGGACTTTAACAGGCACTTTCTTCATGCTTGGAAAAGCAGAAATAGGCATCGTTATAGAACGACCGTCTTGCAGGGTAACTTCAAACTTACCTCTCTTTGGGAACGATACAGCCTTGATTTTCGGCTTCACATTCCAATAACCTTCATTCTGATACATATTTTTACGTTTTTATTTTTATTATTCTTATAGTTTTACCTTCCTTGAATTGCTTCCATTGGTAAAGCAGTTTAGTTTGGTATCTCTTTGCTATATCAAGAACCTCTTTGCTTCCTGTCTCTTACCCTAACCATATCGACCTTGGCTCCAAACAACTTTTCCAAGTCGGTTTGTATCAAGTCTAATGTCAAGAAAGAAGGAGCCTTGCCTTCGTAACAAATGTCAACATCATTCTCGTCAGTCTGTTCACCACGAGCTACTGAGCCAAAGAAGCCAATCTTTGTCAATCCATATTTTGAAGTAGCGATACTCTTGTACGACTTCAAAAGGTTTAGTATTTCAGATATTGTCTTCATTGTTATAATATTTATGTCCTTTATTTCACTCTTTCATACCCTTCGTAATAGTATGACAGCTCGATGCCCTTGAAGATGACTTCTCGGTTACGTGATTTCATCTTGTAAGACGCCTTATTACGAACCCACTGCAAAAATACAAACTTTTTTCTAAACTCTCGCATAAATGAGGGAAATATTTTCATTTTTCTTATGGAAATATCGGTTGTTTTTACGTGTTTATTAATCTTTGTACGTAATAAGATTAAGAAGAATCTAATAATCACAATAAAATGATGAAGATAAGAAGAATACTTTTTTGTATGGCCACTATTGCCATATCGCAGATAAGCATGGCGCAGAAGGTGCAGACTGCTGCGCAGGTTCTGGCACTCGATGTTGATAAGCAGTTGCAATACTGCCACAAGCAGGTGAAGCGTGCCCTGGCAGAGTTGCAGCAGAAGGCTGGTTCTTACGACTATACGATGGAACCTCGCAATATTCTGAAGGGCGATAAGCAGAAAGGGTGGAACTGCCTCAAGGCTACGGCGGAAGAGTGGTGTGATGGCTTCTGGCCAGGCATCCTCTGGATGGACTATCAGAATACAAAGGATGAGGCTGTGCGCAAGGCTGCCGAAGGATATACGGAATCACTGAAAGGCATTGCCTATCGTCCTTGCTACGACCACGACATCGGTTTCCTGATGTTCTGCTCTTACGGCAGAGTTCCACGACTGCGTATGCTAACGGAGTCGTATCCGTAGGCTTATCGAGACGTCTGTGTCAGCTTATCGAGACGTCTAACTCGCTAAACGAGCCACTTGAGTTAGCAAACTGAGCTACTTGAGTATTCTTTATCATATGCTTACGAGCAAAATATATAAAATAAGTAGAGGGTGTGTCATAAGTCCGTAATACAGCATCATTTTTTTAGTTAAAGTTCTGCCTTTATCCATCACATCCATCACGTTTTCTGTTTTTCGAAACTTTAATTATTTGATAATGAGATTGTTATATTTTTTTTGCTTGGCGTGACGGATTGATAAAAAGTTTACAATATCCATCACGCTATCCCTCACGATTTGGGGTTGTCTATCACGTTTTTCTGCTAATCATTATGCAGAAGATACCGGATTCGTTTACGAGTAAAGCAAACTCCTTGCCGATGGGCGGAAGTTGAGGAAAGTCAACGTGAATTATAAATAAGTTTTAACCGAGTCAACTCGTCTTACAAATAAAACTAAAAGTGGTCAACTAAAATCGTAAACCACAACGTATCGGTTCGTTTCACAGGATGAAACAAAGTGTTTCTCCGCTTGAAACAAACAGTTTCGTGGTATGAAATAAAATATTTCATGCCATGAAACCGTAACATTTCTCTGATGCCATCCATCGTAAGCCTTTCAACAATGATATGCAGTATTTGGTAGAGTGTAGTGAGAAAATCGTGAGGGATAACCCCAATTCGTGGTAAGCGGCTCCGCGTTTATACCATTGTAGTCTTTTCATTTATTCGTACCTTTGC